>JASGFY010000042.1:0-28106 GCA_047605265.1 Solimonas sp.
GGCGCGCGAGCTGCTCGACGGCCATCAGCTGGTCAAGCTCGAAGTGCTCGGTGACCGGAAGACGCTGTATCCGGACGTCACCGCCACGCTCGAAGCCGCCGAAGTCCTCGTCAAGGATGGCTTCGAGGTGATGGTCTACACCAGCGACGATCCGATCCTCTGCAAGCGCCTCGAAGAGATCGGCTGCGTGGCGGTGATGCCGCTGGCGGCGCCGATCGGTTCCGGTCTCGGCATCCAGAACAAGTACAACCTGCTGACCATCATCGAGAACGCACACGTGCCGATCATCGTCGACGCCGGCGTCGGCACCGCCAGCGACGCGGCGATCGCCATGGAGCTCGGCTGCGACGGCGTCCTGATGAACACGGCGATCGCCGAGGCGAAGAACCCGGAGTTGATGGCAGGCGCGATGAAGAAGGCGATCGAAGCCGGCCGCGAAGCGCGCCTCGCCGGCCGCATGCCGCGGCGCCGCTTCGCCAGCGCGTCGTCGCCGCTCGAAGGGTTGCCGTTCTGAGCAAGGCCCCGAGCGAGGCGATGCCGGACGAAGCCGCGGCGCCGCATCGCCGCGAAATCCGCTCGTTCGTGCGCCGTGAAGGCCGCATGACCGATGCGCAGAAACGTGCGATGGACGAGCTGTGGCCACGCTACGGCGTGACGGCGCCGGCCGCGCCGCTCGATCTCGCGCGGCTGTTCGGCCGCGAGGCGCCGCGCGTGTTCGAGATCGGCTTCGGCATGGGCGACTATCTGCTGAGCCGCGTCGTCGCCGAGCCGCAGCGCGATTTCTTCGGCGTCGAAGTGCATCGCCCGGGCGTCGGTCGCCTGATGAACCGGGCGTGTGCGGCCGGCGCGCGGAACCTGCGCGTCGCCAGCGACGACGCGGTGACGGTGCTGCGCGACTGGCTGCCGGAAGCTTCGCTCGACGAGATCGTCATCCAGTTCCCGGACCCCTGGCACAAGGCCCGGCACAACAAACGCCGCCTCGTGCAGCCTGCGTTCGCCGGGCTCGCCGCCTCGCGGCTGAAGCCCGGCGGCCTGTTGAGCCTGGCGACCGACTGGCAGCCGTACGCCGAGCACATGCTCGACGTGCTGAACGCCGAGTCCGCCTTGCGCAACGAGTCGGCCGACGGCGCTTACGTGCCGCGCCCGGCGACCCGGCTCAAGACCAGGTTCGAGGCACGCGGCGAGCGGCTCGGCCACGCCGTCTTCGATCTGGCGTACCGGCGCCGCTGAGCCGCCGCGTCAAGCCTGTCGTCGCCGGCTGACAGGGACGCAGCGGCCGCGGGCATTTGCGTGCCGCACGCGAGCGGGTAATCTCGGGTGTCCATGTCGACCAAACATCCCATCATCGGCATCACCGGCGCGAGCGGTGCCGGCACCAGCACCGCCGTGAAGGCGTTCATGCGCCTGTTCGGCGAGATGGGCGTCCGCGGCGCGCTGGTCGAAGGCGACGCGTTCCATGCGTACGACCGCCTGCGGCTGCGCCGCACGCTGGAGCGCGCCCGCATTCGCGGCGAGAATTTCTCGCTGTTCGCGCCGGCCGCCAACCTGCTGGAGCGCCTCGAAGGGCTGCTGCGCGAATACGGCGAGCGCGGCACCGGCATGATCCGCCACTACCTGCATCGCGACGACGAGGCCGCCGCCGCGCGCCAGGCGTCGGGCACGTTCACGCCGTGGCAGCGCCTGCCGCCCGACACCGACCTCCTGTTCTACGAGGGGCTGCACGGCGCCTACGTCGGCGACGAGGTCAATATCGCCGCGCACATGGATCTGCTGGTCGGCGTGACGCCGGTGATCAATCTGGAGTGGATCCAGAAGCTGAAGCGCGACACCGACGAGCGCGGCTATCACCCGGAGGAAGTCACGCACACCATCTTGCGCCGCATGCCGGACTACGTGAACTACATCGTGCCGCAGTTCTCGCGCACCGACGTCAATTTCCAGCGCGTGCCGCTGGTCGATACCAGCAATCCGTTCGCGACGCGCGAGATTCCGCTCGCCGAGGAAAGCCTCGTCGTCATCCACTTCAACGACAACGCGCGCGTGCAGGCGGACTTCGGCATGCTGCTGCGCGAGATGCCCGGCGCGATGCAGTCGCACGCGCAGACGCTGGTCGTGCCCGGTCCACAGCAGGAGCGCGCGATGGAACTGATCTTCAAGCCGGCGATCCAGCGCCTGATCGCGGCACGTGATCTGGCGCGCGCGGCCTGAGCCGCCCGCTGCCGCCGGTTCGCGGCGATCGATTTTTCTTCGAGTCTTCCATGAGCATGCAATACCGCCGTCTCGGCCGCAGCGATCTGCGCGTCAGCCACGTCTGCCTCGGCACGATGACCTGGGGCGAGCAGAACAGCGAAGCCGAGGCGCATGCGCAGATCGACATGGCGCTCGCCGCCGGCGTGAACTTTCTCGACACGGCGGAGATGTATCCGGTCGCGCCGCGAGCTGAAACCTATGGCCACACCGAAGCGATCATCGGCGGCTGGCTGAAGAAGAGCGGCAAGCGCAACCGCATCGTGCTCGCCAGCAAGGTCATCGGCCCCGGCGCGTTTCCGTACGTTCGCGGCGGCCCGAAGCTCGATCGCGCGTCGGTGCTCGCGGCCTGCGAGACCTCGCTGCGTCGTCTGCAGACCGACGTCATCGACCTGTACCAAGTGCATTGGCCGCAGCGGCCGGCGAACTTTTTCGGCCGCCTCGGTTACGAGGCGGACGGCGGCGACGGCGGTGTGCCGCTGGCCGAGACGCTGGGCGCGCTCGCCGATCTGCAGCGCCAGGGCAAGATCCGCCACATCGGCGTGTCGAACGAAACGCCGTGGGGCGTCGCCGAATATCTGCGCCTGCATCGCGAAGAAGGCCTGCCGCGCATCGTCAGCATCCAGAATCCGTACAGCCTGCTGAACCGCAGTTTCGAGATCGGCCTCGCCGAGTTCGCGCTGCGCGAAGACGTCGGCCTGCTCGCGTATTCGCCGCTGGCCATGGGCGTGCTGTCCGGCAAGTACCTCGACGGCGCGCGTCCGCAAGGCGCGCGCATGGTGCGCTTCACGCGCTTCACGCGTTACTCGGCGCCGGAAGCGGAAGCGCCGGTACGCGCCTGCGTCGAGCTGGCGCGCGAGCACGGTCTCGATCCCGCGCAGATGGCGCTGGCGTTCGTGCATGAGCGTCCGTTCACCACGGCCACGATCATCGGCGCGACGACGCCGGAGCAGTTGCGCCGCAATCTCGACAGCGCCGCGCTGAAGCTCGACGGCAAGGTCCTGTGCGCGCTCGAAGCGCTGCACCGGCGCTATCCGATTCCGTGTCCGTAGCGCGCGCCGGCGAATCCGCCGCCTTTCAAGCGCTTGCGCAGGACCCCCGCGTCCGCGCTTGCCGCATGCCCGCGAGCGGCGTAGAAAGTAGGGGCGCCGTCCGCGCGGCGCGGGAGGTGGATCATGGCGGAATGGCTGGGCGGACTGGTGGTGGGCCAGTGGTTCGAGACCGAGAACGGCCCGTTCGAAGTCGTTGGCGTCGACAGCGATGCGGAGATGGTGCTGGTCCAGCACTACGACGGCACGCTCGAGGATTACGACTTCGAGACGTGGATGTCGCTGGCCGCGCGTCCGTGCGCGCCGCCTGAGGATTACTCCGGAGCGCTCGACATCGAGCGCGACGACTACGTTGAGCGCGACGAGCCGCGCCCGGCGGCCGGGCGCTGGGACAACCCGCTCGATCTGCTCGACCTGCGCGATCTTTAGGACGCGCACGGGTCGCGTTCGACGCGCGGGGATTCGCTTTCGTACTTTCTTGACGGCCCGCGAGGGCAGGGGAGGTCCGGATGTTCAGTCGCTGGCGTACGCCGCCGTTGCCCGCCGTGCTCAAGTACACCCTCGACGACGGCCTGCCGATCGTCGTGCGGCCGATCCGCCCCGACGACGCGGCGCGCATCAAGGAAGGCTTCGCGCGCCTGTCGAAGCTCGCGCGCCGCCGCCGCTTCCCGAACGGCGATCCCGATCAGCTGAGCGACGAGCTCGTCGCCAAGCTGGTGTACATCGACCAGATCAATCACGCCGCCTGGGGCGCGACCAATCCCGAGAAGCCGGACGAGCCGGGCATCGGCCTCGCGCGCTATGTCCGTCTCAACGGTGAGCCGCGGGCCGCCGACGTGGCGATCACGATCGCCGACGATTATCAGGGCCGCGGTGCCGGCTTCGTGCTGCAGGCCTGCCTACACCTGACGGCATGGAAGAACGGCATCCGCACGTTCTATTACGACGTGGCGTCCGACAACGACCGCATCATCCGCCACCTCAAGCTGCTCGGCGCTACGCACGCCGGCCGCGCCGACAACATCGACCGCCTCGAACTGCCGGTCTACCGGCGCGCGCGCGACGTGCCGGACGGCAACGACATCGGCCGCCGCTTCGCCGAGGTGTTCGTGCGCCTGCAGCGCAGCGAGGCATTGGCGGCCTGACGGGCGTTCGCGGAAGCGTGGCGGCCTGCGCTACGCTGTGCGCGCCACGTTCCCGGGATTTCCATGATGACCACCGTGACCGCGCTGCGCGCGCGGCTGCCGGCTTCCGTGCAACCGTATTTCGAGGCGGCGCCGCTGGCGGCGCTGCTGCTCGGCATTTCGTCCGGCTTTCCGTACGCGATGCTCGGTGCGACGCTGACGACGCGGCTCAAGCAGGACGGCATCAGCAAGGCCAGCATCACGGCGTTCTCGCTGGCCTTCCTCGTCTACAGCCTCAAGTTCCTGTGGGCGCCGGCGATCGACCGCGTGCGTCTGCCATGGCTCGGTCGCTATGGCCAGCGCCGCGCATGGCTGTGGCTGTCGGCGATCTTCGTCGCCGCGGCCGTCGGCTGGCTCGGCATCGCCGATCCGGTACACGATCTCGGCGCCGTCGTGCTCGGCGCGATCCTGCTGGGCGTCGCCGGCGCGACCTTCGACATCGTCATCGACGCCTATCGCATCGAGCTCTTGCAGCCGCAGCAGCTCGGTGTCGGCTCCGGCATGTCGCAGTACGGCTGGCGCATCGGCTCGGCGACGGCGGGCGGCCTCGCACTGCTCGTCGCCGGCCATTACGGCTGGAGCGCGGCCTACGTGTCGTGCGCGCTGTTCGCGCTGCCGGCGGTGCTCGTCGGCTTCCTGATGGGCGAGCCGCCGCGGCATCGCGCGCCGGTGCCGCGCAAGCGCTTCGGCGAGCGGCTCGGCGCCGTCGTCACGCCGCTGACCGAGTTCTTCCGGCGCAGCGGCGCCTGGCTCGTGCTGCTGTTCGTGCTGCTGCACAAGATCGGCGACACGCTGGCCAATCTCACGGTGCGCCTGCTGCTCGACGATCTCGGCTTCACGAACGACGAGATCGCGACCTACGATGTCGGCTTCGGATTCTTCGCGTACCTGCTCGGCATCTTCATCGGCGGCATCCTTTACGCGCGGCTGGGCATGAAGCGCTCGGTGATGATCAGCCTGGTCCTGATGGCGGTGTCGAACCTGTCGTTCGCGGCGCTGGCGGCGATCGGCCACAGCGACGGCTTCCTCGCGTTCACGATCGGCTTCGAGAATACCGCGAGCGGCCTCGGCGGCGCCGTCGTCGTCGCCTATCTGTCGGCGCTGTGCAATCTGAGCTTCACGGCGACGCAGTTCGCGCTGCTGTCGGCGGCGGCTTCGGTCGTCGGCCGCTTCCTGACCGGGACGATGGCCGGGCGGCTGATCGAATGGTTCGGCTACGTCGATTTCTACCTGCTGACGACGGTGGCGGCGCTGCCCGGCGTGCTGTTGTATGCGTGGCTGTGGCGCGCCGGACTCGTCGAGCAGTCGATCGCCGAGGCCGACGTGCGCGCCGACAGCGTGTGAAACCGCGGCCGGCTACGGCGCGTAGTCCATCGTCAGCGGCGCGTGGTCGGAAAAGCGCGTTTCCTTCCACACCGCCGCGGCCTTGATCCGGTCGCGCAGGTTCGGCGTGACGATCTGGTAATCGATGCGCCAGCCGACATTCTTCGCCCAGGCCTGGCCGCGGTTGCTCCACCAGGTGTAGGCCTCGCCTTCGGCGTCCGGATGCAGCTGGCGATAGGCATCGATCCAGCCGGGCGCCGGCGGCTCGTGGCCGAGCAACCGGTCCATCCAGGCGCGCTCGTGCGGCAGGAAGCCGGAGTTCTTCTGGTTGCCGCGCCAGTTCTTGAGGTCGATGTTCCGGTGCGCGATGTTCCAGTCGCCGACCACGACGTACTGGCGTCCCGACGCCAGCCAGTCGCGCATCACCGGCAGGAAGAAGTCGAGGAAGCGATCCTTGCTCGCTTGGCGTTCCGGACCGGCCGAGCCGGACGGCACGTACAGCGAGACGATCGACAGCGGGCCGTAGCGCAGTTCGAGATAGCGGCCCTCGTCGTCGAATTCCGGCGCGCCGAGCTTGTCGAGGATCTTGTCCGGCGCCTGCCGGGCGAAGATCGCCACGCCCGAGTAGCCCTTCTTCTGCGCGTAGCTGAAATGCGCGTGCCAGCCGGGCGGCGAGAAGGTCAGGTCGCCTTCGAGGTCGGTCAGCTGCGCCTTGATTTCCTGGAGGCAGAGGAAATCGGCGTTCTGCCGCGGCAGCCAGTCGAACAGGCCCTTGCGGGCGGCGGAGCGGATGCCGTTGGCATTGAGCGAGATGACGCGCATGAGGGATGATTCGCGATCGGTGATTCGTGATTTGTGTAATGTACGCGAGCGACGTATCCCAATCACGAATCACCGATCACGAATCACATGCTGCAGACCTATCAGTCCGAATTCCTGCGTCTCGCGCTCGAGCACGAAGTGCTGAAGTTCGGTTCGTTCACGCTGAAATCCGGCCGCCGGTCACCGTACTTCTTCAATCTCGGCAGGATCTCCTCGGGCGCGGCGATGCGCGCGCTCGGCCATGCGTACGCGCAGGCGCTGGCCGCGTCGGGACTCGAGTACGACATGCTGTTCGGCCCGGCCTACAAAGGCATTCCGCTGGTGACGGCGGTGTCGTGCGCGCTCGCCGAGCAGGGCGCGGATGTCGCGTACGCCTACAACCGCAAGGAGGCCAAGGACCACGGCGAAGGCGGCACGCTGGTCGGTGCGGCGCCCAAGGGGCGCGTCGTCATCGTCGACGATGTGCTGACCGCCGGCACGGCGCTGCGCGAAGCGGTGCGTCTGCTGCAGCAGGCCGGCGCGCAGCCCGTCGCAGCGGTGATCGCGCTCGATCGCCAGGAACAGGGTTCTTCTGGGGGACCATCGGGCCTGTCGGCGGTGCAGGAGATGGAGCGCGATGCCGGCATCCGCGTCGTCTCGCTGGTCAACGTGCAGACGATGCTGTCGTACCTGTCGGGCGGTCACGCCCCGGCGGACACGCTCGCGGCGATCCGCGCCTATCAGGCCGAGTACGGCGTGGCGGGCTGAGCGCGGCGGCGATCGCCGGTTCGCTCAGAACGCGCTCTTGACGAGCCCGAGCCGCGTCGCTTCGAGCGCGGCCTCAGCGCGGCTCGAGATGTTGAACTTGCGGTAGATCGCCTTGACGAAGCCGGCGGCGGTATTGCGCGTCACGCCGAGCTGTTCGGCGACTTCGGCGAGGCGCAGGCCCTTGGCGATCAGCACCAGCGTCTCGCGTTCGCGCGCCGTCAGCTTCCGCTCGGCGGGGGCGGGATCGTTCGGCGCGAACATGCCGAGCAGGCGCCGCGCGATCGCCGGCGACAGCGGCGGTTCGCCGCGGTCGATCGCCTGCAGGGCGGCGACCAGCCGTTCGACCGGCTGGTCCTTGAGCAGATAACCCTGGGCACCGGCGCGCAGCGCCGGGAACAGATGGCGGTCGTCGCCGTAGATCGTCGTGACGATGCAATGGCAGTGCGGATGGCGCGCGCTGATCAGGTTGATCAGATCGATGCCGGATCCGTCCGGCAGATCGAGATCGACGAGCGCGATGTCCAGCATGCTGCGCTGCAGGATGATGCGCGCATCGGACAACGTCTCGGCATGTTCGACGACGATGCCGGGAAAGGCTTCGTGCAGGGCGCGCGACAGCCAATCGGCCGTCGTCGCCAAATCTTCGATGACCAGGCCCCGCTGCATGATGACGCTTCCTCGCGTATGACTTCCCTGTTGTCCGCTCATCAGTATCAACCAATGCGAAGAGGCTTGTCAGCCCCGGACGGGGGGGCGTCGAGCGGTACGCGCAGACGCAGCACGACATGGCCCTCTTCGGCCTCGATCGTCAGCTCGCCGCCGAGCTTCTGCGTGCGGCTGCGCATGCTGCGCAGACCGTTGCCGGCCTGCCACTGCGGCGGCGGCAGGCAGGCGCCGTCGTTGGCGATGCTGAGCCGCAGCGCGCCGGCCTCGGCGGCGAGACGGACTTCGATGCGGGTCGGCGCCGCGTGGCGCAAGGCGTTGCTGACGGCTTCGCGCAGCACGCGCGCCAGGTGCAATTGCTGCGGCGCGTCGAGGCGCCACTCCGGCAAGGGCGCCGCTTCGTGCCAGATCACGCCGACGCGCGCCGCCTCGCAGCGCTCGTGCAGTTCGGCGCGCCACTCGGCGAGCGCGTCGACCAGCGGCTGCGGCTGCGCGCCGAGGCCATGCACGACGAGGCGCAGGCTGGCCAGCGTTTCGCGGATCGCCTGGGCCTGCTCGGGATCGGCGCGATGCAGCAGCGTGAGCAGGCGTGCGCCGACGTCGTCGTGCAGATCGGCGGCGACGCGGTTGCGCTCGCGCTCGATGCTCTGCTCGACCGCATCCTGGTAGGCGACGACGCGTTCGAGCACCGCGCGCACCGCGTCGGCGAGCTGCGCGTCCTGGCGCGTGAACAGGCGGGTGCCGTTGTCCGCCCAGCGCACCTCCCAGCCCGGCCAGCGGCCGATGCCGGGTACGAGCAGCATGCTGCCGTTGCCGGCGATGCGCACCTTGCGCGGCGTCCGCGCCAGCGGCGTCAGCTGCAGCGGCGCGAACAGCCGGCGCAGCGATTCCGGCAGCAGATGCTCGGCCTCGAGCGGCGTGTCGGCGATGACTTCACGCAGCAGTCGTGGAATGTCGCGCATGCGCAGCAGGCCGAAGCGCTGGAACACCTTGGTCGCCAGCCATTGCCGCAGCGGAAAGTAGATCCAGCCGGCGAAGGCGAGCGCCAGCGTCAGGGCGGCCGGCTGGCGCAGGCCGAGCAGCGAGACGAACGCGAGATCGACGGCGATCACGGCGGCCCCGCCGCCGACCAGCGCCACCGCGCGGAACCACCAGGTCTCCAGATCGAACAGCCGGTAGCGGGCGATGCCGAGCGCCAGGCCGAGCGAGATCAGCCAGGTCATGCCGAAGCCGTAGGCCTGGAGCTTGCCGGTGTCGATGCCAGCCATGCCCGGCATCACGACGATGACCATGAAGCCAAACGTGCCGACGAACCACGACAGCAGGAACCACTGCAGCGCGGCGCGGCGCAGCGGATCGCCGCGGGTGCCGCGCCACTGCCAAGCGGCGACGGCGGCAGCGAGCGCGACGCCGCCCAGGAACGCGCCCTGCACGGTGCGGTTGGCGAGCGGCAGGATCTGCAGCAGATCGGCGAGCCAGATCAGCAGGTAGATCGCGAGCAGCGCCGGTCCCCACAGGCCCCGGCCCAGGCGACGCGGGTAATGGAACAGCACGGCGATGAACGCCGCCATGCAGAGCAGCGCGCCGCCGTGGTTGACGCGCGACAGCCACAGGAAGCGCGCGCCCGGCAGCGCCAGTTCGCGCGTGCTGTAGATCGCCGCGCTGCCGGCCATCAGCATCGTGCCGAGGCCGGTGATCATCAGGTAGAGCGATGCCGCCTGTTCGCGGCGGAAAGCCCAGATGCTTGCGCCGAGCAGCCAGCCGGCGGCGGCGACGAAGACCTGCAGCCAGAACTCGAACGGCAGGTCGCGGATCGGCCGGCCGTGGAACGGGATGATCTCGACGACGCGGCCGTCGTCGAGCACGAGCGGCACGGCCGACTGCGCGAGCGCTTCGGCCAGCGCCTGCTGGCGCTGCATGAAGGCATCGAACGGTTGGTAATCCGCGAACGCGATGTCCGGCTCGATGGCCAGATCGTCGGGCTGCAGCGGGACGGCGGCGCTGCCGTTGCGCAGGGCCACGATGCGCTCGCCGGCGCGCAGGCGCCCGGCGGACGGTCCGTGCGCGCGCTCGATGCGCACGCCCTCGGCGCCTTCGTCGCCGTTCAGGCGCAGGCCCAGATACGGCGGCGACCGCGCGAGCACCAGGCACAGCGCGATGGCCAGCGCCGCGATCAGCAGCGCCAGCGAAAGCATGCGCAAGGGCGGAATCGAAACGCTCGATGTGGGCATGACCAAGACTTTAACGAGGATCGCCGGCGGTTGCGGTGACGGGTCGCGCACCGCGCTGCGCCCGGCGAGCGCCGATGCCGGCCGATCGCAATGCCGCATAATCGGCGCCGGGCTTGCGACATCGGGGTGGACAGCGTGGAGATCGTCGGTCGGTGCGGAGCGTGGGCGGGCGTGCTGCTGGGTCTGACGGTCGGTCTGGCGCCGGCGTCGTCGGGCCAGCGCGTGCAATGCTGGACCGACAGCACCGGCCAGCGCGCCTGCGGCGATACCGTGCCGCCGCAATACGCGCAGCAGCAGCGCGAGATTTACGACGACCAGGGACGCGTGCGCCAGGTCAGGCCGCGCGAAAAGACGTCCGCCGAAATCGCGGCGGAGGAGAAAGCGCAACGCGACCAGGCCGAGGCGGTCCTGAAGGCGCAGCAGCAGCGCGATTACGATCGCTTCCTGCTCGGCACCTACAATCGCGACCGCGACATCGAGAAAGCGCGCGACGAGCGTCTGACGCAGCTCGAAGGCCGCCAGACGCTCATCGAGAAGCAGCTGGCCGACAACGAAAAGGCCATCGCCCAGCAACAGGCTCGCGTCGACGCCGCGGGCAAGGACGGCAAGACGCCGCCGCCCGCCCTGACCCGCAAGCTCGCCGAACTGCAGCAGACGCGCGACGGCAACCGTCAGGCGCTCGCCGACATCGCCGCCGATCAGCAGAAGACCACTGACAAATATGCCGCCGACCTCGCGCGTTTCCGTGAGCTGCGGAGCGAATCCGACGCGCCCCAGGGCGCCCCGGCCGGCAAGCCGGCGCCGACCGGGCCCTGAGCGGGCAATGCCGCTTCAGCCCGCGGTGCCGGCCCGGCGCGCCGCGACTTTCGCCAGCGCCGCCCAGTCGCGATCGCCATCGCCGTGCGCCATGGCGTCGAGCAGCGCATCGCGCAGCACGCTGGCAAACGGCAACGGCACATTCGCGTCATCGCCGGCCGCCAGTGCGAGGCGCACATCCTTGAGCCCGAGCCGCAGCTTGAAGCCGGCTGGTTCATAGCGCTGCTCGGCGATCTGCGCGCCATAGCCTTTGTAGACCGGCGCCGCAAACAGCGTGTTGGTGAGAATTTCGAGGAACTCCATCGGGCCGACGCCGTGGCCCTGCGCCAGCGTCGCCGCCTCGGCCATCGTTTCGATCGCCGAGGCGATCATGAAGTTGCCGGCGATCTTCACGGCATTGGCGCGCACCGCCGCATCGCCGAGCCGCCAGGTTTTCTGGCCGATCGCGTCGAACAGCGGCTGCAGCGTCGCCAGCGCGTGATCCGGACCGGCGGCGATGATATTGAGCTTGCCAGCCGCCGCCACATCGGGACGGCCGAACACCGGCGCCGATACGTAGGCGAGGCCGCGCGCTTCATGCAGCGCCGTCAGCTCGGTGGCGAAAGCCGTCGAGATTGTCGCGAGATTGGCGTGAATCAGGCCGCGCGCTGCGCGATCGAGGGCGCCACTGTCGACGAGCACGGCGCGCAGCGCCGCATCATCGGCCAGCATGCTGAACACGACGCCGCCGTGCAGTGCGTCCTGCACCTGCGCCGCGGCCTGCGCGCCGAGCGCGACCAGCTCCTGCACCGGCGTCTGCGAGCGGTTCCAAACCGTGACCCGATGGCCGGCCTTGAGCAGGTTCGCGGCGATGCCGCGGCCCATGCCGCCGAGTCCGATGAAGCCCACTTCCATGATCGTCTCTCCGTCGGGGAGTCGAGCCGGCGCGGTCGTCGCCGCGGGTCAGCCCTTGATGAGCGTGCCAATGCCCTGATCGGTGAACAGTTCGAGCAGCACCGAGTGATCGAGGCGGCCGTCGATGATGTGCGCCGACTTCACGCCGCTGTTCACCGCGTCGAGCGCGTACCGTACTTTGGGCACCATGCCGCCGGAAATGGTTCCGTCGGCGATCAGGCCTTCGACCTGCGGCACCGTCAGTCCGGTGAGAATCCGGCTCTGCTTGTCGAGCACGCCCGGCGCGTTGGTCAGGAAGATGATCTTCTCGGCCTGCAGCACGGCGGCGAGCTTGCCGGCAGCGATGTCGGCATTGATGTTGAACGCTTCGCCGTTCTCGCCGACGCCGACCGGCGCGATCACCGGAATGAAGCCGCCGGCCTCCAGATGCGTGACGACGCGCGGATCGATCGTCTCGATCTCGCCGACCTGGCCGATGTCTTGATGGCCGTCGAGCAGCATCTTCTTCGCGCGGATCAGGCTGCCGTCCTTGCCGGTCAGGCCGACGGCACGCCCGCCCTGCTGGTTCAGCGCGGCGACGACCGCCTTGTTGACGAGGCCGCCGAGCATCATCTCGACGACATCCATCGTCTCCTCGTCGGTGACGCGCATGCCCTGGATGAATTCGCTCTTCTTGCCGAGCTTCTCGAGGTGCGAGCCGATCTGCGGGCCGCCGCCGTGCACGACGACCGGGTTCATACCGACCAGCTTCATCAGCACGATGTCGCGCGCGAACGACGCGATCATCGTGTCATCTTTCATCGCGTTGCCGCCGTACTTGACGACGATGGTCTTGCCGGAAAAGCGGCGGATGTACGGCAGGGCCTCGGTGAGGACGCGGGCGATGGTCTGCGCGCTGGAAAGGTCGATGGTCATGGTGGTGCTGGCAGGCGAAAAACCGGCGCGGATTATGCGGCAGCGACGCGGCTCAGTGCCGGCCGGTGTGGCCGAAGCCGCCGGCGCCGCGCGCGCTGGCGTCGAAGTCGTCGACGATCTCGAAAGCGGCCTGCACGACCGGCACGAACACCAGCTGCGCGATGCGCTCGCCGGGATGGATCGTGAACGTCGCCTGGCCGCGGTTCCAGCACGAGACCATCAACTCGCCCTGGTAATCGGAGTCGATCAGGCCGACGAGATTGCCGAGCACGATGCCGTTCTTGTGGCCGAGCCCCGAGCGCGGCAGGATCACCGCGGCGAGGTTCGCGTCGGCGATGTGGATCGCCAGGCCGGTCTTGATCAGCGTCGTCGCGCCCGGCGCAAGCTCCAGCGGCGCGTCGAGCAGTGCGCGCAGGTCGAGGCCGGCGGCGCCGTCGGTCGCATAGGCCGGCAGCGGCACATCCTGGCCGATGCGCGCATCGAGAATCTTGAGCTGGATTTGCTGTTTCATGTGATTCATGGGATTCCCTCTCCTCCGGCCACGGCGGAGAGGCTTGGGGTGAGGGGCGGTTCAGGCGTCGCGCTTCGCGAAGCGCTCGGCGATCAGCGCCGCCAGCGAGTGCGCGAGTTCGCGCTTCGCCGCCTGCGTCAGCTCGCGGCCGCCGCCGCGCCAGTAGACGGACAGGGCATTGTCGTCGCGGTCGAACGCACGGCCGCGGCCGACCCAGTTGGCGGCGATCATATCGAGCTTCTTGCGTTCGAGCTTGCCGCGCGCATGCTCTTCCAGCTTCTCGGTCTCGGCGGCGAAGCCGACGACGAACAGCTTCGCATCGCACTCGCGCACGGCGCTGATGACGTCGGCATTGCGGTTCAGGGCGAGCTGCATCGTCGCGTCGCTCTTCTTGATCTTCTCGGCGGCCACGGCCTCGACGCGATAGTCGGCGACGGCAGCCGCGCCGACGAAGATCTGCGCGTCCCCGGTTTCCCGCAGGGCGGCGTCGAGCAGTTCCTGCGCGGTCTCGACGTCGATGCGTCTCACGCCGGCCGGCGCGGGCAGGTTCGTGGGGCCGCTGAGCAAGGTGACGTCGGCGCCGAGCGCGCGCAGAGCGGCGGCCAGCGCGTAGCCCATCTTGCCCGATGAGCGATTGCTGATGAAACGCACCGGATCGATCGGCTCGCGCGTCGGGCCGGCGGTGACCACGGCCTTCACGCCGCGCAGCGGTCCGTGGCCGAAGAGCTGCGCGACGGCCTCGCGGATCTGCAGCGGTTCCGACATGCGGCCGTCGCCGGTCTCGCCGCAAGCCTGCGCGCCGCTGCCGGGGCCGATCACGTGCACGCCGCGCGCGACCAGCGTTGCGACATGGGCCTGCGTCGCCGGATTCGCCCACATCAGGCGGTTCATGGCCGGCGCGATCGCGATCGGCCGGTCGGTCGCCAGCGCCAGCGTGCTTAGCAGATCGTCGGCCAGACCAAGTGCGAGCTTAGCGATGACGTCCGCCGATGCCGGCGCGACGAGAACCAGATCCGGCCAGCGCGCCAGCTCGATATGGCCCATCGCCGCCTCGGCGGCCGGGTCGAACAGCGAGGTGCGCACCGGACGCCCGGACAGCGCCTGGAAAGTCAGCGGTGTGACGAATTCCCGGGCGCCCGCCGTCATCACGACCTGCACGTCGGCTCCGGCTTCGATCAGCCGGCGCGTCAGATCGGCGGCCTTGTACGCGGCAATGCCGCCGCTCACGGCGAGCAGGATGCGGCGATCTGCGAAGTTCGGCACGGACGGCGGTATGGCGCTCATTCCAACATTCTAGCGAGCCTGCACGGCGATCTTGTCGGGAGTGGCGTATGGCGATACGGGACTGGCCGGCCGAGCAAAGGCCGCGCGAGAAGCTGCTGACCGGCGGCGCGGCGGCTTTGTCCGACGCCGAACTGCTGGCGATCTTCCTGCGCACCGGCGTCGCCGGCAAAAGCGCGGTCGAGCTCGCGCGCGAGCTGATCGCCGGCTTCGGTGGGCTGCGCGCGCTGTTGCGCGCCGATCTTGCCGCGTTTTCGGCCGGCAAGGGTCTAGGTGCCGCCAAGTACGCGCAACTGCAGGCCGTCCTCGAACTGGCGCGCCGCCATCTGGCGGAAGAATTGCAGCAGGGCGAGGCCCTCAACGATCCGCTGGCCGCCGAGCGCTTCCTGCGCGCGCGGTTGCGCGATCTCGATCACGAGGTGTTCGCGGCCCTGTTCCTCGACGCCCGACATCGCGTGCTGGCGTTCGAAACGCTGGCGCACGGTACGCTCGACGGCGCGGCCGTCTATCCGCGCGAGGTCGTCAAGGCGGCGCTGCGGCACCGCGCGGCAGCGCTGATCTTCGCGCACAACCATCCGAGCGGCGCCGTCGAACCCAGCGAAGCCGACCGCGTGCTGACCGAGAAGCTGCGCCATGCGCTGGCGACGGTCGACGTGCGCGTGCTCGATCATCTGGTGATCGGCGAAGGTGCGCCGGCGAGCTTTGCGGCGCACGGTTGGCTATGAGAGGTGGGCCACTGCCGGGCCCCTTGCCCTGGCTCGCAGCCGCTGGCACAATTGCGCCCCTTTTCGTGGCCCTCGGGGGCTACGTCGCCCAGTGGCAAACATTTTCCCCTAAGGGTTTTGTGTCATGTCGAAAGTCTGTCAGGTCACCGGCAAGCGCCCGATGGTGGGTAACACCGTCTCGCACGCCAACAACAAGCGCCGTCGCCGTTTCGAGCCGAATCTGCACACGCACCGCTTCTGGTTCGAGGCGGAAAAGCGCTTTGTGTCGCTGCGCGTCTCGTCGCAGGGCATGCGCATCATCGACAAGAAGGGCGTCGACGTGGTCGTCGCCGAGCTGCGCGCGCGCGGCGAGAAGGTCTAAAAGGACCGGGAGCTGAATCATGGCCAAGAAAAAAGACGTCGAAAAGATCAAGCTCGTGTCGACCGCTGACACCGGCTACTTCTACACCACGACGAAGAACCGCAAGAACACGCCGGACAAGTTCGCGTTCAAGAAGTACGATCCGGTCGCGCGCAAGCACGTCGAGTTCAAGGAAGCCAAGATCAAATAAGCCGGCCGATACGGCTTGCAGAATGCGAAACGCCGCCTGTGAAGGCGGCGTTTCTCGTTGCGGGCCGACGGTGCGTCCTCAATAGCGATATCCGCGCGGCGGGCCGTAGTAGCGGCGGCCGTGATCGACGTAAACGACGCGGCGTCCGCCATACGCATACGCAGGTCCGTAACCGTAGTAAGCCGGCTCGTAGACGACGACCGGAGGCGGCGGCGGAGGCGTGTAGTAGACGGGAGCCGGTGCGACATAGACCGGTGCCACCAGCGGCAGGCCGAGGCCGACGTTCAGCGAAACCTGGGTATGGGCTGCGGCGGGCAGCGGAGCGACGGCGGCGAGCAGAAGGCCGGCAGCAGCGATCGTCGTCAACTTCCTGGTACGGTTGTTCATGATGCTTCGACTCCTCAAGTCCTCCTAGGACGCCTTCCAATTTACGGAGCCGCGCTGAACCGGCTCTGAATTAATTTTTGCGTTCGTCGCGCCGCTCGGGCATCGGAAAACGACCGCTCGCCGGGAGCGTTCGAATCGTGCCTGCGGCATCAGGCCGAATCCGGCTTCGCGGGTTAACTCGCATTGAGCCGGTAGATAACAACGGAGCCACGCATGAAGAACCTCCTGCCTGCGCTGGTGTTGTGCCTGCCGTCGCTGACGGCTTCGGCACAGACCGCCGGCACCGTCGTCACCCAGATCGGCTGGCTGCACGCGCAAACGCACGACGGCAGCAATCCGCTGCATACCGACGTCAAGGCCGGTCTCGGATCGTTGATCGGCATTCCGGACAGCTTCGATTCGCCGGGCACGTCCACCTCCATCGGCAATGCCGATACGCTGGTCATCGCGAACTCGTATTTCATCACCGGCCATCTCGCGTTGAAGTTCGAGGGAGGCATCCCGCCGACTTTCGATCTCTACGGGAGAGGCGTCGTGCAGCCCAATGAGAACCTCAGTGCGCTGAGCGTCGATCTAGGGGCCCACCGGCCGCTCGCATCGTCGATGCAATGGAGTCCCGCGCTGCTGTTCCAGTACCACTTCCGGCCCGCCGCGGCGCGATGGCGGCCGTATGCCGGCGTCGGCGTGACCTATACGTGGTTCACGCACGTCGATCTCAATAATGGCTTCAAGGATGATCTGAAGAACACGTTCGGGGTGCCGCTGGCGGTCGCCAACCTGAAATCGCCGAGCGGCATCTATGTCGAAGCCAATGCGACGCCGGATTGGGCGCCGATCGCGAACGCCGGCCTGTCGTATGCGTTCAGTCCGCGCTGGGGCGTGTCGGCATCGGTGTCGTACGTCGGCCTGAGCACCGAATCGAAGATCGACATCTATGCGGCCGACGGCACGCGACTGGCGCACAGCCAGACGCGTATTTCGCTCAATCCCGTCGTGACGGCGCTGGTGGCCAGCTACGCATTCTGAACGGCCTCGGGCAATGGCGCATCGATGGCAGCCGGCGGCCGCCAGAGTGCTGTCGTCCGGCGATCGCGGTGCGACAATAGGGCAATGTCCGCCGGTATCGTCATGATGAATGAAGATCGCCTGATCGATCTGGAAACCCGCCTCGCCTACCAAGAAGCGACGCTGCAGGATCTCAACGCCGTGGTGACCGACCAGCAGCGCCGCATCGGCGAGCTGGAAGCGCTGTGCCGGCAGTTGATCGATCGCGTCGCGCGCCTGGGCCAGGATGTCTACAAGGGCGCGGCCTTCGACGAAGTACCGCCACACTACTGAGCCCGCGCGGATGCGCGGCCGGCGGCATGGCCTGTCGCCCGAGTCAAGCCTCGCCGCGAAGTGGCGCCGGCTCGAATGAATGG
Organism: Solimonas sp.; assembly: GCA_047605265.1. Taxonomy (GTDB): domain Bacteria; phylum Pseudomonadota; class Gammaproteobacteria; order Nevskiales; family Nevskiaceae; genus Solimonas. Next base: position 17,768 of record JASGFY010000042.1, read on the forward strand.
TCAGATGTCACTGTCTCCAGCGTCTGTTGGCAACGCTGCGTCCAGCCAGCCCTTGATGCCTGCGGACAGCACCCTGACGTTCGTGTATCCCATTTTCTTGGCGCGCCTGGCTGCATAAGGTCCGGCTCCGCAGGCAGGGCCGGAGCAGCAGAACACCAACTGCGCAGACTTGTCCGATGGCAGGATTTGTTCGCCGTACTCGGCGGGATCGATGTTGATTGCGCCTGGAATTCTGTGCTTGAGCCAACTCCGGCGAGGGTTGGCGTCAAACACGAGCGGTCTTTCCCGCTGAATGAGTTCGTGCAGCTTCTCCACCGTGATGGTGGGCACGCCCACCAGCTTTGAGAGAATCTATGGCGTCAACGCCCGGCAGCATCCGCGGATTTTCCGCAAGGTGGCGCCGTGTTCAGACCGGAGATTTTCCAGTGGGCCGGCTGCAAGGTTCGCGGACGTGGGGTGCGCTGGATCAGCCTGAGTGTTACGCAAAGCATTGAGGATCGCCTCAAGCCGTTGTTCCGGGCTGCGTTGTTTCATCTGTCAGGCCGAACGCCGTTTCAGGATGCGCCGAACGTTTTCGCGAACCACTGCGCGAGCATGTCCTTCTCGTAACGCAGCGGCTCGGTCGAACGCTGCAGGGCGATGCGGCTCAGGTAGTTCATGTCGCTGACGCGCGCATCGGCTTCGCGCAGCGTGCGCCCGTCCTGCGTCAGCCGGTAGTGCAGATCGATGCGGGGCCAGTCGACGTCGCGCATCACGCGGATCCAGTCGGTACGGCTGCGCATCATGTCGTAGCGGCCGGCGAGATCGATGTCGGTGATGGTGATCTGCAGCTGCTGGCCGGCCGGCAGGTATTGCCGGCCGAGCTTTTCGAGGTGCACCCGCAGCGCGCGGGTCACGTCGTCACTGGCGCCAGTGCCGTAGCCGTCGGTCCACGCGTCGACGAATTTCTCGGGGTTCTTGAAGTCGACCGCGGTGTTGCCGGCGACGTCGGCGGCGGCTGGCGCCGGCGGCTCGGTGGTGGCGGCGAGGGCCGTGCCGCTGGCGACGGCGGCCGCGAGGAGGAACGCACGCATGACGCAACTCCGGGCTGGGAGGCTTCAGTCTGCGCCGTCCGTGGTTTCAGCGCCAGCCTCGCGGCGGCCGGAAATCCATCGTTCCAGGCGCCCCCGCTCGTCGCCGTATGCGCGCGCGACGGCTTCGTGCAGGCCGGCATGGACGAAATGGTGGGCTGAATAGGCGAGCTCCGGGGCGAAGCCGCGCGCCAGCTTGTGCTCGCCCTGCACGCCGGCGTCGAAACAGGCCAGGCCGCGCGCGAAGCAGCGGTCGATGCCCTGGTAGTAGCAGAGTTCGAAATGCAGGGCGTCGTACGCCGCGTCGGCGCCCCAGTGGCGACCGTACAAGGTGTCGCCGTCCTCGAAGAAGAACGCGATCGCGACGATCGCGCCGTCGAGCCGCGCCAGGCAGAACTGCAGCCGTTCGCCGAATGCCGCCGCCCAGGCGCGCAGGCAGGCGAGGTTCAGGTACGGTTCCTGGCCGCGGCGCGCGTAGGTGCTCGCATAGAGCGCGAACACGCGCCGCCATTCGCCGGCATCGAGGCTCGCGCCGGCCCGCCATTCGATCGCGAACGCCGCGAGCTTGCGGCGCTCGGCGCGGATGTTCTTGCGCTTCTTGCTGCTCAGCGATGCCAGGAAGCCGTCGAAGTCCCGCGCGCCGTGCGCGCGCCAGACGTAGCGCGGCTGCGCGCGGACGATCCAGCCGTCTGCTTCGAGTGCGGCACGGTCGGCGTCGTCGATGAACAGCGCATGCGCGCCCGAGCGATCGCCTTCGGCTGCCAGCGTGCGCAGCCGGCGGGCCAGCGCCTGACGGCCGGCGTCAGCGGCGGCGAGCAAGCGCGCGCCGGGGACCGGCGTGAACGGCACGGCGGCGACGAGTTTCGGATAATAGTGCAGGCCCCTCTGCCGCCAGGCGCGCGCCAGCTCGAAGTCGAAGACGAATTCGCCCCAGGAATGCGCTTTCTCGTAGCAGACGACGCGGCCGTCGGCCGTGTCGAGGTGGTATGGCGTCCAGCCCGTATCCGGCCCGGCGCAGCCGCTGCGTTCGAGGGCCTCGATGTAGGCGGGGTCGGTGAAAAGCGTAGGGCGTGCCGTCACGATGCCGGCATTGTCGCGCAAAATGGTGGTCCCATCGGTCAGGAAGGCGGCGCTGGTCCGGCGCCGCGCTTTTCATCCACGTTCGGAGCGCGCAAATGGTCGGCAGCTTCTTTGGCGGTAGCCTCACAGTCAGCCCGAAGGACGTGCCAGCGGCGGCTTTCGACCCGCCGGAACCCGGCGAGACGCGGCTCGCGGTGCTGGCCGGCGGCTGTTTCTGGTGCGTCGAGGCGGTCTACAAGGAGCTCGACGGTGTGCTGTCGGTGACGTCCGGTTATGCCGGTGGCACGGCGGCGACGGCCGACTACAAGACGGTCTGCACCGGCCGGACCGATCACGCCGAAGTGATCCAGATCGTCTACGACCCGAAGCGGACGAGCTTCGGCAGGCTGCTGCGGATCTTCTTCGCCGTCGCTCACGACCCGACGCAGCTGAACCGGCAGGGCAACGATGTCGGCACGCAGTACCGCTCGGCGATCTTCTACGCCGACGAGCCGCAGAAGAAGGTCGCCGAGGCCTACATCGCGCAGCTCGACGCGGCCGGCGTCTATCGCTCGAAGATCGCGACGAAGCTCGAACCGCTGCAGGCGTTCTTCGAGGCCGAGGTCTACCACCAGAACTACGCCGAGCTGCATCCGGATCAGCCGTATGTCGCGGCGGTGGCGCTGCCAAAGGTCGAGAAGCTGCGTGCGTATTTCGGTGACGCGCTGAAGATCTGAAAGAGGCCGGCGCGCAGGCGGTCTGCCGGAGCTATGTGCAGATAGCGGCAGCCGGTGCCGGGGCGTTCGGAAGCTACATCGCCAGGCTCGCGATGTCGATGACGAAGCGGTACTTCACATCGCTTTTCAGCATGCGTTCGTAAGCCTCGTTGACCTGCTGGATCGGGATCAGCTCGATGTCCGAGACGATGCCGTGCACGGCGCAGAAGTCGAGCATCTCCTGCGTTTCCCGGATGCCGCCGATCAGCGAACCGCCGAGCTTGCGGCGCGAGAAGATCAGGTGCTGGAACTGCAGCGTCGGCGGCGTGTCCGGCACGCCGAGCAGCGTCATCGTGCCGTCGCGCTTGAGCAGCGCGAGATAGGCGTTGATGTCGTGCGGCGCCGAGACGGTGTCAAGGATGAAGTCGAAGCTGCGCGCGTGCACCTTCATCTCGTCCTGGTTCTTCGAGATCACGACTTCGTCGGCGCCGAGCCGCCTGGCGTCGGCCTCCTTGCCCGGCGACGTCGTGAACAGCACGACGCGCGCGCCGAACGCGTGCGCGAACTTGACCGCCATGTGGCCGAGGCCGCCGAGCCCGACGATGCCGACCTTCTGGCCGGGGCCGACGTTCCAGTGCCGCAGCGGCGAGTACGTGGTGATGCCGGCGCACAGCAGCGGCGCGACGGCGGCGAGGTCGAGCTTCGGCGGGATGCGCAGCGTGAAGGCTTCGTCGACGACGATGTGATTGGAATAGCCGCCGAAGGTAGGGCCGCTGCCGTCGCGCGCCTTGCCGTTGTAGGTGCCGGTGAAGCCCTGCTCGCAGTACTGTTCGAGGCCTTCCTCGCAGGCCGCGCAGGTACGGCACGAATCGACCATGCAGCCGACGCCGGCGAGATCGCCGACCTTGAACGTTTTCACGTGCGCGCCGACTTCGACGACACGGCCGACGATCTCATGGCCCGGCACCATCGGAAACAGACCGTTGCCCCATTCGTCGCGGACCTGATGCAGATCGGAATGGCAGACGCCGCAGAAGGCGATTTCGATGCGCACGTCGTGCGGGCCGGTTGCGCGGCGCTCGAACGCGAACGGCACGAGCGGGGCCTTGGCGATTTCGGCGGCGTAGCCGAGGGCGGCGGTCATGAGGGGAACTCCTTAGAGTGAAAGAGGGCGGCGAGGAGAGGCCGGCATCATGCCTGACGATCATGAACGCCGGAAAAACTGCGGCGGAATCGGCAAGCGATGCCGGCGATCGAGCAAGACCCGGCGCGACGACGGAAGCGCTATGCGGCCTGTCCTGCCGCGTGCCCCGACGCCCAGGCCCACTGGAAGTTGTAACCGCCGAGCCAGCCGGTGACGTCGACGACCTCGCCGATGAAGTACAGGCCGTCGACTTTGCGCGACGCCATCGTCGTCGACGACAGTTCATGCGTGTCGACGCCGCCGAGCGTGACCTCGGCGGTGCGATAGCCCTCGGTGCCGCTGGCGACGACGGGCCAGTCGTGCAGGTGCGCCGCCAGCTCCTTGAGCTGCTTCGCGTTGAACTGCTTCAGCGGCCGGCCCGTCAGCCAGCGTTCGCAGAGCCGCTGCGCGAAGCGCGCCGGCAGCACATTCGCCAGCGCCGTGCGCAGCTCGGCATTGGCGTGCGCGCGCTGCTGTTCGGCGAGGTACGCGTGCGCGTCGATCTGCGGCAGCCAGTCGATGCGCAGCTCGTCCTTCACGTTCCAGTACGACGAGATCTGCAGGATTGCCGGGCCCGACAGGCCGCGATGCGTGAACAGCAGACGGTTGCGGAACGACGTGCCGTTGGCGCGCGCCTCGACCGGCAGCGCGATGCCGGCCAGATCCGCGAAGTCGTCGAGCGGCGTGCCGGACAGCGTCAGCGGCACCAGCCCGGCGCGCGTCGGCAGCACCGTGTGGTCGAACTGCCGCGCCAGCTGGTAGCCGTAGCCGCTCGCACCGAGGCTCGGGATCGACAGGCCGCCGCAGGCGACGACCAGCGAATCACAGCGCAGCTCACCGAGCGTCGTCGTCGCGAGCCGAAAACCGTCTGCGCCGCGCTCGACGCGCTCGATGCCGCAGTTCACTTCGATGCGCACGCTGCCGGCCGCGCATTCGGCGAGCAGCAGGCGCACGATCTCTTTCGACGAATCGTCGCAGAACAGCTGGCCGAGTTCCTTCTCGTGATACGCGATGCCGTGTTTTTCGGCGAGCGCGATGAAGTCCGCCGGCGTGTAGCGCGCCAGCGCCGACTTGCAGAAGTGCGGATTGGCCGAGAGGTAATGCTTCGCCGAGACGTCGAGGTTCGTGAAATTACAGCGGCCGCCGCCCGACATCAAGATCTTCTTGCCGACACGGTTGGCGTGCTCGACGACCAGAACGCGCCGGCCGCGCTGGCCGGCCGTCAGCGCGCACATCAGGCCGGCGGCGCCGCCACCGATGACGATGACGTCGTGGTGGGTCACGCGTTTTTTCCCCTCTCGCGCAAGCGGGGGAGGGAAATGTTCGGCGATCTCTGCTGCAACACCTAGTAGCGCTTCGGCTTGCCCGCCGGTTTGCCGCCGGTGAAGCCGCTCTTGAAACCGCCGCCGCGCTTGAAGTCGCCGGCACCCTTGCGCGGACCGCCGGTCCGCGTGTCGCCTTCGCGCGACTTGAATGGCCGCGGACCGTCGCTGCGCAGGCCGAGCGGCTTCTTCTCGAAGCCATCCTTTTCGAAGCTGCGCTTCTCGAACGGTTTCTTCTCGAGGCTGCTGCTGCCGCCGAACGTTTTCTTTTTGGCGAAGGCCGGGTTGTCGGCGTGGCGCGGCGCGGCCGCGCCTTCGCCTTCATCGAAGCGCGGCTTGTTCTTGAAGCTGTGCGGCCGCGTGACCTGATCGCGGCCGTGGTCGGCCGGCGCGTCGCCGGCGAGCACGATCTGCAGCTGGCGGCCGCAGACCCAGACCTTCTGCAGATCGCTGAACACTTTCTTCGGCATGCCTTCCGGCAGATCGACGAGGCTGTAGTCGTCGAAGATTTCGACGCGGCCGATGTACTGGCTGTCGAGGCCGGCTTCGTTGGCGATCGCGCCGACGATGTTGCCGGGCTTGACCTTGTGCGCGTGGCCGACGGCGATGCGGTAAGTTCGCATGCCGGCTTCCGGCACGTCGCGCGGCGGCCGCGGGCGGCGCTCCTCGCGTTCGGCACGCGGCGCACGTTCTTCGCGCGCCGCCGCCGGCGCTTCGTCGTCCGGCTTGCGGAAGGCCGCCGGCGCGTAGTCTTCGCGGCGCGGCCGCGCGTCACGTCGCTGGCTGTCCTGTGCGAACGGATTGACCTCGGCGCGCGGCGTTTCTTCGCGGCGCACCGCCCTGCTGTCCGGCCGTCTGTCCGGCCGTTCGCTCGGCGCGTCGAGCAGCAGCGGTGCGTCGCCCTGCACGAGACGGCCGAGCGCGGCGGCGATGTCGACGGCCGGCACGCCGTGCTCGTCGGCGTATTCGTTGACGAGCTGGCGGAACGGGTCGAGGCCGCCGCCGGCGAGCGCCTCGCCGATCTTGTCCTTGAAGCGCGCGAGGCGCTGCGCGTTGACGGCCTCGACCGACGGCAGATCCATCGGCGTCACCGGCTGGCGCGTGGTGCGCTCGATCAGCTTGAGCAGATGGCGTTCGCGCGGCGCGACGAACAGGATCGCTTCGCCCGAGCGTCCCGCGCGGCCGGTGCGGCCGATGCGATGCACGTAGCTTTCCGGGTCGGTCGGGATGTCGTAGTTGACGACGTGGCCGATGCGCTCGACGTCGATGCCGCGCGCGGCGATGTCGGTGGCGACGACGATGTCGATCTCGCCGTTCTTCAGCTTGGCGATCACGCGCTCACGCAGTTTCTGTTCCATGTCGCCGTTCAGCGCGGCGGCGTTGAAGCCGCGCGCCGCCAGCTTGTCGGCCAGCTCGACGGTCTCGGCCTTGGTGCGCACGAAGACGATCATGCCGTCGAACGGCTCGGCTTCGAGAATGCGCGTCAGCGCGTCGAGCTTGTGCAGGCCGACGGCGAGCCAGTAGCGCTGGCGGACGTTGGTCGCGGTCGTTGTCCTGGCGGCGATCTTCACCTCGACCGGCTCGTGCAGATAGGTCTGCGCGATGCGGCGGATCGGCGGCGGCATGGTCGCCGAGAACAGCGCGACCTGACGCGAGTCGGGCGTCGCCTGGAGAATGGCTTCGATGTCTTCGACGAAGCCCATCTTCAGCATCTCGTCGGCCTCGTCGAGCACCAGATAGCGGACCTGCGAGAGGTCCAGCGTGCCGCGCTTCAGATGATCGAGCATGCGGCCCGGCGTGCCGACCACGACGTGCACGCCGCGGCGCAGTGCCGCCAGCTGCGGGCCGTAGCTCTGGCCGCCGTAGATCGGCAGCACGTGGAAGCCCGGCAGGTTCGCGGCGTAGCGCTGGAACGCTTCGGCGACCTGGATCGCCAGCTCGCGCGTCGGCGCCAGCACCAGCGCCTGCGGCGCGCGCTGGCCGAAGGAGAGGCGCGAGAGGATCGGCAGCGCGAAGGCCGCGGTCTTGCCGGTGCCGGTCTGCGCCTGGCCGAGCACGTCATGGCCGTCGAGCAGGTGCGGAATCGTCTGTGCCTGGATCGGCGAGGGCGTCTCGTAGCCGACGGCTTCGAGCGCGGTGAGGACTTCGGGGGCGAGCGCCAGATCGCGGAAGCTGAGCGGGATAGCGGTTTCGTCGGACATCAGCGGACCTCGAGTCCGGCAGGCGGAAAAAAGAGCGGAATTCTACGCGTTCGCGGCGCCGCGCGTGCGGCGCGTCACCAGATCGTGCGCTCCGGCAGCAGGCCGCGCAATTCGGCCTCGCCGAGATCGCGCCACTGGCCCGGCTTCAGATCGCCGAGGCGGATGTTGACGATGCGCACGCGCTGCAGGCGCCGCACCTTGCAGTCGAAGACCTCGCACATGCGGCGGATCTGCCGGTTGAGGCCCTGCATGAGCACGATACGGAAGGTGCTGCCGGCCATCTTCTCGACGCGGCAGGGCCGGGTCCGCACGTTCAGCTCCGGCAGCCACACGCCGGCCGCCATGCCGCGCACGAACTCCGGCGTCACCGGCCGGTCGATCGTCACGATGTATTCCTTCTCGTGGCCGTTCTCCAAACGCAGGATCTCGTTGACGATGTCGCCGTTGCTGGTCAGCAGGATGAGGCCGTCGGAATCCTTGTCGAGGCGGCCGATCGGGAAGATGCGCTCCGCGTGGCCGACGAAGTCGACGATGTTGCCGGCGACGTGGCGCTCGGTGGTGCAGGTGATGCCGGCCGGCTTGTTGAGCGCGATGTAGACGCGCTGGGTCGCGTGCCCGGCGCCGCGCAGGCGGCCTTTCACGGGCTTGCCGTCGACGCATACCTCGTCGGCTTCGCCGACCTGCTGGCCGAGCTCGACCGGCCGGCCGTTGATCGTCACGCGTCCGGCGGCGATCAGCACATCGGCCTCGCGGCGCGAGCACAGGCCGGTTTCGCTGATGTATTTGTTCAGACGCATGGACTTTCCGTTCGGACGCATCGCCGCGGCGCCAGGCGCGCATCCTAAGTCGCGAGAATGCGGCCCGCCAGCGCGCGGAACTCCGGCGGCGATCAGCGCGTCGGAACACGAAGCGGGTCAGGCGGCGGTCGGCTTCTTCCCGCACGAAGCACGCGCGCCGCTGCCGACCAGGCGATTCGCGCAGCGGTGCGCCGCGTGTTGCGCATGAGGGCGGAAATCAGCGCCGAGCGACCGCTTGTCGAGAATATCATTCAGGCATGACAACGATCTCAACAGCCCGTGCCGCGCATGCCGGCAAGCCGGTTCAAGCGAACCTCGCGGGCCTCGCGTACGGCGCCGGCGCGGGCGCGCTCTGGGGTCTGGTTTTTCTCGCGCCCGAACTCGCAGGCCCATTCGGCCCGCTGCAACTGACGATAGGGCGCTATCTCTGCTATGGGCTGATCGCCGCCGCTCTGGTCGGTCGCCGCTGGCGTTCGCTGGCGGCCCGCATGCCGCGCCGGCAATGGCGGAACCTCGTCTGGCTCGCCCTGGCGGGCAACACGCTGTACTACGCCCTGCTCTCGGCGGCGGTGCAGTCCGGCGGGATTGCCATGACGTCCCTCGTGATCGGGTTCCTGCCGGTCGCGGTCACGATCATCGGCAGCCGCGATCATGGCGCCGTGCCGCTTCGAGCGCTGTTGCCCTCGCTTCTGCTGTGCGCGGGCGGAGCCGTCTGTATCGGCGCGCAGGCATTGGGCGAGGGAACCGTCCGGCCGCTGGGCGAGCGAATCCTCGGGCTGCTTTGCGCCTTCGGGGCTCTGGCGTCGTGGACGGCCTACGCGGTCGGCAACGCGCGCTGCCTGACGCGGCTGGAGCACGTTTCGTCGCACGACTGGAATCTCCTCACGGGCGTCGTCACCGGCGCGCAAAGCCTGGTGCTGATTCCGTTCGCGCTGGCGTTCGGCACCGCCGGGCACGGCCTCGGCGAGTGGGCGCGGCTCGGTGCCGTCTCGGCGGGCGTCGCGCTGCTGTGCTCCATCCTCGGCAACGCGCTCTGGAACCGCATGAGCCGGCTTTTGCCGTTGACGCTGGTCGGTCAGATGATTCTCTTCGAGACGCTGTTCGCGCTGATCTACGGCTTTCTGTGGGAGCGCCGCTGGCCGACGTCGCTGGAGCTGTCGGCGCTTGCGTTCGTGGCGCTGAGCGTCCTTGCGTGCCTCGCTGCGCACCGCCGGCAAGGGCCGGCCGGAACTGCCGTTTGAGCGGCGGCGCGGCCCTGCGCGCAAAGGCGATTTCAGTCGGCGTTCACGGCCGGTCCCGAGCATGCGGCAAAGGACTCTCAGGAGGCGCGCGGCGCTCGGAAAGGGCGATGGCGGCGGACCGGAGCACGGACGAGCGGGATCGGCAGCGCAGCCGCTGGCGCTGGCTGCGTCGCGTGCTGATCGCGCTGTTCCTCAGGCTGGTAGGCTGGCTCGTCGTGTCGCGTGCGCTGGCGATCGACTGGCTGCGCGTCATGCAGTCGCTGCGCGAGATGCGCGTCACGGCGCTGTGCAGCGCCGCGCTGCTGGCGATGGCGAGATACGCGATCTATGCCTGCTTCGACTGGTTCTCGCGCATCTACACGAAGCAGGTACCGAAGCTGCGGCAGTTCGAGATCGCCTGGGTCAGTTACGCCTTCAACCTCAATCTCGGCTCGCTGGTGGGCAGCGTCGGCTTCCGCTACCGGCTCTACGCGCGCTCCGGCGTCGAGCCGCGCAACATCGCGCGCATCGTCGCCACCAGCACGGGCGACGCCGATCCCGCCGCTGCGCTAATGTTAGGCACGTCCACGATCGGCGCGCGCGGGAGGCGGCCCGATGAACCGATTCTTCACCACACTGGTCACGCTGATCGTGGTCGCCGGCATCGCCGCGATCGCCTGGTATCACCTGCGCGACGACGGCGATGCCGGGACCGCGCCGCCGCTGGCCGCGGCGCTGGCGCCGGCGGCCGAGTCCGAAGCGCCGCCGCCG
>JASGFY010000043.1:0-27608 GCA_047605265.1 Solimonas sp.
GTGCTCGGCGCGCTCGGCGCCGCTGGCCTCGGCGCCGGCTTCATCGGCGGCGCGAGCGCGCAGCACGAAGGCCACGTGCCCTACGGTCCGCGCAGCGCGCCGGAGACGCCGGAAACGCCGCCGCCCACGTTGGCGACGGCGCCGCCGGCTTCGGCGTTGCGCGCATCGCGCCGCTATACGCCGGTGCGCACGCCGAATGGCTGGACCCTGCCCGCGCGCATCCGCGACGGCGCGCGGGAATTCCATCTCGTCGCCGAGGAAGTCGAGCACGAGTTCGCGCCCGGCTGCCGCGCGAAATGCTGGGGCTACAACGGCGGCACGCCGGGCCCGACGATCGAGGCGGTCGAAGGCGACCGCGTGCGCATCTACGTCACCAACCGCCTGCCGGAGCCAACGTCGGTGCACTGGCACGGCATCCTGCTGCCGAGCGGCATGGACGGCGTCGGCGGTCTGAGCCAGCCGCACATCGCGCCGGGCGAAACCTACGCGTACGAGTTCACGCTGCGCCAGCACGGCACGCACCTGTACCACCCGCACGCCGACGAGAACACGCAGATGGCGCTCGGCCTGATGGGGCTGTTCATCATTCATCCGCAGGACGGCGAGCCGGAGCCCGTCGACCGCGACTACGCGATCCTGCTGCACAACTGGGCCCTGCATCCGGGCACCCGGCGGCCCGATCCGTCGGTGATGACCGACTTCGATCTGTGGACGTTCAACAGCAAGGTCTTCCCGGCCACCGAGCCGCTGCTCGCGGCGAGCGGCGAACGCGTGCGCATCCGTCTCGGCAACCTGTCGATGTGGAATCATCCGATCCACCTGCACGGCCACCGGTTCCTCGTCACCGGCTCCGATGGCGGCCGCTGGCCGCGCGCGCTGTGGCGGCCGGAAGTGACGGAGATCGTCGGCGTCGGCCAGACGCGCGATCTGGAGTTCGTCGCCGCGCCCGGCGACTGGGCGCTGCACTGCCACATGTCGCATCACACGATGAATGCGATGGGCCACGGCATCGCCAATCCGCTCGGCGTCGACCAGCGCGGCGTCGCCGGCGACGTGCGCAAGCTGCTGCCGGGCTACATGGCGATGGGCGAGAACGGCATGTCGGAACACGGCGAGCACGCGGCGATGGGCATGGCCGGCCCCGACAACACGCTGCCGATGATGGGCGGCCAGGGGCCTTACGGGCCGCTGGAGATGGGCGGCATGTTCACCGTGCTGAAGGTGCGCGACGGCCTCGCGCGCGGCGAGCAGAGCGATCCCGGCTGGTATCGCGGCGGATCCGCCGGGCAGGCGCGCAAGGTGTCGAGCGATCCCGACTTCGGGCAGCCCGTGCGGCGCGGCGACCGCTGAGCGGCAAAGCGACGGCGCGCTCGAGGACTCGGACGCCGCCGATCTTCGCACGCCGCGCACGGCCCTAATGCATCGCGATGCCCGCGTTGTCCTCCGGCACGATCACCGAGCCGCCGCCGTCGTCGAGCCAGACGCGGCGCAGGGCGATGCCGTAAACCGACGACAGGCGCGGCGCGTCGAGCGCCGATTCGGCGGGACCGCAGTCGACGAGGCGGCCGCCGTGCAGGATGGCGACGTCGTCGGCGTGGCGCGCGGCGAGATTGAGATCGTGCAGCACGACGGCGATGCCGTAGCCCTGCCGCGCCAGATCGCGCGCGACGTGCAGGATGAAATGCTGGTGGGCGATGTCGAGGCCGGCTTCCGGCTCGTCGAGCAGCAGGTAGGCCGGCGCGTCGCGCACGTCCCAGACCTGCGCCAGCACGCGCGCCAGCTGCACGCGCTGCTGCTCGCCGCCGGACAGTTCGAGGTAGCTGCGCGAGGCCAGGTGCCGCGCGCAGACCGCGTCCAGCGTTTCGGCGACGATGCGGCGATCGTCGTCGCCGCGGCCGGCGCGCGCGCTGCGGCCGAGCATGACGACCTCGGCGGCGCTGAAGCCGAACGCCAGCTGCACGCGCTGCGACAGCACGGCGCGGCGCGCGGCCAGCAGTTCCGGCGGCCAGTCGGCGAGCGCCTGCCCGTCCAGCGTTGCGCCGCCGCCGCTCGGCGGCAGCCGTCCGGACAGCAGGCCCAGCGCGGTCGACTTGCCGGCGCCGTTCGGGCCGATCAGCGCCAGCAGCTTGCCGGGCCGCACCTGCAGATCGAGATCGTCGACGATGCGACGGCCGGCGGTGACGTAGGAAACGGCGTCGAGTCTCAGCATCGCTCTACTCCCGGATCGGGGTGCGCAACAGCAGCCACAGGAAGAACGGTCCGCCGACGACGGCGGTCAGCACGCCGAGCGGCAGTTCGGCCGGCGCGGCGACGGTGCGCGCGAGCGTGTCGGCGAACGGCACGAGCGCCGCGCCGCCGAGCGCGGCGGCCGGCAGCAGCACGCGATGGTCGGGCCCGAACGCGAGCCGCAGCAGATGCGGCACGACGAGGCCGATGAAGCCGATGATGCCGGTGAACGCGACCGAGGCGCTGACCAGCAGCGCCGTCAGCGTCAGCAGCAGGCGCTGCACGCGCAGCGGCCGGAAGCCCATGAACGCCGCCTCGCTGTCGCCGAGCAGCAGCGCGTTCAGCGCGCGCGCCTGCAGCGGCAACAGCAGCAGCGGCACGGCGATGCACGGCGCGACGATCGCCAGGCGCCGCCAGTCGGTGCCACTGAGACTGCCGAGCGACCAGAACGTCAGATCGCGCAGCTGGCGCTCGTCGGCGACGTATTGCAGCCAGCCGATGCCGGCGAGGCCGATCGCGTTGATGGCGACGCCGGCCAGCAGCAGCGTCGCGACGCCGGGCCGGCTCCGGCCGATCAGCCAGACGACGAAGGTCGCAGCCAGTCCGCAGACGAACGCACCGGCCGCCACCGCGTCGGGCGTGGCGCCGGCGACGAACAGGCGATGGCCGAAGACGATGCTCGCGACCGCGCCGAACGCGGCGCCGGCCGACACGCCGATCAGCGCCGGATCGGCGAGCGGATTGCGGAACAGGCCCTGCGTGGCGACGCCGGCCGCCGCAAGCCCGGCGCCGACCAGCACGCCGAACAGCAGCCGCGGCAGGCGCAGCGTGGTGACGATGACGTCGTCGCCGAGCGCCGCGCCGCCCGTCGCGGCGCGCCACAGCGCACTGAGCACGTCGCGCGGTGCGATCGCCGCCGGGCCGGTGCCGAGGCCCCACAGAAAAACCAGCGCCGCCAGCAGCGCGAGGCCGCCGATGATCAGCGGCGCGCGCCGGCGGCGCGCGAACGACCCCATGTCCGCCGGCGCCGTCGCGATCGCCGGAGCCGTCACGGCGCGGGCACGGCCGCGAGCCGCGCCTGCAGCGCCGTCGCGGCCTCGATCGTACGCGCGCCGTAGCCGAGCAGCGCCTGGCCATCGATCTTCAGCACGCGGCCGGCGCGGCCGGCCGGCGTCTGCTGCACGGCCGGGATTTTCTGCACCTCGGCGACCGCCCCATCGCCTGCGCCGCGGCTGTCCATCAGCAGCAGCACGTCGGGCTTGAGCTGGACCAGCGCTTCCGTCGCGAGCGGCTTGTAGCCCTCGTAGGCGGTGACGACGTTATCGCCGCCGGCCAGCGCGATCGCCGACTCGGCCGCCGTGCCGCGCCCGGCGACCATCAGCCCGCCGGACGCCGCGCTCATCAGGAACACGGTGCGCGGATGGTGCGGCATCGCCTCGACCTTCGTCGCCAGCGCCCGAGCCTGCCGCTCGACGTCGGCCGCCAGCGCCTCGGCCTGCGGCCGGCGATCGAGCAGCGCGCCGATCGTGCGCGCCTTGGCGGCGATCGCCGCGGCCGTGCGCGTCTCCGGCAGGATCTCGACCTTGACGCCGGCGTCGCGCAGCTGCGCTAGCACGTTCGGCGGACCGGCGTCGTGCGTGGCGATCGCCAGCGTCGGGCGCAGCGCGAGGATGCCCTCGGCGCCGAGCTGGCGCACGTAGCCGACCTGCGGCAGCGCCTGCGCCGCGGCCGGCCAGACGCTGGTGACGTCAACGCCGACCAGCGTCGCTTCGGCCTGCAACTGATAGATGATCTCGGTGATGTCGCCGCCGAGCGAAACGACGCGCGTCGCGGCCGGCTTCACGGCCGGGCTCAGCGTCGACGCGGCGTGTGCGGCACCGCACAGCAGCAGCACGACACAGGCGAGCAGTCGCCGATGCAGACGCTCAGCCATGCAGATCCCTCAGCAATTCGCGCCAGCCGGTCAGTTCCGGAATGCCGGGTTTGCGCTCGCCGAACAGGGTCAGCACCAGTTCGCCGTGCACGTCGAAGAACTCCAGCGAGTGGATGTCGCCATCCTCGGACGGACGACGCACCAGCCAGGCATGCTGCATCGCCGCAGTGTTCGCATGCAGGTTGAAGTTCTCGTCCATGACGTTGAACCACGGCCCGGTGCGCATCAGATTCCGCACACGGCCGGTGTAGATCTGCGTAACGCCGGCGTTGCCGACGAACGCCATGATCGGCAGCGCGCGCTCGGCGGCGAGCTTGAGCGCGCGCTCGAGCGCATCGGCCGGCACGCGCTGCGTCCATTCCGGCGCCGCGGCTTCGAGCGCACTGAGGCGATCGACATCGTGTCGACGCAGCATGCCGAAGAACTGATGCAGGTCGCTGATCTTCGCCCAGTCGGCGAGCAGCGCCGCGACATCGCGCGGCGCACGGCGTACCGGCGCCGCAGCCGGCGCCGCATAGGCGGATGCCGGTCGCTGTTCATCGGCACGGAAGCGCGCCACGACGGCCTGCCAGCGTTCGCCGGCCGCGTCGTCGAAGCGATAGACCTTGTGCAACGCGCCGCCGGCGGCGTCGAAGAACTGGAGGCTGTCGCGGCCGCCGCCGTGCGCCTGATTGACGGCGTAGGCATGCGCCCACTGGCCGAGGAACAGGCGCAGGTCGATGGCGCCGAGGCACAGGCCCATCTGGCCGTTCTCGGCGACGTCGAGATCGCGAATCTCGCCTTTGGTCTCGTGCACGACGGTCTCGTTGCGCGTCAACGTCATGACGCGGCCGACGCCTTCGAGCGCCTTCATGATGTCGCCGGGCCGGCCATCGAGGCGGATCACCTCGTCGTCGGCCTCGGTCAGCAAGAGCTGCAGCTCGGAGACGCCGAGTTGCAGCGCGGCGTCGCGGATGCGCAGACGGGGCTGCTCGGCGCGCAGACGGTCCCAGCGCGCCCGCAAGCCGGATGGCGCTTGCGCCTCGGCCAGTTCATTCATCACATCGTTCTCCACGGTCAACGTCCTTGGGGGCGGCGAGCGCGACGCATCGGCCTGATCCGCACGTTTACAAGCTCGCCTTCATGAATGATAATCAAAATCACTTGCTGTTGTGGAGCGGCCATTCAGGCGGGGCGCGCTTCCGATTCGCGGACGGAGATGGCCTCCGTCATCCGGCTGGCGCGTGGCATCCCGTTCCGACTCGCGGCGGCGCGGCGACGATGCCTCCACACCCAGCGCAGGTGTCGCCCATTCCCAAGCCAGCGAGACGCCGCGACGCGCTCGGCCAGCCAAGGTCTCTCAACACTTGGGGTTTTCAATGCGTAAAAGATATGGATGCCGCTGGCCCGAAGCGGCGGCGGCGTTGTTCATCGGCATCGGCGCCGCCGCCGCCGCACAGGACGGTGACGATGTGCCGCCGCAGAAGGCGGCCACGCTGGCGCCGGTCGTCGTGCAGGCGGATGCCGAGTCCGACGACGGCAAGGCGTCGCCCGGCAAGCCGGACGTGCTGACGCGATCGACCGACAAAAACACGCTGACGACGCTGCAGATCGACAGCCTCGCCGACTACGCGCGCCGCGTCGATGCCGGCGTCGATTTCAACAGCGACAGCAAAAGCGTCAACATCCGTGGTCTCGACGAGAATCGCGTGCTGACGACGATCGACGACATCCGCGTGCCGTGGCTCAACGACGGCGCGCGCGGCGTCGAGGGCGGCGTCAACACCTATGACTTCGATTCGCTGTCGGGGATCGATGTCGTCAAGTCCTCGGACTCGAGCTTCTTCGGCACCGGCGCGCTCGGCGGCGTTCTCGCGCTGCGCACGCTGAACCCGGAAGAGCTGCTCGGCGACGGTCACCGCTTCGGCGGCCTGTCGAAGGCCATCTACAACGGCGCCGACGACAGCTGGGGCGTCAACCAGGCGCTCGCCGCGCGCGCCGGCGACACCCTGTTCCTCGTGCAGGGCGGCTACCGGCGCGGACACGAGCTCGACAACGGCGGCGACGTCGGCGGCACCGGCAGCACGCGCACCGAGCCCAATCCATCCGATTACGATCAATACAATCTGCTCGTCAAGGTCCGCCAGTACTTCAGCGGCGGCCACCGCGTCGGTTTCAGCGGCGAGCTGTTCACGCGCGACGAAGACAGCGACACGCTGACCAGCGTCGGTTCGACGTACGACAGCTACGACACCACCGAGATCAACAAGCGCAAACGTGCCGTCGTCAGCTACGACTACGTCGCGCCGGCCAGCGACGACCTGCTGCGCCAGGCGCACGCTAATCTGTACTGGCAGCGCGTCAACCTGCAGACCAACACCCGTGCCAACCGCCTGACGGCACCAACCGGCACCTACACGCGCAACAGCGACCTCGAAGAAAGCTCCTACGGCGCCAACGGCTATGCACAACTGGCATTCGCGACCGGCCCGGCCACGCACGCGCTGAGCTTCGGCGGCGAACTGTTCGGCACGCGCACCACGCAGTACGCCGCCGGCCAGGACAACTGCACGTCGCTGATCTACAGCTGCTACTTCCTGCACGTGAACCAGTCCGACATGCCGGATACCGACGGCTACACGCTCGGCCTGTTCGTGCAGGACCGCATCGGCTTCGCCGGCGACCGCCTGCGCGTCACGCCGGGCCTGCGCTATGACGCGTACAGGCAGTCGCCGCAGGAAACCGCGAGCTACGAGGCCAACGCGGCGTACGAAGGACTTCCGGACGCTTCGAGCGACAACAAGCTGTCACCGAAGCTGATGCTCGAATGGCAGGCGCTGCCGGACTGGACGCTGTACGCGCAGTGGTCGCAGGCCTTCCGCGCACCGAGCGCCACCGAGCTGTACCTGACCTACGGCAGCTCCAGCACCTACGTCAGCATCGGCAATCCCGATCTCAAACCGGAGACCAGCAACGGCTACGAGATCGGCACTAAGTTCGGCGACGACAAGCGCGGCGCCCGCCTGAGCCTCTACGACAATCGCTATCACAACTTCATCGATTCGGTGACGACGACGGCGTCCGAAGCCGGGCTCAGCGGCAGCTATCCCTATGGCGTCTACGAATACATGAACCGCACGCACGTCGAGATCTACGGCGTCGAAGCCAGCGGCCAGTGGGCCTTCGGCGACGGCTGGCGCAGCTGGGCGTCCGTCGTCTATGCCGTCGGCAAGGACACCGACGACGACACGCACCTCAACTCGATCCCGCCGCTCAAGGGCATCGTCGGCATCGGCTACGCGCAACTGAGCTGGGGCTCCGATCTGTCGGTGACGGCCGCCGACGCGCGGCACAAGGTCGAAGACCCGACTTCCGACATCAACAAGACGCCGGGCTACGCGATCGTCGACCTCAGCGGCTGGTGGCAGCCGGCATTGCTGGGCGGCGTGCGCCTGCAGGCCGGCGTCTTCAACGTTTTCGACCGCCTCTACTACAACGCGCTCGACATCGCCGACAACGCGACGCAGCCGCAGGCCTATTACAGCCAGCCGGGCCGCTCGCTGAAAGCTTCGCTGCTGTATCGCTTCTGACGTGCACGGACGCGGCGGCCGATGCGCCGCCGCGTCCGCTTGCCGGACGGCCTTGGCTTGACTCTGGCCCAAGCTCACGGGTTTACGATGTCGCCCTCACCCGCTTTCGTGGATCGAGCGACATGGCTTCCACCCTGACCATCGGCCGGCTGGCCCGGCAGGCCGGCGTCGGCATCGACACCGTCCGCTACTACGAGCGCGCCGGCTTGCTGCCGGCACCGCCGCGACGCGCGTCCGGCTATCGCGACTACCCCGTCGACAGCGTGCGCCGCCTGCATTTCATCCGCCGCGCCAAGGATCTCGGCTTCACGCTGACCGAGATCGGCGAGCTGCTCGAACTGAGCGGCCCGCACGGCGACACCGCCGCCGTGCGCAAGGCCGCCGCGGACAAGCTCGACGTCGTCGAGCACAAGCTCGCCGAACTGCAGCGCGTACGCGACGGCCTGCGCACGCTGATCGACGCCTGCCCCGGCCACGGTCCGCTGCAGGACTGTCCGATCCTGCAGGCGCTGTCGGCGGAGGAAAACGCATGAGCAACTGCTGCACGCCCAACGCAAAACCGGCGTCGCCCGGCGTCGCGATCGATCCGGTCTGCGGCATGCAGGTCGATCCGGCGAACAGCCGTCACACGCACGAGCACGCCGGCCGGACTTATCACTTCTGCTGCGACGGCTGCCGCAAGATGTTCGCGGCGACGCCGGATGCCTATCTGAAGCCATCGGCCACCGCCGAAGCCGCCGCCACGGCGCACAGCTGCTGCGGCAGCGCCGCGCCGACACCGGATGACGCGACAACGCCCACCGTCACCGATCCGGTCTGCGGCATGCGGGTCGATCCGGCGGCGAGTCCGCATCGCCACACGTACGACGGCGAGATTTTCCATTTCTGCTCGGCGCACTGCGTCCGCAAGTTCGCCGCCGATCCGCCGCACTATCTCTCCGGCGCGCATCACGCGCAGGCCGCCGAAGCACCGGCCGGCGCGATCTGGACCTGTCCGATGCACCCGGAAGTGCAGCAGGACCATCCGGGCGCCTGCCCGAAATGCGGCATGGCGCTGGAACCGGAATCACCGACCGCGGGGCCCGAGGACGACAGCGAACTGCGCGACATGCGGCGCCGCTTCACGATCGGCGCGCTGCTCAGCGTGCCGCTGCTGTGGCTGACGATGGGCGAGATGCTGCCCGGCAGCTTGAACCCGATGCGCTGGCTCGGCCACGATGCCAACGGCCTGCTGCAACTGCTGCTGGCGACGCCGGTCGTGGTCTGGGCCGGCGCGCCGTTCTGGCAGCGCGCCGTCGCGTCGATCACCCACCGCAGCCCGAACATGTTCACGCTGATCGCGCTCGGCGTCGCCAGCGCGTTCGGCTACAGCCTGTTCGCACTGCTGTTTCCACAAGCGCTGCCGGCCACCGTGCACGGCCTGCCGGCGCTGTATTTCGAAGCGGCGGCGGTCATCACCACGCTCGCGCTGCTCGGCCAGGTGCTGGAGCTGCGCGCGCGTGCGCAGACTTCGGGCGCGATTCGCGCGCTGCTCGCGCTCGCCCCGCCGCAGGCGCATCGCGTCGATGCGCAGGGACATGAGCAAGACGTCGCGCTCGAAGCCGTGCACGTCGGCGACCGCCTGCGCGTGCGGCCCGGCGAGAAGCTGCCGGTCGACGGCCGTGTGCTCGACGGCAGTTCGCACGTCGATGAATCGATGTTGAGCGGTGAATCGCTGCCGCTGCGCAAGCAGGCCGGCGACCGCGTCACCGGCGGCAGCGTCAACGGCAGCGGCACCCTGCTGATCGAGGCGCAGCACGTCGGCAACGAAACGCTGCTCGCGCAGATCGTCCGCCAGGTCGCGCAGGCGCAGCGCTCACGCGCACCAGTGCAGCGGCTGGCCGATCAGGTGTCGGCGTGGTTCACACCCGCCGTCATCGTCATCGCCGCAGGCGCCGCGCTCGCCTGGCTGCTGTTCGGCCCGGCCCCGCTGGCATCGCATGCGCTAGCTGCCGCCGTCGCGGTGCTGATCGTCGCCTGTCCCTGCGCGCTCGGCCTGGCGACGCCGATGGCGATCATGGTCGGCGTCGGCCGCGGCGCGCAGCTCGGCATCCTCGTCCGCGACGCCGCCGCACTCGAAGCGCTGCACAAGGTCGATACCGTCGTCGTCGACAAGACCGGCACGCTGACCGAGGGCAAGCCGGCCGCGCGTGCGCTGACGCCGCTGGCCGGCGGCGATGAGCACACGCTGCTGCGCCTCGCCGCCGCCGTCGAAGCCGCCAGCGAGCATCCGTTGGCGCGCGCCGTCGTCGAGGCCGCGAAGCAGCGCGGTCTCGCCTGGCCGTTCGCCGCGTCCTTCGGCTCCGATCCCGGCCTCGGCGCCTGGGCCGAGGTCCACGGACAGACCGTGCTGGTCGGCAACGCCGCGCTGCTGCGCGCGCGCGGCATCGACGCGGCCGCGCTCGACGCGCACGCCGAATCCGCGCGCGCACAGGGCCAAACCGCGGTGTTCGTCGCCGCCGGCGGGCGCGCGATCGGCGTCATCGCCATCGCCGACGCGATCAAGCCCGGCACGCCCGAGGCGCTGCGCGCGCTGCACGCGGCCGGCGTGCGCGTGATCATGCTCAGCGGCGATCACCGTCGTACCGCCGAAGCGGTCGGCCGCGAGCTCGGCATCGATGAGGTCATTGCCGAAGTGCTGCCGGCCGACAAGGCCGCCGCCATCACGAAGCTGCAGGCCGAAGGCCACCGCGTGGCGATGGTCGGCGACGGCGTCAACGACGCGCCGGCGCTGTCGGCCGCCGACGTCGGCATCGCGATGGGCACCGGCACCGAGATCGCCATGCAGTCGGCCGGCATCACCCTGCTGTCCGGCGACCTGCGCGGCATCGGCACCGCGCTGAACCTGTCGCGCGCGACCCTGCGCAACATCCGCCAGAACCTGTTCTTCGCGTTCGCCTACAACGCGCTCGGCGTCCCGATCGCCGCCGGCCTGCTCTACCCGCTGACCGGCTGGCTGCTGTCGCCGATGCTCGCCAGCGCCGCGATGAGCCTGTCGTCGGTCTCCGTCATCGCCAATGCTCTACGCCTGCGGCGCGCGGAGCTTTGACGGAGCCTCAATTCTTCGCCATGACTCTCTACAACATCGAGAAAATTGCCATCGCCCTGGCCATCGAGCCTGGCATCCTGCTCCAAAGTGACGGTTCGGCGCGCCGCCCGAGGTAGCGCTGCCTTTCTTCAAAAAACCACTCGCCACAAGCAAATCGAGACGTGGGCCCGCCGTCAGGACAGGGCCGCCGCCACGACCGCGGCGCCGGCCATGCCGAGCAGGGCGCCACCCCGCACTTCCCGCGCCGTATGCCGGCCCAGCCGCAGGCGCGACCATGCCACCACTGCCGCCAGCGCCGCCAGGACGCAAAGCGCCGCGCCGTCCGGCCACAGCCAGCCGGCGGGCAGCACGGCGAACATTACGTGATGCGAGATCTTCAGACGTCGCCCAGCGGCGATGCAGACCAGCAGCATCGCCGCCGCCACCGCGAGCGGGATCGCGAACATCGGCCGCTGCAGGACGAAGAACGCCAGCGTCGCGGCCAGCGACAGGAACGCGAACGAAAAACGGTTGAGGTCGCGCCGCTCGGCGCGCTCGCTGGCATCCATGTGCCGCCAGCGTCCGCTGCGCACGCGTCGCAGCGCGTACGCGGCCATGACGGCCACCGTCACGATCAGCAGGGCGACGAGCGTGCCGATCTCGGCGGCGCCGGCGCCGCGGCGCAGCGCGGCCCACAGTGCGGTGCCCGGCGGCACGACGAACGGATGACCGACGATCGACAGCAGCCGAGCCCCGAACGGAGCGGCCGGCGGCGACGGCGCGCCGTCAGGCATAGCGCCAGCGCTGACCGTCCTTGGAATCCTCGACGAGCACGCCGCGCGCCTTCAGCTCGTCGCGAATGCGATCGGACTCGGCCCACTGCCGGCTCTGGCGCGCGCCGGCACGCTGCGCGAGCAGCGCCTCGATCTCGCCGGCGCCCAGCGCGCCGGCCGCGGCCGGCGCCTGCGCGAACCACGCGGCCGGCGTCTGCCGCAGCAGGCCAAGCAGCGCGCCAGCATCGAGCATCTGCGCCTTGAGGCGCGCCTTGTCCTCGACGCTCCCGGCCTTGTTGGCGGCACGCGCCAGCTCGAACAGTTCGGCGAGCGCCATCGGCGTGTTGAGGTCGTCCTCGAGCGCGGCGATGAACGCGTCCGGCGCCGTCACGCCCGGTGCCGCTTCGACCTCGGCCAGCTCGCGCAGCGCGCCGTAGAGGCGGTCGAGCTTCTTGCGCGACTCGGCGACGATCTCGTCGTTCCAGTCGACCGGCTGGCGATAGTGGCCGGTCAGCAGCACGAGGCGGATCACCTCGCCCGGGATCGCCTTCAGCAGCTCGTGCACGAGCAGCACATTGCCGACCGACTTCGACATCTTCTGGCTATCGATGTTGAGGAAGCCGTTGTGCAGCCAGTAGCGCGCGAAAGTCTTGCCGCCGTGCGCGCAGGTCGACTGCGCGATCTCGTTCTCGTGGTGCGGAAAGATCAGGTCGTGGCCGCCACCGTGGATGTCGATGGTCTCGCCGAGCAGCGCCTCAGCCATCGCCGAACATTCGATGTGCCAGCCCGGACGGCCGCGGCCCCAGGGCGAATCCCAGCCCGGCTGGTCGTCGGCCGATGGTTTCCACAGCACGAAGTCGCCGGCGTGCTTCTTGTACGGCGCCACTTCGACGCGCGCGCCGGCCATCAGCGCCTGCTCGTCGCGACCGGACAGCCTGCCGTAGTCGGCATAGCTCAGTGTGTGGAACAGCACATGGCCCTGCGCTTCGTACGCGTGGCCGCTGGAGATCAATTGCCCGATCATCGCGATGATCTGCGGCAGGTGCTCGGTGACGCGCGGCGCGTGGTCCGGGTCGAGCGCGCCGAGCGCCGCCATGTCGTCGTGGTAGATCGCCGCGTAGCGTTCGGTGATCGCGCGGATGTCGACGCCTTCCTTCCTGGCGGCGGCGTTGATCTTGTCGTCGATGTCGGTGATGTTGCGCACATAGACGACGCGCGGATAGCGCCGGCGCAGCACGCGCGACAGCACGTCGAAGACGACGACCGGGCGCGCGTTGCCGATATGCGCGTAGCTGTAGACCGTCGGTCCGCAGACATACATCGTGACCCGGCCCGGGTCGAGTGGAACGAATTCTTCCTTACGGCCGGAAAGCGTGTTGTGAAGCTGCATGGGGCGCATCTGGCGAAAAACCCGCGCAGGATACCCGCAGCGGCGGCGGAAGTCAGGCCACCTCCGACCGTTCAACGCACCAGCAGCGCGCCCACCATCAGACCTACGCCGAGGCCGGCCAGCCCTGCCCAGAACGCCCACACGTAGCGCCGTTTGTAACGCGTTTCGCCAAGGGTGCTATCGAAGTACTTCAGCCCCATCTGCCAGGCCTCCTAATGGCCGATTCCTAACGGACCCCCGCAAAAACCGTGCAACCCCTCACCACCATGAAACAGGCGGCAACGGATGCGATGAGACGTCGCTGCCTGCAGCTTACCATCCGCATCCTCAGTATTTCAGCGCACTTCGGCGACGCCTTGATGACGAACGTCCGGCTCGCCGGGGGGCCGCTGCGCCAAACGCAACAGTTCCGCGCGCCGCGCGCCGCTACCGAGACGCGACAACGCCGTCGCCGCCGCATAAAAGCGCGTCCAGTCGCGACCGCTCTCGGCGTACAGCGCGGCGAACGCCGGCAGATCGGCATCGTAGAAGCCGAAAGGCAGCAACCGGGCATTGTTCAGCGACCCCAACTTGAAAAAACCGGCATAGGCATCGTCGCCGTGCCAATCGCCGTCGCGCAGTTGCGCGTACCGGCGCTGGAAGTCGGCGAACGCTTCCTGCTTGCGCGCGCGCATGGCGTCCGCCACCAGCGGTTCGCCATAGAGCGCGGCCAGCCGCGCGCGCAGCGCCAGCACCAGCGCGGTGAACTGTTCGCGCTGCGCGCGGCGGCGGTCGGGATCGGCCGCCGCAGGCTGCCCATGCGCCGCGAGATACTCGCGCGCGCCCTGTTCGCCGACGAACTCAGCGAACGATTCGTTGAAGCGCGTGTCGTGCCTGACGTACAGCTTCTGGTGCGCCAGCTCGTGGAACAGCGTGCCGATCAGCGTCGCGTCGTCCCAGCGCAGCATGCTGCTCAGCACCGGGTCGTCGAACCAGCCCAGCGTCGAATACGCCGGCACGCCGCTGACGTAGACGTCGTAGCCCTGCGACCGCAGGCGCTCGGCCTGCGCGCGCGCGTCGGCCTCGGCGTACCAGCCCTGATAGCCGACGCAGCCGGCGACCGGAAAGCAATGCTCGAGCGCGTCGACCGAGAACTCCGGCGTCGCGAACACGTTCCAGACCACGTACGGACGCGGCAGCGCGACATAGCTGCGATAGCTGCCGTTGTCGGGCAGATTCAGAGCCTGCACGGCCCAGCCGCGTGCATCCTGCACGGTCCGCAGGCGCGCGCGCAGCGCCGCGTCGGTCGCCGGGTCGGCAATCAGGTCGGCGATCGGTTCGCACGCGCGCAGCAGCCGGATCTGGCCCGATACCGCCTGGGCGTAATAGCCGACCGTGCTGCAGGCGCTCGTGGCGAACGCCAGCAAGAGGATCAGGCCCCAGGCCAGGACCGGCAGTGGCATGCCGCGCATGGACGTTCCATATTGCAGTGAATGGGTCACCCATAGAGACCGCAAAGGTGCATGATAGTGCCGCGGGAGAACACCACGATCGCCTCGACAGCGCGATGGCAGCATTCCGGCGGCCGTCCCGTTTTATCATGGGCGCCTTCGAGCCCAGACGGCCTCATGGATACAGAAACGAACGGCGCATCCCCCAGTCCCCCGCCCGGCGTCACGCGCAGCGATGTCGCCGCCTGGGCCATCAGCGCGGCCGCGCTGTGGCTCGTCATCGAACTGCATCTGCTGTCGGCGCTGCTCGCCGGCCTGCTGGTGTTCGAACTGGTCGACGCGCTGACGCCGTGGCTGCGCTCGCGCGCGCTCGGCCGCGACGGACCGCGCCTGCTCGCGGTGACGCTGATCGCTGTCCTGGTGATCGCGGTGCTCGCCTCCGGCGTCATCGCCCTCGTCGCCTTTCTGCGCAACAGCGGGGAGAGCCTGCCGCTACTGATGCAGAAGATGGCGCAGATCATCGAGGACGCGCGCACGCGCCTGCCGGCCGAGCTGCTGTCCTACATCCCCGAGGATGCCGAGACGCTGCGCCAGACGCTCGTCAACTGGCTGCGCTCGCACGCCGGCTCGCTGCAGCTGGCCGGCCGCGACATCGGCCGTTCGCTCCTGCACATCCTGATGGGCATGATCGTCGGCGCGCTGCTGTCGCTGCAGAAGGCCGCGCAGCGACCCGAAGCGGGGCCGCTCGCGGCGCGGATCACGCTGCAGGCCGAGCGCCTCGCCACCGCGTTCCGCCGCGTGGTCTTCGCGCAGTTCTGGATATCGACGATCAACACCTTTTTCACCTGGCTCTATATCGGCGTCGCACTGCCGCTGTTCGGCATCCACCTGCCCTTGACCAAGACCCTGGTCGCGATCACCTTCATCGCCGGCCTGCTGCCGATTCTCGGCAACCTGATCTCGAACGCCGTGATCATCGTCGTCAGCCTCAGCCAGGATCTGCCGGTGGCGATCGCCTCGTTCGTCTATCTCGTCGTCATCCACAAACTCGAATACTTCCTCAATGCGCGCATCATCGGCTCGAACATCAATGCGCGCGCCTGGGAACTGCTGATCGCGATGCTAGTGATGGAGGCGGCGTTCGGCATCCCCGGTCTGATCGCCGCACCGATCTTCTACGCGTACTTCAAGGAAGAGCTGCGGCTGAAGGCGCTGGTTTAGGGCGCTCGTTCGAAGGCCTGTAAAACACCGGCGAGGTCCAGGCGCGCTCCTGGATGGTCGGCGGCACGCGATCGGGTAGCGGCAGGCCGTTGTTCACCGCCACGTAGGTGGTCCAGCGCGGCGTGGGAATTTCCAGCACGCGCGCGTAGTAGGCGGCGGGCACGGCGGCGTCGAACTCGGGATCGCTCCAGACCGTGGCGAGTTCGGCGGCACCGATGCGATTGCTGTACCGCGCGCTGCCGAGGTCCACGGTATTGCCGATCGCGGGCAGCCTGCCGGTCCTTGCATCGCGCCTGCGGTTGCCGGCCCAGACGATGTCGAACACCTTCTCCTGCGCGGTGCCGCGTTCGAGCCAGACCTTGACGATCTGAATGCGGTCGAGATTGCCGGAGTCGGGATCTTTCAGCGCCTGCACAGCGAAGCGCGGCGCCCTGGCCTTTGCCGATGGCACGAGATCGCCGCCCATAGCCACGCCGTTTGCGGCGGCGCGCCTGGCCCAGTCCGGCTGCTGGACCAGTGCCGGCGCGAAATCCCAGCCGGCAAACAGGCGCACGCGGATGCGCCCGCCGGACGTGCCGAACACTTCCCTGCGCTGCAGTGCGGCGAAGATCGCCTCGCGGGTATTGGCCTCGGCCCATACCCCGGTGAGTCCCGCAGCCGAACCGACGTAGCGCGGCTCAGCGGCCGCCTGGAACAGCTGCTGCGGATTGGCGATCGCATCGACGAACCCGAGCGCGCCCGGAAAATTGAACTCCTCGGTCCCCGACACGCCCGAATGGAAGTCGGTGCCGCCGACGAAGCCGAGCCTGAACGGATTGACGCCGATGCGCTGTTCGATCTGCAACCCGCGGCCGATGGCCTGACGCAGATAACTGCCGTCGACGCGACCCTTGCCGGCGCCGAGCAGGTTCTCGTACAACTCGAAATCAGCGAACTCGTCATTGGGCGACAGCAGCGGATGGGTTTCGCTGCTACCCTTGTTCTGCGCAATCTCCGCCAGCGGCTCGTTGCGCAGGCGCTGTTCGGCGTATTCCTTCGAAATCGCATTGCCGGCCGAATCGCGCCAGTCGAACATCAGGCCGTCGCTGACGTTGGAGTTGTGCGGAATGGCGATCACCTCGACGCCCTGTTCGCGCTGGCGGTCCATGAAGCGCCACAGATCTTCGGGCAGCCTGGAGTCGATGGTCGAGAACGGCAGATCGGGATACTTCGAGCCGAGGAAGATCAGGTTGCGATGCAGGTTGGCGAAATTGGGGCTCGAGCTCCATTCGTAACCGACGAAGGTGGTGAGCCGGCCGGGTTCGTAATATTTCTCGGCAGCGTCGATCTCCAGCTGCCAGTTGGAGCGCCGCAGTTCCTCGTTCTGGAATTCGGCGATCGGCTCGGCATAGTACGAACCGGCGATCTGCCGGATCACGCGCGAACGCGTGGCCTTGTCGGAGTTGGCGAAGTCCTTGGGCCAGTGCGTGTCCTTGAACGGCCCGTTCGGATCGGCCGCGAGGCGGATCACGCCGAGATACTCCGAGTGATCGGTCACCGCGAGAAAATCCAGCGGTACCTTGCGCTGCACCTTCTGCCCCAGATACAGGACCTCGTCGCCGCGCGCGTAGCGGTACGAATCCTCAGGCATCGTATCGGTGCGCATCGTGAACGCATCGAACGACATCGAGGTATGCAGATGCAGATCGCCGAAATAGGCCTGCTTGGCAGCGGGCACGGCGGCGGCTGGCGGCTGCGCATCGGCGAATGCCGTGCCGCCGACCGCGAGCAGCAGCGCGATCGGCAAGGTGGACCGCACGCGGTTCATGTGCGCCCCGGCCGGTAGAACACCGGCGACGACCATGCGCGCTCCTGGATCGCCGGCGGCACCAGCTGCGGCAGCGGCAGGCCGCTCCTCACCGCGAGATAGGTGGTCCAGCGCGGCGTCGGAATCTCCAGCACACGCGCGTAGTAGACGGCCGGTGCGGCGGCATCGAATTGCGGATCGCGCCATACCGTCGCCAGCTCGGTGGCGCCGATGCTGTTGACATAGCTCGCATGGTTCACGTCCACCGTGCTGCCGATCGGCGGCAGCTTGCCGGTCTTCACGTCGCGCTGGCGTTCGCCGGCCCAGGCGACATCGAACACCTGCTCCTGCGACCTACCGTCCTTGAGCCAGACCTTGACGATCTGGATGCGGTCGAGGTTGCCGGACTCCGGGTCCTTCAGCGCCTGCACGGCCAGTGTCGGCGCCCCGGCCTGCGCCGGAGGCGCGAGATCGCCGCCCATAGTCACGCCGTCGGCGTAGGCCCGCGCCGCCCAGCCGCGCCGCCCGATCAGGTCCGGCGGATATTGCCAGCCGGCGAACAGACGCAGGCGGATGCGCGGGCCGGAGGTGGCGAACACCTCGCCGCGTTTGAGCGCGGCGAAGATCGCTTCGCGCGTGTTCGCCTCGGCCCATACGCCGGTGAGGCCCGAGGCACTCGCGAGGATGGCGGTCGCGGCCGCCGGCTGTTGCGGATCGATCGGCTCGTTGAGCCAGCGCCGGGCGTCGGCCGGGTTGTCGTTGAGGCCGGTGGCGCCGGTGAAATTGAACTCCTCCGTCGCCGACGCGCCGGAGTGGAAATCCGAACCGCCGACGATACCGAAGCGATAGGGATTGACGCCCACGCGCGCCTCGATCTCCAGTCCGCGGCTCAGGGCCTGGCGCACGTAGCTGCCGTCGGGCCTGCTGAGGCGCGGCGCATTGAGCATGTATTCGAGCAACTCGAAGCTGGCGAACTCGTCGGCCGGCGACAGCAGCGGATTGGTTTCGCTGGTGCCCTTGTGCTGCGTGATCTCCACGACCGGCTCGTTGCGCAGGCGCGCCTGCGCGTAGTCGCGCGAGATCGGCGCGCCGGCCGAGTCCTCGTAGGCGAACATGCGGCCGTCGCTGGCGTTGGCGTTGTGCGGCACATCGAGCACTTCGATGCCCTGCGCGCGCTGGTTCTCCATGTAGGTCCACAAATCTTCGGGCCGCAGCGAATCGGTCGCCGAGAACGGTCGCTGCGGATAGTTCGGCCCGCGGAAGATGACGTTGCGGTGCAGATTGGCGCCGTCGGGCATCGAGGTCCATTCGTAAGCCACGAAGGTGGTGAACCGGCCGGGCTGGTAATACTTTTCGGCGGCGTCGATCTGCCGCTGCCAGTTGTCGTGGATGAACGCGTCGCTCACCAGTTCCGGCGCCGGCTTGCCGCCCGGCATCAGCGCCGCACCGAGCTTGCGGAAACGATCGCGCAGCTTGATCGCCGGATCGCGCAGGATTTCGCCAACGCCCAGATACGCCAGCGGCCCCTGCGGATCATCGGCCGCGCGCAGCGCGCCGAGATATTCGGAGTGATCGGTGACGGCGAGAAAATCGAGCGGCGCGCGGCGGCGGATCTTCTGGCCGATGTAGTCGATCTGTTCGCCGCGCGCGTAGCGGTAGGCGTCTTCCGGCAGCGTGTCGGTGCGCATCGCAAAAGCGTCGAACGACATCGAGGTATGCAGATGCAGATCGCCGAAGTACGCCTGCGGCTCGGCGGCCGACGACGCGACCGGCAACAGCAGTGCCGACACGGCCAAGGCCATGCGTAGCGGAATCATAGGAAAGCCAGAGTACGTTCGATGAACCAGAAGGACGCCAGCGCGCCGATCGCGTAGGCAGGCAGCGGCCGCAGATACGGCAGCAGGCGCGGCAGCGTCCGCGCGAGCGCGAGTCCGCCAAGCGCGATCGCCGCGACGAACAGCAGCTGCCCCGCTTCGATGCCGAGATTGAACAGCAGCAGCGCCAGCGGAATGTCGCCGTGCGGCAGGCCGATCTGCGCGAGCGCGCCGGCGAAGCCGAGGCCATGCAGCAAACCGAAGCTGAACGCCACCAGCCACGGCCGGCGCTGCGCCAGTCCAGCGCGGCCGCGATGCTTATGGACCAGCTCGACGGCGACGTAGACGATCGACAGCGCGATCACCGCTTCGACCGGCGCCGGCGGCAGGTTGATGAGATCGAGCGCCGCGCAGGCCAGCGTCAGGCTGTGCGCCAGCGTGAACGCGGTGATGGTCTTCACCAGCCGGCGCAGATCGCCGACCAGCAGCATCAGGCCGAACACGTAGAGCAGATGGTCGACGCCGGTCCAGATGTGCGTGACGCCGAGCCCGAAGTAATCCGCGAGCGGCAGCGACGGCTGCTCCGCCGGCGGCAGCTGCCAGCGCGGCTGGCCGGGTTTCAGCAGCTGCGTTGCGCTGACGCCGTTGGCGTACTGCAGGCGCACCAGCACATCGGTGATCGTGCGTTCCAGCCCTGCGACGTACAGCGTCTGTCCAGCCAGCGCTGCGTGCGGCGGCGCGATGGTCCATTCCTCGATCAGATAGGCATCGGTCTGGCTGCGGCGCGCCTTGCCGTCGAGCCAGCCGGCGGACAGCTGTGGCCGCACCGGCACCGACAGGCTGCCGACCACCGGCTGCTTCCACAGCACTTGCAGAGTGCCGTCGCCGGCCTCGTCGATCTCGAGGTACGCCGGCCGCACTTCATGTGCGTAGCCGGGCCACGCCGGTAGCAGCAGCATCGGCAGCAATAGCAGCAGCGCACGCTTCATGGCGGCGCTGCGCGATCGCTGCGCAGCACTTCGTAGCGGCTGCGCAGCGCAGCGAAACCGGCGTCGTCGAGCTTGCGGCGTTCCTGCTCGATCCAGGCGGCGCGCACGCGTTCGAGCACCTGCTCGAATGGCGGCACATAGGCGTCGCGGCGTTGCGTCACCTGCACCAGATGCCAGCCGTAGCCCGACTGCAGCGGCCCGCTCCACTCGCCGGGCGGCGCGCGCAGCAGGCCGTCGACGATCGGCGAGCGGCCGAAAATCTGCTCCAGCTCCGGCGGCGTCAGCCCGTCATAGTGGTCCTGCAGCGCAAAGCGGTCGCTTTGCGCCGGCCTTTGCAGGCGCAGCTCGCGCAGCGCGGCGTCGGCGCGGCGCCGCGCGCCTTGCTCGCCGTCGAGGTCGGGGCTGAAGTAGCGGTGTGTGAAGCTCAGCCGTGGCGCCTCGGCGAATTCGGCAGTGTGCGCGCCGTAATACGCCCGCAGCGCCGCGTCGCCGGACTCCGGTACCGCCGCCGAGTCGCGATTGAGGAAGTCCATCTTCTGGACCAGCCGGCGGCGCACGATCTCGTCATCGCGGTCGAGTCCCATGCGCAAGGCCTCGCGGTACAGCACTTCGTCGCGCACGTGGCCGTCGATCAGCGCTTCGAGCCGCGCGGGCGAAGGCGTCGCCCCCATCTGCATGCGGTACAGCTGGGCCAGACGGCCGACGGTGCCGTCGTCGATCACGATCTGGCGCTCGGCGTTGCTGCGATGCCGCTCGATCGCGTGCGCGATTGCGAAGATCGCGGCGCCGAGCAGCAGGAACTGCAGCAGCGGCTCGCGCAGCGCGCGCCGCAACGGCAGGCCGCGCGACCGCCGGTTCGCGGCCGCAGGCGCACCGGCGGCGAGATGAGTCATGCGCTGGGTCCCTTTGATGAACAACGATGGTGATGAGCACGTCATTATCCGGTGGCCGCCACTGCGCGGACAGGCATAACGATCGATCAAATTAATCCTTCAGGAAACGAGCGCATATTCACTGGCGTCGTCGCCGGCGAGCCATCGGGGGCCGGGCTCGCCGCCGTCGTCAAACCTTTGGGGGAATGTTCATGTTGCGCTTGAAACTGCGCGCGGTAAGGCTGTTGCCGGCCGCTGCGACGCTGCTTTTCTGCTTGCCGCTGTTCGCGCTCTGCGCAACCGCGGCCCACGCCCAGACAGCGGCCACCGTTGCTGCTGCGGACGGCATCAAAGCCGCGACCGACAGCGCATCCGCCGCGGAGCCGGCCACGGGATTGCCCGAAATCGTCGTCACCGCGCGCCGCCGCGCGGAGACTGCGCAGAGCGTACCGATCGCCTTGACCGCGATCGGCGAACGCGAGCTGGAAGCCAACGGCGCCTCGACGCTGAACCAGTTGCAGCAGCTGGCACCGAGCCTGCAGGTGTTCGCGTTCAATCCGCGCAACACCAATATCAATATCCGTGGTCTCGGCAGCAACGTCGCAGTGACCAACGACGGCCTCGAGAACGGCGTCGGCGTCTACGTCGATCAGGTTTACTACGGGCGTCCCGGCCTCACGCAGTTCGACCTCATCGACCTCGAGCGCGTCGAAGTGCTGCGCGGACCGCAGGGCACGCTGTTCGGCAAGAACACCACTGCCGGCGCAATCAACATCAGCTCACGAACACCCAGCTTCGAGCGCGAATTCAGCGGCGAGCAGAGCGTCGGCGACTACGGCTACCGGCAGTCGCGCGCCTCGGCGTCGGGCGCGATCGCCGACGACGTCGCCGGCCGTCTCAGCATCGGTTATACGACGCGCGACGGCTTTGCCGAGAACGTCCACGCGCATCTGTCGCCGGAAGATCGCGACCTGTTCAACTACCAGAACTTCACCTCGCGCGGCCAGCTGCTGTTCCGCCCCGCGGAAACGCTGTCGCTGCGGCTGATCGCCGATCACAGCGAGCAGCGCCAGCGCTGCTGCACCAACTTCCTGGTGCAGACCTTCACCACGTACGACAACGGCGCGGCCATCGCCAACAACTTCGTCGACCGCAGCGCACGCCTCGGCTACACGCCGGTGGCGGCCGATCCGTTCGCACGCAAGGTCGACCTCGACGCGCCGATCCGCGCCGACATGTCTCAGGAAGGCGTCTCGGCCCTGCTCGACTGGACGCTGCCAATCGGCAAGCTGACCTCAGTGAGCGCCTGGCGCAGCTGGGACTGGAATCCGTCGAACGACGGCGACGGCACCGGGCTCGACATCTACTCGCAGCTGCAGACGGTCAGCCGCCAGCGCCAGATCAGCGAGGAAATCCGCCTCGCGTCGACGGCCGGTGGACGTTTCCACTACGTCGGCGGCCTCTATTATTTTCACCAGTCGGTCGACAGCGACGGCGTGTTCGCATACGGCGAGGACGCGGCCGCCTGGTCGCGCGCGCCGTCGAGCCCGATCGCGCTGGAAGTCTGGGACGCGGCGCTCAACGGTTTCTACGTCACCACGCTGTCGCGCGCGCTCACCGACAGCTACGCGGCGTTCGCCCAGGGCAGCTGGCATGCCGGCGAGCGGCTCGATGTCACGCTCGGCCTGCGCTACACCTACGAGGACAAGGATGGTGAATTCGCGCAGACGCAGGCCGACGGCGCCGATCTGTCCGGCCTGACGACGGCACAGCAGGCGCAGGCACAAGCCCTGCGCGACAGCTTCAACCGCAACATCACGCCGACCGACGTCGGCCGCTCCGACGGCGCCTTGTCCTGCACGCTGAACGCCGCCTATGGCCTCGCCGAAGACGCGCTCGGCTACGCCACCTACTCGCGCGGCAGCAAATCGGGCGGGCTCAATCTCTCGGCGTTGCCGGCTGGACTGCCGCTGACGGTGAAGCCGGAGCAAGTCGATCACTACGAGCTGGGCCTGAAGAGCCAGTGGCTCCATCGCGCGGCCACCGCCAATCTCGCCGTCTTCCAGACCGAAATCCGCGACTACCAAAGCAATCTCGTCGTGCAGACCGGCGCCGGCACCGCCAGCAGCCCGTACATCGCCAACGTCGGCAAGGTGCGCTCGCGCGGCGTCGAGCTCGATCTGCGCTACGCGCCGCTGCGGCGGCTGATCCTCAGTGCGTCGGGTGCCTACACCGACGCGGCCTACGTCGACTACCGTAACGCGCCGTGCCCGTCCGAGCGCAAGAACCTCGGCGCGATCTGCGATCTGTCCGGCGAGCGCCTGCCGGGCGCGTCAAAGTGGGCCGGCGCGCTGGCCGCCGACGCGAGCGCGCCGCTCGCCGCGCTGGAGCTGTTCGGCCGCCTCGACTACGCCTACCGCTCGTCGTACGCGACCACCGCCAGCGACTCGCGCTACGGCGTGGTCGACGCCTACGCCGTGGTCAATGCACGCCTCGGCATCCGCCCGCCGGACCAGCGCTGGGAACTGATCGTGTGGGCGCGCAACTTGCTTGACGAGAACTACTTCCAGACGCTGAGCGTGACCGATCAGGGCATGGTCAGCGGCCTGACCGGCGATCCACGCACCTGGGGCCTGACCGGCAGGCTGCACTTCTAGGGCGGGCTGCGCGGCAGCGGGCGCTCAGCCCGTCGCCGCGCGCGGCCGCTGGTCGAGCCAGACGCCGAGGCCCTGCGCATTGAGTTCGAGGTCGTTGTCGAGCAGCGCGTGCACGCGGGCCTCGGACAAGCTGCAGCCGTGCACGCGCAGCGCCGCCAGCACGTCGCTGCTGATGGCCTGCAGCAGATGCGCGTGGCGGTCCTGCGCAGCGGCGAGTCCGACGGCGATCCGCTCGTACCGGGCGATGCCGTCGCGCAGCGCGGCGGCCAGCCGCGGCACGTCGTCGACGCAGCCGTAATGCGTCAGGTACATGCGCTGCGGCGCGTAGGCCAGCAGGCGCTGCAGCGTCTGCCGCCAGGCGTCCGGCTCGAACTGCACCGGCGTCGTGGTCGGCATGATGAACGCGCCGGCCGCCGTGTCGAACTCGCGGTACGACAGGCCGAAGGTGTCGCCGGTGAAGAAGCCGCGGCTCACGGCATCCCAGACGCAGAAGTGATGCCGCGCGTGGCCGGGCGAGTCGACGAATTCGAGTTCGCCGTCGCCGAGCGGCAGGCGCTGGCCGTCCGCGGCGGCGATCGTGCGCGTCTCCAGCACCGGCGCGATCTCGCCGTACATGCGCCGCACGGCTTCTGGGCCGTAGACCGCCGAGGCGCCGGCGATGAGCTTCGACGGATCGATCAGGTGCCGCGCGCCGCGCGGATGCACGACCAGCCTGGCGTTCGGCAGCGCACGCAGCAGCAGACCGGCGCCGCCGGCGTGGTCGAGATGGACGTGCGTGACGATGACGTAGCGCACGCGCTCGCGCGCGAAGCCGAGCTCGTCGAGCAGGGCCAGCAGGCGCGGCACGCCGGGCGAGGTGCCGGCTTCGACGAAAGCGAGATCGTCGCCGCGCTCGAGCAGGTAGCAGCAGGCCATCTTCGGCCGCTCCTGCAAGGTATCGACACAGAGGATGCCGTGGCCGACGTCGGTCACGGACAGCTGGCGGATCAGATCGCTGGCGGGATTCATTGCCGCAGCGTAGCAAAGCCCCGGCCGCCCGTGCCGCGGCGGCACCGCCCTACGCCGCCTTGCTGTCGCCCACCTTGCGCAGCCGCTCGACGAGTTCCTCGCGGCGATAGATGCCGAGCTTGCGATAGATGCGCGACGCGTGATTGGCCACCGTGCTGATGGCGATCTCGAACTCGCGGCTGACGCTCTTGAAGGTCTTGCCGAGCGCCAGAGCGCGGGCGATCTCCTGCTCGCGCGGCGACAGCACGTCGAGCGGATGCGGGCGGCGCGCATTGATCAGGAACAGCCCGCCCTCGGGTTTGATGCGGAAATGCAGGCTGCGCACCTGGAACGGGCCCGGCTCGTCGTAACGCTCCGCCGGAATCGCGAACGGCAGCACCGCGAAGTCCGCATCGTCGAATTCGAGGGCGACCAGTTCGCGGAAACGAGCGCTGGCCGCGTAGACCGCGCCGTGCGCGTCGATCAGCGCCGCCGAACCGCGCGAGCTGCGCCCCAACGCGATCAGCCACTCGTCGCGCTTGACGAACTGGCGCAGGGCCAAGGTCGCCGCCTGCACGATGTGGCCGACGGCATGGCGCAGGATCTCGAGATCGACCATGCGCTCGCCCGGCAGCAGCATGAGCACGCTGCGCAGATGCGTGCCGCGATGCTCGATCCGCAAGGCCAGCAGTTCGCGTCGGCGGCCGTACCCGTCTTCGGTCACCACCGTGCGCTCGCGCTGGCCCGGCTCGAACTGCAGCCCGGCGATCTGCGGCTCGTCGAACATCGCGTCCGGCCAGCAGGCGAATTCACCGTTGCGGTCGGCGCGCGCACGCACCAGCCAGGCCGCGCCGCCGGCTCCAGCCCAGGCGCAGAGCTGACGCAGCGCATCGCTGCGGAAATGCTGCCAGTCCAGCTCGAAGCCGGCGGCGTAGAGGGATTCGATCAGGCGGTCGAGTTCAGTGTTCGAAGATCGATCCATGATCGCGGGGGCGGCAGCAGCCTTCATGGCCTCATTGTGTTGCACGCCACGCCCATTCGCCAAACGGCGATTCAGACCGCCGGCGGCGTGCGCTCGAGGCGCTGATCGTCGTGCGCCGCCGGATCCTCGATCGGCTCCAGATGCGTGAACACGGCCAGCGGCCCGAGGCGGGCCGCGATCTCGATCTCCAGCCGCTCAACCAGATCGTGGCCGCGCTGCACAGTCCAGGCGCCGGGCACCAGCACGTGCAGCGTCACGAAGCGGTGACTGCCGGCGATGCGCGTGCGGATCGCGTGGAAGGCGATGCCGCGCGCGCGGTAGCCGTCGAGCACGGCATCGAGCGCGGCGCGCTCGGCGTCCGGCCAGACATGATCCATCAGGCCGCGCGCCGCGCCGCGCAGCAGCTGCGCGCCGGTCCACAGCAGATAGGCCGCGACGATCATCGCGATCAGCGCATCGAGCAGCAGCCAGCCGGTCAGCGCGACCAGCGCGACCGCGGCGACTACGCCGGCCGTCGTCCAGACATCGCTCATCAGGTGGCGGCCGTCGGCTTCGAGCGCCGGTGAGCGCCGCCGCCGCGAGATGCGCAGCAGCAGGCGCGCGGCGAACAGATTGACGAGCGCCGCGACGACGGCGACCGCGAGTCCGGCACCGGGCTGCGCGAGCGGCTGCGGATGCAGCAGACGCGGCCAGGCGGCGCAGAGAATGCCGAGCGCGGCGATGAAGATCAGGGCGCCCTCGAAGCCGCTCGAGAAGTATTCGGCCTTGCCGTGGCCGAACGCGTGCTCGTCGTCCGGCGGCTGCGCCGCGAAGCGCAGGCTGATGAACGCGGCGCCGCTGGCGCCGATGTTGACCAGCGATTCGAGCGCGTCGGACAGCAGGCCGACCGAGCCGCTGATCCGCCACGCGCCGAATTTCAGCAGCATCGTGACGATCGCCACAGCGACCGACAGCAGGGCATAGCGCGCCAGTGGCGTGACGGCGGCGCCGCTCACGTCGCGGTTGCCGGCGCCAGCGCGCCCGCGATCTCGGCCTCGATCCGTTCGAGATCGGGGATCAGCGCTTCCTGATTGGCGATGCGCACGCGCGCCAGCACCAGTTCGTCGCGGTCGCCCTCGCGCAGCGCCAGCGGCTGCAGCGCGGCGCGGCTCAGCGTGACCAGGTGCGGATAGGCCTGCGTGATCAGCGCGAACTGCCCGGACGGCAGATGGCGACCGTGCGAATGGACGATGACGACGCGCTCGCGCCGCGCGTCGCCGTCGGCCTTGCCCCGGTTGAGCCGCTCGAAGCGCAGCACCGGCAGGCGCCGGCCGTCGTAGTCGAGCTCGCCGGCGAGCCACGCCGGCAGTTGCGGGGCCGGCTGCACCGCGTGGCGCGCGACGACTTCGGCGACCGCCACGTTCGGCAGCAGCAGGGTGTCGCCAGCCAGCGCGATCAGCACGGCGTAGAGCTGGCGCCTGGCCTCGGCGCCCTCGGCCTGCGAGCCGCTGTCCGGACCGGCACTCATGTTTCCTGCAGGACTCCGCGCAGTTCCTGGAGGAGCTGGTCCTCCTGATAAGGCTTGATCAGATAACGGTCGACGCCGAGCGAACGCGCACGCTCGCGGTGCTTCTCGCCGGAACGCGAGGTGATCATGATGATCGGCGCCGTGCGGATGCGCGCCGTGTTGCGCACGTAGGCGGCGACCTCGAAGCCGTCGGCGCGCGGCATCTCGATGTCGAGCAGGATCGCCGCCGGCGTCTCGGTCTGCAGCTGCGCCATCGCATCGAGGCCGTCCCGGGCGGTGACGACCGCATAACCCTGGCGCGCCAGCAGGCGCTCGGTGACGCGGCGGATCGTCAGCGAATCGTCGACGACCATGATCAGGCCGCGCGCCGCGCCCGCCGTCGCCGGCGCGGCGCCGCCGGCCGCC
>JASGFY010000044.1:0-26661 GCA_047605265.1 Solimonas sp.
CAAGTTTCGGAAAGCACCGACATAGGTTGAACTCGCCTAACTCGTTGATAAACCTACTGTATCGGGTAACGACGTAGTCCAGCGAAATGCGATGCTGGAGTCATCGTGAAACGAAAAAGCCCCTGCACGAGGCAGGGGCTTTTTCCAGGCGGCCGGCGAATCCTACGCGAGCGCTTTGATCTTGGCGGCGAGGCGCGACTTGTGGCGCGCGGCCTTGTTCTTGTGGATCTGACCCTTCGTCGCGTAGCGGTCGACGACCGGGACCATTTCCACGTAGGCGGTTTCGGCGGCCTTCTTGTCCTTGGACTCGATGGCCTTGACGACCTTCTTGATGTACGTGCGGATCATCGAGCGCTGCGCGACGTTGCGGGCACGGCGCTTCTCGGACTGGCGGGCGCGCTTCTTCGCGCTGGCGATGTTGGCCAAGGTGAAACTCCTAAAACTCTTAAGACCGAAAGGATCGGGGCTTTTTAAAGGCGGCGGAGTATGGGGAGGCAAGGCCCGTTTGTCAACCGCTTCATGAGCCTGCCGGAGCCAGTAAGCCATGGAAAA
The DNA here is from genome assembly GCA_047605265.1 of Solimonas sp. GTDB lineage: Bacteria > Pseudomonadota > Gammaproteobacteria > Nevskiales > Nevskiaceae > Solimonas. Next base: position 553 of record JASGFY010000044.1, read on the forward strand.
CGCGGCAAGTTTCCGCTGCCGGTCGCCAGGCTTAGAAGCTACACTTCGCGCCCTATGTCGAAATCCCTGTTCCGCGCATCCGGCATCGTCGGCCTGATGACCCTGCTGTCGCGCCTGCTTGGCTTCGTGCGCGAGATCATGCTGGCCGCCGCTTTCGGCGCCGGTGCCGGCATGGATGCTTTCCTCGTCGCGCTGATGATCCCGAACTTCGGCCGCCGCATGTTCGCCGAGGGCGCCTTCTCGCAGGCCTTCGTACCGGTATTCACGGCGACCAAGACGACCAAGCCGCACGAGGAAGCCCGCGATCTCGTCGCCGTGACGATGGGCACGCTCGGCGGCGTGCTGTCAGTGATCACGATCATTGGTTGCATGGCGTCGCCGCTGCTGGTCTGGGCGTTCGCGTCGGGTTTCCACACCGACCCGGACAAGGCGGCGCTGTCGGCCGGCCTGCTGCGCTGGACGTTTCCGTACCTGATGTTCATCTCGCTGACGTCGATGGCCGGCGGCGTGCTCAATGCCTATGGGCGTTTCGCGCTCCCGGCGTTCACGCCGGTGATCCTCAACGTCTGCCTGATCGCCTCGGCCTTCGTCGATTCCGGCTCGGTGCAGGCGCTGGCCTGGGCGGTGTTCGTGGCCGGCATCCTGCAGTTCGCCTTCCAGCTGCCGTCGCTGTGGACGCTGCGCCTGCTGCCGTGGCCGCGCTGGGGCTGGGGCGACACGCGCGTCAAGCACATCGTCGGACTGATGATTCCGGTGATGGTCGGCTCGTCGATCGCGCAGATCAGCCTGCTGCTGAACTCGAACCTGTCGACGCACCTCGGCGATGGCCCGGTCAGCTGGCTGTACTACGCCAACCGGCTGATGGAGTTTCCGCTCGGCATCTTCAGCATCGCCATCGGCACGGCCATCCTGCCGACGCTGTCGGCGCAGCACGCGACGAAATCCGCCGGGCCGTTCTCGGCGACGCTGGACTGGAGCCTGCGCCTGATGCTGGTGATCGGCCTGCCAGCGGCGGTCGGCATGGTGCTGTTCGCCGGGCCGCTGGTCGCGACCGTTTACGGCCACGGCCGCTTCGGCGCCGACGACGTGCGCATGACGACGTATGCGCTGTGGGCCTACGGCGCCGGCTTCATCGGTTTCTCGCTGATCAAGGTGCTGACGCCGGGCTTCTACGCGCGCCAGGAAACCCGGCTGCCGGTGCGCTACGCGATCATCGGCCTCTGCGTCGGCATGGCGATGAGCCTGCTGCTGTTCGCGCTGGCGCGGCACTTCGAATTCCGCGCGGCGCACGCCGGGCTCGCGGCGTCGACGTCGCTGACCGCCTGGGTCAACGCGCTGCTGCTGCTTCGTCGCCTGAAGCGTGACCGCATCTACGTTCCTGCGGCCGGCTGGGGCGCGTTCGCGCTGTGCCTGCTGATCGCCTGCGGCCTGCTTTCGATGATCGTGTTCGTGGGCGCCGGTCCGCTGTCGTGGTGGACGGCCGCGAGCGCGTCGGCCAGGGCGATGCGCGCGCTGCTTGTCATCGTCGCGGCGATCGTCGTCTACTTCGCGGCACTGGCGGCCGGCGGTTTGCGTCCGCGGCATTTCCGGCGGGGTTGAGCATGCTGCTCGTCAGGGGGATACAGAATCTGCCGGCCGACTGGCGCGGCTGCGCGCTGACCATCGGCAATTTCGACGGCCTGCACCTCGGCCACCGCGCGCTGATCGAGCGCACGCGCCTGCGCGCCCGCGAGCTCGGCCTGCCGCTGACGGTGATGTGCTTCGAGCCGACGCCGCGCGAGTACTTCAAGCCGGACGGCGCGCCGGGCCGCATCAGCAATCTGCGCAGCAAGCTGGCCGACTTCGAGGCGGCCGGCGTCGATGTCGCCGTCGTCCAGCGCTTCGGCAAGCCGTTCTGCTCGCTGAGCGGACTGGTGTTCATCGAGCGGGTGATCCGCGGCAGCCTGAAGGCCCGCGCGGTGATCGTCGGTGACGACTTCAACTTCGGCGCGGCGCGTTCCGGCGACATGAGCTTGCTGCGCGCGCAGGGCCTTGAACACGGCTTCAGCACGGAGACGGTGGCGAGCGTGACCGTCGACGGCGAGCGCTGCAGCTCGACGGCGATCCGCGAAGCGCTGGCCAGGCCGGACCTGACGCGCGCGGCAAAGATGCTCGGCCGGCCATACCGCCTGCTCGGCCACGTCCGCCACGGCCTCAAGCTCGGCCGTGAACTCGGCATGCCGACCGCCAACCTCTACCTGTTCCGGCCGCCGGCGCTGCGTCTCGGCATCTACGCCGTCGCCGCCAGGCTGCGCGGCGAGCCGCGCCCGTGGAACGGCGTCGCCGCGCTCGGCGTGCGGCCAACGCTGGGCCTGACGCACGTGCTGCTCGAAACGCATCTGTTCGAGCCGCCCGGCGACATCTACGGGCAGCACATCGATGTCGAGTTCCGCCATTACCTGCGGCCCGAGCTGCGCTTCGACTCGCTCGATGCGCTGAAGACGCAGATGCATCGGGACAAGCTGGACGCGATGGCCTTTTTGAACCACGCGACCGATAATTGAACGCTTCATTCCGCACCCACGCAGCGGCACGGCCGTGACCGACGACAAGCACGACTACAAAGCCACCATCAACCTGCCCGAAACCGCGTTTCCGATGCAGGCCAACCTCGCCAGGCGCGAGCCGGAGAGGCTCGCCCGCTGGTTGAGCGAAGACCTTTACGGGCAGATCCAGAAGGCGACGGCCGGCCGGCCGAAGTTCTGGTTCGTCGACGGCCCGCCGTACGCGAACGGCGACATTCACCTCGGCCACGCCGTCAACAAGACGTTGAAGGACATGATCGTCAAGGCCGCGCGCCTCGACGGCTATGACGCTGCCTTCGTGCCGGGCTGGGACTGCCACGGCCTGCCGATCGAACTGCAGGTCGAGAAGAAGTTCGGAAAAGTCGGCCCCAAAGATGAAGGAAAGCTGGACGCCAAAACCTTCCGTGAGAAGTGCCGCGAGTACGCGAACGAGCAGGTCGGCCGCCAGCGCGAGGGCTTCAAGCGCCTCGGCGTTCTCGCCGACTGGGAGCGTCCGTACCTGACGATGCGCCCGTCGTACGAGGCCGAGCAGCTGCGCGTGCTGGCGCGGATCGTCGACAACGGCCACGTCGTGCGCGGCTTCAAGCCGGTGCACTGGTGCCTCGACTGCGGCTCGTCGCTGGCCGAGGCGGAGGTCGAATACCAGGACAAGTCGTCGAGCGCGATCGACGTGAAGTTCGCGGCGGCCGACGCCGCCGATCTCGCGCAGCGCTTCGGTGTCAGCGATGCGAGCGATGCCGCCTTCGTCATCTGGACGACGACGCCGTGGACGCTGCCGGCCAACCAGGCCGTTGCCGCCAACGCCGAACTCGATTACGCGCTCGTCGACTTCGCCAAGGCCGGCCGCGTCGTCATCGCCGCCGATCTCGTCGATGCCACCGCCAGGCGCTGGGGCGACGAAGGCAAGGTGCTGGCGACGGCGAAGGGCGCGGCGCTCGAAGGCGCGAAGGCACAGCATCCGTTCGCTGGGCGCGTCGTGCCGCTCGTGCTCGGGGAGCACGTCACGCTCGATGCCGGCACCGGCCTCGTGCATACGGCGCCGGCGCACGGCGTCGAGGACTATGCGGTCGGCAAGGTTTACGGCCTGCCGGTCGACAATCCGGTTGGCGGCAACGGCATGTTCGTCGCCGGCGCGCCGCTGGTCGCGGGCATGCACGTGCGCAAGGCCGAGGCGCCGATCATCGACGTGCTGCGCGAGCGCGGCGCGCTCGTGCATCTGGCGACGATCACGCACAGCTATCCGCACTGCTGGCGGCACAAGACGCCGCTGATCTTCCGCGCCACGCCGCAGTGGTTCGTGGCGATGGACAAGGCCGGCCTGCGCCAGGGCGCGCTCGAGGCGATCGCCAGGACCGACTGGATTCCGGACTGGGGCGAGCAGCGCATCCACGACATGATCGCCGGCCGCCCGGACTGGTGCATCTCGCGCCAGCGCTACTGGGGCGTGCCGCTGGCGATCTTCATCGACCGCCGCACGCAGGAGCTGCATCCGCAGGCCGCCGAACTGCTGCGCCGGATCGCCGACAAGGTCGAGGCCGAAGGTCTCGAAGCCTGGTTCGGCTCGGCGCCGGCCGACTGGGGCATCGACGAGGCTCAATACGAGAAGGGCAGCGACACGCTCGACGTCTGGTTCGATTCGGGCGTCGCGCACCAGTGCGTGTTCAAGTCGATGCTCCCGGACGCGCTCGATGCCGACGGCCTCGCGCCGCAGGCCGACATCTATCTCGAAGGCTCGGACCAGCATCGCGGCTGGTTCCATTCGTCGCTGCTGACCTCGGTGGCGATGCGCGGCCGCTCGCCGTACAAGCAGGTGCTGACGCACGGCTTCACGGTCGACGAGCAGGGCCGCAAGATGTCGAAGTCGCTCGGCAACGGCATCGAGCCGCAGGAGATCATGAAGACGCTGGGCGCCGACGTGCTGCGCCTGTGGGTCGCGTCCAGCGATTACTCCGGCGAGATCGTGCTGTCGAAGACGCTGCTGCAGCGCATCGCCGAGGCGTATCGCCGCATCCGCAACACCGCGCGCTATCTGCTCGGCAGCTTCAAGGACTTTGATCCGGCAGGCGATCTCGTGGCGCCGGACGAACTCGTCGCGGTCGATGCCTGGGCGATCGCGCAGGCCGCTGCGCTGCAGGACGAGCTGAAGGATGCGTACGGCCGCCGCGAGTTTCATCTGGTCTACCACAAGCTGCACAACTATTGCGTCAACGACCTCGGCGGCCTGTATCTCGACATCCTCAAGGATCGCCTCTACACGCTGCCGAAAAAGTCGGCCGCGCGGCGCTCGGCGCAGACCGCGCTGCTGCACATCGCCGAAGGGCTCGTGCGCTGGATCGCGCCGATCCTCTCGTACACCGCCGACGAAATCTGGCGGATGCTGCCGGGCGATCGCCGCGTCACCGTGTTCGCGCAGCCCTGGTACGCGTTCCCGACGGTGCCGGCGACGACGATCGACTGGGCGACGCTCAAGGCCGTGCGCGAGCCGGTGAAAAAAGTGCTGGAAGAACTGCGCGTCGCTGGCCGGATCGGCTCCGGCCTCAACGCCGAAGTCACGCTCTACGCCGACGGCGCGGACGCCGCGCCGCTGGCGGCGGTGGGCGACGAACTGCGCTTCTGGTTCATCACCTCGGCGGCGAACGTCGCGCCGCTGGCTTCGCGGCCGGCGGACGCGACGGCAGCGGGCGAGGGCAGCGGCGTCTACATCGCCGCGCAGCCGTCGCCGCACGCCAAGTGCGAGCGCTGCTGGCACCAGCGCGCCGACGTCGGCGCGAACGCCGAACATCCGACGCTGTGCGGCCGCTGCGTCGTCAACGTCGCGCCCGACGGCGTCGGCGAGCGGAGGCGCTTCATCTGATGCCGCATCTCCATGCTCCGTAGATTCTCGCTGGCCTACGCGGCCGGCCTCGTCGCCGCGCTCGCGTCGAGCATTGCCTTGTGGGCGTCCGGGCATTTCGGCCTGCTCGCCAAACTGCACGTGGCGATCGCACCGGCGCTTGGCCTGTACTGGCTCTATCCGCGGCTGATCGTCGGCGGCCTCTGGGGCTTGCTGCTGCTGTTGCCGATCGGCGCTGCGTGGTTCGTACGCAGCATCGTGCTCAGCCTCGCGCCGACGCTGCTGACGTTGCTGTGGATCTTTCCGTTCCAGACCGGGCAGGGCTGGCTGGGTCTCGAACTCGGTATGCTGACGCCGCTGGTGATCTGGGCCGTCAACCTCGTCTGGGCGTGGACTGCGGTACTCTGGTCGCGGGCGACCGGCTTGTGAGTTGAGTCCAAGAGCAATGTCTTTCCAATACAAGAATGTCTACTGGCTATGGCTGACGGCGGCGGTGATCCTCATCGACCAGATCGCCAAGCAACTCGTCGTCCGCCATCTGCAATGGTTCGATGCGGTACCGCTCGTGCCGCATCTGAATTTCGTGCACATGAAGAACACCGGCGCGGCGTTCTCGATGATGTCGAACGCCTCGCCGGTGCTGTTCGTGCTGCTCGGCGTCGGCGTCAGCGTCGGCATCCTGCTCTGGCTGCGCCGCCATCCGCGCGACCAGCATCTGGTCGCCGTCGCGCTGTCGCTGATCATGGGCGGCGCACTCGGCAACGTGATCGACCGCGTGACGCGCGGCCACGTCGTCGACTTCATCGATTTCTACGTCGGCAACTGGCACTTCGCGGCCTTCAACGTCGCCGACATGGCGATCAGCGGCGGCGCCGCGCTGCTGGTGCTCGACATGCTGCTCGACACGTTTCGTCGCAAGGCGGCGAAGGCGCCCGGCTGACGATGACGCAAGGGATGGAAATCCTGCTCGCCAATCCGCGCGGCTTCTGCGCGGGCGTCGATCGCGCCATCGAGATCGTCGAGCGCGCGCTGGAAGTGCTCGGCGCGCCGATCTACGTGCGTCACGAGGTCGTGCACAACCGTTTCGTCGTCGAGAATCTCCGGGCGAAAGGGGCCGTCTTCGTCGAAGAGGTCGACGAGGTGCCGGAGGGCGCCACCTGCATCTTCTCGGCACACGGCGTCTCGCAGGCGGTGCGCAAGGCGGCGGCCAAGCGCGGACTGACAGTGTTCGACGCGACCTGTCCGCTCGTCACCAAGGTGCACATCGAGGTCAAGCGCTATTCGCGCGAGGGCCGCGAGGTCCTCCTCATCGGTCACGCCGGTCATCCGGAAGTCGAAGGCACGATGGGGCAGTTCGATGCCTCGCACGGCGGCGCCATCCATCTGGTCGAGACGCCGGACGACGTCGCGACCCTGGCGATCCGCGATCCGGCACGCGTCGCCTTCGTCACGCAGACGACGCTGTCGATGGACGACACCTCGAAGGTCATCGACGCGCTGCGCGCGCGCTTTCCGGAAGTGCACGGGCCGCGCAAGGACGACATCTGCTATGCGACGCAGAACCGCCAGGACGCGGTGAAGGATCTCGCGGCGCGCTGCGATACCCTGCTGGTGGTCGGCTCGCGCAACAGCTCCAACTCGAATCGCCTGCGCGAGCTCGCCGAGAGCCGCGGCACGCCGGCCTACCTGATCGACGGCGCGCAGGATATCCGCGCCGAATGGTTCGGCGGCAAGCGCCGCGTCGGCGTCACCGCCGGCGCCTCGGCGCCCGAGGTGCTGGTGCGCGAAGTCGTCGCGCGGCTCAAGGAGATCGGCGGCACGGCGGTCAACGAACTCGCCGGCCGCGAGGAGCACGTCGTCTTCTCGCTGCCGCCGGCGCTGCGCCGCGCGACGCGCGACAGCACGGTGCCGTGACCGGCGCCACCTAATCACCGTCATCCCGCCGGCGCGGGACTGACGGCCTGTGCGGAGAGACTCCCCAAGTGACGAAACATTCGCGCCATGACGTCGCCATCGTCGGCGGCGGCGTGATCGGCCTGGCCTGCGCCGAAGCGCTGAGCCGGCAGGGCCGATCGGTCTGCGTCATCGAGAGAGGCGAACTCGGCCGCGCCGCCTCGTGGGCCGGCGGCGGCATGCTGTGTCCGCTGCCGCCCGATCACGTGCCCGAGGCGATCCGCCCGTTGCTGGAAGAGAGCCTAGCGCTCTATCCCGGATGGTGCGAGCGCCTGCAGCGCGAGTCCGGCATCGACCCGGAATACTGGGAGTGCGGCGCCGATTACTTCAAGGCCGACGGCCGCCATCTCGAATATCCCCGCATGGCGCAGGTGCGCAATCCGCGCCTGTTGAAGGCGCTGGCCGGCACCCTGCGCCGGCGCGGCGCCGCGCTGCGCGAACACACCGAGGCGCTGGGCTGGATCGAGGACGGCGGGCAGGTGGCCGGCGTGCGCACGTCGGCCGGCGACGTCGCGGCCCGCACCGTCGTGCTGGCGGCCGGCGCTTGGTCGGCGTCGCTCGGCGCGGCCGGCATCGCGCCCGCCAAGGGCCAGATGCTGCTGCTGCGCGGCGCGCCGGGCGAACTGCCGCGCCTGCGCATCGCCGACGACGTCTATCTGATCCCGCGCCGCGACGGTCACATCCTCGTCGGCAGCACGGTCGAGGACGCCGGTTTCGATACGACGCCGACGGCGCAGGCCCGCGATCTGCTGCTGGCGCGCGCGCAGCGCGTGTGGCCGGCCGCCGCCGGCCTGCCGGTGGTCGCGCACTGGGCCGGCCTGCGCCCGCGCGGCGAGGAGCCGGCGCTGGGGCCGGATCCGCAGCGCGCCGGGCTGTATCTGGCGACTGGCCATTTCCGCATCGGCATCACGCTGGCGCCCGCCAGCGGGCAGAGAATCGCCGAACAGCTCACGTTCTGAGGCGCTTTGTGGCCGTCGCGGGCCGATCGGGCCTGCTGGACTGCGAAGCAGTCGGCATTTCGCACGGGACCCGCGGGTCTAGCATCGGAGTGTCGCGGCCCGCCGGGCCGCGGATGGAGCCGGAGGCACCGCCGCGGCGGTCTTCCGGCAGTCCGACGCAGCGGGGAGCGCCATGGAGGGTCGGAACCGGGATCGCGTGTCGAGCCGGCCGGGCAACGGGGCCAGGGGTGCCGCTCCCGCTCCGGCGATGCGCGGCCTGTCCTTGCTGGAATTGCTGGTGACGCTTGCCGTCGCCGCCATCACGCTCGGCATCGCCGTGCCGGACTTCGGCCGGGCGCTCGCACAGCACCGGCTGGCGGTGACGAGCAACGCGCTGCAGCGGGCGCTGACGGCGGCGCGCCAGACGGCCATCGCGCGGAACACACCGGTCACGTTCTGCGCCGGCAATGCCGATGCCGGATGCCACGGACAGTGGAGCGAGGGCGAGTGGATCGTCTTCGTCGACGAGGATGGCGACGGCCGTCTCGACGATGGCCAAGTGCCGCATCTCGCCGAACGGTTCGCGACAGCGTCCGACGTTTCGATCGCCGGCAACGGCCCGTTCCGCAAAGCGGTCGTCTTCCGCGAAGACGGGTCGGCGCAGACCGTGACCGGGGCGTTCGCCGCGGGGCGCCTCCGCGTCTGCGCGGCCCAACGGCTGCCGCACAATGCCAGTGATCTTGTGCTGATCGGCAGCGGCAGGGCGGAAATGGAGAGACGCGACTACGGAGGTCGTTGTCCGGCACCCTGACACCAGGGCCAGGGCAGCATGATTGCTTGAGAGCCCGATCGGACGGCGGCTGAAGCGGGTCTGGCGGTGCTTGAAAGGGGCGGCGATTTTGCTGACGGGGTGATCGCCCATGAAGCAGGCAGGCTGGGTGGGCAGACCTTCGTTTCGTTCGATCGGCAGGCCGTCAAACGGCTGCAAGCGGCCGGAGGAGCGGCACGACTGGCCTGAGACCGGAAAGCGCGCAGCGCGCGGCCGCGATCGCGGCGACCGGGCAGGGCAGCCCCCAGAACGGTTTTTCCGCGTTCGGCGCTTCCTACCAGCAGGCCGTCGCGGTCGACGTGCCGGTCACGCCCTTGGTGCCGGTCTGGTCGAGCGTCAGCGCGCCGCAGGCCGCGTCGCGCGTGGCCTGCACGCCGGTGGGCGTCGCTTTCAGCGTGTAGGCGGAGGACGAAACGGAGGAGAGCGAGTAGGTGTAGTCCGCGCCGGTGTTCGCGGTCGAGGCGCAGTCCATGCCCAGCGCGGTCAGGACGGCCGTGCTCATGGCGGTACCGTCGCGGTCCTCGGCGTAGCTCAGGTTCGTCGTGTAATACCGCTCCATGTAAGTGCCGTAGTTCACGAGGCAGGCTTCCGCCGCGCGCCGCCTGGTCTTGGTGATCGACTTGACGTATGACGGATAAGCGATGGCCGCGAGGATGCCGACGGCCGCGACGACGACCATCAGCTCGATCAGACTGAAACCGCTCCGCGCGCGGGCGGGGCGCAGGCCAGGCCCGCCGTTACCTGCCGTTGGTGTCATGCCTGGTGCGTCCCGGTTCACTGTGCGAGCAGTTCGCGCCACGACAGGCGTTCCAGGCTGTCGGTCGAACTCGCGGTGGTCAAGGAGGTGGTGGAAGCGTTGTCGAAGCTGACCACCATGGTGTTGCCGACGAAGGTCGGATTGCTGGCCACCGCGCTGAAGCCCACGCCCGCTACGACATAGGTCACACCATCGACAGTGACCGTGCTGACGGTGCCGTCGCCGTCGATGTCGAAGAACGAGGAACTGAGGGTGCCGGTGAAAGGGTCGATCGCCATGACCCAGCTGCTGCCCGACGGACTGCACGGATCGGACGATACGGGAACGATGGTGGTGCCGATCAGATACGAGCCCTCGAACTCGTTGGGGATGACCATGCGTTCGCCCTGTTCGCCTTCGGTCGGTGACACGAGGTCGATGTACCAGCCCCAGCGGCTGCTCATGTCGCCGCTGGTCGCCGAGGAAATGGAGCGCCAGGCCAGGGTGTCGTCGGTCGCTTCGGCTTCGTAGGTGATCGTCCGTTCCGTGAGCACGTCGCGGCCGCTGCTCGCGAGGCTGCCGCTCAGGGACTGGCTCGAGCCTTTCTCGACGATGATGCCGTACCAGGTCTGCACGCTGGTGTCGGAGAGATCGTCCGACGTCAGGTATTTGCCGGTGCCGAAGAACAGCCACAGCGCGCCGGTGTCCGGGTCCTTGCCACCGAGCATGCCGGCGGTGATCGGCTGGGCGGCGCCGTCGTACGTGGCCGTGAACACCGTCGAGCCGGTCGACGTGCTGCTGCTGAGATCGAAATACGCGACATGGCCATTGAGGTCGCCTGCGTAGGCGCGCGTGCTGATGCCGTCGGTCGAGCTGTCCATCCACACCAGCGGTGCGGCGAGGCCGTTGCTGGTCGACGTGTCGTCGATGGTCCTGACGGTCAGGGCGCCGCCATTGATCGCGAATTGCAGCAGCGCGGCCGTGTTCTTCGTGCTGTTGTAGCCGTTGCCGATCAGCACGGACCACGTGCCGTCCGCGGTCTGTGCGATGACCGGCTTGCCGATCATCTGGCCGATGTAGCCGCTGTTCGTCAGCCCGTCGCCGCTGGAGCGCTCCCAGAGCACGGTCGGCGCGGCGGGATCGGTCACGTCGAGCGCGTAGACCGCCTTGGCGGTGCCGCGGCCCGTCGTGCCGACCAGCACGGTGCGCCAGCCTTTCGCGGCCGAGTAGTACACGTCGGCGACGGTCAGCTCGCCGTCGTTGTAGTACTGGTGCGGCACGCTGTCGTCGCCGTAGTCCTCGTTGGCGAGATTGACCAGGTTGTAGGCGCCGTCGGTGTCGGTGCTGGTGATGACGGCGCCCGGCAGATAGGCGTAGGCCTCGACGCCCGTGCTGGCGCTGAAGGCGTGCAGCATGCCGTCGTTCGCCGCCACCCAGATCAGCGCGGTGCGGCTGGCGTTGTCGGCGACATAGGTTTCGTAGAGCGACGAGCCGGTGAACGTCATGCCGGAAAAGGTGTTGGCGCTCGGCGCGCCGGCATAGACCGGCTGCGAATCGACGATGTCGCCGAGCGCCACCACGGAGCGGTTGCGGTAGCTGCCGCCGTTCGATTCCTCATTGGTCGAATCGCCGCGCAGATAACTGATCATGGCGGTCTGCGCGGTGCTGGTCGAACCCAGGGCAGTCTGCTGCGCGCTCGTGAGACTGCTGAGATTGCCCGTGGTGAACTCGATGGACGTCTTGCTGCTGGGGTTCCAGGTGTAGATCGTGCGGCTGGCGGCGGCGGGGAAGACGGTCGAGGCTTTCCAGCTCGCCGTCGTCGACACCGTGCCGTCCGTGCCGATGCTGAACGCACGCAGGTCGCCGTACCACTGGCCGGTGTAGTAAGTGGCCTGATAGACCATCGTGTCGGTTTCCAGCGTCGTGCTGCTCGCCGCGACGCTCGCGCCGGAACCGATGCGCTCGGTGACGCGCGCCAGCGCGTCGGTCAGCGCCGTCGCGAACGCGGTGGGGCTGGTCGCCGAATAGAAGCCGCCGTGGCCGTTGACCGCGGCGTGGGCCATGTCGGCGATGTTGTAGACGCTGTTGGAACTTGGCTGCGGCCAGCTGAAACCGGAGATCGCGGTGCCGCCGTTGGCCCAGGTGAAGATGTCGTCCACGCTCGTGCCGCTCGGGCTGATGCCGGTGGGCTCGTAACCCATGCCGACCGTGAACGTCGTCATGTGCTGCCAGAACGCCGGATCCTCGGTGCTCGTCGGCACCTCGTTGTCGGAATCCGGGCGCAGGTCGGTGAGCCAGTAATACATCGCCACGTCGGCGAGCGTATCGCTGTAGCTGTCCTTGTACGGAGCGGCGGCCGTGTAGGTATAGCTCTGGGCATTGGTCCCCGTGCGCGTGACGGACGTCGACGTGCCGTCCACGTTGGTGCTGCCGTAGGTGCTGGACGACAGGCCGCTGCTGCTGTCGTTCCAGAAGCCGTCCGTCGTCAGGATGGTGTACGACTGCCGGCAGGCCAGCTCGGTGGCATCGGACGTCGAGGTCTGCCACGGCGTGGCCGAGGTGTAGTACGTGCCGACGGCGTTCAGAGCCTGACGCAGCGGCGTGTTGCTGTCGGCCGTGGCGTTCACCAGCCAGTTCCAGAAGTACGCTTTCTGCGTGCCGCTGCTGCCGTCGCCGAAGGTGGCGACGTTCGCGAGGTAATAGGTGGTGGAGGAAATCGTGGTGCTGTAGCGCGAAGACGGCAGGTTTGAGTAGTTTTTGTTCGAGTAGCCGTTGATGGAACCGAAGCCGAAGCGGACCGTCGAATCCAGGCTCGCGAACGCATTCATCAGGCCGCTCTTCGCCATCAGAATGCGCGTGTGGTAGTACGAGAACCAGTTGGCGACGTTCGTCTGCGTGGTGCTGTCGTAGAGACAGGTGGCCGATGTCACGGCAGCGGCCGAGGATAAGGCGCTGGTTGTCGGTTTTTTGCCGATGATCGCGGAACAGACCTCCGACGAGGTCGCGACGTAATAGCGGGTGTAGGTGCTGCCGCTCAGCACCGTGTACGTGAAGGCGTTGTAGGTGGTGGTGCAGGTAACGCTGGTCTTGCCGGAATTGGTCAGCGTGCCCGTGGAGCAGGTTGGGCTCGTCGTGGTCGTGGTGGTGCAATTGCTGCCTGAATTGCCGCCTCCATGGAGACCATTGCCTCCATTATTTGAACAATTTGTCGTTGTCGTCGTCGTGACACACAGGCCGGCATTGGTCGAACTGGTGGTGTTGAGAGTGCCGCTCGAACAGGTGGGGGTCGACGTGACCGAGAACGCCGCCGAATAGGTTTTTTCGCTGTTGCTGGTATCGCTGTAGGTCGTCAGGTTGGTGATGTTGCTCGATGACGTGGTCGAGCCGAAGCCGTTGATCCACGCGGCGGTAAAGGTGGCAGCGTCGTACTGCGTGCCGTCCGCCTTGTAGGGTGGGGAGTAGGTCGTGGCGGGGTCGTAATAGACGCCGTTGATGCTCGAACTGTGGAAGCCATCGATCGAGGTATCAGTCAGGGTGTCCGGCATGTAGTCGGAAGCCATCGAGCCCGAGTCGTCCAACATCAGGACGATGTTCGGCGGCACGGTGGCCGACACGGTCAGCGGCGATTGGTCGATGGTGACCGACGCCTGCGCCGACAGCGTCGCCGTCAGCCACGCCAGCAGCACGGCGGCGCACGCTCCCGCCCATGAAATGCGTTTTTCTCGATGCATGGCGTGCTCTTTTATTCCTTGTACATCGCCTGCAAGGTCACGACGGCGCGTTCGCCGACTGTGGTCGGATCGCCGCTGCGCGCGGTGATGCGATAGTAGGTATACGTGTAAGTGGTGCCCGAGGCCCCGTACTGCGCACTGTTGGCGCTCTGGCCGTAGCCCGTGCTCGAGCTCGCGTCTTCGTAGTCGCCCATGTTCTCGATCACGAACTGCGGCTGGCCGCTCGCGGCGGCGTCGGCTTCGAACGTCGAGCTGTCGACGGTCTGGATGTAGCGGCTGTCGGAATCGAGATCGTCGAACGGGTTCGCCTTGCACGCATCGCCGCTGGTCGTGCAGTCGCGAATGTTCGTCGTGCCGGCACTCAGCACGGCGGCGCCCGCGGCAAGCCCGGCTTCCGCATTCTGGAAGGCCACGGAGCGATCGTAGAAATTGCTGGTCATCTTCGTCTGTGTGAGCGTGCCGTAGATCGCGGCCAGCCCGATCAGGGTGATGAGAATCAACAGCACGAGCGCCACGACGAGGGCGACGCCGCGCTGCAGGGCGGGCACGGGGCGGTGAAAGGGAAAGAGAGCGGTGGCCTTCATCCTCAGACCCGGTTGCGCAGCGTGATGGAAGCGCTCATCTCGCGGTAGATCGGCGCGGTGCCGGTGCCGGAATTGTCGTTGCTGTCCTTGAAGGTCAGTGTGACGCGGATCGCATCGACGTTGCTCCAGTCGGACGAGGCGACATCCGAAGCGTCTTCGAAGTCCGTGGCGTCCGCGACGTGGTATTGGATCTGCATGTCGACCACGTTGCGGATCATTTCCTGCGCTTCCGCGGTGGCCGCGCTGCTTTCGGTAACCACGGTCTTGCGGTATAGCGAGAGCGTGCCCTGCGCGTTCGTGCCGATGTACCAGTCGACGGCGAGCAGCTTCGACAGCAGCGAGTTTTCCGCGAACTGATAGGCATTGCTGCTGCTGCAGGATGTCGGGTAGCCGAGCCCGACGACGCAGTTGCCCGGCGTGCCGCTGGCAAGAACCTGTACGGCGCTGCCACTGATGCCGGTGACCTGCGCGATCGTCGCGTGGTCCGGGTCGCAGACGATGACCAGATCGCCCGCTTCGAGGCTCGTCGTGCCTTCGTTCAGAGTGAAATTCTGCGCGCTGCCAATCGTGTGCAGGGTGATGCCGTAGGTGGGGGAGCCGGCGCCGATCAGCGTCAGGGAATCAGTTCCGCTGAGGCGTTGCGCGGAGCTGGTGCCGGTGGTGATCGCCGGATCGGTCTCGGCATCGTCGTAGCCGTGAACGGCGTTGTCGGCGAAATCGGCATACCAGGCCTCCGTTTCGCTGCCGGAAGGGCCGTTGTTCAGCACGTTCGCCACGCGCGTGGAGTTGCCGCAGCCGGTGAGGCCGGCCTGCCGCGCGTCGCGAGCAAGCAGTTCGAAGGCGACGCGCGCATTCTCTTGAATCCGGCCCAGCGCCTGATTCGAACGATAGGCCTGTTTGTTCGACAAGAAGACGGCGCTGGCGCCGGCGATCACGATGAGGCCCAACACCATCGCGATCATGAGCTCGACCACGCTGAAACCGCGCTGCGTGGCGGAAGAAGCCCGTACGGCCGGCGACGCGGGCATCACAGCATCACCTTGGTGATGACCTGCTGGGCGCTGCTGCCGCCGGTGCCGATGCGACTGTCGTCGAACTGGACCGTGATCTCGCAGATATCGGTGCCGTCGGTGGCGCAGGTGACGGTGCCCTGCGTCGTGGCTTCCGTGCCGAGCGCGGCGCCGAGTTCCTCGCACCATTCGTGCAACTGCGCCCCGGCCAGCGTGCTGCCGGCGTCGGGGCAGGCGTCGGCGGTCATCGTCGTGTTGTACGAACCGGCCAGCGCATTGGTCTGATCGATGCGCATGGCGTCGATGATCGAATAGCTCGCGACGACCGCCATCGACCGGCTCATCGAGCTGTTGTCCTGCGACAGCGCCCGCGTCTGCACCAGCGCGATGCCAAGCAGGCCGATCGACAGCACCAGGACGGCAACGAGGACTTCGATCAGTCCGACGCCGCGCGAACGGCCAGGACCGATGGACCGCGCACGCGCGGACTTACTGGCAGGGAACGGGCTCATCGGTGGGACACCACCCGCTTGCACTCGTGTACGAACAGTTGCTGACGACGCTGCCGGTCGTCAGATAGACGCAGCGATGGTTGTTGTCGGTCATGTCTTGCGCATAGACGTCGATGACGAGACCGGTGTACGGCGAGGATCCGCTCACCGTGCTGCCCAGGCCTTGGCTGTCGTAGCGGATGGCGGTCGCGGCCTGGGTTCCGGATGCGAAGCTGATGCCGTCGGGCAAGGCGGGGACGCCGCGCAATTCGATCGGGTTGCTGTCATCGGACGCGTCAAGCGTATAGACGGCACCCGCCTGCGTCCCGCAGTAGCCGCCCAACGTATCCGTGCCGTTGCTGCTGCTGTTATTGCTGCAGAACTGCGTCGAGCGGTTGCGGCGGATGGCTTCGAGCCGAGCTTCGTTGAGCGTGTCGACAATTCCGTTGGCGACTACCGTCAGCCGGTTCGAGACGACCAGATGCCGGTATCCAGACACCGCGATCACGACGAGAACCGCCGCAATGGCGAGGGCGACGAATACTTCGATCAGCGTGAATCCACGTTGGCGACGCATGCGTTTCAGCGCGAAGGACGGGGCGTTTTGGCGAGGCGCCACGCACGGATCAACGACCGATCTTTGCCAACAAAAGGACCGTCAATCACCAGGCATCCCCCTCCGCCATGCTTGCCATGGCCCCCAAGCCCAATTCGGTCGAGGCTAACACAATTGAACGACTTAGATGAATATCTTCAAGCGCGACATGAAGGCCGGCACGGGTCGCTGCGCATCGAGAGATCGACACCCCGGCCCGCCGGCCGCTCGCGTCATCAGGGCGCTCGACGAACTGGTCGAACTGCGCGGGGCGCCACAGCGCATTCGGCTCGACAATGGACCAGCACCCCACTGCGACTGGCGCGCGCAATAGCGTCGAACTTGTCCACATCGCAGCCTCGGCGGCTTGTCGCTTGTCGCCACCGTCTTCGAATACGCCAGCATCTGTAATAATTTCGTCTTCCGACAAGAATGCCCAGATCGAGCGCGCCGTGGCCGAATGGATCGAGCTGCATCCCGTCAACCCGCAGAAGCGCCTGCTCGGGCAGGTCGCGCAGCGCATCCGCGACGGCGCGGTCATCGCCTATCCGACCGATTCCTGCTACGCGCTCGGCTGCCATCTCGACGATCGCGACGCCGCCGACCGCCTGCGCCGCATCCGCGACTTCGACCGCCATCACCAGTTCACGCTGGTCTGCCGCGATCTGTCGGAGATCGCCACCTACGCGCGCGTCGACAACCGTCAGTTCCGCCTGCTCAAGCAGCTGACGCCGGGCCCGTACACTTTCATCCTCGCCGCGACCAAGGAGCTGCCGAAGCGCGTCGCGCACGAGAAGCGCAAGACCATCGGCATCCGCGTGCCCGAGCACGTCGTTGCGCAGGCGCTGCTCGAGGCGATCGACCAGCCGCTGATTTCTTGCACGCTGCAGTTCCCCGGCGACGACGAGCCGGTCAACGTGCCGGAGGATCATCGCCAGCCACTCGATCATCTCGTCGATATCGTCATCGACGGCGGCCCCTGCGGCACGGTGCCGACGACCGTGCTCGATCTCTCCGAGGACGGCGTCCGCGTCGTCCGCGAAGGCAAGGGGCCGATCGACGTGCTGGGGTTCTGAGCCCGCCTTCGCGACGGAACGGCCCGGCGGCGAGGGCCGCCCGATATAATCAGCCGATGCCATTCGATTTCACACTCGTCCAGAAGCTCGCGGTCTGGGCATTGCCGGTCCTGTTCGCGATCACCGTGCCGGAAATGGCGCGCGGCTACACGGCCCGGGCGCTCGGCGACCGCACAGCGCAGATGCTCGGGCGCCTCAGCCCGAATCCGCTGCGCTACGTCGATCCGATCGGCACCGTGCTCGTGCCGGGCCTGATGCTCGCGCTCGGCGGATTCCTGATCGGCTGGCCGAAGGTCGTGCCGGTCGACATCCGCAATTTCAGGAAGCCGCTGCGCGACATCGCGCTCAGCTCGGTCGCGGTGCCGGTCGCCAGCGGCCTGATCGCGGTGGCCTGGGCCGTGCTGCTGAAGATCGCGTTGACGGTCGATCCGGCTGGCGAGGGCCTCGGCCTGGGCCTGCGCTACACGGCGGTGGCCGGCATCCAGATCAGCCTGATCCTGATGGTGCTGAACCTGATTCCGCTGCCGCCGCTGGCCGGCGGTCACGTGCTGCTGGCGCTGCTGCCGTCGCGTGCGGCGTACCGGTTCGCGCAGATCGAGCGCTGGAGCTTCCTGATCCTGCTCGCACTGTTGCTGACCGGCCTGCTCGGCAAGCTCCTGTTCTGGCCGCTGGCGATCGCCGAGTGGTCTCTTTACACCCTGTTCGGCATGACGCCGAGCGATGTCCTGATGTCCGGCCCGTGAATACGAAAGCCCACAAATCCGTTGTCCTTTCCGGCATCCAGCCGTCCGGCCGCCTCACGCTCGGCAACTACCTGGGCGCGCTCAAGAACTGGGTGCGGCTGAACGAGCAGTACGATTGCTATTACATGCTCGTCGATCTGCACACGATCACCGTGCGTCAGGATCCGCAGGTGCTGCGCGAGCGCTGCTACGAGTTTCTCGCACTGTATATCGCCTGCGGCCTCGATCCGGCGCGCAACACGCTGTTCGTGCAAAGCCATGTGCCGGCGCACGCGCGTCTGTCCTGGGTGCTCAACTGTTACACGCAGTTCGGCGAGCTTTCGCGCATGACGCAGTTCAAGGACAAGAGCGCCAAACATGTCGACAACATCAACGCCGGCCTGTTCTGTTACCCGGTGCTGATGGCGGCCGACATCCTGCTCTATCAGGCGCAGCAGGTGCCGGTCGGCGATGACCAGAAGCAGCACCTCGAACTCACGCGCGACGTCGCTCAGCGCTTCAACGGCCTCTACGGCAAGGTTTTCACCGTGCCGGAGCCGATGATCCCGCCGGTCGGGGCGCGCATCATGGGCCTGCAGGAACCGACGAAGAAAATGAGCAAGTCGGACGACGCCGAGACCAACGCGATCTACCTGCTCGATCCGATCGACACCATCACGCGCAAGATCAAGCGCGCCGTCACCGACCTCGGCAACGAGGTCCGCTACGACGTCGCCGAAAAACCCGGCGTGTCAAACCTGATGTCGATCCTCGCCGCCTGCACGGGCGAATCGTTCGAGCGCATCGTCGCGACGTATGACGGCCAGGGCTACGGCAAGTTCAAGCAGGCCGCCGCCGACGCCGTCGTCGCCTGCCTCGAACCCGTACAGCGGAAATACCGCGAGGTCCGCGACGACACGGATGGCCTGCGCCAGGTGCTGAAGGCCGGCGCCGAAGCCGCCTCGGCCAAGGCCGACGCGACGCTGCGGCGCGTCCACGATGTGCTGGGCTTCATTCCGGAATGACGGCGCCATTGTCGATGCCGCACGCATGAACGGAGAGACGGACGACGTGGAGCAGGACGTGCCGGTTGCCGAGCCGCTCGCGACGGACGCGTCCAGGCAGCCGAAGGTCCACGGCCAGCCGCTCGACAAGCTGCCGGAGGATCTGTACATCCCGCCGGACGCGATGGAGGTCTTCCTCGAAGCCTTCGAGGGGCCGCTCGATCTGCTGCTGTACCTGATCCGCAAGCAGAACCTGAACATCCTCGACATTCCGGTCCTGAAGATCACGCAGCAGTACATCCAGTACATCGAGCTGATGCGCGATATGAAGCTCGAACTGGCCGCCGAGTATCTGGTGATGGCCGCGCTGCTGGCCGAGATCAAGTCGCGCATCCTGTTGCCGCGGCCACCGCCCGAGGAAGCGCAGGAGCAGGGCGATCCGCGCATGGAGCTGGTGCGCCGCCTGCAGGAGTACGAGCGCTTCAAGAGCGCGAGCGAGGAGATCGAAAAGCTGCCGCGCATCGGCCGCGAGCTGCATCTCGCACAGGCGCGGCCCGAAATCATCCCGACCACGACGCAGCTGCCGATGCCGACGCTGCGCGAGCTGATGCTGGCGTTCCGCGACATCATGGAACGCGCGGCGCTGTTCAAGCACCACGAAGTCTCGCGCGAGCCCTTGAGCGTGCGCGAGCGCATGACGCACATCCTCGCGCGCATCCAGGCCGGCCCGACGCGGCTCGACCAGCTCGTCGACCCCGAGGAAGGCCGGCTCGGCGTCGTCGTCTGCTTTCTCGCGATTCTCGAAATGGCGCGTTCGGCGATGCTCGACATTGAGCAGGACGGTCCGTTCGCGCCGATCATGGTCATGCAGGCGCAGCCGCGCGCGGCCGCCATCGACGAAGACGAAGTACAGGAGTCGCCGACATGAGCGAAGCCGCTGACCAGCAGGCCGATCTCGACATCCCGAACACGGCTGACGAGCGCATCGCGCAGCTCGACCGCATCCTCGAGGCGATCCTGCTCGCGTCCGAGCAGCCGCTGCCGATCGAACAGTTGCAGCGCATGCTCGGTCACGAACTCGGCGTGACGAAGAAGGACATCCGCGAGGCGCTCGCCAAGCTCAGCGAGGATCTCGCGGCGCGCGCCGCCGAGGTCAGGGAAGTCGCGAGCGGCTGGCGCATCCAGGTCCGGCGCGAGTACGCCGAATGGGTCGGCAAGCTCTATCAGGAAAAACCGCCGCGCCTGTCGCGCGCGCTGCTCGAAACGCTGGCGCTGATCTGCTACCGCCAGCCGATCACGCGCGGCGAGATCGAGGACGTGCGCGGCGTCGCGCTGTCGCCGAACATCATCCGCACGCTGCTCGACCGCGGCTGGATCCGCGAAGTCGGCGTCAAGGAAGTGCCGGGCCGCCCGTCGCTGTTCGGCACCACGCACCAGTTGCTCGACGACTTGAACCTGCGCACGCTCGACGAGCTGCCGTCGCTGCCGGAGATCAAGGACCCGCAGCTGCTGGAAAACGCGCTGGCGCGGCTCGGCGAGCAGTTGCACGAGCCGCATGCGCTCGAAGCGGCGGCGGACGCTGGAGAGGAAGGCGAAGCCGCCGCGCCGGAGAGCGAACAGGGCGGCGACAGCGAGCCCGAGCCGCCGACGGTGCACTGAGTTTTTCGATTCCCTCACCCCAGCCCTCTCCCCTCTGCCGAGGGGCGAGGGAGTCTGCAGCAGGAGCGTCGGGAGGACGCGCCATGTCCGAAAGAATCCAGAAACTGCTGGCCACGGCCGGCGTCGCCTCGCGCCGCGAGATCGAGCGGCTGATCGCCGAAGGCCGCATCCTCGTCAACGGCCGTCCGGCCGAGGCGGGGCAGCGCGTCGATCACGACGATCACATCCGCGTCGACGGCCGCACGATCGCGCTGAAGCGCAAGGCGCAGGCCGCGCGCGTGCTGATCTACAAGAAGCGCACCGGCGAACTCGTCACGCGCGACGATCCGGAAGGACGCCGCACCGTGTTCCGCAAGCTGCCGCGCCTCGAATCCGGCCGCTGGATCGCCGTCGGCCGCCTCGACATCAACACCTCGGGCCTGCTGCTGTTCACCAATCACGGCGAACTGGCGCGTCGCCTCACGCATCCGAGCTTCGAGATCCCGCGCACATACGCGGTGCGTGTGCTCGGCACGGTCGATGACGGCGTGATCGCGCGCTGGAAGGCCGGCGTCGAACTCGATGACGGCGTGGCGCGCTTCGAACGCGTCGAGACGATCGACGAGGAGGGCGAAGCCGCGAACCAGTGGTTCCACGTCAGCGTGCGCGAAGGCCGCAACCGCCTGGTGCGCCGCCTGATCGAATCGCAGGGCCTGCAGGTCAGCCGCCTCATCCGCATCAGCTATGGTCCGATCGAGTTGGGCCGCGGCAACAAGTCCGGCACCGCGCGCGAAGCGACGCCGGCCGAGCTGCTGGCGCTGCTCGATGCCGTCGGCCTTAGCGAAGCCGAGGCCGGGCTCGAAAAGCACGGGTCCGGCCGCGGCGGCAAGCCGCCGGCGCGCGGTGCGGGCAAGTCCGTGCCGTCATTCTACGACGAGGACGAGGACGACGAAAAAAAGACGCGTCCCCGTCGCCCGCAGCGCGGCGCGCGTCCGCAGCCTGCGCAGCAGGCCGCGCCGCGCGCGGCGGGTGAACGACCGGCGCGCGGTCGTCCCGAGCGCGGTGCGAACGGCTCGCGGCCTGGCAGGAA
Source organism: Solimonas sp. (assembly GCA_047605265.1). Lineage (GTDB taxonomy): Bacteria > Pseudomonadota > Gammaproteobacteria > Nevskiales > Nevskiaceae > Solimonas. The sequence continues at coordinate 22,347 of JASGFY010000044.1, forward strand.
ACATCCGCCGCGCACGCGGCGTTGAAGTATTGGCGCGCGTGGCGGTGCCGCTCAGAAACGCCGGCCGCTGACGCCGCGGCTGTCGGGCCCCAGCAGCCAGAGCAGGGCCGGCACCGCCGTTTCCGGCGGCGGCGCCTGTTCGATCAGCTCGCCCGGATAGCCTTTGAGGCGCAGGCCGCCGCGCAGCGGGCCGGGGTTGTAGGTGTTGAAGCGCAACTGCGGATGCGACTGCATTTCCGTCGCCCACATCTGCGCCATCTGCTCGATACCGGCCTTGGCGATGCCGTAGGCGCCGGCGAACGGGCGCGCTTCACGGCCCGGACGGTCGCTGACGAAGACCACCGATGCGTCCGCCGATTTTGTTAGCAGCGGCAGGCAGTGCCGCGTCAGCGAGAAGGCGGCGGTCAGGTTGACCTGCAGGCTTTCGACCCATTCCTTGGGTTCGACGTCGTACAGCGGCGTGAACGCCTTGAAATGCGCGGCGCAATGCGCGAGGCCGTCGAGGCCGCCGAGTTCGCGCTCGACCGTGCTCGCCAGCTCGAAGTAGTCGGCCCAGGTCGCGCCGGCGAGGTTCATCGGATAGATCGCCGCCGCGCCGCCGGTGATGCTTCCGGCCGCCGTGATGTCGTCGTAGACCGCTTCGAGCTTGCCGATCGTCCTGCCGAGCAGGATCACCGTCGCTCCGTGTTGCGCGAGCGCGAGCGCCGTGGCGCGGCCGAGGCCGTCGCCGGCGCCGGTGACGAGAATGCGGCGGTCCTTCAGCAGGTCGGCGGCGGGGTGGTAGTCGGCGGGTATCACGGCCATGTCGTTCGCACGGTTCGGGTTCGGCGCACGCGCCGGGCATGCGGGGCGCGCAGCGTACATCAGGGCGCCGCGGCTAGCTCTCGCTTCGTCGGGGCGTCGTCGTCGGATCCGATGCGCCGCGGAGTCAGCCAGCGCTCGACGGCCTGCGGCGTGAGCGTCGGACGGCAGACGAGGCCTTCGGCATAGTCGCCGCCGAGCTCGGTGATGAAACGACGCTGCGCCTCGGTGTCGACGCCGGCGTAGACCACGCGCAGTTGCAGCAGCGCCGCCTGTTCGAGCTCCTTGCGCAGGATCTCGCGCACCAGCGGTTCGCGCGCGGCGCGTTCGATCAGGATCGGCGCGAAGCGATATTCGTCGAGCGGAAAGTACAGCGCCGACAGCGCCGCGGCGCCCGGACCGCCGACGCCGCTCAGCGCGAGGCCGACGCCGGACTGCCGCAGTCCGCTGAGTTGCGCGCGCTGCGCGGCGCCGGCCTGCATCAGCGCGGCCCCGCTGAATTCGAGCACCAGCGCCGAGCCCGGCAGATCGTGCGAAAGCAGCATGCGCTGGATCAGATCGTGAAAGCCGAGCTCGCGGATCGCCGCGTCGGGCAGGCGCAGCACCAGTTGCAGTTCGCGCGTGCCGCCTTCGCGCCAGCCGTGGAGGCGGGCGAGGCCTTCGCGCAGCAGCCAGGTGGTTACGCCGTGCACGAGGCCGACGCGGTCCGGCAGATGCAGAAATTCCGCCTCGGTGAGGCGGCCGCGGCGCGGATGCTCCCAATAGGGGACCAGGCGCAGGCGCGGCGGCAGGCCGTCGCGCAGCGGAAGCTGCGGCTGGTAGTCGTCGCCGAGCCCCTCGTTGTACAGCGCGCCGTGCAGCTCGGCGGTGAGGCGCGAGCTTTCGGTGCGCGCGTCTTCGAGCGCGGGTTCGTAGACCAGATAGTCGCGGCGCGCGGCGATCGCCGCGTATTTCGCCGTCTCGGCGTGGCGCAGCAGCGTTTCGCTGTCCGGGCCGTGCGCGGGATACAGCGCGATGCCGATGCTGGCGCGCAGCGAGAACACACTGCGGCCCATCGTGATCGGTACGTCGAGCGCGAGCTGCAGGCGGCTGGCGTAGTGGCGCGCCGCGGCTTCGCCCTCGGCCTGCGTCAACAGGATGCCGAAATCGTCGTCTCCGAAATGGGCGAGCAGGTCATCGTCGCCGACCACGTTCTGAAGTCGCTCGCCGAGCTGCGCGATGTATTGCGCCGCCGCGGTTTCACCGTGCGCCTGCGCGATTTCGTGATAGTGCTCGGTGGCCAGCACGAAGACCGCGAAACCGGTCGGCCGCGACGTCTGCCGGCGGAGGTGGCGATTGATCGCGCCATGCAGCGCGTGGCGGTTCGGCAGGCCGGGAACCTGGCCGGGCACGGGCTGGCGGCTCAGCTCATGATGCAGGCGGTTGGCTTCGTCGCGCAGTTCGCGCGTCTCGTCGAGCACCATCGCGCCGGCCTGGTACGACATCACGCTGCCGATGTACTGGCCCCACAGCAGGAAGGCGAGCGGCATGAGATCGAGCAGCCACAGCGCCGGATTGCCGGCCTGGACGGCGATCAGGCCGTCGAGCGTGTACATGTCGAATTCGTACCGGCAGCAGAGCAGGGTCGCCGCGACGATCGCCAGCGTGGCGACCAGCAGGCCGATCCAGGCGTAGCGGTTGGCGCGGCTGCGCAGCAGGCGCGCCATGGTGTCGAGGCTTTGCAGGCCTCCCTTGCCCGGCGAGCGCCCGTTCATGTCCTGTCCCCGTGTATGGTCGCGTCGTTCAGGGCGCCGCGCGCAACCATGCGGCGAGCTCCTGCGGTGTGCGGGCGATGTGCCAGGCGCCCCAGGCGGTGATGGGCTCGTCGCCGCCGAGATAGCCCCAGTCGGCGGCGATGCTCGGCATGCCGGCGGCCTGCGCGGCGACGATGTCGCGCCGGTCGTCGCCGACATACCAGCAAGCCTGCGGCGGCAGGCACAGGAGGTCGCAGGCGCGCAGCAGCGCGTCCGGCGCCGGCTTCGGCCGCGCGACCTGGTCGGCGCTGACGACGCAGGCGGCCCGCAGCTTCAGCCCCGCGACCAGTGGATCGGTCAGCCACGCCGGCTTGTTGGTGACGATGCCCCAGGCGAGGCCGCGCACGGCAATGACCCCGAGCAGTTCGTCTATTCCGGCGAACAGCATCGTGTGATGGACCAGATGCTCGCGATACAGCGCGAGAAAGCGCTGCGCGCGCGCTGGATAGTCCGCCTGTTCCGGCGTGATGCCGAGCGCTTTGCCGAGCAGACCGCGCGCGCCGGCCGAGGCGACCGGACGGTAATCGGCGAGCGGCAGTGCCGGCAGGCCGAGTTCGGCGCGGACGAGGTTGGCGGCATGGCCGAGATCAGGCGCGGTGTCGGCGAGCGTGCCGTCGAGATCGAACAGCACGGCGCGCGGCGTCGCCAGAGCGTCGAGGTGGCGCGCGATCGTCATTGCGGTTTCCTGCAATGCATGAAGTAGTTGACGTCGATGTCGTCCGACAGCCGCGCCGATTTCAGCAGCGGGTTGTAGCGCAAGCCTCTCATGCCGGCGACCTCGAGGCCGGCGGCGCGCGCCCAGGCGGCGAGCTCGGAGGGGCGGATGAACTTCTCGTAGTCGTGCGTGCCGCGCGGTACGAGGTTCAGCACGTACTCGGCACCGACGACGGCGAGCGCGAAGGCCTTCGGGTTGCGGTTGATCGTCGAGAATAGCAGGTCGGCGCCCGGCCGGGCGAGTACCGCGCAGGCTTCGATCACCGACGCCGGATCGGGCACGTGCTCGAGCATTTCCATGCAGCAGACGAGATCGAACGACGCCGGCCGCTCGGCGGCCAGCGCCTCGGCGCTGATCTGCCGGTATTCGAGCGCGAATTCCGGTGGCGTGCGGCCCGATTCGAGACTGTGCAGCCTGGCGATGTCAATCAACTCGGCGGCCATGTCGATGCCGAGCACGTCGGCGCCTTCGCCGGCCAGCGCCTCGCTGAGCAGGCCGCCGCCACAGCCGATGTCGACCGCCGTCTTGCCCTTGAGCCCGCCGGCGCACTGCGCGATGTAGCGCACGCGCGGCGGATTGATCTGGTGCAGCGTCGCCATCTCGCCGCGCGGGTCCCACCACTGCGCGGCGAGCCGCTCGAAATTGGCGATCTCGCGTGCGTCGACATTGGCCTGCGAGGTGGATTCGGCGTGCATTGTGCGGTCCATATCGTGGTCAGGGGCGGATCTTGCGCTGCCACTCGCCGGCTTTGGCGATCACCGCGGCCTCGTCGAGCGTGGTCAGCCGGCGTTCGCGCAGCAGCGGCCGGCCGGCGACCCAGACGTCGCTGACCTGATCGCGGCCGACGGCGTAGGCCAAGTGAGAAAGAACGTGATAGACCGGCTGCGTCGCCGCTGACTTGAGATCGACGGCGATGAAGTCGGCGGACTTGCCGGCCGCCAGCGAGCCGATCTCGGCGTCGAGGCCGAGCGCCCGGGCGCCGGCCAGCGTCGCCGCGTGCAGCGCC
>JASGFY010000045.1:0-25726 GCA_047605265.1 Solimonas sp.
GGGCGGCCGGTGCGGCGCTCACGGCGCTGTCCTGCGGCCCGGGCCGCCGCGTACGCCGACGCGCATCGCGCCGATGCAGTCCATCTGCGCATGCATGGTGTCGCCGGGCCGCACCGGGCCGACGCTGCCCGGCGGCGTGCCGGAAAAGATCACGTCGCCCGGATGCAGGGTCATGATCGACGCGACGTGCTCGATCAGCTCGGGCACGCCGAGCACCAGCCGGCTGATCGAATCCTGCGTGCGCACTTCGTCGTTGACCTTGAGCACGTACGACAGCTGCGACGGGTCGGGAATCTCGTCGGCGGTGACCAGCCACGGCCCGATCACGCCGTAGCTGTCGAACGACTTGCCGAAGCTCGGAAACTCCTTGCCCTGCATCGTCATGTCGAGGCCGATCGCGTAACCGGCGACATGGTTCAACGCATCGGCGGCGGCGATCTCGGTGCCCGGCCGGCCGATGACGATCGCCAGCTCGATCTCGTGAAAGGTCACGCGCTCGGGCCAGCGCAGCGTCACGCCGTCGGCGGCGCCGGCCGCCGCGCTCGTCATCTTGAACAGCAGTCCGAGCTGGCGCGGGTGTCCACCGCGCGCCAGCACGTCGACGTGATTGCCGGCGCCGCAGACGAACTTGCCGGGATTGGCGACCGGCGATTTGAGCCGGACGGCCGCCAGCGGCACCGGCGTGGCGGCACGCGCCAGTTCGGCGATGCGCGGCCGCAGCTTGTCGAGATGGGCGATGAACTGATCGCCCGGCGGCAGCGGCCAGCGCAGCGACGGCAGCGTCTCGGTGACGACCGACACATCGCGCACGCTGTCGCCTTCGACGACGCCGATGTGGATCGGGCCGGATGCCACGTCGTCGGACGCATATTGATAGCGGCAGATCTTCATGCGCGCGTCGCGAACGAAGGTCCCCGGGCGACAGGTGCGGTGAACCGCATGCGGTGATCTCCTGATGTTTTTCATCGAAGCGCGGAGCCGATCGCTGCTCGAAAGCCGCGCTTCTGCAAGGAGTTTCACTGTGCCGCAAGGGCGCAGCGGCGACGCACGGAATGCGGCCAAATTTGCGCTCGAACGGGCCAGCGACGCGCGCCGTCGCCAGCGGTCCTCTGGCAGGTTGGATCAGCCGGCGCGGATAGCCGGTGTTGCAATGTTGCGCGATGGCGCTCTTTTATCCGGTTTCATCCGGAGAATCGCCACCCTGTTGCTGGCTGCCGGTACGAAGGCGCTGCTCGGCAACTCCGCGAAGGAGCCGGAGCTCGCTGGCGCGTCGATCTATTGCGCGACGTGGGGGCACGCATGACAGAAGTTTCATCTGCTCGGCGGCGCGCTGTGCGAAAATGAAGGAGCTGCATTCTCCGCTTCACGGTTCCCCGCCGCCATGCCGTTGCCCCTGCTTGCCCTCGCCATCGCCGCCTTCGGCATCGGCACCACCGAATTCGTCATCATGGGTCTGCTGCCCGACGTCGCCCGCGATCTCGCGGTGACGGCGCCGCAAGCCGGCATGCTGGTGTCCGGCTACGCGCTCGGCGTCACCGTCGGCGCGCCGATCCTCGCCGTCGTCACGGCGCGCTGGCCGCGGCGGCAGGCGCTGCTCGGGCTGATCACGCTGTTCACCGTCGGCAACGCGCTGTGTGCGCTGGCGCCGGGTTACGCGACGCTGATGGTGGCGCGCGTCGTCACCGCGTTCTGCCATGCGGCGTTCTTCGGCATCGGCGCGATCGTCGCCTCGCAGATCGTGCCGCGCGACAAGCGCGCGCAGGCCGTCGCGCTGATGTTCACCGGGCTCACGTTCGCCAACGTGCTCGGCGTGCCGTTCGGCACCATGCTCGGCCACGCGTTCGGCTGGCGCATGACGTTCTGGGCCGTGGTGCTGATCGGCATCGCCGCGCTGCTCGCGCTGTATCGTCTGCTCCCGCGCGCGCTGCCGGTGCCGGGCGGCGACATCCTGCGCCAGTTCCGTTCGCTGGCCGGTGCGCAGGTACAGCTCGCGCTGCTGATCAGCACGCTGTCGTCGGTGAGTCTGTTCGCGGTGTTCACGTACATCGCCTACATCCTGCGCGAGATCACCGGCTTCACGCCGCAGGGCGAGAGTGTCGCGCTGCTGGTGTTCGGCCTCGGCATCACCGTCGGCGGCCTGACCGGCGGCCGCCTCGCCGACTGGAAGCTGATGCCGGCCTTGATCGGTCTGCTGACGGCGGTGGCGATCGTGCTCGCGCTGTTCGTATGGACCAGCCAGTTCAGGATCGCTGCGCTCGTCACGCTGTTCGTCTGGGGTGTGGTCGCGTTCGCCGTCGGCCCGTCGGCGCAGGTGCGCGTGATCGATGCGGCGAAGGACGCGCCGGGCCTCGCGTCGACGATGAATCAGGGCGCCTTCAATCTCGGCAACGCGACCGGCGCCTGGCTCGGCGGCCTCGTCATCGGCGCCGGCCTGCCGCTGACCGATCTGCCGTGGGTCGGCGCGGCGGTCGCGTTGCTCGGCGTCGGTGTCGTCGTGCTGGCGATGTGGCTCGAACGGCGCGGCATCGCCGTGTGTCCAGCCGCCGATCCCGCGGCCTGATGCCTCACGCGGCCGCCGCCGCAGTCGCTGCGCGACCTGATGGATCGCAAGGTGACCGGCAAAATCGTCGTCGTGCCGTAGCGCCTGGCGGCCGCGCATCGCAGTGGCGCCGAGCGGATGCGGGTAAAATGGCGGCCGGATCCCGACTTTCACAACAGGCGTGCATGATTTACGCGGGACGCCTCTCCGCCATCGCATGTTCAATCGCATCATCGTCGTCTGCACCGGCAACATCTGCCGCAGCCCCATCGCCGAAGGTCTGCTCAGGGAGCGGCTCAAGGACCGCAGGATCGATATCTGCTCGGCCGGCACCGGCGCGCTGGTCGGCTACCCGGCCGATCCGCTGGCGGTCGAGGTCGCCGCCGATCACGGCCTCGACATCTCGGCGCATCGCGCGCAGCAGGCAACGCTGCCGCTGCTGTTGGCGATGGACCTCGTGCTGACGCTCGATCAGGGCCACAGCGACTGGATCAACACCCGGTATCCGCAGCTGCGCGGCCGCGTCCACAAGATCATGAAGTGGCGCGAGAACGCCGACATCGCCGATCCGTACCGGCAGCCGAAAGACGCGTTCGAGCTCGCCTGGACCGACATCGACGCCGGCATCGGCGACTGGTTGAAGAAGCTCGGCTGAGGCCGGCCAGGCCCCCGCAGCCCCGTCATAAAAGCCTGTACGGGCCGTCGTTTATACTGTGCGACCCTTGATCCGCCGGCCCATTCCGGCTGTCCTTCGATGTCCGACGCCGTACCTTCCGCTCCGCCACCGCAGGCCCCGCGCAAGCTGTTTCTGATTTCCTGGGGCTGTCAGATGAACGACTACGACTCGGCGAAGATGGCCGACGTCTTGGCCGCGTCGCATGGCTATGCGCGTACCGACAAGCCGGAAGAAGCCGACCTGCTGCTGCTCAATACCTGTTCGGTGCGCGAGAAGGCGCAGGAGAAGGTGTTTTCTGAGCTCGGTCGCTGGCGCGAGTGGAAACAGGCCGCGCCCGGCCGCGTGATCGGCGTCGGCGGCTGCGTGGCCTCGCAGGAAGGCGAGGCGCTCGCGCAGCGCGCGCCGTTGGTCGACATGGTGTTCGGCCCGCAGACCCTGCACCGCCTGCCGCAGATGCTCGACGCGACGCGCCGCTCGCACCAGCCGACGGTCGACGTCAGCTTCCCGGAGATCGAGAAGTTCGACCGCATGCCGGAGCCGCGCGCCGAAGGGCCGACGGCCTTCGTCTCGATCATGGAAGGTTGCTCCAAGTTCTGCACCTTCTGCGTGGTGCCGTACACGCGCGGCGCCGAAGTCTCGCGGCCGCTCGACGACGTGCTGCTCGAATGCGCGCAGCTGGTCGAACAGGGCGTCAAGGAAATCACCCTGCTCGGCCAGAACGTCAACGCCTATCGCGGCCGGATGGGCGACACGCGCGAAGTCTGCGATCTGGCGCTGCTGATCGATTACCTCGCGCAGCTGCCCGGCCTTGAACGCATCCGCTACACGACCTCGCACCCGGCCGAATTCACCGACGCGCTGATCGAATCGTTTGCCGAGCAGCCCAAGCTCGCCTCGTACCTGCACCTGCCCGTGCAGTCGGGTTCGGACCGCATCCTCGGCATGATGAAGCGCGGCTACACGCGCGCGCAGTTCCTGCAGAAAATGCGCCGCGTGCGCGAAGCGCGCCCGGACATTTCGCTGAGCAGCGATTTCATCGTCGGCTTCCCGACCGAGTCCGATGACGACTTCATGCAGACCCTGGACCTGATCGCCGAGACGCGTTTCGACGCGGCGTTCTCGTTCGTCTACAGCCCGCGCCCCGGCACGCCGGCCGCGAATCTGCGCGACACCGTTGCCGCGGAGATCAAGGATCAGCGCCTCGCGATCCTGCAAAACCGCATCCGCCAGTTCGATGACGGATTCCGCCACGCGCTGGTCGGCAGCACGCAGCGCATCCTCGTCGAACGCCCGTCGCGCCGCGGCGAAGGCCGCATGGCCGGCCGCACGTCGACCAACCGCATGGTCAACTTCGAGGGGCCTGCATCGCTGGCCGGGCGGATGGTCGACGTCGTCATCACCGAAGCGGCGCCGAATTCGCTGCGCGGGCGCTGGCTCGACGCGCCGGTGACGGCGTGACGGCGCCCGCGGCGAGCGCCGAATCCGGGCAGTCGACCGGGCAGCCGACGCGACCGACCCTGGCCGCGCTGCGCGAGGCCGCGCGCATCGTCCATCGCGGCATGGCGCCGACCGCGCAGCTGAACTGGCCGCAGCTGTCGGCCGCGTTCGGCGCCGAGGTCTGGGTCAAACACGAGAACCAGACGCCGCTCGGCGCCTTCAAGGTGCGGGGCGGCCTCGTCTATTTCGAGCGCCTGCTGCAGCGCGAAGCCGATATCGCCGGCGTGATCTGCGCGACGCGCGGCAACCACGGCCAGTCGGTCGCCTACGCCGCCGGCCGCGCCGGCCTGCGCTGCACGATCGTCGTGCCGCACGGCAACAGCCGCGAGAAGAACGCGGCGATGCGCGCGCTCGGCGCCGAACTGATCGAGCACGGCGCCGATTTCCAGGATGCGCGCGAGCACGCCGATGCGCTGGCGCAGCAGCACGGCTGGCATCTGGTGCCGTCGTTTCATGACGATCTGGTGCTCGGCGTCGCCAGCTATGCGCTCGAATGGTTCGACGCGCTCGATGCGCCGCTCGATACGGTCTACGTGCCGATCGGCCTGGGCTCCGGCATTTGCGGGCTGATCGCCGCGCGCGATGCGCTGGGCCTGCCAACCGAGATCGTCGGCGTCGTCTCCGGCGGCGCGCCGGCCTACGCGCGTTCGCTCGCCGCCGGTCACTGCGTGCCGCACGCGGTGACGACGCGGCTCGCCGACGGCATGGCCTGCCGCGTGCCGGAGCCGGCGGCGTTCGCGATCATTCGCGATGGCGCGGCGCGTGTCGTCGAGGTCAGCGATGCCGGCATCGCCGCGGCGATGCGCCTGATTTTCGAAACCACGCACAACGTCGTCGAAGGGGCCGGCGCCGCGGCGACGGCCGCCGCGCGGCAGGAAGGCGCGCGCATCGCCGGCCGCCGCGTCGGCCTCGTGTTCAGTGGCGGCAACATCGATCGTGCGGTTTACGCCGCGGTCCTCGCGGAGGCGGCATGAGCGAGCCGATGGGAACCAGTACGGACAAGCGCAAGTCCGCAGCCGTCGACGCGGATGCCCGCGCCGGCGCGCGCGGCAAGCCGGCGGCAGCGGCGAAGATCGATCTGGTCTTCGAATCCGATGACGCGCAGCGCCTCGTCAATCTCTGCGGTCCGTTCGACGCGCACCTGCGCCAGATCGAGCTGCGCCTCGGCATCGAGGTCCGCAATCGCGGCAATCGCTTCCAGCTGGTCGGCGCCAAGGCCGACGTCAAACGCGGCGAGGCGGTGCTGCAACAGTTGTTCAATCTCGCCGTCGACGACACGGTGACGACCGAGAACGTGCATCTCGCGCTGGTCGAAGCGATCGGCGATGGTGAGCTCGAAGCCGAAGACGCCGGGCCGGCCTCGCGCGACGAAGTCGTGATCCGCGGCAAGCGCGGCGTGATCCGTGGACGCGGCACGCAGCAGAAGCTGTACCTGAAGAGCATCGCGACGCACGATCTGAACTTCGGCATCGGCCCGGCCGGTACCGGCAAGACCTATCTCGCCGTCGCCTCCGCGGTGCATGCGCTGGAACGCGACCGCGTGCGCCGCATCATCCTCGTGCGGCCGGCGGTCGAGGCCGGCGAGAAGCTCGGCTTCCTGCCCGGCGACATGGCCGAGAAGATCAATCCGTACCTGCGTCCGCTGTACGACGCGCTGTACGAGATGCTCGGCTTCGAGCGTGTCGCGCGGCTGACCGAGAAGAATGTCATCGAAGTCGCGCCGCTGGCGTTCATGCGCGGCCGCACGCTGAACGAGTCGTTCGTGATCCTCGACGAGGCGCAGAACACGACCGTTGAGCAGATGAAGATGTTCCTGACGCGCATCGGCTTCGGCTCGGTCGCCGTCGTCACCGGCGACATGACGCAGACCGATCTGCCGAAGCACATGCTGTCCGGCCTCAAGCACGCGCAGGCGGTGCTGGCCGGCGTGCCCGGCATCAGCTTCACGCAGTTCCAGAAGGAAGACGTGGTTCGCCATCCGCTGGTGCAGGCCATCGTTCACGCTTACGAACTGCACGAGCGTGCCGCCGCGCGGCCGGATGGCGACGCATGAGCGCAGGCGGCGGCGAGATCAGCGTGCAGCGCGCGATCGTTTCGGCGCGTGGCGTGCCGTCGGCGCCGAGCCTGCGCGCGTTCGCGCGCGCGGCACTGCCGAAGCACTTCGGTGAGCTGACGATCCGCATCGTCGACGAGCCGGAAAGCCAGGCGCTGAACCGCGATTATCGCGGCAAGGACAAGCCGACCAATGTGCTGTCGTTCGGCGGCGACGAGGGCGTTCTCGGCGATCTGGTGATCTGCGCGCCGGTCGTCGCGCGCGAGGCCGTCGAGCAGAACAAGACGCTGCGCGAGCACTGGGCGCACATGGTCGTGCATGGTTGCCTGCATCTGCAGGGCCATGATCATGAACTCGAAGTCGACGCGCAGAAGATGGAAGCCCGCGAAATCCGTATCCTCAAGAGCCTGGGATTCCCAGACCCTTACCAATGAACGACGACGAAGACGACAGTAGCAGGGAAGAAACGCATCTGGGCCACTGGTGGCGCCGTGTCACGCAACGCCTCGCCGGTGGTCCGCGCACCCGCGACGATCTGCTCGAACTGCTGCGCGATGCGCGCGAGGCCGAGCTGATCGACAACGACGCGATGTCGATGTTCGAAGGCATCGTGCAGACCACCGAGATGCATGTGCGCGACGTCATGGTGCCGCGCGCGCAAATGGTCATCGTCGAAGCGGACTGGACGCTGGCCAGGATCTTCGAGGTCGTCATCGAATCCGGCCACTCGCGCTTTCCGGTGATCGGCGACTCCAAGGACGAGGTCATCGGCATCCTGCTCGCCAAGGATCTGCTGAAGTTCAGCACCAACGTGCCGGCGCCCGCCACCTTCGATCTCGCGCGTCTCGTGCGGCCGGCGACCTTCGTGCCGGAGTCCAAGCGCCTCAACGTCCTGCTCAAGGAATTCCGCCGCAGCCGCAACCACATGGCGCTGGTCGTCGACGAGTACGGCGGCGTCGCCGGCCTGATCACCATCGAAGACGTGCTCGAGCAGATCGTCGGCGAGATCGACGACGAGTACGATGAGGCCGAAGGCGCGCGCATCCTCAAGCAGGACGAGCGCCGCTTTCTGGTCAGCGCGCTGGCGACGATCGACGAGTTCAACGCCTACTTCGGCACGCAGCTGCCGACCGATGGCTTCGACACGATCGGCGGCTACGTGCTGCACGAGTTCGGCCACATGCCGAAGCGCGGCGAGAGCGTGCGCATCGACCGCTACAGCTTCAACGTGCAGCGCGCCGACACGCGCCGCGTGCATCAGTTCCTGGTGACGGTGTCGGCGTCCTGATCGTTCGGAGAATCGGCATGCGCGGATTCCTGCGCCGCTGTCTTGCGCTGCTGTGTCTGTTCGTCGCGCTGCCGGCGCTCGCGCAGCAGACGGCGTCGCCCGCGTCGCCGGACGCGGCGCAGGATGCGCCCGACATCGTGCTGATCACTTTCGGCCCCGGCCCGCTCTACTGGGAGCGTTTCGGCCACAACGCGATCCTGGTGCGCCAGCCGGGCAGCGCGCGCGGCCTGCTCTACAACTACGGCATGTTCAATTTCGGGCAGAAGCATTTCTTCCTGAACTTCGCGCGCGGCCGCATGCAGTACCGGCTCGCCGTGCAGCGCTTCCCCGACGCGCTGGAGCCGTATGCCGAAGAGCAGCGCCAGGCATATTTCCAGAAGCTCGATCTGCCGGACGGCGCGCGCCGGGAACTCGCCGCGTTTCTCGCGTGGAACGCCGAGCCCGAGCACGCCGAATATCACTACGACTACTTCGTCGACAACTGCTCGACGCGCGTGCGCGACGCGCTCGATCGCGCCAGCGGTGGCGCGCTCAGGCGCATCAGCGAAGGCGTGCCGACGCAGCGCAGCTACCGCTTCGAGGCGACGCGCCTGATCGGTCCCGATCTGATCCTCGCACTCGGCATGGATCTCGGCATGGGCCCGTCGGCCGACGAGGCCATTGATCTCTGGCAGCGTAGCTTCGTGCCGATGGTTCTGAAGGACGTCGTCGGCCGCGCGCGGCTGACGGCCGCCGACGGCAGCACGCATCCGCTCGTCGAGCGCGAAGGCTGGCTGCTGCAGGGCGACGCGTGGCCGGAGCCCGCCGCGCCGCCGCGCGCCCTGCTGCCGCTCTCCGCGCTCGGCATCGGTTTCGCCGTCGTCCTCGTGGGGCTCGCGCGCGTCCGTCGCTACCGCGCCGCGCGCTGGACGTTCGCGTTTCTCGCGTTCTTCACCGCGCTGAAGATGGCGCTCGGCGGCCTCGTGCTGATCGCCGGCTGGACGCTGACCGAGCACTGGATCATGTGGGCGAACCGCAATCTGCTGCTACTCGATCCGCTGATGCTCGCGCTGCTGCCGATGTGGATCATGTCGGCGCGCGCCGGTTGGCGGCCGAAGCGCTGGCAGCGCGTGCTCGCCGTGAGCATCGCCATCGCCGCCACGCTGAGCGTGCCGCTGCTGCTGTTGCCGGGCGCGCAGCAGAACCTGCCGTGGATCGCGCTGTGGCTGCCGCTGCATCTGGCGCTAGCGTCGGTCGTGCTGCGCCAGCGCGCGTAAGGACCGTCGCCGCGCGCATCTGTACAGGCGATCCGCGCGCGATCTGTACTCGCGCTGTCTCTGTTGCGCCGGATTCGCGCGCTCGACAATGCGCGGATGAACAACACTTCGGCTGCATGGCGCGACGGCCTGATCGGCGTGCTGATCTTCAGCGGCTCGCTGCCGGCGACGCGCGTCGCCCTGAGCGGTTTCGATCCCGGATTCCTGAGTGGTGCGCGCGCCGCGATCGCCGGCGTGCTCGCATTGCTCGTGCTGATCGTCCTGCGCCGGCCGTGGCCGCGGCGTGGCGAATTCGCCGCGCTGTTCGCCGTCGCGGCCGGCGTCGTCATCGGCTTTCCGCTGTTCAGCGCGCTGGCGCTGCGCCACATCACCTCGGCGCAGGCGCTGGTGTTTATTGGCCTGCTGCCGCTGACGACCGCGATCTTCGCCGTCCTGCGCGGCGGCGAGCGTCCCGCTCTGCCGTTCTGGCTGTTCGCGGCGATGGGCAGCGCGCTGGTGCTGGCCTTCGCCGCGGGCCGGCGCGGCGATTCGCCGAGCGATGCAGGCGAAACTCTGGCCGGCGACGGCTGGATGCTGGCGGCGATCGTCGTCTGCGGCTTCGGTTACGCCGAGGGCGCGCGACTGTCGCGCCGATTCGGCGGCTGGCAGACGATCTGCTGGGCGCTGGTGCTCGTGTTGCCGGCGACGCTGCCGTTCTCGCTGTTGACGTGGCCGGCGTCCACGCGCGATGTCGCGTTGCCGGCGTGGCTGAGCCTCGCCTATGTCTCGCTGTTCAGCATGCTGATCGGCTTCGTATTCTGGTATCGCGGCCTCGCGCTTGGGGGCATCGCCACGATCGGCCAGCTACAGCTGCTGCAACCGATGTCCGGCCTGCTGCTGGCCGCCGCGTTGCTCGGCGAAACCGTGACCGCGGCGATGCTGGCGACTACGCTGGCGGTCGCGTTCTGCGTCGCGGCGGCGCGCCGTTACGCGACGCCGCGCGCAAGCCCCGCGCTGCTTCCGTCGCGATAGGACGTATCGATTCGGTCGAGCCGCCGCCGCGGGCCCGGCCAAGGCGAGCTGTCCGCCGAGCCCTTTCGTCATCGCCGCGGCCTGCACGCCGGCGACGATCTGCGGGTTGACGTTGCGCGTCGGGCCGCACGGCGTGGATCGCGCTGTGGATCGTGAAGCCGGCGGGATTGATCGCGTGCGGCGGGTCCATCACCTTGTTGCCGTGCAGGTCGATCTTCACGAGGCTGGACGCGGTGATCTCGTCGAACAGCTAGCCTCAGGGGCTGATCAGGAAGGGGTCTTCTTCGCCGGGCACGCGTGCCCAGGTGTGCGTGAAGACCAGATCGTCCCAGCCGAAATGCGCGACAAGCCGGCAGGCGGCAGCGAGATCGACGCGCGCCTGCCACTCGGCGTCGGAAACCTGCGCGTGGATGGAAGCGCCGGTGTTGATGGCGGTCTCCTCGGATCGCTTGTCGTTTGCCGGTGACAGTAGCGCAAGCGATGCGCGATCGCCCATGCTGTAGCGCGAATTTCCCCCGGAGTTTTCCCCTTGCCGTCGCCGCAGCTGCTGCTCGCCTCGCAATCGCCGCGCCGCGCCGAACTGCTGCGCCAGCTCGGCCTGCGCATCGTCGTCGCGCCGGCCGACGTCGCCGAAGGCGCGCACGACGGCGAGGCGCCGGCGCGGTATGCGCAACGCATCGCTCTCGAAAAGGCGCGAGCCGGATGGGCGGCGTCGGACGGCGCGCTGCCGGTGCTCGGCGCGGACACCGATGTCGTGCTCGACGGCCGCATCCTCGGCAAGCCGAAGGACCGCGCCGATGCGCTGGCGATGCTCGCCGCGCTGTCGGACCGCGAGCACGAGGTTTACTCGGCGGTCGCCGTCGTGCGCGGCGAACAGGAAGGGCTGGCGCTGTCGGTGACGCGCGTCGCGTTCGGCGTGATCACGCCGGCGCAGGCGGCGGCTTACTGGGCGAGCGGCGAGCCGGCCGACAAGGCCGGCGCCTACGGCATCCAGGGCCTCGGCGCGCAGTTCGTGCGCGGGATCCGCGGCTCGTACAGCGGCGTCGTCGGCCTGCCGCTCTACGAGACCACCACACTTCTGAAACAATTCGGCATCGAAACCCTAGTCTTCGTCTCCCCATCGTGAGCACTGAAATTCTGGTCAACATCGGGCCGCAGGAAACGCGCGTCGCCATCGTCGAGGGCGGCGCCGCGCAGGAAGTGCACGTGCAGCGCGCGTCGCGCTACGGCCTGACCGGCAACATCTACAAGGGCGTGGTGCAGCGCGTGCTGCCCGGCATGCAGGCGGCCTTCGTCGAGATCGGCCTCGAGCGCACAGCCTTCCTGCACGTCAACGACATGGTCGTCACGCCGCCGCCCGGCGAGGCGGCGCCGCTGATCACGCAGCTGCTGCACGAAGGCCAGCAGGTGCTCGTGCAGATCGTCAAGGACCCGATCGGCAGCAAGGGCGCGCGTCTGACGAGCCTGCTGTCGATCCCGTCGCGCTATCTCGTGCTGCTGCCGTTCGAGCCGCACGTCGGCGTGTCGGCGCGCCTCGAGGGCGAGGCCGAGCGCACGCGGCTCAAGGGCCTCCTCGACGAGCTGCAGCAGCGTCTGGCGCCGAAGTACGGCGTCATCGCCCGCACCGCCGCCGACGGCGCCGACGCCGAGGCGCTGGAAGCCGACCTCGGCTTCCTGCTGCGGCTGTGGCGCGCGATCTGCGAGCAGTCGGCGGACGCGCCGGCCGGTACGCTGGTGCACGGCGACCTGCCGCTGTCGATGCGCATCCTGCGCGATCTGCTCGGCACCACGGTCGAGCGCGTGCGCGTCGATTCGGCGAGCGAGTGCGAGCGCCTGCGCGAGTTCGCGCGCGACTTCATTCCCAAGGCGGCGCCGCTGGTCGAGCTGTACAGCGGTGCGGCGCCGATCTTCGACCTGTTCGGCGTCGAGGACGACATCAGCCGCGCGCTGGAGCGCAAGGTCGAGCTGAAGTCCGGCGGCCATCTGGTGATCGACCAGACCGAGGCGATGACGACGATCGACGTCAACACCGGCGCCTACATCGGCCACCGCAATCTCGAGGAGACGGTGCTGAAGACCAATCTCGAAGCGGCGCAGGCGATCGCCCGGCAGCTGCGCCTGCGCAATCTCGGCGGCATCATCATCCTCGACTTCATCGACATGAAATCCGAGGACCATCGCGCGCAGGTGCTGCGCGCGCTCGAACGGGCGCTGGCCGGCGACCACGCGCGCACGCAGGTCTGGCCGTTCTCGGCGCTCGGCCTCGTCGAGATGACGCGCAAGCGCACGCGCGAGTCGCTCGGCCACATCCTCTGCGAGCCGTGCCCGGCCTGCGCCGGCCGCGGCACGATCAAGACCGTCGAGACCGTCGCCCACGAGATCGCCCGCGAGGTGCAGCGCGCGGCGCGGCAGTTCGAGGCCAAGGGCTTCCTGGTGCTGGCGGCACCGCATGTCGTGCAGAAGCTGGTCGACGAACAGCCGGCCGGCCTGGCGGCGCTGGAGGCGGCGCTGAACCGGCCGATCCGCCTGCAGGGCGAGGGCGGTTACACGCAGGAGAATTTCGACGTCGTGCCCTTGTGAGGGCCACTGTGAGGGCCACGCGCGGATGCGTGTGGCGGGGTGAGGGAATGCGGCGCCGGGGATTCCGTGCGCCGGGTCACACGGCTCAGGCCGTGTTCAGCGCGCGCAGTGCCTTAATATGCCGCTCGGCACGCGACAATCGCGCGTCCCGCTGCCTCCCTTTCTGCCTGTCGCCTGTCAAAGCATGGAACGCGTCAAACGCCGCTGGTGGACCTGGGCGATCACCCTGCTGACCACCGTGGTCATTCTCGGTGCGGCCATCAGCGGCCTGTTCCAGCTCGCCGTGCTGGCGTTGCCGAGCTACCGCGCCGACCTCTCGGCGTGGGTCACGCACGTCGCCAACCGGCCGGTGCAGATCGGCGGCGTCAATCTGGGCTGGCGGGGCCTCGCGCCGCAGCTCCAGCTCAACGACATCACCCTGTTCAGCGAGGACGGCGACGAAAGCCTGACGCTCGAGCGCCTGAATCTCGGCTTCAGCCTGTTCCGCTTCGTGATCGGCAATGTCTTTCCGGACCGTCTCGAAATGTCGGGTCTGACGATCGCCGTCGACCGCGACGATGACGGCACCTGGCGGATCGCCGGCTTCGCGACCGGCGACGGCAGTCTGGCGGCCAAGGACCGCGAAGCCTGGGCGCGCGATCTGGCGCGCTTCCGCCATCTGGTGCTGCGCAACTGCACGGTGACGTTCGCCGGCACGCCCTATGGCAGCGACGGCCAGCAGATCCGCGTCACGCGGCTCGATGTCGATCAGGGCGACGACGGCTTCGAGGTCGGCGGTCGCCTGCAGTTGCCGGTGACCTACGGCGACACTGTCGAAGTGTCCGCCGACATCGATGGTTCGCTGTTGCTGCCGCAGCAGTGGCGCGGCGACTTCGAGGTCGACGTGCGGCGCCTGCGCCCGCAGGGCTGGCTGGAGCCGTATCTGCAGCCCGGCGTGCAGATCGCGGCCGAGAATTTCGACGCGCAGATCGAGGGCAACGTCGCCGACGGCCGGCTCGTGCACGCCGACGTGGCGATCGACAGTGACGCGCTGGTCGTCGCGCGCGGCGGCCAGGCGAGCGGCGCGAAGCAGGCGCGTCTGCGCGCCGGCGTGCGCGACGAAGCGCACGGCTGGATCGTCGACCTCAAGGAACTGCGCTTCGACGCGCAGCGCCTCGCGCACGGCAGCCTGCGCTGGGGCAGTGACGCGCAGGGGCGCGAGATCGACGCCGACGTCGACGAACTGCAGCTCGCGCGGCTGATGCCGTGGCTGGTGGTCTGGCGCGAGTCGCCGACGGCGCTGCAGCAGGCGTCGCGGTTGTCGGGCGCGGTGCGCAACCTGGTGCTGCGCCTGCGTTGCGACGCCGACGGCGCGACGCGCTACTCGGCGACCGGCCGGCTCGACGGCATCGCGCTCGCCGCCGACGATCACCTCGGCTTCTCCGGTCTCAGCGGCGAGGTGTCGGCGGACGAGTCCGGCGGCCAGCTGCGCCTCGCGCAGGTGCCGCTGCAGCTGGAACTGCCGTCGGTGCTGGCGAAGCCGCTGCCGCTCGAATCGCTCGACGCGCAACTGCAGTGGACGCGCACGGCCGACGGCTGGCGGTTCGGCAGCCCGGCGTTCGCGTGGCAGCTGGCCGGCACGGCCGGCAGCGGCCGCTTCGACCTGCAGCTGCCGGCGAACGCCGACGCCTCGCCGCTGCTCGATCTGCAGGCGCATTTCAGCGCGCAGGACGTCAACCGCCTGAAGCCGTACGTGCCGACGCACTGGTCCGAGCATTTGCGCGACTGGCTGAACCAGGGGCTCGTGCACGGCCGCGTGCCGCGCGCCGATCTGGCGATCCGCGGACCGCTGCGCGATTTCCCGTTCGCCGCGCATCCGAGCGGCAGCTGGAAGCTCGATCTCGACGCGGCCGGCGTCGATCTCGCGTTCGCGCCCGGCTGGCCGCCGCTCGACGCGGTATCGGCCAGGATCGAATTCAGCGGCGCCGGCCTCACCGTCACCGGCACCGGCGGCAAGCTCAACGGCAACCGGATCGACCGCGCCGTCGCGCGCTTCGACGATTTCGCGGACGGCGTGCTGACGGTCGACGCGGCGGGCAGCGGCGAGATCGCGCGCTACTACGACTTCCTGCGCGATTCGCCGCTGCACGCGCGTCTGTCGGGCCTGCTCGACCAGACGCGAGCGGCCGGCAACGCCAGCGTCGCCGTGCGGCTGAACCTGCCGCTGCGCGACATCAAGACCACCACGGTCGACGGCAGCGTCGCGCTCGACAACGTGCAGATGTTCTACAGCAAGCTCGACCAGCCGATCAGCGGCATCAGCGGCACGGTGCACTTCGACGACCACGGCGTGGCCGGCGAAGGCCTGACCGGCCGTTTCGCGGATCTGCCGCTGGCGGTGCGCATCGTGCCACGCGACGGCACGCACGGCGTGGTCGTCGCCGAGTTCCCGTTCGCCGCCGATGCCGACGGCCACGGCGCCAGCCAGTTCGTTCCGGCCTTCCTGCGCCCGTCGTTGAATGGCCGCAGCGACTGGCGCGCCGAGCTGCCGCTCTACGAATCCCCCGAGCAGTACGGCGGCACGGCGCTGACGCTGAGCAGCGATCTGCGCGGCACCGCGGTGACGCTGCCCGAGCCGCTCGCCAAGCCGGCCGACGCGGCGGCGCCGCTGACGGTGCGCATCGGCGGCGATGCCGCGGCGCCGCTGCGCATCGGCGTGTCCTACGCGCAGAAGCTCGGCGCCGATCTGGCGCTCGCCGACGACGACGAGCACAAGGGCCTGCGTCTCGACGGCATGAACCTGCGCTTCGGCAACGCGCCGCCGCCCAGGGCCGTCAAGGGGCGCTCGGTCGTCGACGGCCGCGGCGAGACGATGGACGTCGCCGCCTGGCTCGGCATGCTCGGCTCGCACGGCGAGCAGCAGGCTGCCGGCAACGGCAACGGCAACGGCAGCGGTGGCGGCGAGGGCGCGCCGATCGATCTCGTCGATCTCGACATCGCGCACCTGCGCTATCAGCATCAGCTCAGCGGGCCCACGCATCTGCGCTGGGTCCCGCTGCCGAACGGCTGGCGCGCCAGCCTGGACGGCGAGGGCGCGCAGGGCAGCGTCGAATTCTCGGGCGCCGCCGGCGCGCCGTCGGGCCGTATCGTCGCGCGCCTCGAACACCTACAGTTGACGCCGCTCGGCGAAGCCGCCGCGGCCGAGAAGGAAGCCGCCGGCAAGCTGCCCGCCGCGGTCGCCGGCGCCAATGCGCAGAGCGATGCGCCGCCGACCGATCCTTCGCGCTGGCCGGAAATCGATGCGGTCGTCGACCGGCTCGGCGCCGACGGCAAGGACTTCGGCCGCCTCGAACTGCGCAGCGCGCGCGTGCCGGGCGGCCAGCGGCTCGATCGCCTGACGGTCGGCGGCGGCGTGCTCGACCTCGACGCCAGCGGCCAGTGGCGGCGCATCGACGGACGCTCGTCGGCCGAGCTGCGCGTCAAGCTCGATTCGAGCGATTTCGAATCCGTGGTCAAGGCGGCCGACTTCGACGCCAACTTCAAGGCCAAGCAGACGCATTTCAACAGCGATCTGAAATGGGCGCCGTCACCGACCGGCCTGGTCTGGCAGGCGGCGGCCGGCCGCGTCGACCTGCAGGCCGAGAACGGCCAGGTCCGGGCGATCAAGCCGGGCGCCAGCCGCGTGCTCGGCCTGCTGAACTTCTACGCGCTGCCGCGGCGCCTCACGCTGAACTTCAGCGACGTCACCGACGACGCGCTGGCGTTCGACCGCGTCGAAGGCCATTTCGATCTCGGCGCCGGCGCGGCGACCACCGACGATCTCACCGTGCGCGGTCCCTCGGTGCGCATCGACCTGCGCGGCCGCATCGGCCTTGCCGCGCGCGACTACGATCAGCGCGTGACGGTCTATCCGGCCGGCGTGTCGTCCGGCGTCACGCTGGGCGCCGCGCTGCTCGGCGGTCCGGCGGTCGGCGCGCTGGTGCTGCTGGCACAGGAAGTGCTCGACAAGCCGCTCGATCAGGTCACGCAGCTGAGCTATCACGTCACCGGCAGCTGGGACAATCCGAAAGTCGAGAAGATCGACGCGCGCAGCGCCTCGCCGGCGACGCGCAAGAAGGACAAGGAGACAAAGACGAAATGAGCACGCCGACGATCGCCGCGATCCAGATGAACAGCCTTGACGATGTCGCCGCCAACCTCGACGCCGCCGAGGCGCTGCTGCGCGAGGCCGCCGGCGGCGGCGCATGCCTCGCCGTGCTGCCGGAGAATTTCGCGTTCATGGGCCGGCGCGACCGCGACAAGCTCGCGCACGGCGAGGCCGACGGCGACGGGCCGATCCAGGCGCGTCTCGCCCGGCTCGCGCGCGAGCTCGATCTGTGGATCGTCGCCGGCACGCTGCCGATCCGCGCGCAAGGCGAGGAGCGCACGGATGCAAACCGTGTGTACGCCGCCTGCTGCGTCTACGACAGCGACGGCGCGCGCGTCGCGCGCTACGACAAGATCCATCTCTACGACATCGACGTGCCGGGCGGCGGTGGAGAACATTACCGCGAATCGGCGAGCATCGCGCCCGGCAAGCTGCACCCGGTCGTCGTCGACACGCCGGCCGGCCGCGTCGGCCTGTCGGTCTGCTACGACGTGCGCTTCCCCGAGCTGTACCGCGCGCTGAGCCAGGCCGGCGCCGAGATCCTCGTCGTGCCGTCGGCGTTCACCGTCAAGACCGGCGAGGCGCACTGGGATCTGCTGCTGCGCGCGCGCGCCGTCGAGAATCTCTGCTATGTGATCGCGCCGGGCCAGTGCGGCACGCATCCGAGCGGCCGCGCCACCTGGGGCCACAGCCTGATCGCCGAGCCCTGGGGCAGCGTCGTCGCCGTGCGCGAGACCGACACGCCGGGCGTGGTCCTCGCGCAGCGCGACGCGGCCCGGCAGGCCGAGCTGCGCAGCGGCTTCCCGGCGCTCGCGCACCGGCGCTTGCAAACCTCGTATCCGCCCGCAATTTGAGCCGTATCGAACGCAAAAAGAGTCCGTCATGACCGACACCGCGACCCACGCAGAGCGTGACACCCTTGATCTCGCCCGCGCGACGCTGCTCGAGCCGGCGGAACTCGACCAGAACCGCGTCGCCGACGTGCTCGGCCGCCTGATGAAACCCGGCGTCGACAGCGCCGACCTGTACTTCCAGCACGCCGTCACCGAGACCTGGTCGCTCGAGGACAGCCTGATCAAGTCCGGCGCGCACCACGTCGAGCGCGGCGTCGGCGTGCGCGCCATCGCCGGCGACAAGCAGGGCCTCGCGTATTCGGACGACCTGCGCGTCGCCGCGCTCAGCGACGCGGCCGGCACCGCCGGCGCGATCGTGCGCGCCGGCCGGAGCGGCGCCGCGCAGGCGTTCGCGCCACGCGCGGCGAAGCCGCTGTACGCGGCGGTCGATCCGCTCGCCAGCTGGCCCACCGACAGGAAGCTCGAACTGCTGCGCCGCGCCGACGCCGCGGCGCGCGCCGCCGACGCGCGCGTGATCCAGGTCAACTGTTCGCTGGCCGGCAGCTTCGAGACCGTGCTCGTCGCCGGCAGCGACGGCACCTGGAGCGCCGACGTGCGGCCGCTGGTGCGCATGGATGTGTCGGTGATCATCGAGCACCAGGGCCGCCGCGAGCAGGCGCACGCCGGCGGCGGCGGCCGCGCGCGCTACGCCGACGTCTTCGACGGCGACATGCCGGAACGCTACGCGCGCGAAGCCGTGCGCATGGCGCAGATCCTGCTCGAAGCGGTGCCGGCGCCGGCCGGCCAGCTGCCCGTCGTGCTCGGCCCCGGCTGGCCCGGCGTGCTGCTGCACGAAGCCGTCGGCCACGGCCTCGAAGGCGACTTCAACCGCAAGGGCACCTCGGCGTTCTCGGGACGCATCGGCGAGCAGGTGGTGTCGCCGCTGTGCACGATCGTCGACGACGGCACCCTGCTCAATCGCCGCGGCTCGCTGTCCGTCGACGATGAAGGCACGCCGACGCAGTGCACCGTGCTGATCGAGAACGGCGTGCTGAAGAACTACATCCAGGACAAGCTCAACGCGCGCCTGATGAACATGGCGCCCACCGGCAACGGCCGCCGCGAGTCCTACGCGCAGCTGCCGATGCCGCGCATGACCAACACCTACATGCTCGCCGGCCGGAGCGAGCCGGGCGACATCGTCGCCTCGGTCGAGAAAGGCCTTTACGCCGTCAACTTCGGCGGCGGCCAGGTCGACATCACTTCCGGCAACTTCGTGTTCTCGGCGAGCGAGGCGTACCTGATCGAGAACGGCCGCATCACGCGCCCGGTGAAGGGTGCGACCCTGATCGGCAACGGTCCGCAGGCGCTGTCGAAGGTGTCGATGGTCGGCAACGATCTCAAGCTCGACACGGGTGTGGGCGTCTGCGGCAAGGACGGCCAGAGCGTGCCGGTCGGCGTCGGCCAGCCGACCCTGAAGGTCGACGCGCTGACGGTCGGCGGCACGCAGACCTAGGGTCAGGCCGTACCGGCGCTGAGTCGCCCGCCAAGTTTGGTCAGCGAGGCTCGATGAGCGCGAGGCGGCGGCCGACGGTGACGAAGGCGCCGGCCCAGCCGAGGACGATGCCGGCCAGCAGCAGGGCGAGGCCGTCCTGCGGCGGCAGGCCCGACAGCGCGAAGTCGCTGCCGTAGGCGCTGGCCAGCGCCTGCGTGGGGCCGCTGAGCGCCTGTGCGCCGCCGGCGACCAGAGCCCAGGCGAGGACGCCGCCGAGCAGGCCGTGCCAGAAGCCGGCGTAGAGGAAGGGCCTGCGGATGAAGCTGTCCGGCGCGCCGATCAGCTTCATCACCTCGATCTCGTCGCGCCGCGCTTCGATATCGAGGCGGATGGTGTTGCCGATGATGACCATCACCGCGATGCCGAGCAGGATGGCGACGATGCCGACCGCGCGTTTGGCGACGTCGAGCAGGGCGTACAGGCGCTCCAGCCATTTCTGGTCCAGCTTGGCGAGATCGACTTCCGGCACGCGGCCGAGACGGGCCGCCAGTTCCTCGACGCCGGCCTTGCCGAGCTTGCGGTCCGGTGTCACCGCGATCACTGCCGGCAGCGGATTGTCGTCGAGGATGGCCAGCGCGTCGCCGAAGCCGGACTGCGCCTTGAAGTCGGCCAGCGACTGCGCGCGCGAGATGTAGTTGGTCCTGGCGACGCCGGTTTCGGCGCGCAACTCGCGGGCCAGCGCCGCGCCGCGTTCGTCGGCGACGCTGTCCTTGAGGAACAGCGAGATCTGCAGCGAGGCCTGCCAGCTGTAGCCGACGTCGGCGAGGTTGCGCGTCAGCACGTAGAGGCCGGCCGGCAGGGCCAGCGCGATGCCGATCACCAGCGCCGTCAGCGCCGCTGCCAGCGGCGCCTGCGCGAGCTTGCCGAGCGAGAAGAAGAACACGCGCGCGTGCTCCTGCAGCGTCCGCGCGAACCA
Source organism: Solimonas sp. (assembly GCA_047605265.1). Taxonomy (GTDB): domain Bacteria; phylum Pseudomonadota; class Gammaproteobacteria; order Nevskiales; family Nevskiaceae; genus Solimonas. The sequence continues at coordinate 20,331 of JASGFY010000045.1, forward strand.
GCCCGGCCGTTCGAGGCCGGCTTCAACGAGCGCCATGGCGGCCTCCCAGCTGCGAGGCGGCGGTCGGCCGCTTGTCGGTGATCTGGCCCTGCTCGAGATGGATGATGCGATGCGGCAGCGCTTCGATCAGGTCGATCGCGTGCGTGGCGATCATCACCGTCACGCCGGTTTCGTTGAAGCGCTGGAAGCCCTTCATCACTTCGAACGCCATTTCCGGATCGAGGTTGCCGGTCGGCTCGTCGGCGAGGATCAGCGCCGGCTTGGTGACGATGGCGCGGGCGATGCCGACGCGCTGCTGCTCGCCGCCGGACAGGGTCAGCGGCAGCGACTTCTCGCGATCGAGCAGGCCGACGGCGTCGAGCGCGGCGCGCGTGCGGCGGCCGACGTCGGCGTACGAATAGCCACGGATCACCAGCGGCAGCGCGACGTTGTCGAACACCGAACGGTCGTAGAGCAGATTGAAGTTCTGGAAGACCAGGCCGATGCGCTGGCGGTACGACGGGATGCGGCGGCTCTTCAGCGCCGAGAGGTTCTGCCCCATGACCACGACCTGGCCGCGGCTGGCGCGACACAGCGCGGCGATCAGGCGCAGCAGCGTGGTCTTACCGGCGCCGCTGGGGCCGGTGACGTAGAGCATCTCGCCCTGCGCGACGGAAAAGTTGACGCCGTCGAGCACGTCCTGGCCGCCGGGATAGCGGTAGGAGACCTGGTCGAAGCGGATGATGTCGCTCATGCGCGCGAGGCGTGAAACGCGGTCAGGCCCGACGGCAGTTGCTGTAGTGCCTCACTCCTCACGCCTCACCCCTCACGATCCGATCAGTGCGTCCGCGTAGGCCTCGGCGTCGAACGGCTGCAGATCGTCGACCGCCTCCCCGAGCCCGATGAAGCGCACCGGCAAGGCCATGCGGCGCGCGATCGCCAAGAGGATACCGCCCTTCGCGGTGCCGTCCAATTTGGTGATGACCAGGCCGGTGAGGCCGATGGCCTCGTGGAACTGCACGGCCTGCGTCAACGCGTTGCCGCCGGTCGTGGCGTCGACCACCAGCAGCACCTCGTGCGGCGCGTACGGATCGTGCTTCTGCACCACGCGCTTGATCTTGCGCAGCTCGTCCATCAGATGCGCCTGCGTGTGCAGGCGCCCGGCGGTGTCGGCGATGACCAGATCGATGTCGCGCGCCTTCGCCGACTGCACGGCGTCGTAGATGACGCTCGCCGGATCGGCGCCTTCGCCCTGCGAGAGGATCGGCACGCCGGTGCGCTGCGCCCAGGTCGTCAGCTGCTCGACGGCGGCGGCGCGGAAGGTGTCGCCGGCGGCCAGCAGCACGCGCTTGCCCTCGTGCCGGTAGCGTGCGGCGAGCTTGCCGATCGTCGTCGTCTTGCCGACGCCGTTGACGCCGGCGACGAAGAGAATGAACGGTTTGATGAAGCCGGGCATGACCAGCGGCCTGGCGATCGGCGCGAGCAGTTCGACCAGGTATTTCTTCAGCGCCGCGCGCAGCTGCTGCGGGTTCTTGATACGGCCGGCGTTGACCTCGCTGCGCAGGCGCTCGATCAGCCATTGCGTGGCGTCGACGCCGGCGTCGGCCATGAGCAGGCGCGTCTCGAGCTCCTCGAGCGCGTCCGGCGTCAGCGTGTCGGCGGTGAAGAACGTGGAAATGTCGCGCGTCAGCCACGAATCACCCTTGTTGAGGCGCGCGCGCAGCTTGGTGAACAGACCGGAGGATTCGGATGACATGGCAAGGGTTTTACCAGAGCAGCCAGACCACCGCGACGTGCCGGTGCCGCGTGTCGGGCAGCGCCGCGACGAGCTCGGCGAGCGGCGGGTCGAAGTCGGTGGCGACCGGATAGCGCAGCAGGCGATGGAAGCTGCGCGCTTCCTGCAGCGAGACGTTGCCGATCCAGATCGGACGTCCGTCGTCGAGCCGGTAATGCGACGGCCACAGGCGCATGAGGTACTGATGCGTGTCGTCGATCGGCAGGCGCAGCATCAGCGCCGGATGCTCGCCGGCGTGCACCTGCGGCATCACCGGCAATTGGCCGATCGCCGCCGAGCTCGTCAGCCAGTGCAGCATCTGCGAGGCCGACAGCGGGGCCGGCGCCTGCCAGCCGGCGGCGCGCAGGCGCGTGTCGATGTCGGACAGGTCGCCGGCCCATTGCACGGTGAACGGCTGACGCGGCCGGCCGGCCGCGTCCTGACGCTGCGCGGGGAAGTGCGTGTCGGCGCGCGGGGACTGCCAGTCGGCGGTGCTGATCGTGTGGTAGTGCGGCGGCCGCGACGGCGGAATGTCGAGCGTGTGCCAGCGTACCGCCAGCGCGACGACGAAGCTGAGCGCGATCGGCAGCAGCACGGCGCGCGCGCGCAGCGCCGGCGGGCGATGCAGGCGATAACCGAGTCCGAGCAGCGCGACCCAGATCGAACCGAACAGCACCAGCACCAGCGCGACGCTGAGCCACTGCTCGCCGAGATAGAGCTGCGCGAACACGACCGGTGCCAGCAGCCCCGCGCTGACGGCGTACAGCAGCGTGCGCAGGCCGGGACTGCGGCCGGTCGCCAGCAGCGTCGGCAGGAAGCCGTAAGTGATCGTCGCCAGGATCAGGTCGCGGCTGCGCGCTGCCAGCGGCGTGCCCGGATCGAAGAAGTGATACGGCGGTTCGATCAGCGGCGTCACGTACAGCCCGAGCGTGATCGCACCGCCGAACGCCAGCGCCGCCGCCCAGTGCGCGGCGGCGCGCGGCTTGCGCAGCGCGAGCAGCGTGACGAAGGCGACGACGGCGACCGGCACGTAGACCGGCCACTCGCCGATCTGGCCGAGGCGGCGCGCCAGCTGCAGCCCCCACGGCGTGTGCAGATCGCGCAGCCACTGGTAGCTGGCGCCGTCGATGCGCAGCGGATAGTGATGCCAGTGCACGCCGGCCACCGCGTACAGCGCGGCGGCGGCGGCCAGCAGCAGCAGCAGCGCGAGCACGCAGAGCGCCGGCGTTTCCGGCAATTCCTCGTCGATCAGCGCGATGCCGTAGCCGCCGGCCTCGCGGCGGTGCCGGCTCCAGTCGAGCAGGCGCGGCAGCCAGCGCGCGGCGAGATGGCGGGCCGCGCGCGTGACGATGGCCGTCAGCCACAGCAGCAGCCACAGTCCCGCCAGCAGGCCCAGCAGCAGGCTCGCCAGGCGTCCCGCGACTTCGGCGGCGAGGCCCAGCGACGCGCCGAACACCACGCCCGGCATGATGAACGCGGCGGCCCAGGCGAACGCGCCGAGGGCGTCGGCGATCACGAACTTCCAGTACGGCATGGCGGCCGCCGCCGACAGCGCCGGCGTCACCGCGCGCAGCGGGCCGAGGAAGCGCGCGAGCAGTACACTGTAGGAGCCGTAGCGTTCGAAGAAGCGTCTGGCCCGGCCGACGAGCTCCGGATGCCGCTCGAAGAAGCGCGCCTGGAACAGGCGCTCGCCGGAGCGCCGGCCGAGCCAGAAGCTGAAGCTGTCGCCGGCCAGTGCGCCGGCGGCGGCGATCAGCAGGGTCGGCCACAGCTCCAGCGCGCCGAGCGCGACCAGCGCGCCGATCGCGAACAGCGGCAGCGCCGCCGGCACGAAGGCGCCGATGATGAACAGCGAGTCGAGCAGCGTGATCGCGAACAGCAGCCACAGCGCCCCGTGCGGATGGGCATCGATCCAGATCAGAATCGTGTGCAGCGCTTCCGTCATTTCGCTTCGGCGAAGGCTTCGACCGCGGCGTCCAGCGTGCGCTCGATTTCCTCGGGGCCGTGCCGCGTCGACACGAAGCCGGCTTCGTAGGCCGAGGGCGCGAGATAGACGCCGCGCGCCAGCATCGCGTGGAAGAAGCGCTTGAAGCGCTCGCCGTCGCAGCGCATCACGTCGGCGTAGGTGGCGATGGTTTCCGCCTCGGTGAAGTAGAGGCCGAACATGCTGCCGACCTGCGTCGTCGCGAACGGCACGCCGGCGTCGCGCGCACGCGCACGCAGGCCGGCGAGCAGCTGCGCGGTGCTGCGCTCGAGCTGCGCGTACAGATCTGCGTCGTCGAGCTTGCGCAGGATCGCCAGGCCCGCCGCCATCGCCAGCGGATTGCCGGACAGCGTGCCGGCCTGGTAGACGGGCCCCAGCGGCGCGAGCCGTTCCATCACCGCGCGCCTGCCGCCGAACGCGCCGACCGGCAGGCCGCCGCCGATGATCTTGCCGAGCGTGACCAGATCGGCGTCGATGCCGTAGAGCCCGCAGGCGCCGCGCGGGCCGACGCGAAAGCCCGTCATCACCTCGTCGACGACCAGCAGCGCGCCGTGCTTCGTGCACAGCGCGCGCAGGCCGTCGAGGAAGCCTGGCCGCGGCGGCACGCAGTTCATGTTGCCGGCGACCGGCTCGAGGATGATCGCCGCGACTTCGCCCTCGTGATCGCGCAGCAGCGCCTCGACCGAGGTGAGATCGTTGTACTGTGCGGTCAGCGTGTACTTGGCCAGATCGGCCGGCACGCCCGGCGAAGTCGGCACGCCGAAGGTCAAGAGGCCCGAGCCGGCCTTCACCAGCAGCGCGTCGCCGTGGCCGTGGTAGCAGCCCTCGAACTTGATGAGGTAGTCGCGGCCGGTCGCGCCGCGCGCCAGGCGCAGCGCGCTCATCGTCGCCTCGGTGCCGCTGTTGCACATGCGCACCATGTCGAGGCCCGGCACGCGCGCGCACAGCAGTTCGGCCATCTCGATCTCGAGCTCGGTCGGCGCACCGTAGGAAACGCCGGTCTCCAGCTGCGTCCGGATCGCGGCGATGACGTCCGGGTCCTGGTGGCCGGTGATCATCGGGCCCCAGGAGCCGACGTAGTCGATGTAGCGCCGGCCGTCGGCGTCGATCAGGTACGCACCGTCGGCGCCGGCGATGAAGCGCGGCGTGCCGCCGACGGCGCGGAACGCGCGCACCGGCGAATTTACGCCGCCAGGGATGGTCTTCTGCGCGCGGAAGAACAGTTCGTCTGAGCGGCTCATGCGGATTTCTCGCTGTCGGCGGGGGGCGGCGTCAAGCGCGCTCATGGCCGCTGCGCGAGCGCAGCGGCGGGCCGCCGGGGATGGTCTTCTGCGCACGGAGGAACAGCTGCTCGGAACGGGTCATGGCGTGGACGATGGCCGGCCGCGGCGGGGCCGGAATGGGCGGGAAGGCGGATTCTACGGGATGCGCGCGTCGGCTTCGGTGAAGACGCCGGCGTAGGCGCGGGCGGCGGCGCGGACGTCGGCGGCGCCGAACACGCCGTCGACCGCGGCGACGAGGTCGGCACCGGCGGCGACGACGGCGCCGGCATTGTCCGGCGTCAGGCCGCCGATGGCGCAGAGGGCGACGTCGAGCTCGCGGCGCGCCGCGCTCAGGGTCTGCAGTTCGGCCGGCGGGGCGTCGGGCTTGGTTCTCGAG
>JASGFY010000046.1:0-25092 GCA_047605265.1 Solimonas sp.
CCCCGGGGGCCGTCGTCGCGGCGGATGCCGGCGCCGCAGCGGGCGGCGCGGCGGACGGCTTGCGCTCGCCGCAGGCGGCGAGCAGGACGGCGGCGGCGAGAACGACGGCGGCGGGGAAGAAGGCGCGACGCATCACGGCTCCAGCGGAGGCAGTTTCGGGACATCGCCCGGAGGCTCCGAATAATACGCGATGCGGACCACGTAGGGCTTGCCGCTCCGGGGATCGGGCACGTTGGCGACGCCCCGGTATTCGAGCAGTTTGCCCAACTGCGGATCGTAGGTGACTTCGAGCGGATCGATGAACCAGCGCAGCACCGAATCGGGCTCGATGCGGAAGCGCACCGCGGGCTTGTCCTCGAACGTCGTGTCGGCGATGCGCTGCGCGCGGAATTTGTAGGAATCGAGGTTGCCGGCGACGCCGAGCGTGAAATCGAGCGGTTTGCCGCTCATCAACTCGGCGAAACGCGCATGCAACAGCGCGTGGAAACCGGAATCGGCGCACATCGGCGACGCATGCGCGACGGCCTTCTCGCGCAGCCGGTCGTCACGCGTGCGACGCTTCTGCATCCACACCTCGTCGCCGACCTTCGTGATTGCCTCGAAATAGCCGTCGGCGCGCAGGTCGAAGCGGTACAGCGGCACGAACGGATCGTCGCGGAACTCCAGCGTCTTCTCGCCGAGCAGCGTCGCGTCCGGCGCGTAATAGCGGATCGTGCCGCCGAGCCAGCGCTCGCCCTCGGCGCGATGATCATGCGCCTCGGTATACAGATAGCGGCCCGACTTCAGGTCGTAGGCATATCCATAGAATTTGAGGTGCTGGACCTGCGCGCCCGCCACGCTGGCGACCGCGGCGAGCAACAGCGCAGCGAGGCGCGCCGCCTTCACAGCAGCGCGAACGCGCGGATGAATCGGCGGCCGGGTTTCGCGCCCGGCAGGCCGCTGTTCTTGATGTGCTCGAACATCTCGCGCCCTCGGTCCGATGAATTCCCACCCGCCCTGCGCAATTCGACAGGCCGGCGGCGCGCGAGTTCGGACGGACTAAGCGGCGAATTCGGCGAGCCGCCGCGCGCCTTCGGCGAGAACCTGCCGCCACGGCAGGCCGACGATCTCGCGGCCGGTGACGCTGTCCCGGAACGGCATGCGCTCGCCGTCGCCGATCACGTAGCGGTAGTCCATCGTCACCTCGGCACCGGCCGGCAGATCGTCGAGCGCGAAGATGAAGCCGAGATGCCACAGCGCGGTCGGCGCGTACGAGTGATTGACGTAGCACTCGTCGCTCCATTCCGGCGTCAGCGAGAACCAGTCCTCGAACCAGCGCACGCTCGACTCGACTTCGATCGAATCAACCGGATACTCGCGCAGCTTCGCCTCGGGCCAGACGGTGTGGACCTTGTCCGGCGCGACGATGACGGCGCCGCGCCGCACCGCTTCTTCGAGATACAGCCCCTTGCCGGCCTGCGGGATCAGGGAGGGAGCGATGCGGTAGCGCGGCAGGATCATGGGCTGTTGGAGCGATCCGGACCCGGGATGGCCGGTCCCCGTTCGGGATGAACCTAATGTCGCGTCTCGTTCGACGGCTGCATGTGCGCGTTGAGGAACAGCTGCTGCACGTCCGGCTCGCTGAAGCCGTACTCGCGTCCGCAGAATTCGCAGGTCACGTCGAAGCGGCCGTGCGTCTTCAGGTGGTCGGCGATCTCGGCCTCGCCGAGCGACAGCAGCATCGCGCCGATGCCCTCGCGCGAGCAGCGGCAGGCCAGGCGCACCGGCTGCGGGTCGAAGACGCGCACGGTGTCCTCGTTGAACAGGCGGCGCAGGATCGTCAGGCCCGGCGTCGCGGCCAGTTCGTCCTCGTCGAGCGTGTCGAACAGCACCTGCACGTGCTCCCAATGGAGCTCGCTGCTGTTCAGTTCGCCAAGCGGCAGGCGCTGCAGCATCAGGCCGCGGATGCGCGTGCCGTCGTAGGCGAGGCGCAGCAGTGACGGCAGCTGCTCGGACTGCGCGAAGTAATGCTCGAGCGCGTCGGCGAGGTGCTGGCCTTCGATGCCGACGACGGCCTGGTAGTCCTGGCCGCCCTTCTCCGGCTCGATCAACAGGCCGAGGCGGCCGCCCCGCAGCAGCGCCGCGAATCCGCCGCTGGCGTCGGCCTGGGCTTTGGCCATGCCGCGCACGCGCAGGCCCGGCTCCGGATCGCCGCCGCGGCCGTGCTCCACTTGTGTGACCAGCATCTGCACCGGCCCTTCGCTGTGCTGGAACTGCAGGCTGATGCGGCCTTCGAGCTTGGTGTGCGCGGCCAGCAGCGGCATCGCCGCGATCGCCTGCGCGAGCAGCTTGCGCACGCCCGGCGCGTACGGCCGCGAGCCGAGCATGCTGTCGACGCCCGCCTCGTATTCGACGACGGCGCCGCGCACGCCCAGCTCGGGCAGCAGGAATTCGGTGAGTCTGTTGTTCATCGGCGCTATGTGGAGCCAGGGAAAAGCATATCAACCGCAGATTCCGCAGATTACACAGAAAAAAATACACTTTTAATCTGCTTTTAATCTGTGGAATCCGTGGTTCCTCGCTGTTTGCTTTATCCGGCGAGCTTTTCCTTCAGCAGACGGTTCAGTGCATCCGGGTTCGCCTTGCCCTGCGTCGCGCGCATGCACTGGCCGACGAAAAAGCCGAACAGCTTGTCCTTGCCGCCGCGGTAGTCGGCGACCTGCTGCGGGTTCTTGGCGATGATGTCGTCGATCGCGGCGGCGATCGCCGACTCGTCGGTGATCTGCACGAGGCCCCTGGCCTTGATGAGCTGGTCGGCCGCATCGTCGCCGGCCGCTTCGCCGGCAAGCATCGCCTCGAACACGTCCTTGGCGATCTTGCCGGAGATAGTCTTATCGGCGATGCGCGCGATCAAGCCTGCAAGCTGCGCCGCGCTGATCGGCGATTCGTCGATACCCTTGCCGGTCTTGTTCAGCGCGCCGAGCAGGTCGGTGATGACCCAGTTCGCGCAGGTCTTGGCATCGGCCTTCGATCTGGCGACGACGGCTTCGTAGAAATCGGCGAGCGCCGCCTCGCCGGTCAGCACGCCGGCGTCATAGGCCGGCAACTTGTACTGCTCGACGAAGCGCGCCTTCTTGGCTTGCGGCAGCTCCGGCATCGTCGCGCGAATGCGCGCGACGTCGTCGGCGGTGACGACCACCGGCAGCAGATCCGGGTCCGGGAAGTAGCGATAGTCGTTGGCGTTCTCCTTGGAACGCATGGCGCGCGTCTCGCCGGTGTCCGGATTGAACAGGCGCGTTTCCTGCACGATCGTGCCGCCGGATTCGATCACGTCGATCTGACGTTCGATTTCGTATTCGATCGCCTTCTCGACGTAGCGGAACGAGTTGACGTTCTTGGTTTCGGTGCGCGTACCGAACTTGGTTTCACCGCGACGCCGCACGGAGACGTTGGCGTCACAGCGGAACGAACCTTCCTGCATGTTGCCGTCGCAGACGCCGAGATAGACGACGAGCTGGTGCAGCTTTTTCAGGTACGCGACGGCTTCCGCCGCCGAGCGGATGTCCGGCTCGGAGACGATCTCGATCAGCGGCGTACCGGCGCGGTTGAGGTCGATGCCGGACTGGCCAACATAGCCTTCATGCACCGATTTGCCGGCGTCTTCTTCCATGTGCGCGCGCGTGATGCCGATGCGCTTCACTTTTCCGTCGACCTCGATGTCGAGATGGCCGTCGTAGACGATCGGCAGTTCGTACTGCGAGATCTGGTAACCCTTCGGCAGGTCCGGATAGAAGTAGTGCTTGCGCGCGAACACGCAGCGCTCGGCGATCTTGGCGTCCACCGCGAGGCCGAACTTCACCGCGTATTCGAGCGCGGTCCGGTTCAGCACCGGCAGCACGCCGGGGAACCCGAGCGTGACCGGATCGGCCTGCGTGTTCGGCGCCGCGCCGTACGCGGTCGCCGCGCCGGAAAAAATCTTGGATTTGGTGAGAAGCTGGCAGTGGACTTCCAGTCCGATCACCGCTTCCCAGGTCGAGCTGTCGTATGCCATGTCGTTCGCGCCCTTTTAGAGATAGGCCTTGGGCATCTGCTTGTGGAAATCAGTCGCCTGCTGGAACTGATGGGCGACGTTGAGCAGCCTGGCTTCGCTGAAGTAGTTGCCCATCAACTGCAGGCCGATCGGCAGGCCGTCGACGAAGCCGCAGTTCAGCGACATCGCCGGGATGCCGGCGAGGTTGGCGGCGATGGTGTAGATGTCGTTGAGGTACATCGCCACCGGATCGTCGGTCTTGCTGCCGAGCGCGAACGCCACATCCGTCGCCGTCGGGCCGAGGATCAGATCGACGCTTTCGAACGCGCGCTTGAAGTCTTCGTAGATCAGCTTGCGCACCTTCTGCGCCTGCAGGTAGTAGGCGTCGTAGTAGCCGTGGCTCAGCACGTAGGTGCCGATCATGATGCGACGCTGCACCTCGGCACCGAAGCCTTCGCCGCGCGAACGCTTGTACAGCTCTTCAAGATTCTTCACCCCTTCGGCGCGATGGCCGTAGCGCACGCCGTCGAAGCGCGCGAGGTTGGAGCTGGCCTCGGCCGGCGCAACGACGTAGTACGTCGGCACCGACAGCGGCGAGTTCGGCAGCGAGATCTCGACGAACTCGGCGCCGAGCGACTTCAACGTCGCGATCGCCGCCCCGATCTTCTCGCGCGGGCCGGCGGCGAGGCCTTCGGCGAAATATTCGTTCGGCAGGCCGATCTTCAGGCCCTTGATCGAAGCGCCGAGACCACCGACGAGGTCATCGACCGGATGGTCGATGCTGGTCGAGTCGAGCGGATCGAAGCCCGACATCGCCTGCAGCACGGCCGCCGCGTCCTCGGCCGAGCGGCCGACGACGCCGGCCTGGTCGAGGCTCGACGCGAAGGCGATCATGCCGTAGCGCGACACGCGGCCGTACGTGGGCTTGATGCCGGTCAGGCCGCACAGCGCGGCGGGCTGGCGGATCGAGCCGCCGGTGTCGGTGGCGGTGGCGATCGGCGCCAGGCCGGCGGCGACGGCGGCGACCGAACCGCCCGACGAGCCGCCGGGCACGCGGCTGGTGTCCCAGGGATTCTTCACCGGGCCGTACCAGCTGGTCTCGTTCGACGAGCCCATCGCGAACTCGTCCATGTTGACCTTGCCGAGCATGACCATGCCGGCATCGAGGTGCAGCTTCTGCACGATGGTCGCGTCGTACGGCGCGATGAAGGGGTCGAGCATCTTCGACGCGCACGAGGTTTTCACACCGAGCGTGCAGAAAATGTCCTTCTGCGCGAGCGGAATGCCGGTGAGTGCGTGCCCTTCACCGCGCGCGCGCCTGGCGTCGGCCGCTTCGGCCTGCTTCAGCGCGCGCTCGGCGGTGACGGTGATGAAGCTGTTCAGCTCGCCGTCGTACTGCTCGATGCGTTTGAGATAGTGCGCGGTCAGCTCGCGCGACGAAAACTTCTTCGCGCGCAGCCCTTCTGAGAGTTCTTTGATCGAAAGAGTGTGCATATTGTTGGCTGGATTCCCGGTTCCGGCCGATTGAGCGTCGCCTTGGCGACGACTCGAATCGGCCGAGCTATCACGCCGGCGATGCCGGCCTGATAACGGCTTATTCGATGACCTTCGGCACCAGATACAGGCCACCGTCGACTTCCGGCGCGATCGCCTGGAAGGCTTCGCGGCGATCAGGCTCGGTGACCACATCCGGGCGCAGCCGCTGGCGCATGTCGAGCGGGTGCGCCATCGGCGACACGTCCCGCGTATCGGCGCTCGACAGCTGGCCGACCAGCTGCAGGATGTTCGACAGCTGCTGCGCGTACGGGCCGATCTTGCCGGCCGGCAGTTCGAGACGCGCCAGGTGGGCGACCTGCTGGATGTTTTCGGGGCTCAGACTCATCGATATGGGAACGGATGAACGGACTATGAATGGGCTCGGCCGGCTATATCCGATGCGGGTTTGACGGCTTTCGGCGCGCATCAAATTTCGCAGTTTCCGGGAACCTGACGGGCGCCGGAAATGGTTTATGATGTACAGATGCGCAATTCTACTGGAATGTGGGAAGGTGCATCGCCGTCCAGGGACGGCAAAAACGCTCACCCGGGGTTCTCGCCGCCGGGATCAAAAATCGAATTCAGCTTCCCAGTCAGGCCACCGAGATGTTCGACGCCGTACGCCGTTTGTTTGTCAACGACCTGTCCATCGACCTGGGCACCGCCAACACCCTCGTCTACGTCCGCGACGAAGGCATCGTCCTCAACGAACCGTCGGTCGTCGCCATCCGCATGGACGCGCGCGGCGCCAAGAAGGTCGAGGCCGTCGGCATCGAAGCCAAGCAGATGCTCGGCCGCACACCAACCAACGTCAACACCGTGCGCCCACTGCGCGACGGTGTGATCGCCGACTACACCGTCACGGAGAAGATGCTGCAGCACTTCATCCGCAAGGTGCAGAAAGGCCGCATGAGCCGGCTGATGACGCGCGTCGTGGTCTGCGTGCCGTACGGCTCGACGCAGGTCGAGCGCCGCGCAATCCGCGAGTCGGTCGAGAACGCGGGCGCGCGCAAGGTCTGGGTCATCGAGGAGCCGATCGCCGCGGCGCTGGGCGCCGGCATCCCGATCAGCGAGGCGCGCGGCTCGATGGTCGTCGACATCGGCGGCGGCACCTCGGAAGTAGCGGTCATCTCGCTCAGCGGCATCGTCTACGCCGAATCGGTGCGCATCGGCGGCGACAAGTTCGACGAGGCGATCGTCAGCTACGTGCGCCGCCAGTACAACATGCTGATCGGCGAGGCCACCGCCGAGCGCATCAAGATCCAGATCGGCACCGCCTTCCCCGGCCACGAGGTGCAGGAGATCGACGTCGTCGGCCGGCATCTGGCCGCCGGCGTGCCGCGCAACTTCACGATGAACTCAAACGAGATCCTCGACTCGCTGCAAGAGCCGCTGTCCGGCATCGTCAAGGCCGTCAAGCAGGCGCTCGAACGCACGCCGCCGGAGCTGGGCTCCGACGTCGCCGAGCGCGGCATCGTGCTGACCGGCGGCGGCGCGCTGCTGCCCGACCTCGACAAGCTGATCTCCGAGGAAACCGGCCTGCCGGTCATCATCGCTGACGATCCGCTGACCTGCGTCGCGCGCGGCGGCGGCATGGTGCTCGACATGCTCGACCGCCAGTCCGACTTCTACTCGCTCGACTGAAGACGCCAGCCGGCCCGCTGCGCGGGCCGATCCCGCGTCTGCGCGGCTCGCCGTACTCAGGTACGGCCGCGCTTCCCGACACGAGAGCGGCCCTGCTCACGACGATCGCCCGGCGTCTCCCGAAGGATTTGCCCGTCGCGCATTGCCGGCATCAATCGGCACCTCTATGCTTTCGGCCAATTTATAACCAACCCAGTCCGACGGCGCGCACTTGAACTCGCTGCACGACTCCCACCACCGGCCGCTCTTCCCGCGCGGACCGAGCCTGGGCCTCAAGACTCTGCTCCTCATCGGCATCGCCCTGACGCTGATCTTCTACGACATGCGCGGCGATACGCTCAAGCCCGCGCGCGCCTGGACCGCCTGGGCGCTGACGCCGGTGATCTGGCTCGCGTCGGTCCCGGCACGCCTCGTCAACATCGCCCGCGGCATCGATACCACGCAGGGCATCGACCGCGAGAACAAGGAGCTGAAGGCGCGGCAGTTCATCCTCGCAGCCGAACTGACGAAGATGGACGCGCTCGAGGCCGAAAACCGCCGCCTGCGCGAACTGCTGGCCTCGTCGGCGCGGCTGCCGGACCAGGTCCTCGTCGCCGAGATCATCGCCGTCAACCAGGACCCTTACCGTCACCAGATCACGCTGAACCGCGGCTCGCGCGACGGCGTCTACCGCGGCCAGGCGCTGGTCGACGCGTTCGGCGTGATGGGGCAGATCGTCGACGTCGCGCCGAGCACCAGCAAGGCCCTGCTAGTCACCGACCCCGATCACGGCATGCCGGTCGAGATCAACCGCACCGGCCTGCAGACCATCGCCGTCGGCCTCGGCGACGAGCGCGGCCTGCGCCTGCCGTTCCTGCCGTCGAACGCCGACATCAAGAACGGCGATCTGCTGGTGTCGTCGTCGCTCGGCGGCCGCTTCCCGGCCGGCTATCCGGTCGGCACCGTCTACGACGTCAAGCCGGTCGCCGGCGAGCATTTCATGGAGGCCTACGCCTACCCGGCCGCCAAGCTGAACCAGGGCCGTCAGGCCCTGCTCGTCTCGAACCTCGGCGCGCGCGCCGACGCCGAAGCGGCCGCCGCCGCCGAACGCGTCACCGAACAGGGCGAGACGCCGGCCGAGGAAGCGACGAAGACGGCGCCCGCGGCCACGACCGTCCCCGCCGCGAAGCCGGCGAACGGCAAGCCCGGCGCCGCGGCCGGCGACACCCAGGCCGCCCGCAAGGCCGCCGGCCGGCCGGCGGAGAAATCCGCCGCGAAGCCGGCCGCCAAACCAGCGGCGCCGCCGGCCAAGCCGGGAACGCAGCCGTGAGCCGCCCGAGCCCGCAGGCGATCTGGTTCTCGTTCCTGCTGAGTCTGTTCGTCGGCCTGTTGCTGCAGCTCGTCGAGCTGCCGGACTCGCTGTCGGCCGCGCGGCCGCTGTGGATGCCGCTGCTGCTGGCGTACTGGGCGCTGCGCGAACCGCTGCTGCCGTCGCTGCTGCCGGCCTTCCTGATCGGCCTGATGCTCGACGTGCTGTACGCCGCGCCGTTCGGTCAGCACGCGCTGGGGCTCGTCGTGGTCTCGTACCTGGTCGTGCGCCTGCGCAGCTTTTTCATCATCTTCCCGCTGTGGCAGGCGACGCTGGTGCTGATCCCGGCCTGGCTGCTGTACTGCTTCCTGATGTTCTGGATCGACGGCGCGACCCGGCATCAGCCCGAAATCTGGCTGCGCTGGCTGCCGGCGATCTCGACCACGCTGTTCTGGCCGCTCGTGTGGAGCGTGATGGAACTGATCCGCCAGCCGGGCGGCGACGATGATTGAGGCAGCGCGCGAAAGAGTTTCCCTCTCCACCCTCTTCCCCATCGCCTTGCGACGGGGAAGAGGGAGTCGTTTGCCGGCGGCGCTCAAGGGCTGTCGCTGATGGCCCTGTTCGGCAAGCGGCGTCGCGACGCGTTGAAGAACGTCCACGCCGAGCGCGACGCCTTCCTGCGCCGCGCCGGCGTCGCCGTGCTGTTCTGCGTCGCCGGCATCGTGCTGCTGATCGTGCGTCTGGCCGACCTGCAGATCGTCGAGCACGATCATTACCAGACGCGCGCCGACGAGAACCGCATGCGCGTCACGCCGGTCGCGCCGGTGCGCGGCCTCATCTACGACCGCGACGGCACGCTGCTCGCGCAGAACCAGCCGGCCTTCGTGCTCGAAGTGACGCCGGAACAGGTCGGCAACCGCGACGCGATGGATGCGCTGCTGGTCAAGCTGCAGAGCGTCTTCGCCCTGAACGACGCCGACATCGCGCGCTTCAAGGACCGCGTGCGCAAGTCGCCGCGCTACCGCGGCGTGCCGCTGCGCTCGAACCTGACGATGGAGGAAGTCGCGCGCTATGAGATCGACCGCTACCAGTTCCCCGGCGTCGAGATCAACGCCGGCCTGACGCGCAACTACCCGTTCGGCACCACCGCCTCGCACCTCGTCGGCTACGTCGGCGGCATCAGCGAGGAGGAACTGCGCGCGGCCAATGAAACGCAGTTCCTTGGCCTCACACAGATCGGCAAGAACGGCGTCGAGAAAAGCCAGGAAGACCTGCTGCGAGGCGAGCCGGGCGCCAAGATCATCGAGGCCAACGCCTACGGCCGGCCGTTGCGCGAGCTGGACTACCGGCGCGGCTATCCGGGCCGCAACCTGTACCTGTCGATCGACACCAAGGTGCAGACGGTCGCCGAGCAGGCGATGGGCAACTTCCTCGGCTCGGTCGTCGCGATCGATCCGCGCAACGGCGAGATCATCGCCATGGCCAGCAAGCCGGGCTTCGACCCGCAGCTGTTCGTCGGCGGCATCGACAACGCCAGCTACCAGACGCTGCTCAACGACCCGACGCGGCCGATGTTCAACCGCTCGCTGCAGGGCCTCTATCCGCCCGGTTCGACGGTCAAGCCGGCGATGGCGCTTGCCGGCCTCGAATACGGCGTCGTCACGCCGGAGCACACCGAGTACTGCCGGGGCGAGATGACGCTGCCCGGCTCGTCGCGCAAGTACCGCTGCTGGCGGCGCATCGGCCACGGGCCGGTGAACATGATCGAGGGCGTCAAGCGCTCCTGCGACATCTACTTCTACAACCTGGCGACGATGCTCGGCATCGACCGCATGCACGAGGCGATGACCGGCTTCGGCCTCGGCCACGCGACCGGCGTCGACCTGCCGCTCGAAAAGGACGGGCTCTATCCGTCGCGCGAGTGGAAGCGCAAGGCGCGCAAGGAGAACTGGTATCCGGGCGAGACACTGAACACCGGCATCGGCCAGGGCTACGTGCTGGTCACGCCGATGCAGCTGGCGCAGATGGCGGCGCGCATCGCCATGCGCGGCGAAGGCTTCAAGCCGCACGTGCTGCACGCGACCGAGGACCCGATCACGCGCCAGATCGCCGAGGTCGCGCCCGAGCCGCTGCCGAAGATCGATCTCAAGGACAACGGCAACTGGGACGTCGTCATCGGCGCGATGGAAGCGGTCGCGCAGGAGCCGGGCGGCACCGCCTACGCGATCGGCCGCAACGCGCCGTACCGCATCGCCGCCAAAACCGGCTCGGCGCAGGTCGCCGGCCTGCGCCAGGACGAGGTGCGGGCGCCGAAGCAGGAAGACATGCCGCTGCGCCTGCGCGACCACGCGCTGTTCATCGCCTTCGCGCCGGCCGAAGCGCCGCGCATCGCCGTCGCGGTGATGGCCGAGCACGGCGGCCACGGGGCGTCGATCGCCGCGCCGATCGCGCGTCAGGTGATGGACCAGTATCTGCTCGGCCACGTGCTGTACGGCAACGAGAAGGCGGCCGAGCCGTCGAGCCGCGTGACGCCGGCGATCGTTCCGGGCCTGCCGGTGCCGCCGGAACTGCAGCAGATGCTGCAGCAGACCGCGCCGGCCGCAGCGCCGCCGCCACCGGCCGTCGCGCCGCAGGAGGACGAGGATGATCACTGACGTCTTGCATCCGATGCGCGGGCGCCGGCCGGACAAGCCGGAGCCCGGCCTCGCCGACTGGCTCGAGAGCTGGCACATCGACATCTGGCTGCTGCTGCTGCTCGTCGCGGTCGCCGGCATCGGCATCTTCATCCAGTACTCGGCGTCCGGCCACTCGATCGACGGCGTCATCAGCCAGTCGCAGCGCGTGGTGCTGGGCCTCGTCGTGATGGCGGCGATCGCGCAGGCGCCGCCCGACCTGTACCGCACGATCGCGCCGTGGCTCTACGCCTTCACCCTGCTGCTGCTGATCGCCACGCTGATCCTCGGCGACGCCGCCAAGGGCGCGACGCGCTGGCTCGATCTCGGCGTGCTGCGCTTCCAGCCGTCGGAGCTGATGAAGCTGGCGATGCCGACCACGGCCGCCGCCTTCCTGCACACGCGGCGCCTGCCGCCGACGCTGCTGACCATCTGCGCGACGCTGCTGCTGATCCTCGTGCCGGCGGCGCTGATCGCCAAGCAGCCGGACCTCGGCACGGCGCTGCTGATCGTCGCCGCCGGCGGCTTCGCGCTGTTCCTCGGCGGCCTGCAGTGGCGCTGGATCGTCGGCGCGCTGGCCGTGCTCGGCGCCGCCGCGCCGATCCTCTGGGAACATCTCAAGGACTACCAGCGCCAGCGCGTCCTGACGCTGCTCGATCCGGAGAGCGACCCGCTCGGCGCCGGCTACCACATCACGCAGTCGATGATCGCCATCGGCTCCGGCGGCACCTTCGGCAAGGGCTGGCTCAACGGCACGCAGGCCAAGCTCGACTTCCTGCCGGAAGCGCACACCGACTTCATCTTCGCCGTGTATTCGGAAGAACTCGGCTTCATCGGCGTGCTGCTGCTGCTGACGCTGTATCTCGCCATCATCGGCCGCTGCCTGTGGATCGCGGTGCGCGCGCAGGACACCTTCCAGCGCCTGCTCGCCGGATCGCTGGCGATGACGTTCTTCATCTACGTGTTCATCAACATGGGCATGGTCATCGGCCTGCTGCCCGTGGTCGGCGTGCCGCTGCCGCTGGTGAGCTACGGTGGCACTTCGGCCGTATCGCTGCTCGCCTGCTTCGGTATGCTGATGTCGGTCCACACCCACCGCAAGCTGCTCGCCAACTGATGCGCCGGACAAACCATCGGCCGCCGGCCGTCCGCTGCCTCTCACCCGCCACGCGGGAGGGAAGACCGCTCGCGGCGGCGGGCGCCGGGCTGAGGGCGATCCGCCTCGTCCTGGCCCTGCTCGCCTGCCTGCTCGCCGCGGCGCCCGCGCACGCCGACGGCATGGACTACAGCACGCACCCGCGCGCGTCCGAGCTTCTGAACCGCCTGCGCATGGATTACGGCTTCTCGGAAGCGCAGCTGCAGCAGGTGACGGCGGCGCTCGCCGCGGCGAAGCAGCTGCCGCAGCTGATCTCGCAGGAGCAGAAGGCGCCGGAGCGCGTCGAAACCTGGACGCAGTATTCGCGGCGCGTCGACGCGGCGCGCGTGCAGGCCGGCGTCGCGCTGCTGCGCGAGCACCGCGACGTGCTCGAGCGCGCCGAACTGGAGTACGGCGTGCCGCCGGCGCTGATCGCCGGCATCCTCGGCATCGAGACCCGCTACGGCCGCCTGACCGGCAACATCCGCGTGCTCGACGCGCTGGCCACGCAAGGCTTCGAGCATCCAACGCGCAGCGCCTTCTTCTTCGGCGAGCTCCTCGAATTCTTCGCGCTGTGCCGCGACGCCGGCCTCGACCCGCAGGTGCCGAAGGGCTCGTACGCCGGCGCGATGGGCGCCGCGCAGTTCATGCCGAGCAACTACCGCCGCCTCGCGCTCGACTACGACGGCGACGGCCGGCGCGATCTGTGGTCGCTCGATGACGCGATCGGCTCGATCGCCAACTACTTCACGCACTATCAGCCGACCCGGCGCTGGCGCCGCGGCGAGCCGATCGCGGTGCCGGTCCGGCCGGCCGCGGACCACCTGCCGGACGGCATCGTCGCCAACACGCCGGACAGCCTCTACCGGGCCGGCGACCTCGAGCGCGCCGGCCTGCGCACGGCGATGAAGCTGCCGGCGGACACCCGGGTCGGCGTCATCGACCTCAACCTCGACGGCGACGGTCACGAGTACTGGCTGGCCTTCCCCAATTTCTATTCGGTGATGACCTACAACCCGCGCGTGTTCTATGCGATGGCGGTCACCCAGCTGGCGCAGCGCATCGAGGCTGCGGCCATGCCGGCGCCATGAAGTCCGCCTGCCGCGCCGCGCTGGCGCTCGGCCTGCTGACGCTCGCCGCCTGCCTCGGGCCGGGCGGCCCGACGCCGTCCAGCCAGCCGCCATCGACGACGACGCGCACCAGCACCGGACCGACGACGGCAACGACGGCGCAGGCGCCGCCGCGCAGCAGCAACGGCACACGGCCGCGCGTCGTCATCGCCGAGCCGGGCATCAAGGACGCGCCGCCCGACAGCGCCGACATCCCCGCCGATGTCGCCAGCACGCCGGACGCCGTGCCGAAGCGCGAGCCGCGCAGCCGCTCCGGCAATCCGGACGAATACGAAGCGTTCGGCGAGATCTACCACGTGCTCGACGACCCGAGCGGCTTCACCGAGCGCGGCCGCGCGTCGTGGTACGGCAGGAAGTTCCAGGGCAAGAAGACGGCGAGCGGCGAGCCGTACGACATGTTCGCGATGACCGCCGCGCACAAGACGCTGCCGATCCCGAGCTACGTGCGCGTCACCAATCTCGACAACGGCAAGACCGCCGTCGTGCGCATCAACGATCGCGGGCCGTTCCATTCCGAGCGCATCATCGATCTGTCGTACGCCGCCGCCGCGCGGCTCGGCATCATCGCCGACGGCCACGCCAAGGTGGAGATCAAGGCCTTGCAGCCGGACGACGACGGCGGCGCCGTCGCGGTCGCCGTCAACGACGCGCCGTCCCGGAGCGCGCCGCCGGCCGCCGGCGCCTCGGCGCCGAAGCCGCCGCCGCCACCGAACGTCAGCCAGGCCAGGCGCGGCCGCTGGTTGCAGATCGCCGCCTACGGCGACCCGATCAACGCCATCGCGATGCGCGACGAGCTCAACGGCCAGGGCCTGAAGAGCGTGTCGATCCGTGACAGCAGCGACGGCAGGCTGCACCGCGTCGTCATCGGCCCGTACGTGCGCGACGCCGACGCGCAGGACATCCGCGCCTGGCTGCACGACGCCGGCTACGCCGCCTTCTGGATCGACGACTGACCGCGCCGGCCCGTCCCGGCTGCGCCCCTTAGAATATTCACCACCGCCGCATCGATGGTTCCCGCACCGACAATGAAAAGACTGCTATTCGCCGCCGCCCTCGCCGTCGCCGCCCCGCTCGCCCACGCCGACAACATCCCGGATCCGCCGGCCATCGACGCGACCGCGTACGCGCTAATGGATTACGCGAGCGGCGAAGTGCTCGTCGGCGCCAACGCCGACACGCACGTCGCGCCCGCCAGCATCACTAAGGTGCTGACCACGTACATCGTCTTCGACGAGATCGGGCAGAAGCGCCTGTCGCCGGACGATCCGGTGCTGATCAGCGAGAAAGCGTGGCGCCAGGGCATCGATTCGAGCGAATCGCGCATGTTCGTGCAGGTCGGATCGACGGTGAAGCTGATCGACCTCTTGCGCGGCATCATCATCCAGTCGGGCAACGACGCGACGGTCGCCGTCGCCGAGCACGTCGCCGGCAGCGAGACAGTGTTCGCCGACCTGATGAACCAGTACGCGGCCAGGCTCGGCATGAGTAACTCGCACTTCGTCGACGCCTCCGGCCTGCCCGACCCGCAGCACTACACGACGGCGCACGACCTGACGATCCTCGCTCGCGCGCTGATCCACGACTTCCCGGACTGGTACAAGATCTTTGCCGAGCGCGACTTCACCTACAACAAGATCCGGCAGCCGAACCGCAACGGTCTGCTCGAAAAGGATCCGAGCGTCGACGGCATCAAGACCGGCCACACCTCGGAAGCCGGCTACTGCCTGCTGACGTCGGCGCAGCGCGACGGCCGCCGCCTGATCGCCGCGGTGATGGGCGCCAAGAGCTGGGCCGGCCGCGAACAGTCCAGCCTCGAGCTGCTGAACTACGGCTTCCGCTTCTACGAAACGGCGGCGCTGTTCGGCCCCGGCAAGCCGGCGCAGAGCGTGCGCGTCTACAAGGGCGCCGCTGACCAGATCGCGGTCGGCACGCTGGAGCCGGTCGCGCTCGCGCTGCCGCGCGGCAGCGCCGACAAGCTGCAGGTCAGCGTGCAGATCGACACGCCGGTCGTCGCGCCGCTCGCCAAGGGCCAGGCGCTCGGCACGGCGACGGTGACGCTCGACGGCAAGACCCTGAAGACCATCCCGCTGGTGGCGACCGAAGACGTGCCGACCGGCGGTTTCTTCCACCGCCTGATCGACACCATCCGCCTGTGGTTCGGCTGGTAAGGCGAGCCTTGCCGCGAGACGGCGGCCCACGGGCCGCCGTTTTCGTTTGCGCCGGATCGGGAACGCGGATCGCGGGTCGTTTCCTCAGCGCAGCCCGACGCTGACGCTGAGATAAACCGCGCGCGGCGCGCCGAGATAGAACTGGCCGTGGTTGTCGTTGTCGACGAACTCGGCCGGCGTGATGTAGCCGATGTAGCGCTGATCGAAAAGGTTGCAGATCTGCAGCTGCAGCTGCAGCTGCGCGCCGCCCGCCTCCGCGCCGCTCGGCAGCAGCTCGTAGCCGAGCGCGGCATCGACCACCGTATAGCCCGGCACGTGCTCGTCGTTGGTCGCCGTCGAGTAGCGGCGGCCGGTGTACTTGACGCTGGCGCCGGCCGTCACGCGCCGCGCGCGATACTGCGCGTTGACGCCGCCCATCACGTCCGGCGCATCGGGCACCGTCCGGCCGGCAACGCGCACCGTCTCCGACGCCTGCGTGTCTTCGTCGTAGCGCCGGTAGTCGTCCTGGAAGATCGAACGGTTCAGCGACAGGTTCGCGCCGATGCGCAGGCCGCGCAGCGGCCGGGCGAACGCGGCGAGCTCGACGCCGTAGGTGTGGATCGCCCCGACGTTGCGATAGATCTCCTCGCTGATCAGGTAGGGGTCGGCGACCGTCAGCTCGAGAATGCGGTGCGCGTAGTCGATGTAGTACAGCGTCGCTGAGGCGTTGATCCGGTCGCCGATGCTGCGCACGCCGAGATCGACGTTGCGCGAGGTCTCCGGGCGCAGCAGCGCTTCGTACGCCTCCGAGCTCAGCGCGTTGCGCGGCGCCGCGCTGAAGTTCTCGGCGTAGTTCGCGAACAACTCGCGCGCGTCGTCGAGCCGGTAGGTGAGGCCGAACTGCGGCTGGAACCATTGGTGGTCGACGCGGCTGATGCGCTCGGCCTGCTGGCTGTCGTAGGCCGCGACGTTGGCGATGCCGCTGAAGTCGCGGTCGACGTACAAGCCCTTGAAGCCGATGTCGACGCGCAGCTGCTCGTCGCGCCAGCGGCTGCTGTCCTTGGCGTAGAACTGCAGGACCTGCGTATCGAAGCGCCGGTCGTAGTAGGTGACGATGGGCGCCGCGTCGGTCTCGATCACGCCGTCGTCGTCGACGTTGAACAGCGAGCGGGCCTGCGCGAAGCGATAGCGCTCGTACCAGCCGCCGGCGCCGATGGTGTGCCGCCCGCTTTCGTACGTCGTGCCCGCCGTCACCCCCTCGCGGTCGCCTTTCAGCGCCTCGCAGCGCTCGGTGATGCCGCTGCCGTCGTACGGCACGTTGTCATCCCGGTCGGGAACACCGCCGTCCACCCCGATCGAAGCGGCGTACTGCTCCTCGGCCGCCGACGGCGCCACGCCGGCGTAACCGTAGCCGCGCTTGTGTTCGAAGTACGGCTGCAGCTGCAGCTTCCAGCCGTCGGCCGGCATCGCCTGCAGCTGCACGCTGACGAGCTGGTCGGTGCGGCCGTTGGTCCAGTAGCCGTAGTACAGCGCGTCACGCTCGGGGTCGCCGGTCGGCGTCTCCAGCAGATCGAAGTAGCTGGCGACGCGGCCGTGCGCGTCGTAGTTCTGCATGTCGTGATCGTCGCGCTTGCCATAGCGGTAGATCAGCATGGCGCTGAACGGGCCGAAGTCCTCGGCGAGCTTGATGCCGGCATGGTCGACGGCCATGTCGGCGCGCGGATTGTCGAACTGCGTGCTGCGCGTGCGCGACACGCTGAAGTGCGCGTCCGGTCCGCCGGCCCACCACGGCGGCGTGTCGACGCGCGCGTGCAGCCGCGTCAGGTCGTTGCTGCCGGCGGTGGCGGTCAGCTGCGACTCCCATGCCCCGAGCGGTTCGGGCGTGAAATAGCGGACCGATCCGCCGAGCGCGTGATAGGAAGGCATCATCACGTCGCCCGAGCCCTGCGCGACGGTGACGCTGGAGAGATCGTCGCTGTCGACCAGGCGGCCCGGCGGCGTGCCGTCGCGCATGTCGTAACTTTCGAGCGGCACGCCGTCGAGGGAAATGCCGAGCTGGTCGCCGGCGAAGCCGCGGATGCGCACCGAGTTGCCGAACTCGTAGAGGCCGAACGGATCGCTGTTCTGCACGTTGGCGCCCGGCAGATCGCGAAGCAGGTTCTGCACCGGCGCGCCGGGCGTCTCGGCAATGGCCTCCTGCGGCGTCAGCGTGTTCGATGCCCGCGTATAGCCGTGGCCGATGATCAGCACGTCGTCGAGCGGCCCGAGCGACGCCGTTTCCGGCGGCGGCTCGGGCGACGGCGGCGGCGCGGCGACGATCGCGACCGTGTCGGCGCTGATGACCTGCAGGCGCAGCGGCGTGCCGCGCAGCAGCTCGGCGAGCGCCTCGACCGCGGTCGCGCGCCGCATGATGCCCGGCGAGCGCAGTTCGCCGAGATCGGCGGCCATGACGATCTGGATGCGCGTGGCGTCGGCGAACGCGGTCAGCGCCGTCGCCAGCGGCTGCGGCGCGATGTGGAAATCGCGCTCGCTGGCCAGGTCGGCGCGCGCCAGACCGCTTTGCAGCGCGCACAGCAAGGCTGCGCAGGCCCAAGGAGCCCGCGCCCGCAGCCATGTCCACCTCTTGCCCTTGCTAACGATCGTTGCCGCTATCGCCCGCACCGTCGATGCCTCGCGTCACGCCGGCGGCGACGCCTCGCCGCAGCGACGCGACAGACGCAGCGCCGCGCCGGCGCCGCGTCCCGCCGGGACCTTGCCGTCTCCGGAGATGCAAATCACAGGCCATGCGCGGCGGCCACCCGGACACGAAAAGGCACGCTCCCGCACGCGGAAGCGCACCCCGAGGCCGGGACTTGGCGCCCGCCGGGCGGGCGTGACGCTACGGACGCACGGCCAGCACTTCGATCTCGATCAGGTATTGCGGGCCGGCGAGCGCCGCGACCTGCACCGTCGAGCGCGCCGGCACGTTCGGCTGTTCGGGCGTGCCGAAGTACTTGGTATACGACTTCATCATGCCGGCGAAATCGAGCTTGCCGCCCTTGGCCGGGTCGCCGGCGAGGAACACCGTCATCTTGACGACATCCTTCATGCCGAGGCCCATCGACTTGAGATCGGCCTCGATGACCTTGAGCGCGCCGAGCGTCTGCGTCTCGGTGTCGCCCAGCGATTCCGGCGAATCCTTCGGCGCCTTGTCGTTGACGACGTCCTGCGACAGCTTGCCGGACAGGAACACCAGCGACTTGCCGGCCGGCACTTCGACGGCGGAGGCGATCGGCGCCTTCTTCGGGTTGTAGATCACCACGCTTTTTTCGGCGCTCTTGCCGGCGGCCTGCGTCGAATGCGCCGTCACGAGCGCGGCGCCGAGCGCGGCGGACATCAGCAGCTGCTTGATCATGGTTTACTCCTCTGCGGTGGAAGGGGTCTTCGGGCGCATGGCCTTGACCTCGGCCGGCGTCGCGACGTCCGTGAAGCTGTTGCCGAAATGCGTGCGCACGTAATTGACGACGTCGGCGATCTGCTCGTCGCTGAGCGAGCTGCCGAAGCCCGGCATCGCGCGCGCGCCGTTGACGACCAGCACCATCGGGTACTGCCTGGCGGCGAGGCGCGGATTGGACGCCAGCGCCGGATACTTGCCGGCGCCGGTCGCGCCCATCGCGTCCGGCATGTGACAGCCCTGGCAGACGTTCTTGTAGATCGCTTCGCCGCCTTTTTCTCCGAAGCCGCGGCCGGAGCTGAAGATCGACGACGAGGTCAGGTCGGCCTGCGCGTGCGCCGCGCCGGCCAGCGCCAGCAGCGCGGCGCCGGCCGCGGTCTTGAGATAAGTGTTCATCGTGTGGTTCATCGGCGGGGTCCTCAGCGGCTGACGACGCGCTGGTGCAGGCGCGCGATCGCGTCGAGCGACGACAGGACCGCGCCTTCCTGCCAGGCCGGGATGTACGAGGCATGCTCGCCGGCGACGAGGAAGCGGTTGTCGATCTGGCAGAGATTGTCGTAGTGCTGCGCGCGGCTCTCCTCCGTCCACGCGCCCGCGCAGCCGAGCGTCCACGGCACGCGGTGCCAGCCGACGGCGACGCCGGTCTCGAACTCCTGCCTGTACTGCGGATGGATCATCGCGCCGTACTCGCAGGCCTTCCTGACGCGCTCCTCGGGCGGCAGCGCGGTGAATTCGTAGGCGTTCGGGCCGAACACATAGGCACCGAGCAGCACGCCCTTGCCGCCGCTGTGATAGTCGGTGTTCGGATAGCCGATCAGCCGGATCGGCAGATTGGTGTAGCTGATGCCGCCGTAGATGTGCTCGTCCTGCTCCCAGAAGCGGCGCTTGAACTGCAGACCGACCTTGACCGACGCCTCGTACGGCACGGCGTTGATCGCCGCCTGCATCTTCGGATTGACGTTGAGCTCGATCTGGCTCAGCACCGACAGCGGGATCGTGCACAGGCAGTAGTCGGCGGTCGCCGTCTGCGGATCGCCGCCGGTCTTGCCGTCGACGTAGGTGACGGTGACCTTCCGGTTGTCCTGATGGATCTTCGTGACCTTGGCGTTGAAACGGATCAGGTCGCCGACCTCGCGCTTGAACGCATCGCCGATACGGCCCATGCCACCGACCGGCTGGAACAGCGTGGTCTGGAACTCGTAGCCGTGGCCGGCGCCGATCGCGCCCCACAGCTCCGACTTCAGCAGCTCGGACAGACCCGTGATGTCCTTCGAGTACACCGGCTTGCCGGACAGGCCGCCGGCCGGCGGCTTCTCGTAGCCGCGGCGCTCGCTCGACTCGCGGCCCGGCGCATAGCGGTACTGCTTGTCGAGCGCGCCCCACTGCTGCAGCGAGGCCATCAGGGCCTCCTGGTCCTCGGCGCCGACCAGCTCGTCGAGCTTCTTCTGCTGCGTGACCTTGGCGAGCAGCTCGGCGATCTGGCCGTGGTAGTCGGCCTGGATCTCGCGGTAGCGCTGCGGCTTGCCGCCGAAGGCCTGGGTCGAATGCACCATCGCGTTGTAGTTGACCTGCACGAACGGTTCGAGCGCGACGCCGAGGCGGCGGCAGTAATCGAGCACGCCGTGATGGTGGTATGGAATGCGCCATGGGCCGGGATTCAGATACAGGCCCGGATCGAACTCGCACTTCTGCGTGAAGCCCCCGAGCTCGGTATAGCTGTCGCCGCCGCGCAACGACCAGTTACGGCCACCGGCGCGATTGTTGTACTCCAGGACCTGCACCTTGTAGCCGGCGTTGCGCAGCTCCAGCGCCGCGACCATGCCAGCCAGGCCGGCGCCGAGAATCAGCACCGACGCGCCTTTCGGATTGCCTTCAAGCTTGATCGGTCCCTTGTAGTTCGACTCGGAGACCAGACCCATGCCGGCCATCGCCTGATACGACACGGCGCTGCCGGCCACGCTGCCGATCAGCATCAGCAGCTCGCGCCGGCTCATCGCGGACGCGCTCCTTGCACTCATGAATGAATCCCCTTCTTCTTGCCTGTGACGGAATCTGCGATCGCGGCGCAGAGCGCGATCGCTGCAACAGGAACGTTTGATGGGCCGGGCATGGAAATGCCGCCGCGCATCTCGCCCCGCGGCCGCCTCGGCGTCCTGCCGGGCGGACGGCGGAAAAAAAGCGGCGGCCCCCGAGGCCGCCGCCAATCACCACCGGGAAGCGAACCGCTCAGAACGAGTAGCTGACCTTGCCGTAGTAGTACGCGCCGTTGAAGCCGAACGGCGAGAACGTCGGGTACTGCGTGACGGCCGAGGTGTCGAGCGCGCTGACGTAGGACGCCATCAGATCGCTGTTGACCTTGTCCGGATACGTATTGAACAGATTGTTGGCGCCGAGGCTGACCTTGACCGACTTCACCGGCTTGAACGCCAGTTCGAGATCGGTGATCGGCGTCGCGCTGATGCGGTTCTTGTAATAGACACTGATGCCGTCGGAGTCGACGTCGTCGCTCGCCACCCATTCGGAGGAAGGCCCGTACAGGGTCTCGCTCAGCTTGATCGAGTACTTGCCGTACGTCCACAGCGCCGCGAGATTGATGCGGTACTTCGGCGACGCGGTCTCGAGATCGGAAATCGCCGTGCGGTCGTACAGGCTCTGGCCGCCGAGCTCGGACGGGCTGTCCTTGATCTTGGTGACTTCGGTTTCGTTGTAGTTGCCGCTCAGCGTCCAGTCCAGATTGCCCCAGGCGAGCGTCATCGGATAAGACATGACGAGATCGACGCCGCGCGTGCGCGTGCTCAGGCCGTTGGCGAAGATGTTGATGCCGATCGTCTCGACCGACGAATCGAGTGTGTTGCCGTTCGCCACGATCGCCGCCGTGATCGCCTCGGCGCCGGTCACGTCCACGCCGTTGTTGACGCTGTACAGGGCGCCGGAGCCGACGATGCGGTCGCGCACTTCGATCTGGTAGGCATCGATCGTCGTCGTCAGCTTGTCGATCGGATGCAGGACGACGCCGAAGCTGAAGTTGGTCGACTTCTCCGGCTTCAGGCCGTCGCCGAGACCAAGCAGCGACGCCGCCGCCGCGTTCGGCGCCATCTGCACGAAGGCCGAGCTCGGGCCGACGTTGGTCGCCGAGTAGTATTCCTCGGCCAGCGTCGGCGCGCGGAAGCCGGTGCTGACGGTGCCGCGCAAGGCGATGGCCGGCGAGAAGTCGTAGCGGCCGGTCAGCTTGCCGACGGTCGTGCTGCCGAAGTCGGTGAAGTGCTCGTAGCGCACCGCCGCGTCAAGCTGCAGCGCGTCGATCGGCGACAGGGCGAAATCGACGTAGGCCGCGACGTTGTCGCGCGTGTGCTTGCCGGCGTCGCCCGTCTGGATGCCCGGGAACGACGACGCGCCGGACTCGTAGCGCGAAGCCGGATCGCCGACTTCGAGCTCGTACGAATCCGAGCGCTGTTCCAGGCCCAGCGCGACGTTCAGCGGGCTGGCGAGGCCGACGTCGAAGTCACGGCCGATGTCCAGCGTGTTGGTCCATTGCGTCGCGACGTAGGCGCCGTCGTAGAAGTCCGTCGGCGACGCGCCGGTATCGGCGTAGAGATCGGTGTTCAGCGAGTTCAGCGTATAGATCTCGACGCGGTCCTTACCGTAGGTGCTCGACAGATCCCAGTTCCACGTCTCGAAGACCGTGCCCTTGAGGCCGACGGTCAGCGACAGGTCGTTCTCGTCGGTCGCCTCCTGGGGATTGAAGCCGAACGGATAGTAGTAGGTGGTGACGTCATCGTCGTCGGTGTATGCGGCCTTGCTCGGCACGCGGTAGTTCTCGAACGATTCGGCCTTCTTCTTGCCGTAGCTTCCGAAGGTGTAGGCGTCGACCGAGCCGAGCGCCATGCCGCCGTTGAACATCGCGATCTGCGAGTGATATTCCGGATCGCCGATGATGTGATTCAGATACGGATAGCCCGCCACGAGCGTCATGTTCGAGTTCGGATAACTCGACAGCGTGTCCGCGTCGAGCGCGCGCGGATCGGCGCCACCGCGATCGCTCCCCGCGTGGTTGCGCACCTCGGCCGTCAGGTTGAAGTAATTGCGCGAGTCGGAGCCGAAGCCGACGTTGCCCGAGATATCGGTCGTCTCGCCGCCACCGTCCTTGTAGCCGCCGTACGTACCGTCGACGAGACCGCCCTGGTAATCCTTCTTGAGGATGATGTTGATCACGCCGGCGATGGCGTCGGTGCCGTACTGCGCGGCGGCGCCGTCCGTGAGCACCTCGATATGATCGATCGCCGACGTCGGAATGAAGTTCAGATCGGCCGACGACGCGCCCTGATAGGGGCCGGACAGGACCGCGAAGTTCGCGGTCGTGTGGCGCCGCTTGCCGTTCACCAGAATCAGCGCATGGTTCGGCGACAGTCCGCGCAGCTTGGCCGACAGCGTCTGGTTCGCCATGTCGCCGCCGAACGCCTGGGCCGTGAACGACGGCACCATCGCGGCCAGCGAGCCGATGAGGTCCGATGGGCCCGCGCTCTTCAGCGTCTCCGCGCTCAAGACCTGCACCGGCGCCGGACTGTCCGACGCCTGCATGCCGGTCTTGCGCGTGCCGGTGACGATCACTTCCTCGACGCCCGCGGCGGCGGCCGGCGCCGGTTCCGGATCGGCGGCCGCGACTTGCGTCGCCGGCGCCGCACCGGCGTCCTGCGCATGCGCGTCCTGCGCGGCGAGCGCGGCGCCGAGCACCAGCGACACGCAGGCCCAGGTCTGCGCCGGCACGCGCAACTTCATCGACTCGAGGACGGCTCCGATACCATTCACATTGATCACGACTGACTCCCTATTCGCTCTGCCTGCGGCTCGTCTTGCGAGCACGCGATCGCGTGCCCTTCCCGACTTCAAAAACGCGCGGCAAATCGAAAACGGAAATCGCGCGACGGAGAAATTTCAGCGCGACGGTCGGATGCCTTCGCTTGGCGCAGCGACGCCACCGCGTGGTGCAGCGGTGCACGCCGATGACGCGTCCGCAGGACGTTCGCGCGCGCCCTGCGCACGAATTGCGAACCGCGGGCGGCCGGCCGCGAGCCGGCGCGGCAAGGCGCGCGCACCGGCGCGCGCGAGCCGGCATATTTCTCCAGACGCTGGCGAATGCGCCCCATCGTGCCGCGCCGCTTCGGGATGGATGAAGCAGAAACGTGCGGGCGCGCGCGAACGGAAGCGCACGCGCGAGAGGCGCGTGGCGTGCGGAAAAGAAGGAAAGAAGACGCAGCGGCGACGCTCAGCGCGGCCGCGCGAGACGCCGCGTCAGCGGTTCAGCGCCGTCCGCGCCGCGTCGCGGCGATGCAGCGTGACGCGCCCCTGCGCATCGTTCTGCACCACGACCGGAAAGACCTTCTCGATCGCCTTGAGCCATTCCGCCTCGCGCCCCTGCACGATCGTGCCCGTGTAGCGCAGGCCGTCGAGCGAGCGATCGGCGATGACGACTTCGCGCGGCGCATAGCGGTTCAGATTGGCGACGACGACCGCGAGGTCCTCATCGACGAACTGCAGCGTGCCCTGACGCCAAGACGTCGCCGCGATGCGATCGGCCGGCCGCACGCTGAGGCCCTGCGCCTCGGCGACGACCAGCTGGCCGGCGGCGACGCGAATGGCGCCGTCGTTCGGCAGCCGGGTCTGCGCGGCCGGTGCCACGTTCTGCGTGGCCGCGTCCTCGACGTCGACAGCACCCTGCGTGACGACCACTTCGACGCGCGCGCCGGTCTTGCGGATGTTGAACGCGGTGCCGACGGCGACGACCTTGAGACGACCGGCGGCGACGACGAACGGCCGCTGCACGTTGTGCGCGACCTCAAAGTAGGCTTCGCCGTCGCCCAGATGCAGGCGGCGCACGTCGGTGGAATACGCGACGTCGAGCCGCGTCGCCGCGCCGAGCGCGATCTTCGAGCCGTCGCTGAGCTCGACGTCGCGGCTCTGCGCGCGCGCCGTCGCATAGACGGTGTTCTGCACGGCGTCGGATGCGTGTCGTCCGTACAGGAAGACGCCGGTGCCGATCAGCAGCGCGCCGAGGCCGGCGGCCAGCGCGGCGCGGCGCGGCCAGACGCGGCGGCGGACCG
>JASGFY010000047.1:0-24687 GCA_047605265.1 Solimonas sp.
CCGCGCGCGGCGGCGTGGCCGGCGCGACGACAGCCGCTGACGGCGGCCATCGCCTCGCCACCCGCCTTGGCAACGGCGATGGCGTGCAGGCCGGCGCCGACGGCTCGCGCTACGGCACGCCGATCACGCTGCAGTTCGAGCGCCACCTGCGCGTGCCGACGACCGATTCGCAGTGGGTCGCGCCGTTCAGCGCCGAGCAGGTGCCGCCGATGGACCGCCTCGCGGGCCAGGTCAGCGGCTGGGTGCTGGGCGGCTTCGAAAGCCGCGCCCGCGACGGCGAATCCGGCCTCGGCCAGCTCTACGATCTGGAAACGCCGGTCGACTGGGCGAGCACGCAATGGCGCGGCGGCCGCGTCGCGGTGCGCATCCGGCCGGTCTATCTCGACGCCGGCTCGGTCTCGAGCGCCAAACAGCTGCTGAAGTTCGGCACGCTGGCGCTGACCGAGGGCGAGCTGGACGATACGGTGCCGACGCTCGACCAGTCGGACAGCGGCATCGCGCTCGCGGCGGCCTGGCAGCTGGCCGACTTCACTGCCGACATCGGCACGACGCCGCTCGGCTTGCGGATCACCAACCTCGTCGGCGGCATCGCCTGGACGCCGAGTTTCGACGCGCTGAGTCTGAAGCTCGACTTCTCGCGCCGCGCCGTCACCGACAGCCTGCTGTCGTACGCGGGCGCCTACGATCCGCTGACCGGCCGCGACTGGGGCGGCCTCACACGCACCGGCGGCCGCATCGACGCCGCCTACGACTTCGGCAACTTCGGCCTCTACGGCAACGGCGCGTACTACAGCATCACCGGCCGCAACGTCGAGCAGAACTCGGAATTCGACCTCGGCGGCGGCCTGTTCCTGCGCGCCTACCAGCGCGGCTCGCAGACCCTGACCGTCGGCCTCAACCTGACGACGTTCTCGTACGACAACAACCTGCGCTACTACACCTTCGGCCAGGGCGGCTACTTCAGTCCGAAGTTCTTCGGCGCCGTCACGCTGCCGGTCTCGTTCACCGGCACCTGGGGCGCGCTCAGCTACCGCGCCGATCTGGCGCTCGGCATCCAGAGCTTCCGCGAGAACAGCAGCGCGCTGTATCCGAACAACGCGAACCTGCAGGCGGAGCTCGTGGACAACCTCGACGTGTACGAGTCCGACTACGAAGATCTCGATCTCGACAGCGCCTACTACAGCTCGCAGAAGAACAGCGGCCTCGCCTACCGCCTCGGCGGCGCCGTACAGTACCGCGTCAACGACCGTTTCCATCTCGGCGGCTCGCTCGGCGTCGACAACGCGCGCGACTACCAGGAAATGGTGCTGACGGGCTATCTGCGCTGGTACTTCTCCGGCGTGCAGCCGCAACCGCTCGAACCGCAGGTGCCGAACGCCTTCAAGGGGCCGCTGCCATGAACCCGCCGTCCACCCCGCGCCGCGCCGCGCTCGCCGCCATCGCCACCGCCTGGCTGTCGGCCGGCGCCTTCGCGCAAGGCGCGCCCGACGCCGCGCAGCTGCAGGCGCTGCTCGAGACCGGCCAGGTCAACGCCGCCGTATCGACGCTCGAAAGCACGCTCGGCGACAACCCTTTCGATCCGGTGCAGCTCAACAACCTCGCCGTCGCGCGCACGCGCAACGGCGACGTCTACGCGGCGCTGCAACTGCTCGAACGCGCCGCGCGCCTGTCGCCGGACCAGCCGGTGATCGCCGACAACCGCACCAGGCTGCGCAGCTGGATCGCCGCCAAGATCGGCGCCAACCAGCGGCAGATGGAAGCGGTGCCGGCCGGCAACGTGCCGGCGCAGCTGCCGGACCCGCCGGCGCTCTGGGGACACTGACGCCGGCTCGCGACGGCGCCGCCGTCGCGATGCCGCTCAGCCGGCCTCGCCGTAGCGCACGGCGACGATCTCGTACTCGACCTCGCCGGCCGGCAGACGCACCTTCACGACTGCCCCCTCAGCCTGGCCGAGCAGCGCGCGCGCGACCGGCGAATCGACGCTGATCCAGCCGCGCGCGCTGTCGGTCTCGTCGGCGCCGACGATGCGGTAGCGGCGCGGCTCGCCGTCCTCGTCGGCCAGTTCGATCCAGGCGCCGAAGAACACCCGGCCGTCAACCGACGGCTGCGCGTCGACGACCTTGACGTCCTCGAGCCGCAGCGTCAGGTACTTCAGCCGCGCGTCGATCTCGCGCAGTTCCTTCTTGCGGTACTGGTACTCGGCGTTCTCGCTGCGGTCGCCCTCGGCCGCCGCCGCCGACAGCGCGCGCACGACCTCGGGCCGGCGCACGCGCCACAGCCGCTCGAACTCCGCCTTCAGGCGCGCGTGGCCTTCGGCGGTGATGTACGGCGAGGACTTCTCGGACGGCGGGCGCCAGCGGGACATGATGATGCGAGGCGTAAGGCCTTCAGGACAGCGTCGGCAGATCGTCCGGCAGGAAGAAGTCGGGCGCGAGCGCCGATTCGGGCGTGCCGGGCACGGCGGCGTACTTCGAGAAGTCGCGCACGCCCGCCGCGTGGAGCACGAGGTCGTCGATGCAGAAATGGCCGGTGAATTCACGCGAGGGCTTGCTCAGGATCACGTGCGCGGCGTCGGCCATGATCTCCGGCGTGCGCGACACCTTCATCATCTCGTCACCGCCGACCATGCGGATCGCCGCGGTGGCGATCGCCGTGCGCGGCCACAGCGAATTGGCGGCGATGCCGTCCTGCCTGAACTCTTCGGCCCAGCCGAGCGTGCACAGGCTCATGCCGTACTTCGCCATCGAGTAGGCAACGTGCGGCGCGAACCACCTGGCCCGCATGTCGAGCGGCGGCGACAGGGTCAGGATGTGCGCCCCGCCATGCTTTTCCGCCGCCTGCTTCAGATGCGGAATGCAGTGGCGCCCGGCCATGTAGGTACCGCGCGCGTTGATGCCGTTCATGAGGTCGTACTTCTTCATGTCCGTCGCCAGCGTGCCGGTCAGCGAGATCGCGCTAGCGTTGTTGACGAGGATGTCGATGCCGCCGAAGGTCGCCACCGTCTGCCCGACGGCCGCGGCGAGCTGCGCCTCGTCGCGCAGGTCGCAGAGGATCGGCAGCGCGCGGCCGCCCGCCTTCTCGATGTCTTCGGCGGCGCTGTAGATCGTGCCCGGCAGCCGGGCGTTCGGCTCGCCGGTCTTGGCGGCGACCACCACGTTGGCGCCGTCCCGCGCGGCGCGCACGGCGATGGCGAGGCCGATGCCGCGCGAGCCGCCGGTGATGAACAGCGTCCTGCCCTTGAGACTCATCAATCTTTCCCCTCGGAAAATCAGCAAAGCGGAATCGCTGCATGTAAACGCCAACTCCTTCTCCCCCGCACGCGGGGGAGAGGGAACCCGTTTATCGATCCTCGCCAGAAATCAAGCCAAGCGTAGCGGCATCGCCGTGGAAATGGCGATGACCAGAGGCGTTATTGCAGCATCGCCGTCGCGCGCGCCAGGCGCTCGGCCTGGATGCGGTTGAGGTTGCGCAGCACCAGCGCGGCAACGCGCGGATAGCGCAGGCGCAGCCGTTCGAGATCCTGCGAGTCGAAGCGCAGCACGCGCACCGGCGTCAGCGTGTCGACGTTGGCGGTGCGGCGCTGGCCGAAATAGCCGGCCTCGCCGATCACCGCGCCGCGCGTCAGCGTCGCCAGCGCTGGCGGGCAGCAGACTTTCGATCGACGAGCGCCAGCAGCGCCGCCGCGCTGAGCAGCAGCGTCAGCACGATCACCGGCAGCGGGCATGCGGCGATGCAGAGCACGAGTCTTTGCATGCGCGAGCGCCTTTACGGCAGCCGCCGGCTCGCGCCGGCAATGGGAAGCGAACCTGCCTAGCGTCCGCGCGGACCGACCAAGAGCCAGATGATGAAGCCGAGCACCGGCAGGAAAAAGATCAGCAGGATCCACAGCACCTTCTTGCCCGTCGTCAGCGAGCTCTGCAGCACGCTGACCAGCGCCCAGAGGTCGGCGACGAGGATGAGGAAGCCCCACAGGCCGGGATTGTCGAAGTGCATGTCGTTTTCCTTGTATGCGGCGACAGGTGGCCTTTATAGCAGATCGCCCCCGGTGTTCAGCGCGGCGCCGCCGCCGCTTCGCTACAGTGCGCGCATCCTGCTCCATCACCGATCGACATTCCGCCTACCGTGTCCCTGCCGCTCACCGCGCTCACCTTCGACAATCGCCTCGCCGCGCTCGGCGCGGCCTACGCCACGCCTGTCGCGCCGACGCCGCTGACGAACCCGCGCCTGCTGCACGCGAACGCCGACGTCGCGGCGCTGATCGATCTCGATCCGCGTGAGTTGCAGACGCCGGCCTTCGTCGACGTGTTTTCCGGCAACGTGCCGCTGCCGGGCCTGCAGCCGGTCGCCACGCTGTACGCCGGCCACCAGTTCGGCGTTTACGTGCCGCAGCTCGGCGACGGCCGCGCGATCCTGCTCGGCCAGGTGCGCAACGCGCGCGGCGAGTCCTGGGACCTGCAGCTCAAGGGCGCCGGGCAGACGCCGTACTCACGCTTCGCCGACGGTCGCGCCGTGATCCGCTCCAGCGTGCGCGAATACCTCGCCGGCGAGGCGCTGCATCATCTCGGCATTCCGACGACCCGCGCGCTGAGCCTGATCACCGCCGACGACCCGGTGCGCCGCGAGACGATCGAGCGCGCCGCCGTGATCTGCCGCGTCGCGCCCACGCACATCCGCTTCGGCCACTTCGAGGTGTTCTACTACCGCGGCCAGCACCAGCATCTCGCGCCGCTCGCCGATCACGTCATCGCCGAGCACTTCGCGCATCTGCGCAACGCGCCGGAGCGCTACGCGCGCTGGCTCGCCGAAGTCATCGAGCGCACGGCGCGGCTGATGGCGCAGTGGCAGAGCGTCGGCTTCTGCCACGGCGTGATGAACACCGACAACCTGTCGATCCTCGGCCTGACGCTCGACTACGGACCCTACGGCTTCATCGACGCCTTCGACGCGCACCACGTCTGCAATCACAGCGACGAAGGCGGTCGCTACGCCTACGACCGCCAGCCGGGCATCGGTTACTGGAACTGCTCGCGGCTGCTGCAGGCCACCCTGCCCCTGCTGCACGAGGACGAAAACGAAGCGGTGAGGATCGCCGAAGGCCTGCTCGAACGCTTCGCGCCGGTCTACGCGGCGACGGTCACGGCGCTGTGGCGCGCCAAGCTCGGCCTGCGCGACGCGCGCGACGGCGACGCCGAGCTGATCAACCGCTTCCTGACGCTGCTGCACCAGGGCCGTTCGGACTTCACGCGCAGCTTCCGCCGGCTCGCCAGGGTTTCGGCGAACGACGGCGGCGACGCCGGCGCGCTGCGCGACCACCTGCTCGCGGTCGATGCCTTCGACGCCTGGCTGCCGGACTGGCGCGCGCGCCTGCGCAGCGAAAGCAACGACGACGCCGAACGGGCCGCGCGCATGAACGCCGTCAATCCGAAGTACGTGCTGCGCAACCATCTGGCGCAGGCGGCGATCGAGGACGCGGAGCGCGGCAGCGGCGCGCAGATCGAGCGCCTGCTGACGATCCTGCGCCGGCCCTATGACGAGCAGCCGGAATCCGAAGCCTATGCGGCCGAGCCACCGCCGGACGCGCGGGCGATCGCGGTCAGCTGTTCATCCTGAGCACGGCCCGTTCGCCGCCGCGGACGCCGCGCGGCGGGCGCGTCAGCGCAGCACGCCGATGTATTTGTTCGGCGTCGCCGCGGCGCCGCCGGCCATGCCGGGGCGCGCGCGCCGGTGCCGAACACCACTTCCTCGAAACGCGCGGCCAGACGCTGGACTTCGCCGTCCGCATGCGTGTGCGCGATGCGCAGGACCTCGCGCGCATAGTCGACGTTCTGCGTCATCCAGACCGCGTCGATCACGCGCCCGCCTCCCGCCCGCATGCGCACATACAGCCGCGTGGCCAACAGCAAGGCTTCGCTTTCCGTCATGCCCTCCCTCCGATGCGCCGGTTGCGCCCCGGCCTCCAACCGTTCCCGCTTTCAAGCACCGCTTCCGGCCACGCGCCGCCCATCGACGGCTGGCCCTGTCCGATCAGGGGATCGTCTCTCCGTGCAGCGAGAGATCCAGACCCGTCAATTCTTCGTCGGGCGTCACGCGCAGACCGATCGTGTACTTGAGGATCACGAGGATCAGCAGCGAAACCACGCCGCTGTAGAGCAGCGTCGCGAACGCACCGATCGCCTGCGTCAGCAGGCTGCCTTCGACGCCGCAGATGTTCTTGTCGGCGAACACGCCGGTCAGCAGGGCGCCGATCAAGCCGCCGATGCCGTGGATGCCGAAGACGTCGAGCGAGTCGTCGGCGCCGAGCAGGCGCTTGAGGCCGGTCGCGCCCCAGTAACAGGCGACGCCGGCGGCGACGCCGATCGCCAGCGCACCGCCGACGTTGACGAAGCCGGAGGCCGGCGTGATGGCGACGAGGCCAGCCACGGCGCCGGACAGCGCGCCGAGCAGCGACACGCGGCCGCGGATCAGCCATTCGACCGTCATCCAGCTCAGCGACGCCATCGCCGTCGCCGTCTGCGTGACGAGCATCGCCATGCCGGCGCGGCCGTCGGAGGCGACCGCCGAGCCGGCGTTGAAGCCGAACCAGCCGACCCACAGCAGCGACGCACCGATCATCGTGAATCCGAGATTGAACGGAATGAACGGTTCGCTGCCGTAGTGCGTGCGGCGGCCGAGCATGAACGCGCAGGCCAGGCCCGCGGCGCCGGCGTTGATGTGCACGACGGTGCCGCCGGCGAAGTCGAGCGCGCCCAGGCTCGACAGCCAGCCGGTCGGCTCCCAGACCCAGTGCGCGACCGGCGCGTAGACCAGCAGCGACCACAGGATCATGAACAGCACCATCGCGCCGAAACGCATGCGCTCGGCGAACGCACCGGTGATCAGCGCCGGCGTGATGATCGCGAACGTCATCTGGAACATCACGAACACCGACTCGGGAATCGTCGGGGCGACGTGGCTGACCGTCAGCTTGCCGGCGTCCTTGAGATACAGCAGTCCCTGCAGCGCGAAGCGGTCCAGGCTGCCGAGATAGGGGCTGCCGGGCGTGAACGCGAGGCTGTAGCCGACCAGCACCCAGAGAATCGTGACGATGCAGGTGACGAAGAAACTCTGCAGCGCGGTCGCCAGCACGTTCTTCTTGCGCACCATGCCGGCGTAGAACATCGCCAGGCCCGGAATCGTCATCAGCAGCACGAGCGCCGTCGAGCTCAGCATCCACGCCGTGTCGCCGGCGCTGATCGTATCGACGGCGACCAGATGCGGCCGCGCGGCGGCGTCGGCCCAGGCCGGCGCAGCGCACAACCATGAAGCGCAAATCACTGCCCAAGCCGCCAGAACCCGGCCCGACCCACATATGCGCACATCAATCCCCCGATGCCCGCTCCACGCTGAGCGGTCGGCATCAGGCAATGCATGTTTGATGCCACGCGCGCGCCGGGTACATGCGCACCGTCGTGATGCGGTCCCCGGCCAGGTCCCGCATCATAGCGACGATGATCCCGCCGCCGAGGGCGGGCCTTCCCTCACCGCGGCGACGCGCGACTTGCCGGTCGCGCGCGCCTCAACCGAAAACCGCCATGGCCGCCGACCGTCCGCCCCGTTATCGCATCTCGCCCGTCGACTGGCTGATGCTGCTGCTCGCGGTCATTTCGATCGCCCTGCTCGCCTACGAAACCTGGGGGCCGGTGACATCGGGCGAGCAGCACCAGATCGCCGTCGCCGATCTGCTCATCTGCGCCATCTTCGCCGTGGAATTCCTCTGGCGCTGGCAGGCCAACGGCTGGCAGTGGGGCTATCTCAAGCGCAACTGGTACGAGATCCTCGGCATGATCCCGGCCGCGCACCCGGCGATCCGCGGCTTCCGCCTGTTCCGCGTGATCCGCATCGCCGTGCTGCTGTCGCGCTTCGGCGGCGCCGCCGACCGCGCGCTCGGCGAGGACTTCACCTACCTGCTCGTCAACCGCTTCAAGAACACCATCGTCGATTCCATCAGCGACGCGGTCACGGTCGCCGTGCTCGACGAAGTCGCCGACGTGCTCGGCCGCGGCACCTACACGCGCAACATCGCCCGCGCGCTCAAGGAAAACGAGACCGACCTGCGGCAGATGGTCTTCGAAAAGCTGCGCGACGATCCCGCGGCCGGCCGCCTCTCGCGTCTGCCGTTCTACAAGGACATCAGCGAAGCCCTGGTCGACGCCGGCTTCCGCATCGTCGAGGAAGTGCTCGCGGACCCGCGCACCGACGCGCTGGTCGCCGACCTGATGCGCGAGAACGTCAAGCAGTTGCGCGGCGCCGTCATCGACAACAACGCACCCGAACCGGCAGCGGCATGACCGCGCGGCACGTGGACGTCGCGGCCTTTGCAGCGATTGTCCGGATGCCGGAGGCCGGCGAGTTCGAGAGCGACGGCAGCAGATCGGGCACGGTCGTGAACTCGTGCGCGACGGCCGGACGACGACGACGTGTACTGGCGCAACTGAAGCTCGGCGCTAGCCGGCGATGCGTTCCAGTTCATCGGGCCGCAGCAGCAGCACCACGCTGTATCCGACCGAGATCAGTGCCTGCTCGGCGAAGGCGCGCAGTTCCTTGTTGATGCTCTGCCGCGATGAATTGAGCATCGCGGCGAGATCGTCCTGCGACAGCCGCATGTCGATGCGCAGGCCCTGCGCCGTCGTGTTGCCGTGGCGCTGTGCGAGGAACAACAGATAGCGCGCCAGCCGCGCGCGCAGTGGCACCAGCGCCTGATGGCGGAGCGCTTCGTGCAGGAAGCGGCTGCGCCACGCCAGTTCGTCGAGCATGCCGCGCGTCAGCACGGGATCGCGATCGAGGCAGGCGAGAAAGGTGGTGGCGGGAATGCAGGCGAGCGTCGCGCTGCCGTGCGCGCGCACGTCGTACATCAACGGCTGGCGGTCGATCAACGGCGCGATGTTCATGAACTCGCCGACCTGCAGATAGCTCAGCACGGCACGCCGCCCATCGGCATCGGCCCAGCCGATCTCCACCGCGCCGTGGATCACCAGGTTGATCGAATCGCAGGCATCACCGTAGGCGGCGACGCGCGCGCCGGACGCGAAATAGCGCAGGTAGGCGACCTCGGCGAGCGCGCTGCGCGTCTCCGGCCGCGTGCGTCCGAGCAAGGCGTGCCGCGTGAAATACGCGGGCAGCCAAGATACCGTCCGTCCGGCGGGGGACGGTTCCAGATGGGCAGCGACGGACGTCATGGCAGGTTCGGCTTGGCGCGGCTCGGCGGCGATCGGGGTGGATCGGGTCCGCATGAAGCTAAGTCGTCGCCGCCGCCCGGCAAAGGAAGATTTCGGCATGGCCTTAGTCCCCGATCAGCCGGCGAGGGCGCCCCGCCGTGTCTCTGCCGACCTGCGCTCATCGCATGCCGCTCACGCCCCCGTTTCGGTGCCCGCCGGCGCGTGATGGTGGTAGCGATTCCGCGGATACGGCAGGCCCAGGTTCTCGCGTAGCGTGCGCCCTTCGTATTCACTGCGGAACAGGCCGCGGCGGCGCAGCTCCGGCAGCACCAGTTCGATGAAATCATCGAGGCCGCCCGGCAGCCACGGCGGCATGATGTTGAAACCGTCAGCGGCGCCGGTCGTGAACCATTCTTCGAGCAGATCGGCGATCTGCACCGGCGTACCGACGATCTGCCAGTGACCGCGCGCGCCGGCGATGTGCAGGTACAGCTGGCGCAGCGTCAGGCCGTTGCGGCGCGCGGCGTCGAGCACCAGCGCCTGGCGGCTCTTCCAGTTCTCGGTTTCCGGCAGCTCGGGCACCGGACCGTCGAGCGGATAGCCGGACAGGTCGACGTCGCCGACCAGCACCGCAAGCAGCGAAAGCCCGACGACCGGATCGATGAGATCCTGCAGCGCCTGGTACTTCGCCTGCGCTTCGGCCTGCGTGCGGCCGACGACCGGGAAGATGCCGGGCATGATCCTGACGTCGTCGGCGTGACGGCCGAACGCCGGCAGGCGCTGCTTGAGATCGGCGTAGAACTCGCGCGCGCCTTCGAGCGTCTGCTGCGCGGTGAACACGACTTCCGCCGTGCGCGCGGCGAGCGCCTTGCCCGGCTCCGACGAACCGGCCTGCACTTTCACCGGATGACCCTGCGGCGAGCGCGCGATGTTCAGCGGGCCACGCACCGCGTAGTACTGGCCGCGATGATCGAGCACGTGCAGCTTGTCCGGATCGAATTTGCGGCCGCCGCGCTTGTCGTTGACCAGCGCGTCGTCCTCCCAGCTATCCCACAGGCCGCTGACGACGTCGATGAATTCCTCGGCGCGCTCGTAGCGCACGGCGTGCGCGGCATGCGCATCGACGCCGAAGTTCGACGCCTCGGTCGGATCGGCCGACGTCACCAGGTTCCAGCCAGAGCGGCCGCCGGAGAGGTGATCGAGCGATGCGAACTTGCGCGCGACGTTGTACGGCTCGTTGTAGGTCGTCGTCACCGTCGCGATCAGGCCGATGCGCTCGGTGACGGCGGCCAGCCCCGACAGCAAGGTCAGCGGCTCGAAGAAGCCGGCGGCCGCGGTGCGGCTCAGCACCTCCTTGCGCTCGCCGCCGCCGATGACCGCCGTGTTGTCGGCGAGGAACACCGCATCGAACTTCGCGCGCTCGGCGGCCTGCGCGATGCGCTTGTAGTGCGCAAAGTCGTGACCGGCGTCGGCCGGCACGTCCGGATGCCGCCACGCCGCGACGTGATGGCCGTTGGCCGGCAGGAACGCGCCAAGCCGGATCTGCCGGCTCATGCCGCCACGCTCGTCGTGACGTGATCGTGCGGCGTCGCGCCGCTCTCGGCCTTGCCGCGCGCATTGAAGGTCACGCGCTGCGTGACGCGACGCTGCGGCCAGTAGTCGGCGCTGGCGTAATGCTGCGTCGTGCGGTTGTCCCAGACGGCGATGCCGTTCTTCTCCCACTTGTGGTTGTAGACAAACTCCGGCTGCGCGATCCATTCGCGCAGGAATTCGAGCTGCGCGCGGCTCTCGCGGAAGTGCACGCCGTCGATGCGTCTGGTGAAGTTCTCGCTGACGTAGAGCACCGGCTTGCCGGATTCCGGATGCGGACGCACGACCGGATGCGAAACCGGCTTGTAGTGGCGCAGCGCGCTGACGAGCGCGTCGTCGCCGAACGCGGCCAGCGCATCGCGCCAGCCGCTGATTTCCCAGGTGTGCGTCGCCGTCAGCGTGGACAGGTATTGCTGCAGGCCCGGCGACAGCGCCGCATAGGCGGCCGACAGGCTCGCCCACGCGGTATTGCCGCCGTTGTCCGGCAGCTCGGTGATCTGGATCACCGTGCCGGTCGGCGGATTCGGCAGCCAGCTCAGATCGCTGTGCCAGATGTTGATCTCCGGCTTGCGCTTCTCGTCGAACTCGATCACTTCGAGCTGCGGCTGACCCGGCTTGCGTGGAAAAAACGCGCCGGTCGCGATGTCCCCGAACACGCGCGCCAGCGCGACATGCTGCTCGGCGCTGATGACCTGCGGCGCGAACAGCAGCACCTCGAAATCGAGCAGCGCCTGGTATAGCTCGCGCTGCACGTCTTCACTCAGCGGCTGCGTGAGATCGAGATCGATCTTCGCCGCGAAGTTCGGCAGCTGCGGCTGCGGCCGGAGGTGGCGGTAGCGCGCGGCGATGTCGATCGGTTCGGCACCGTAAATGGTGGACAGGATCATGGCGAGGACTCCGGCTGGGATTCCGGCGGGGATGGCCGTGGCTCAGGAAGCAGCGGCGGCGCTGCCGGCGAGTTCGTCGAGCAGCGTTTCGCGCAAACGGTGGAATTCGTAGCTGCCGCGCTCGCGCGGCCGCGGCAGCGCAACGTCGACGACGCGCTTGACGCGGCCCGGCCGCGGTTCGAGCACGACGACGCGATCGGCGAGGAAGATCGCCTCCTCGACATCGTGCGTGACCAGCAGCACGGTGATGCGATGCCGCCGGCGGATGTCGAGCAGCTCGCGCTGCAGCTGATGGCGCGTCAGCGCATCGAGCGCGCCGAACGGCTCGTCGAGCATCAGGATGCGCGGCTGCGACACCAGGCCGCGCGCGATCGCCACGCGCTGCGCCATGCCGCCCGACAGCTGGTGCGGCAGCGCGCGACTGAAATCGCGCAGGCCGACGAGGCGCAGGATCTCGCGCGTCTTCTCCTCGCGATCGACTTTCGACAGGCGATCGGCGGCGAGGCCGAGTTCGACATTGCGCTCGACATTGAGCCAGGGGAACAGCCGCGGCTCCTGAAAGACGATGCCGCGCTCGCGATCGATGCCGCTGACCGGCCGCCCGTCGACGCGAATCTCGCCGGCGTAGTCGGCGTCGAAGCCGGCGAGCAGGCGCAGCAGCGTCGATTTGCCGCTGCCGCTGGCGCCGAGCAGCGCGACGAATTCGCCGTCGCGAACGTCGAGATGGAAGTCGCGGATCGCTTCGAGCGGCCGGCCGTCGACCTCGAACTGCTTGCCGACGTGGTGGAATTCGATCAGCGGCGGCGCGGCGGCCGTCGCGTCGAGGGTGTCGGTCATGGGCCTCAGGCCTCCGGTTGGCGCCAGCGCGTGGCGAAGGTTTCGAGCGCGTTGCCGAGACGGCCGAGCGCGGCGCCGAGCACGCCGACCAGCACCATGCCGCCAAGCACCAGCGGCATCGCGAAGGTCTGCTGGGCGGCGAGCAGGTAACTGCCGATGCCGAGCCCGGCATTCATGAAGTACTCG
Organism: Solimonas sp.; assembly: GCA_047605265.1. Lineage (GTDB taxonomy): Bacteria > Pseudomonadota > Gammaproteobacteria > Nevskiales > Nevskiaceae > Solimonas. The sequence goes on from JASGFY010000047.1 coordinate 12,695, forward strand.
ACACCGATCGCGGCGAGCCAGGTATAGACCAGCGCGAGGCGCAGGCCGGCGAAGATCGACGGCGCCGCGCCGGGCAGTACCAGCAGGCGCAGGCGCTGCGCGAACGACAGCCGCGCGGCGCGCGCGACCTCGTCGAGTTGTATCGACCGATGGGCAACACCGCGCCAGGTCGCGAACGCCAGCGGCAGGAACGCGGCGAGACTGATGAAGACCAGCTTGCCGAGGTTGTCGATGCCGAACCACGCCGTCAGCAGCGGCACCCAGGCGAAGATCGCGATCTGCCGGAATGCATCGAAGCCCGGCGCGATCCACTGCTCGGCGCGGCGCGAGAGCCCCAGCATCAGGCCGAGCGCGACGCCCGGCACACCGCCGAGCACCAGACCGCCGAAGCTGCGCAGCAGGCTCGCGCCGAGCGCGCCGGACAGCGTGCCGTCGGCGAGTGCCGCAAGGGCGGCGTGCGCCACCATCAGCGGCGACGGCAGCACCGCGCCGTTGATCGCGCCGGACGCGACCGCGTACTGCCACAGGCCGAGCACCCCCACCGGCAGCGCGACGTTGCGCGCGCGCACCGTCAGCCGTGCGCGCCAGCCACACGGCGACGCAGCCAGACCGGCGCCGAGCGCCGGCCGCGGCCAGCGCGTCAACCAGGCATCGAGTCCGCGCGCGACGAGATCGATGCCGAGACCGAGCACGCCGATGACGACGATGCAGACGAAGACGATGTCGAGCTGAAACAGCTGGCGGCCCCAGACCATCAGCCGGCCGATGCCTTCCGACGACGCCAGCAGTTCGACGGCCACCAGCGTCATCCATGCCGCGCCCAGCGACAGGCGGATGCCGGTGACGATCGCCGGCAGCGCCGACGGCAGCAACAGCCGCGTGAAGATGACGGTGCGCGGCAGGCGCAAAGCCGCGGCGATCTCGCGCAGTTGCAGCGGCACGTCACGCACGCCAGTACGCGTGTGCACGGCGACCGGGATGACGACGGCCTTGGCGATCAGGAACAGCTTCAGCGCCTCGCCGAGACCGAGCATCAGCATCAGCAGCGGCAGCCAGGCCAGCGTCGGAATCTGCGCGAACGCCAGCAGGCTCGGCGTGATGACGTCGTCGGCGCGGCGGCTGGCGCCGCCGACGATGCCGAAGACCAGCCCGAGGGCGACGCCGATCGCCAGCCCCCACAGCAGTCGCTCCAGGCTGATCGCCACCGCCGCGGCGAGCCTGCCGTTGGCGACGAGTTCCTGCGCGCTGTGCCAGACCAGCGACGGCGCCGGCAGGATCTGCGGCGGCATCCACGCGTAACGCGCGGCGAGCCACCACAGCGTGAACAGCAGCGCCGGCAACGGCAGGCCGAGCGCGAAACGCAGCCCGTGCTGCGCGCGGTGCCGCGCCGGCCGATGCAGGCGCGGAGCAGCGATGATGATCGCCTCGCCCATGCTCAGAAGCTGTAGCCGAGCGTCGCGCCGACCGTGCGCGGCGCGCCGACCGAGCCCGTGTAGGCGTTGTTGATCGTCGAGCCGCCGCTGAGCAGGTAGCGCTGGTCGGCAAGATTGCGGCCCCACACCGAGAACGCGAGCTGCCGGCTGCCGCCGATGTCGAACTGCAGGCCGGTCGAGGCGTTGAACAGGCCGTACGCCGGCAGCTCGTTGTAGATCGAGTTGTCGATGCTGCCGTTGGCCGACGAGCGCCAGGCGTAGCTGGCGCTGACGCTCTGCCGCAGACGCTCCGACCAGCGCCATTCGTATGCGGCGATCGAGTTGACCGTCCAGCGCGGCGCGCCCTGCACCTGCTTGCCGCTCAGGTCGCAGGACGTCGGCACCGTGCTGTCGTCGTTGGTTTCGGCCGGGCACGGCGCGTTGTCGAACGAGCGGTAGTGCGCGTCGGTGTAGGCGCCGTTGAAGACCAGCGTCAGGCCGCGCAGCGGCAGCGCGCGGATGTCCCATTCGATGCCGCGGCTCTCCACTTCGTCGACGTTGGTCAGGGTCTGCACCGGTGTGCTGGAATCCTGCGGCGTCACCACGGCCGCCGCCTGGTAGCCGCCGACGCGGGTCAGGAACAGATTGCCGTTGAGCAGCAAGCGATGGTTCCACAGCGTGCTCTTGAGGCCGAGCTCGACGTCGTTGGCGCGCTCCGGGCCGACGCGCAGCGCGTCGGCGCCCGCCGACGGGCCGACGCCGACGCCGTTGACGTTGAAGCCGCCGGACTTCTCGCCGTGCGACAGCGTGAGATAGCCGAGCAGGCCGTCGAGCGGCCGGTAGCTGAAGGTCAGCAGGCCCGACGGGCTCAGCTCGTGCTGGGTCAAGCGGCCGGAATCCCAGGCGCCGACCTGGCCGTCCTGCACCGTCTGGAAGGCCGGGATCGACTGCTCCGTCGCACCGATCGGCTCGTCGCGGTAGACGCGCGCGGCCTTCTCCTCGTACGTGCCGCGCACGCCGGCGGTGACGTCGAAGCGCTGCGTCACGTGCCAGTTGCCTTGCGCGAACAGCGCGTAGCTGTCGGTCACCACCTTGCCGTGATTGATCGACGTGATGTTGTCGAGCACGTGCAGTCCGAGGTCGCTGTAAGGCGTCGGCAGCTCGGCGACGTCGGCCTCGTCGCCGGTCACGGTCGTCAGCGTGTTGCGCACGTTCTGACGGAAGTAGTACGCGCCGAGCACGTAGTCGAATGCGCTTCCGGTCGGCGAGGCGAGACGGATTTCCTGCGAGACCTGATCGTCGCGCACCTTGAAACCGTAGTCGGAGATGATGTCCGCATCGGTCATGTCGACATCGTTGTGCGGCGAGAACTTCCAGGTGCGCCACGCCGTGATCGACGTCAGCGTGTAGTCGCCGAGCTTGACGTTGGCCTCGGCCGAGGTGCCGCCCTGGCGCGCGACCATGCGCTGCGGGCCGTCCAGCGTCACCTCGTATTTCCGCCAGTCGCTCGGCACCGCCGAGGCGCCGGTCGCCGTCGCCGCGTCATCGAGATTGCGGTAACCGGACTTGGCGGGCCCGATGCCGGTGACGACCGACGTGCCCTGCGAGTCATCCTCGTTGTTGTAGTCGCCGATCAGGCGCAGGCTGAAGCCGTCGTCCGGCTTGTACAGCAGCTGGCCGCGGCCGCCTTCGCGGTCGACGCTGTCGAGGCGGCGGCCATCGCTGAGGTTGCGTAACCAACCGTCGTCATGCGTCTTGGCCAGCGACAGGCGTCCGGCGAGCGTGTCGGTCAGCGGTCCCGACACGGTGCCGCGGGCCTGCAGATAGTCGCGGCTGCCGGCGGAGGCGCTGACGCTGCCTTCCGGCGTGAACGTTGGCTGCAGGGTTGCGATGTTGAGCACACCGGCCGTCGTGTTCTTGCCGAACAGCGTGCCCTGCGGGCCGCGCAGCAGATCGACCTGTGCCAGATCGAGCAGATCGAACACCGCCATGCCCGGCCGGCCGAGATAGACGTTGTCGAGGTACAGGCCGACGCTGCCCTCGAGCCCTTCGTTCGCCGGATTGTTGCCGATGCCGCGCACGGCGAGCGCCGACTGGCGCGCGTGGATGTACGCCGCGTTCAGATTCGGCAGCAGCTGCTGCAGCTCCTGCACCTGCGAGACGCCGTTGCGCTCGAGCTCGCTGCCGCTGGCGCTCGACAGCGCCGTCGGCACGTCCTGCGCGCGTTCGTCGCGACGGCGTGCGGTCACGATGACGTCGGCGATCTGCGTATCGTCACCGGCGGCCGGCGCAATCGCTGCGGACCCGGCATCGTCGGGAGTCTCCGCGCTCCACGCCGGCAGTGCGGGAAAGCTCGCCGCGAGCGCCGCGACGAGCACGAGCGAAGAAACGTTGCGTCGCCGCAAAACGGATTCTGCACGAAAGACCTGATTCACAAGGACGGCTCCTGTTGTTTCGCGGCGGGATGCGCCGGATCGGCGTGAGGAAGGGCGTCCGTGCCGGAAGGTGATACGGCGACACGCGCCAACCGCGGTGTCCAGAAATCTTCAAGCCGCAGTTCTTGCAGTGCCTGTTCGACGAAGCGCGGCTCGGCCCAGGCATCGACATCGAAGGTCTGACGGATGAGGCCGGTGCGCCAGGCAGCCTGCACGCCGTCGCGGTACTGGCCGAGAAAATCACCATCGAGCAAGGGCGAACTCATGCGGCCGAGGTCCTCGCCGCGAAACGCGTCGCGCAGCAGCGCTTCCGGCAGATGCGCCTGCTGCGTCACGAGCTCGACGATTCGGTCATGATTCGCCGGCACCGACACCCACTGAGAGGCACGCAGCAGCACCTTGACGACGCGCAGCGTCAAATCCGGATGTTCGCGGACGAAGCCACCGCGGCCGACCAGCCCCAGCGCAAAGGTGCCGGTGCCATCACCGCCCTTGGTGCTCAGCGGAATGTCGATCAGGCCACGCTGCTGCAGCACCAGCAGGTTGGCCGCGCTCCAGGCGGCGTCGATGCGCCGCGTCGCCAGCGCCGCCATCGCCGCGCTCGGGTCGAGATTGATGATGCGGAAATCCTTCTCGCTGTAACCGTGCTGCGCGAGCACCGCGTCAAAGCCGAGATGACTGGCGGTGCCGAGCCAGACGCCGATCTGCTTGCCACGCAGTTTCTCGAGGCTGTCGTAGCCCTTGCCCGGTACGACGCCGAGATAGTTGTTGGCGCCACGCACGACGCCAGCGAGCAGACGCGTATCGCTGCCGACGGCGCGACCAATGATGGCCGGGAGATCGCCGATGAACGCGAAATCGATCTGGCGATTGACGATGGCCTCGTTGACGGCAGGGCCCGCGCCCTTGAAGAACTTCCAGCGCACACGAATGCCATCGTGCGCGAACTCGTCCTCGTAGAGATGTCGCACGTAGGCGTAGTCGACCGGGCCGGTGCCGCTGCTCGAGGTGCCGGCCGAACCGATATCGGGTGACGCCAGGCGGATCTCGATCGGCGTTGCCGCACCCGCCGATGCGGTCCACACCGCCAGCAGCAGCCAACGCTTCACGCCCCGCACCGCATCCCGCCGCGCCATCGAAAGATTTCCCCTGCAATCGAGGCGGCGATCATCGCGTCGGGCCCACGGCAAATCTGTCGCGCCGAAGACAGATTTCAGGAACTTCGGCGTCTATCGTCATGCCGTTCGTCGCGCGACGGTGCCTCTCAGCCGGCCAGCTGCGCGAGTCCTCCCGGCTTCGGACTGCGGCATGCAGTTGTTCACCGACGACACTGGGCCGTCGATCTGCGGGGCGGTCCGCCGTTCGAGCACGATTTCTCGATCAACGGCCAGACGTCCGGATCGAACGCTGGCCTGATTATCGACAGCGACGCCCGCATCAACGGCACCGCGATCGGCGCGGTCGAAATCGACCCGCCGGTATTCAGCGCCACGGGGCTGTCGCTTCTAGGAAAAGCGTGGACCATCCCGCGCCGGGCACGCAAAAACGTGCCCGGCGCCGCCATTCAATAGCTGAACTGCAGCGCGATGGCCGGATGCGGCGCCGGCTGCCGAAACCTGCGCACGGCCTGTACGATGGCAGCGGTCTCGATCAGGAACGCATCGTGGCCGTGCGGTGACTGGATTTCGGCGTAGTGCGCATGCGGCAGCAGCATCGCCAGACGGCGCTGTTCGACCGGTGGATAGAGCAGATCCGAGTCGATGCCGATCAGCAAGGTTCGCACCGGGCAGGCGGCGAGCACCGCCTCCAGTGCACCGCGCTGCCGCGCGACATCATGACTGTCCATGGCATCGATGAGCGCCAGATAGCTGTGCCGATCGAAGCGCCCGACGAAACGCCGGCCGTGATGCGCGAGATAGTCGTTCACGGCGAAATCGCCGGCGCCGGGCTGGCGCCCGAAACGCCGCTCGAAGCCCTGCCAGTGGCGATAGCTGCAGATGGCCGCCATGCGCGCAACAGCGAGCCCGCGTCCGCCGTCGCCGTCGTCGAGCCGCACGGCGGCGCGCTGCACCGACGACAACGCGATCGCCCACGCCGGCTGCTGCGCACTGGCCGCGATGACCACGGCGGCTTCGACGCGATCCGGCGCGCCGATCGCCCACTCCAGCGCCTGCATGCCGCCCAGCGAGCCGCCGATCACCAGCGACAGCTGCTCGATGCCCAGCGCGTCGAGCAACAGCGCCTGCGCACGGACCATGTCGCGGAGCGTCACGGCCGGGAAGCGTGCGCCGTACGGCGCACCATCGTGCGGATGCGGCGCGGCCGGCCCGGTCGAGCCATAGCAGCTGCCCAGCACGTTGCAGCAGACGATGAACTCGCGCGCCGGATCGAGCATGCAACCCGGTCCGATGATGCCGGGCCACCATTGCTCCACGTCGGCCGAGCCGGTCAGGGCATGGCAGACCAGCACCGCGCGGGACGACGGTTGCCCCCAGCAGCGATACGCGAGACGCCCGCCGTCGAGGTGGGCGCCTTGCTCCAGGGCGAAACCGTCCGGCAGCGCGTACCAGCGCGTGGCCGGATGCAGCGCGCTCGCCTTCACGCGGCCAGGGCGGTCCGTGCGCGCTCCAGCGCCTGCGTCAAATCGGCCTTGATGTCGTCGATATGCTCGATGCCGACGCTGATGCGAATCAGATCCGCACTGACGCCGGCCTGCTGCTGCTCGCTGTCGGACAGCTGCTGGTGCGTCGTCGACGCCGGATGGATGACCAGGGTCTTGGCATCGCCGACATTGGCGAGATGACTGGCGAGTTGCACGTTGTCGATGAAGCGCCGCGCAGCGTGATAGCCGCCCTTGACGCCGAAGTTCAGCACCGCGCCGTAACCGTGGCGCAGATAACGCTTCGCCAGTTCGTGATACGGGCTGTCTTCGAGGCCCGGGTAGTTGACCCAGGCGACGTCGGGCAAGGACTTCAGGTAACGCGCCAGTTCCAGCGCATTGTCGACGTGACGCTGCGCGCGCAGCGACAGCGTCTCCAACCCCTGCAGCAGCAGAAAAGCATTGAACGGCGACAGCGAGGAACCGAGATCACGCAAGCCCTCAACGCGCGCGCGGATCGCGAACGCGATGTTGCCGAACTGGCTCCCGGCGCCAAAAGCTTCCCAGAAATTGAGGCCGTGATAACCCGGCGCCGGCTCGGTGAACAAGGGATGCTTGCCGTTGCCCCAGTCGAAACGGCCGGAGTCGACGATGACGCCGCCGATCGAATTGCCGTGGCCACCAATCCACTTGGTCGCCGACTCGACGACGATGTCGGCACCGTGCTTGATCGGCTTGATGAGGTAACCGCCGATGCCGAAGGTGTTGTCGACAATCAGCGGAATGCCGTGCTCGTGCGCGACCTTGGCGATGGCCTCCAGGTCCGGAATGTTGAAGCGCGGATTGCCGATGCTCTCGACGAACAGTGCCTTGGTTTTCGGCCCGATGGCCTTGGCAAATGCCTCCGGCTTGTCCCCGTCGACAAACTTCACGCCGATGCCGAGCCGCGGCAACGTCACCTTGAACTGGTTGTAGGTGCCGCCGTAAAGATAGCTGGTCGAGACAATGTCGTCGCCGGCCTGCGCCAGCGTGGCAATCGCCACGAACTGCGCGGCCTGTCCGCTCGACGTCGCTACCGCGGCGGCGCCGCCTTCGAGCGCGGCAATGCGCTGCTCGAAGACATCGGTCGTCGGATTCTGGATACGCGTGTAAATGTTGCCGAATTCCTGCAACGCAAACAGCCGCGCGCCATGATCGGCATCGTTGAAGGTATACGACGTCGTCTGGTAGATCGGCACCGCGCGGGCATTGGTTCCCGGCGCCGGCGCTTGGCCGGCGTGCACTTGCAGCGTCTCGAAGCGATAAGCGGACTTCGCATCACTCATGGCGGCTCCCGCACTCAGATGGAAATTCGAGCCTATGAGCGATGGCGGGGCGTTCGCCAAGAACATGTGCAGCTATCTTTACAACAGCGACGCGCGCCCGACAGGACCGTCGTCACTCGCGCGATGGGAGGTCGAGCGCTTCGACATTGATGCGCTCACAGAAGCTCCATGTCGCTCGTAGAGTTCGGCAAGGGCGGCCGCCGGTGGACAGCGAATCCGGCCCCCAAGAAAAACCGCGCAAAAAGCGCGGTTATCTGTACGTCTGCGGTCGTATCTGGACGACTAAATGGTGCCGAAGAAGAGACTCGAACTCTTACGGGGGGCTGCCCCGGCGGATTTTGAGTCCGCTGCGTCTACCGTTCCGCCACTTCGGCCTTGTGGGGGCCGGGATTATAGCGATGGCGCGCCCGTCCACCAACGCAGGGCTGAAACCTCGAGCGCCGCACAAAAAAGGCGAGCCCCGGCGCGAACCGGGGCTCGGGGGGGGCCGTCATGTCTTCAGGGGTGACTTGACGGCTTTGAGCCGCTTTCAGGGGAACGACTCGAGGCAAATCGTACGCAGCCCGCCAGACGCACGCGGTCACGCAGTCGGCAGATTTTGTTTCAATCCGTAAACGCTTCGCGCGAAAACCGCGGTGGCCATCGTCCGCCGATGCGAACATCCGGCCAATGGCTTTCCGGATTGACGTAGAGCGGAAACTCGACGTTGAGGCCGAAGCTCAGCGAATCGAAGTTGACGCGGCCGCTGTCGTTCTCGAGCCGCAGGTGCGAATAGCCGATCGGGGCCGAGACTTCGATGAAGCGGAACAGATTGCCGGTCGGCACGAGGTAAGAGTCCGTACATCTGGCTGGTTTCGACCTTGCCCGCATCGTTGCCGTCTTCGTTCTTGACGCCGAACTGCGCTTCGACCCCGTTCGACGGGAACAGCCGCGTGCCGACGCGCAGGCGGTAGAAGTCGGAATCGAACTCGTCGCCGCCGAGCGCGTTCTTCAGGCTGGCCTTCGACAGCGAGGTCCGCACGAAGGCGTAGTCGATGCCGCCGTAGATATAGCGCGGCTCGCGCGATCCGCCGCCGCCTTCGGACGATTCGCCGTCCGCCGCCGCGGTGTCCGCGCCGCCGGATGCGCCGCCGCTGCCCGCGGCATCGGGGGCGGACGTGCTGCCATCACCGGCCGCGGCATCGCTGCCGCTGCTGCTATCAGGGCTCGTGCCGGAACTCGTGTCAGCGGGGCTCGTGTCGGCGACGGCGTCCGGCGACGGTGTACTGCCATCGGCCGCAGGGGGCACTGCCGACGGATCGGTCGCCTCCTGTGCGCAGGCCGGCGCGGCGATGCCGGCGGCCAGCAACAGACCCAATGGCGTCCATGCGCGATACGTCTTCATTTCCCCTCTCCCTGGAGCTGACGGGTCCGTGACGGACCATGCATTCGATTGCGCCAGGAATAGTCGTCGATTTCCCCCTCAAATCCAGTAATCGGCGCCGGCCCGGAGCGGCGCTGCGGTCACTGCCGCGATGCGGAGCTTGTGCTTGCGCCGCATGCGGGCGCCGAGCGCAGAACACGGCGACTCGCTCTATAGTGCCGGCTCCCTCGCCTTCCGCCGCCCATGTACGCCGACACCCGCTTCTGCAACGCCTGCGGCCACGCCGTCGAATTCCGCGTGCCGGACGGCGATCACCTGCCCCGCCACGTCTGCCCGGATTGCGGGCACATCCACTACCTCAATCCGAAAGTCATCGTCGGCGTGATTCCGGAAGCCGCGGACGGCCGCATCCTGATGTGCAAGCGCAACATCGAGCCGCGCCTGGGCCTGTGGACGTTTCCCGCCGGCTTCATGGAACTCGGCGAGACCAGCGCGCAGGGCGCCGCCCGCGAGGCGCTGGAGGAAGCGCAGGCCGACGTCGTGGTTGACGGCCTGCTGATGGTCATCAACGTGCCCTACGTCAGCCAGATCTACATGATCCACCGCGGCCGCCTGCGCCGGGAGCACTACGGGCCGACGTTCGAAAGCTCCGAGGTGCGGCTCATGCAGGAAAGCGAGATTCCGTGGGACGACATCGCCTTCCCGACCATCCGGCACAGTCTCGTGCAATTCTTCACCGACCGCCGCGCCGGCCGCTACGCCACGCACAGTCTCGATCTGGCCCATCGTCCACCTCCGCCGGAGCGCGCCGAGACCGGACGCGATCAACCGGATCAAGCCTGAGCCGGCACCTCCTCCGTTGCGCGACTGTCGCGGCAACGCAATGGTTTAAACTACGCGCCCCGTAGAACCAGCCAGCTTCAAGCCGCGAGCGCATCATGACCTTCGTCGTTACCGAGAACTGCATCAAGTGCAAGTACACCGACTGCGTGGAAGTCTGCCCGGTCGATTGCTTCCATGAGGGCCCGAACTTTCTCGTGATCGATCCGGAGGAATGCATCGACTGCACGCTGTGCGAGCCGGAGTGCCCGGCCAACGCGATCTTCGCAGAGGACGATCTGCCGGCCGAGCAGGCCGAATTCAAGTCGATCAACGCCGATCTTGCGAAGCAGTGGCCGGTGATCACCGAGAAAAAGGACATGCTCTCCGACGCCAAGGAATGGGACGGCAAGCCGGGCAAGCGCGAGCTGCTCGAACGCTGACAGCGCGAAGCAGCATCGGCTCCGGCAGGAGCGCGGACAGGCGCGGAGAGGTTCGTCCTTGCCGCGCTTTTTCTCTGGTTTTTCCTTTATCCGGCTTTGCCTGCAGGCAAGCGGCCCCGGACCGCGAACCCTAGACGTCGAGCACCTGCCAGCGCAGCGCCGGCGCGTCGAGCAGCGGCAGGTACAGCGCCGCGCGCACCGGCTGCGGGCCGTAGCGGCGCAGAAGAATCGCGTAGGTCTGCAGCTGGCGCTGGTAGCGGCGCCGTTCCTCGGCGACGAAGGTCTCGACGTCGCCGCCCTCGTGGCGGCCGGTCTTGAAGTCGACGATCCAGCGCACGCCGTCGGCGTCGACGAAGCTGCGGTCGATGACGAAGCGCTGTGGGCGGCCGTCGAGCCAGGCCGTCAGCGCCCATTCGCTGCGCGCTTCGCGATGCGCCGCATCGAACAGCCAGCGGCCGCGCGGATCGGCGAGCAGTTGCGTCAGCGCGCGCCGCACGAGCCGTGCCGCCTCGTCGCAGCGCGACGCCGGCACGCCGGCTTCGGCGAGCTCCTGCGGCAACGACTGCGCGAGGCTCGCGAGCATCGCGTCGCTCCATGGCGCCAGGTCGCCGGCCGCAAGCCGTTCGGCCCAGCGATGAAAGACGGTGCCGGTCAGCCGCGCGACTTCGCCGGCCCATTCGAACGACGGGGCGAACGAGGGCACCGGCGACGGCGCTGCCGGTAAGGCCATGCCGGCTTCGAACGACGGAGCCTGCCAGCCTGCGACGAGACGGCGCAGCGGCGGCACCGGACGGTCGACGAGTTCGTCGAAAGCCGTCGTGCCGGCGGGCATCGGCGGCGGCGCTTCGCGCGCGGCGGCCGCGTAGTCGGCGGCGACCGCCGGCCACAGCCGCGCCAGCAGGCTGCTCGGCGGCGGCGCTTTGGGCTCGCCGCCGCCGTCGCGCGCCACGGTGCCGAGCAGATGGAGACGTCGGCGCGCACGCGTCGCGGCGACGTACAGCAGGCGGCCGTCCTCGTGCAGCTGCTGGTCGGCGACCAGACGGCGGATGTAGGTGTACGTCGGTTCAGCGTCGTCGCCGCGCGGCTGGACCGGCGCCAGCACCAGTTGCTCGCGGCCGTCGTCGCCGAGCCGGCGATCGAAGACGATCGGCGGCGGCGTGTCGCTGCGCGTCATGCGGCCAAGGCCGGGCACGATGACGGTGTCGAACTCGAGGCCCTTGGCCTTGTGGATCGTCATCAGCGCGAGACGGCCATCAGCGCGCGGATCCGGCGTCGCCTTCAGGTTGGCGAGCGCGAGATCGAGCGCGTCGAGGTCGGCCAGCGTCGCGCCGCGCGCCAGCGTTTCCAGCCGGGCGAAGAACTGCTGCGCGTCGGCGAGATCGCGCGGCTCGCGCACCGCGGCTGGACCGCCCAGCGCGAGCCAGGCGCTCTCGATCCAGCGGCGCAGCGGCTTGCGGCCCTGCTGCGCGAGCGCCGCGTCGAGCACGGCCATCGCCCGCGCGAGACGGCGCCGGCCGTCTTCGCCGAGCCGGGCCGCGCGCGACGCGGCGCGCAGCGCCCGCAGCCGGGCGTGCTGCGGCGGCACGCCGTCGGCGAG
>JASGFY010000048.1:0-24232 GCA_047605265.1 Solimonas sp.
AAGAACACCGGCGACGACCGCCGCCGCACGCACGACATGAACACGGCCAACTGGGTGCCGGACCTGTTCATGAAGCGCGTCGTCGAGGAAGGTCAGTGGACGCTGTTCTCGCCGGAGGAAACGCCGGATCTGCACGATCTGGTCGGCGAAGCCTTCGAGAAGAAATACACGGAGTACGAGCGCCTGGCCGACGACGGCCGCATCAAGAACTTCAAGCGCATCCCGGCCGTGAACCTGTGGCGCAAGATGCTCGGCATGCTGTTCGAGACCGGCCATCCGTGGATCACGTTCAAGGATCCATGCAACCTGCGCTCGCCACAGCAGCACGTCGGGGTCGTGCACTCGTCGAACCTGTGCACGGAAATCACGCTGAACACCAGGGCCGGCCAGGAAATCGCCGTCTGCAACCTGGGCTCGGTCAACCTGCCACGCCACATCGGCGCCGATGGCCAGCTCGATCTCACCAAGCTCGAGAAGACCATCAACACAGCGATGCGCATGCTCGACAACGTCATCGAGTACAACTACTACTCGGTGTCCGCCGCGCGCAATTCCAACCTGCGCCACCGCCCGGTCGGCCTCGGCGTGATGGGCTTCAACGACGCGCTGTACAAGCTGCGCCTGCCGTACGAATCCGACGCCGCGATCAAGTTCGCCGACGAGTCGATGGAAGCGGTCAGCTACTACGCGATCAAGGCCTCGGCCGACCTCGCCATCGAGCGCGGCGCGTATTCGAGCTTCAAGGGCTCGCTATGGGACCAGGGCATCCTGCCGATCGACTCGATCAAGCTGCTGCGCGAGGCGCGCAACGGTGGAAAGTATCTGCAGCAGGACGAATCGCAGTCCGGCATGTTCGACTGGAACACGCTGCGCCAGCAGATCCGGACGACGGGCATCCGCAACAGCAACACGATGGCGATCGCGCCGACCGCGACCATCGCCAACATCACCGGCGTGTCGCAATCGATCGAGCCGACGTACCAGAACCTCTACGTCAAGTCGAACCTCTCCGGCGAGTTCACCGTCGTCAACGAATACCTCGTCAACGACCTGAAGCAGCTCGGCCTATGGGACGAGGTGATGGCGCACGACCTCAAGTACTTCGACGGCAGCGTGCAGAAGATCGACCGCATCCCGCAGGAACTGAAGGACGTCTACAAGTGCGCGTTCGAGATCGATCCGAAGCGCCTCGTCGACGCCGGCAGCCGCCGCCAGAAGTGGATCGACCAGGCGCAGTCGCTGAATCTGTACATGGCGCAGCCGTCCGGCAAGAAGCTCGACGAGCTGTACAAGCATGCCTGGCTGAGCGGCCTGAAGACCACGTACTACCTGCGCACGCTCGGCGCCACGCACGCCGAGAAGACGACGATTCAGGACAATCGCCTGAACGCAGTTGGCAAAGCGGGCGTCGGCGCGGGCGGCACGGGTGGTGTCGCTGCGAAGCCCGCTGCGCCGAAGCCGAAGGCCGATGCCGAACCGATCGTCCTGCCGACGCTCGAAGCCGGCACCGGCAGCGCCAAGGTCTGCTCGATCCTCGATCCGGATTGCGAGGCCTGTCAGTAAATTGCGGCGCCATGCCGATGTGAACGAGGGCGCTGCATTAGCAGCGCCCCACGTTTCGTCGTCGCCATCGGCTCGCCTTATTTACTCACAGGTCAATGACGGTTTGCGGGAACCGATGTCGTTTTCGTCTGCCGGCTTCGATGGCCAACAAGCTTGCTGCATGAGACGACGCTAGATATCCGATGCGCACCTGAGTGACATGCTCAATGCAGTCAACAGCACCGAAGGAAGCGTTACCGCCTCGCATCACTGCCGAAGCGCGTTTGCCGTTCGACCACTGATACCGGATACCAGGAACCGCATGGCGCCGAAATGCGGATTTCCTCCACTCGGGGGCTCGGCTCCCGTTCCGCCAGCCGATGCCGACTGTCACATCGGGCCGTTCGACACGTCCGGCGTCTGCCGCGCCGATCAAAGCCGGCGGCATATCACACAGGCTCAATCACGGTTCACGCCGCAGGCGGCGCACCTTCAAGCTTAGAATCCCGAGCGTCGCCACCTCAGATGGGAGCCTGCTCATGTTCAGCATCGTCGTCCTGCCGTGGATTCACTACATTGCCGTCTGGATGATGACCGGCGCACTGGTGACGGAACTGTATCTGCTGAAGATCGGCACGCAGCCCGATGCCATCCGCCTGCTGCCGCGCGTCGACCGCCTCTACGGTGCGATGGCGGCGATCGTGCTGATCACCGGCCTCGCCCGCGTCTGGCAAGGCGGCAAAGGGCCGGATTACTACTGGCACAGCGGGGCTTTCCACGGCGTGCTCGGTCTGTTCGTGCTCGCCGCGCTGATCTCCATCATTCCGACGCTGCGCATCCTGCGCTGGCGCAGAGCGCTCGATGCCAGCGGCGCGCTGCCGACCGAAGCCGAAGTGCGCAAGACGCGCGTGCTGGTGCACGTGCAGCTCACCGCCATCGCCCTGCTGACGTTGGCGATCGTGTTCGTCGCCAATGGCTACGGTGTACACGGTGGCTGAAACGTCGGCGCGCGCAGCGCACGGCCGTCCCCCAAAACCGAAGCGCACGCAACGCTGACTTGCCGCATTCGCGGCAATGACGAAGGACAGCTTCACAGCCGTCATGCCCCGCGCAGGTGGGCATCCCGGACCGCGAACGCCATGCCTTCACCGCCGCGCGTCGCCTCGCGTCAACGGCCCCTCGCGTCAACGGCCTGTCGCCGCAAGAGCCGTCCAGCGGCACGCTTGCTCTGCAGAACCATCCGTGCCGCCGCGGTCCGCCTTGGGACAAACCTGTACGCAACATGAGCGCAAGCTGTGTCCAATCACAATATGTAGCAGCGTAGCTGCAATACATCCACAATCCCTAGTATTTTTCGCTTGACTCACCAAGGTCAGCAGAGCACTCTTAGCTGCCGCCATTGCCACCCGCGAATCATCCCGACAACGGGCAGCGGCAGGGGACGCAGGCGCTTGCCTGCAGACGCAGCCAAGCGCTACGAACAAACCGGAATACCGGGCAAAGCCGCCCGGCATATGGAGATCAAGAAATGCTGACCTGGGACGAAGCCCCCTCCACGAACACCCACCCCGCCCCGGCCGCCAAGACGCCACCTGTCGCTCACAGTACACACGGCGCCGCCACCGGCCTCGAAGACGTCGAGATGGGCGCGTCGCGCATCCGCGTCGACGACAAGAAGATCATCAACTGCCGCGCCGACCTCAACCAGCTCGTCCCGTTCAAGTACAAGTGGGCCTGGGAGAAGTACCTCGACGCCTGCAACAACCACTGGATGCCCCAGGAAATCGGCATGTCCGCCGACATTGCGCTGTGGCAGGACCCCAAGGGCCTGACCGACGACGAGCGCACGATCATCAAGCGCTCGCTCGGCTTCTTCAGCACCGCCGACTCGCTGGTCGCCAACAACCTCGTGCTCGCGGTCTACCGCCACATCACGAATCCCGAGTGCCGCCAGTACATCCTGCGCCAGGCCTTCGAGGAAGCGATCCACACGCACGCCTACCAGTACATCATCGAAAGCCTCGGTCTCGACGAAGCCGAAGTCTTCAACATGTACCGCGAGATCCCGAGCATCCACGACAAGGCCGCCTGGGCGCTGCCGTACACGCAGTCGCTCGGCGACCCGACGTTCCATACCGGCACGCCGGAAGGCGACCAGCGCCTGCTGCGCGACATGATCGCCTTCTACGTCGTCTTCGAAGGCATCTTCTTCTACGTCGGCTTCGTGCAGCTACTCAGCTTCGGCCGCCGCAACAAGATGATGGGCACATCAGAGCAGATCCAGTACATCATGCGCGACGAAGCGATGCACATGAACTTCGGCATCGACGTAATCAACCAGATCAAGATCGAGAACCCGCACCTGTGGACCACCGAGTTCCAACAGCAGGCACTCGACATGATCAAGGAAGCGACCGAACTCGAAATCCGCTACGCGCACGACACCATGCCGCGGGGCGTGCTCGGTCTCAATGCCGGCATGTTCAACGACTACATGAAGTACATCGCCAACCGCCGCTGCGCCCAGATCGGCCTCAAAGCCCTCTACCCCGCCGCGACGGAAAACCCGTTCCCGTGGATGAGCGAAGTCCTCGACCTCAAGAAGGAGAAGAACTTCTTCGAGACACGCGTGACGGAGTACCAGACGGGCGGAGCGTTGAGCTGGGATTGAGCCCCAGTGTTCGGCCGTAGGGACAACGGCCCCCCAGATTTTCATCGGATACATCGGTCGGATACGGGCGCTCCTTCTGTATCCGCATACGATAGTGTCTCAGCCTGATCCATCGTGGAACTCCTTCGGGAGGCAGCGACAGAGCAGGCGCCTGTCACTCCGGATCGGCAGTAGCAATCAAAGCTTGGCGGCGTGCATGTAGCGCGCGCGTGTCAACGCCACGGCGCTACGGGCTTCCGCCAGCTTCTGCTCTTCGATGGCGAACAGCAGGTGATCGATGACGGCACTGAGGTGCGCGCGCATCGCCGTGCGTGCTGCGGCAGGGTCACGCTTGCGCAGCGCCTTGACGATGGCGCGGTGCTCCTCGACGACCGGCTGCACGTTGGCCGTGCGCGCCTTTTCGAGCAGCAAGGCGCATTCGGGCGACGTCGAGCGCAGACGCCACATGTCTTCGATGGTACTGACCATCGCATTGTTGCGCGTGGCGATCGCAATCGCGCGGTGAAACGCATGGTCAGCATTCACCGTGCCGTCGGAACGGCTGTTCTCGTCGGCGATCTGCTCGACCAGGGCGTCCAGCTCGTCCATTTCTTCGTCAGTGACGTGCACGGCCGCCAGGGCCGCGGCCTCGCCTTCGATCAAGAGGCGCGCCTCCATCAACTCGAAGGCCGTGACGTTGAATCCGGGACGGTCCTTCTGGCCCGGCAGCCGGCGAACATAGGCGCCCGAGCCAACCCGAACCTCGATGAGTCCCTGCACCTCGAGCGCAATCATCGCTTCACGCACGGCAGGGCGGCTCACGTTGTGCTCGGCCGCCAGTTCGCGCTCGGTCGGCAGTCGATCACCGACGGCATACTGGCCCGAGGCGAGGTCGTCGAACAGCTTGCCGGCCACCTTCTGGTAAAGGCGGTTCGCACCGCTGCCGCTCCCGGCGTTCGCCTCGATCGCGGCGACGGGCCTCTGCTTGCGTTGTCTGGCCATCAATAACCTTTCTGTATTACCAATTACGACAAATTGGCCGGCCATGATAGTATGCTCCACGCTGGCGCTTCCGAAAAGCCGCCACTTGTCAATTCAAAGGCACATATGAAAATCCACGCGGCAAACGTCATCGTCACCTGTCCGGGCCGGAATTTTGTAACGCTGAAAATCCTGACAGATCAAGGGGTATACGGCATCGGCGATGCAACATTGAATGGCCGCGAGCTGGCGGTCGTGTCGTATCTGCAGGATCACGTCATTCCCTGCCTGATCGGCATGGACGCGCGCCGCATCGAGGACATTTGGCAATACCTTTATCGAGGCGCCTATTGGCGCCGCGGTCCGGTCACGATGTCGGCGATTTCCGCCGTCGATACGGCGCTCTGGGACATCAAGGCCAAGATGGCCGGCATGCCGCTGTACGACCTGCTCGGCGGCAAGAGCCGCGAGGGCGCCCTGGTATACGGCCACGCCAACGGCGGCGACATCGCTGAAACCGTTGATGCGGTCGGCCACTATATCGGCCTCGGCTACAAGGCCATCCGTGCGCAGACCGGCATTCCGGGCATCAAGGACGCCTACGGCGTCGGCCGCGGCAAGCTGTACTACGAGCCGGCCGATTCGTCGCTGCCGAGCGTCACCGGCTGGGATACGCGCAAGGCGCTGAACTTTGTGCCCAAGCTGTTCGACAAGCTGCGAGCGACCTACGGCTTCGACTACCAGCTGCTGCACGACGGCCATCACCGCTACACGCCGATGGAAGCGGCCCATCTCGGCAAAATGCTGGAGCCGTATCAGCTGTTCTGGCTCGAGGACATCACGCCAGCCGAAAATCAGGAAGCTTTCAAATGGGTCAGGCAACACACGACGACGCCACTGGCCGTCGGCGAAATCTTCAACACCATCTGGGACTGCAAGGATCTGATCCAGAACCAGCTGATCGATTACATCCGCACCACGGTCGTTCGCGCCGGCGGCATCACGCACCTGCGCCGAATCGCCGATCTGGCCGCTCTCTACCAGATCCGTACCGGCAGCCATGGCGCGACCGACCTGTCGCCGGTGACGATGGGCGCCGCGCTGCATTTCGACAGCTGGGTGCCGAACTTCGGCATCCAGGAATACATGCGGCACACGCCGGAAACCGACGAGGTGTTCCCGCATGCCTATCGCTTCGAGCAGGGCTATCTGCTGCCGGGTGACGCCATCGGCCACGGCGTCGACATCGATGAAAAGCTTGCGGCGAAGTATCCGTACAAGCCGGCCTATCTGCCGGTGGCCCGCCTCGAAGATGGCACGATGTGGAACTGGTGAGCACCATGCCGTTCTTCGGCAAGGCGCAACCGGCGCATCCGGATCGTGGCGCGACGTCGTTCGCGCGCACGATCACCAGGCACTCGTCGTCTCCTTGCCGCCTGCCATCGGTCAAGCCAGCCGAGAGCCGCAGGCGCCGTGACGCGCATCGTCATGGTCGGCGAAGGAATGCTCGAACTGGCGGCTGATTCGAGCACGGGAAGCTGGAAGCTCGGCTACGGCGGCGATACCTTGAACACCGCCGTCCATCTGGCCCGCTTCTGTCGCCAGGTCGCCGCTGCAACGGCGTTGGGCGCGGACCCTTTCAGCGAAGGGCTGCGCGCTACCTGGGCGGCGGAAGGCAGCGCGGAGGCTTCAAACGAGACCCGCGCCACCCCGTCCGCATGAAGTTGCGGATGTTCTGGTGGTCCGTGCCGTCCGGGTTCTTGAGCACGTCTTCGCGATAGAAGCGCCCGAAACACGCCAGCGTTTCGGCTTCGCTCAGGCCCTGCAGCTTCGCGAACGCCAGCAGCTTGCAGGAGAGCCGGCGTTCTGCCCGGCTTCGTTGCGGACGTCGCCGTTGCGGAAAGCGGTCGGCGTGCAGTCGTAGGCGCTTTCGATCGCGGCGATCGTTTCGGAGAGCTCGATGCGCTCCGGGGTTTCGCGCAGGCGCTCGAGAAGGGCTTCGACGGACATCGCATGGCTCCAGGGAAAGGGGCGCGAATGATGGCTTTCGCTTGCCGACCGGACAACAAGGGCAATGCCGCACAGCGGCCGGAAGCCGGCACAATAGCCGCATGCCTTCGCTCCGCATCAATGACTACGACCTCGCCTACGCCGAGGCCGGCAGCGGCACGCCACTGCTGATGATCCACGGCTCGCTCTGCGATTACCGCTACTGGCAGCCGCAGATGGCACCGTTCGCGCAGCAGCGCCGCGCGATCGCGATCAGCCTGCGGCACTGCTGGCCGGAAGCCTGGGACGGCAACGGCGAGGGCTACGGCATCGAGCAGCACGTGGCCGACACGATCGCCTTCATCGAAGCGCTGGATGCCGGCCCGGTCGACCTGCTCGGCCATTCGCGCGGCGGCTACATCGCCTTTCTCGTCGCGCTGCGCGCGCCGGAACTCGCCCGCAGCCTCATCCTCGCCGAACCCGGCGGCACGCCGGACCCGACGCTGGCACCGGAATGCGGGAACCTGCGGCAGATTTCGTCGTCGCGCCTGACCGAGGCGGCGCAGCGCATTGCCGACGGCGACATCGAAGCCGGCCTCGCGATGTTCATCGATGGCGTCAGCGGCGCGCCGCTGTGGGAACGCATGGTGAGCAGCTTCAAGCGCATGGCGCGCGACAACGCGCGCACCCTGCTCGGCCAGGTGCGCGAGCGGCGCATGGGTTTCTCGCGCGAACAGCTGCAGGCCCTGACGACGCCGACGCTGCTGATCGGCGGCGCGCTGTCGCCGCCGCCGTTCCCGCAACTGCTCGATCTGCTGCAGCAGCACATCGCAGGCGCGAGGCGCGTCACCATTTCCGGCGCGCGGCACGCGATGAACCTCGCCGCGCCGGTGCCGTTCAATGCGGCGGTGCTCGATTTCGTGACGTCGCCGTAATCTTCCGGCCCCTGGCCATCGACCATGAACAATCCATTGCTCACCGGTCTCAAAGTCATCGACGTCTCGCGGCTGCTGCCCGGTCCGTTCTGCACGCTGTATCTGGCGCAGCTCGGCGCCGAGGTCATCAAGATCGAGGAGCCGGACGGCGGCGACTACGCGCGTGCGCTGTCGGCCGAGCTGTTCGCGCTCGTCAACCGCAACAAGCGCTCGATGACGCTCGATCTGCGCCAGCCTGCGGATCAAGCGCCGCCCGACGCGGGAATCCGCGGACGGGGCGACGCCGATGCTCACCAACCGTTGCGATTATCCGGTCGTCGTCTCGTACTGCATCGACCGGGCGGGCAACGCGTCGGTCGCCTGCGCGGCCGTCGGCGGGCATGTCACGGCAACGCAGCGCCTCGGTGCGCGCCAGACACTGGCGCTCGAAACGCACGACGCGACGCTCACCGGCAACGACGTGAAGTGGATCGCCTGCCGCTCGCTGCCCGGCGTCACCGGCCGTCTCTCCGACGACGGCAACAGCGGCCAGTGCAGCGCGCCGGCGCCGGTCATTCAGGCACTCGCGCAGCACGCGCAGTAGCCCGCTCCGGCGCCACCGGGATTCGCGGCCGGAGACGCCGCTCACGCCGGCGGCAGCCGCAGACGGATCGTCGTGCCCTGCGGCGCCGGCAGGTATTCGGCATCGCCTTGCTGCGCGCGCAGCAGCTCGCGGACGATCGCCATGCCGAGACCGGCGCCGCTGCCGTTCGCGTGATCGCCGCGCGCGAAGCGGCGGAACAGGTTCGCCCGCAGGTTCTCCGGAATGCCGGGACCGTCGTCGGCGACCGTCAGGCTCGGCGCGCCGTCGACAGCGGCGACGATCAGGCGCACCGTCGCGCCCGCGCCGGCGTGGCGCCAGGCATTGTCCAGCAGATTGTCGAGCGCCTCGGCGAGCAGCAGCGGCCGGCAGCGCGCGTGCGCCGGCTGCGGCGCCTCGAGCTGCAGCTGCATGCCGTGCCGGAGCAGGCGCGGCGCCCATTCGCCGCCGTGCTCGGCGGCGAACCGCGCCAGGTCGATGGTCTCGACCGGTGTCAGCGCCTGCGTCGCCTCGGCGTCGGCCCGCGCCAGCGACAGCAGCTGCGTCGTCAGCCGCGAGGCCCGCTCGACGCCGCCGAGCAGGCGCCGCAGCATCGCCTCGTCCGGCGGCGTCCGGCGGCGCAGCACTTCGCCGAGCGCGAGTTGCAGGCCGGTCAGCGGACTGCGCAACTGGTGCGCGGTGTCGGCGATGAACGCGCGCTGCGCATCGAGCATGCCGTTGAGCCGCGCGAGCAGGGCGTTGAGCGTGCGCAGCAGCGGCCGGATCTCGTCGGGGCCGTCCTCCGGCAACGGCTCGAGGCGCAGCGGGTCCTGACGCGCGAGCGCGGCGCCGAGCGCGTCGAGCGGCGCCAGCGCCCGGTTGACGCCGATGTTGAGCAGCGCGATCGCGACGCCGGCCAGCAGCAGCGCCGGCAGCAGAGCGGCGAACAGCAGCTCGCCGGCCAGCACGCGGCGCTTGCGCAGGGTTTCGGTGACGATGATCGTCACGGTGCCGCCGTCCGGCTGCCGCGCGCGCTGCCAGACCGCGCGCACGGCGTGCGCGTCGACGGTGGCGTCGTACAGTCGCGGACCATCGCCGGACACCGACGCCGGCATCGGCAGATCGCCGCGGCCGGCGAGCACGCCGCCGGCGTCGGCGATCACGAACTGCACCTCGTCGGTCTCGTCGAAGCGCACCTGCCGATCGAGCGCCTGGAGCACGTCGGCATCGTCGAAGTGCTGGCCGATGCTGACCGCCGACGCCAGCGACCCGGAGGCGTCGCGCAGCCAGGCGTCGAAGACGCGATCGGCGAACTGCCGCGCCAGCAGATACGAGCCAAGCGCGCCGACGCAGACGATCAGCGCGACGATCAGC
The DNA here is from genome assembly GCA_047605265.1 of Solimonas sp. Lineage (GTDB taxonomy): Bacteria > Pseudomonadota > Gammaproteobacteria > Nevskiales > Nevskiaceae > Solimonas. Next base: position 10,031 of record JASGFY010000048.1, read on the forward strand.
AGCAGCCGCTGGCGCAGCCGCCCGTGCAGCGTTTGCGTCGACCACCACGACGACGCGCGCGTCATGCGTCGTCGCCATTCAGCAGGTAACCGAAGCCGCGCAGCGTCGCCAGCATTACGCCGCGCGCGGCGGCGAGCTTGCGCCGCAGGCGGTGCACGAGCACCTCGATCGCCGCGTCGGACAGGGTTTCGTCCCAGCTGCAGAGCTGCTGTTCGATCTGCGCCTTGCTGACCACGCGGCCCTGGCGCATCAGCAGCAATTCGAGCAGCGCGTATTCGCGCGGCGTCAGCTCCAGCGCCTGATCGCCGATCAGCGCGCCGCGCTGGTCGCGCTGCAGGCGCAGATCGCCGAGCCGCAGCTCCGCCGCCGCGCCGGCGCCGGCGCGGCGCGTGACGGCGCGGATGCGCGCTTCGAGCTCGACCATCTCGAACGGCTTGATGACGTAGTCATCGGCGCCGAGATCGAGGCCGAACGCGCGGTCGGTCGTGCGATCGCGCGCGGTCAGCACGATCACCGGCAGCGGATCGCGGCGCGCGCGGATCGCGCACAGCAACTGCAGGCCGTCGCCGTCGGGCAGGCCCAGATCGAGCAGCACCAGGACGTATTCGCCATCAAGCGCGGCCTCGGCCTCGCGCAGCGTGCGGGCGTGGTCGATGACGTGGCCGCCGCGCGCCAGTGCGGCGACGAGCGTATCGGCGATCAGGCGATCGTCCTCGACGAGCAGAATGCGCATGATGCGGGTCGCGGGCCTCTTGAAAGCTTCCCGTAAGCCGGGCGCCGAATGATAGCTCCATGCCGAATCCGCTCCCGATCCGACCGCGCCGCGCGCGCACCGACCTCGCCGCGGCGGCGGCCGGCGTGACGATCGCCGGGGAACGGCCGAATCCGACGCTGAACGCCGGCGTCATGCAATGGGATCCGCGCGCCGCCTCGCGCGGCGACGGCATCGCCGACCAGCCGGTCTACGCTTCGGTGCAGATGCAGGAGCTGATCGAGCGCGGCGGCAAGCGCGACGCGCGGCTGCAACAAGCGCACGCCACGGCCGACGCCGCCGACGCCGATCTCGCCGACGCGCAGCGGCGCGTACTACGACCTCTGGCGCCGCGCATACCAAGATCGACCGCGAAGGCGCGCTGCCGCAGTACCAGCTCGACATCGACCGCGCACAGGCGGCGCGCTATGGCTTCAACGTCGGCGACGTCGAGGACGTGATCGAGACCGCGCTCGGCGGCCGCAAGGCGACGCAGCTCTACGAAGGCGAGCGCCACGTCGCCGTGGTCGTGCGCCTGCGCGACGAGGACCGCGCGCTGCCGCGGCTGCGCAATCTGCTGTTGGCGACGCCGGCCGGCGCGCACGTGCCGCTGTCGAAACTCGTGCAGTTCAAGGCGATCAGCGGCGCCATGGACATCTCGCGCGTCGACGGGCGCCGCACGGCGTCGATCGGCGTGTTCCTGCACGGCAGCGACATGGGCTCGGTAGTCGCCGACATGCAGGCCGCCGTGGCGCGCGAGATCGCGCTGCCGGCCGGCTACACGCTGCACTGGAGTGGCGAGTTCGAGAATCAGCAGCGCGCCATGAAGCGCCTCGCCGTCGTCGTGCCGATCTCCATCGCGCTGATCTTCGTGCTGCTCGCGCAGGCCTTCGGCGCCGCCGGCCCGGCGGCGCTGATCCTGCTCAACATTCCGCTCGCGCTGGTCGGCGGCATCATCGGCCTCGCGGTGCGCGGCATGCCGCTGTCGGTGTCGGCGGCGATCGGCTTCATCGCCCTGATGGGCCAGGCCGTGCTCAACGGCGTCGTGCTCATCAGCCACTTCAACCAGCTGCGGCTCGAAGGCCTGAGCGCGCGCGAAGCGGTGCTGCGCGGCGGCGCCAACCGCCTGCGCACGGTGCTGATGACGACGCTGCTGGCGATGCTCGGCCTGCTGCCGATGGCGCTGTCGACCGACATCGGCGCCGAAACGCAAAGGCCGCTGGCGACGGTGGTGATCGCCGGCCTGCTGTCGGCGGCGCCGCTGACGCTGTTCGTGATGCCGCTGCTGTACCTGCACCTGCTCGGCAGGCGCGCGCCGCACGGCGCCCGGCCCGTCGCCGTCCATCCCTGAAAGACCCGGAGCGTCCCATGCGCCTCAGTTTCCCGATGCCGGCCGCGCTCGCGCAGCACCGTCTGCCGGCGCTGCCCGGCTACGCCCTGTCGACCGCAGCCGCACTGTTCATCGTGCTGTTCGACAACGACCGGCTGTGGAGCAGCCTGCATCCGCTCGTCGGCCACGACTGGCGCGGCGTCGCCCTGCGCACGAGCACGGCGCTGGTGATGGTGGCAGGCTACGTAGCGCTGTTCTCGCTGTTCAGCTGGCGCCGCACCCTGAAGCCGGTGCTGGCGCTGGTGCTGGCGTTCAGCGCCGCCACCGCCTACTTCATCGATCAGCTCGGCACCGTCATCGACACCGGCATGATCCGCAACGTGTTCGAGACCAACGCGCGCGAGGCCGGCGAGCTGCTAACGCCGGCCCTCGGCTGGTATCTGTGCAGCCGCGCGCTGCTGCCGATCGCCGCCGTCGTCGCCTGGCCGCTGGCCGGCGGCGGCGACCGGCGGCGACGCCGGCTAGCGACGGCGGCATGGCCGGCGCTGCTGCTGGCGACCGCCGCCGCGACGCTGCTCGCGCAGTTCAAGGACTTCTCGATCATCGGCCGCGAGCATCGCGAGCTCGGACACTTGTTCAACCCGTTCGCGCCGGCGCAATCGCTGCTCAAATACGCGGCGAGCGAAATGCCGCATGCGGCGCTGCCGGTCGATCCGCTCGGCCGCGATGCGACGCGGCCGGCGCCGGCCGCCGGCGAGCATCCGCAGGTCGTCGTGCTGGTGCTCGGCGAGACGGCGCGCGCCGCCGACTTCGGCATCGACGGCTACGCGCGTGACACCACGCCGCATCTCGCCGCGCTCGACAACCTCGTCAACTTCGGCCGCGCCACGTCGTGCGGCACGGCGACCGCGCAGTCGGTGCCGTGCATGTTCTCGCTGCTCGGCCGCGAACGCTGGAAGCCGGAGCCGTCCGCGCAGTACGTCGACGTGCTCGACATGCTCGCGCACACCGGCGTCGCCGAGCACTGGCGCGACAACGACGGCGGCTGCAAGGGCGTCTGCGACAGCGCCGAGACCGTCGACGTGACGAAGGACGGTCCCGCCGGTCTCTGCGACGCGGATGGCTGCCACGACGAAATCCTGCTGCGCGACCTGCCGGCGCTGCTCGATGCCGCGCACGGCGACACGCTGATCGTGCTGCACCAGATGGGCAGCCACGGCCCGGCCTACGACCGCCGCTACCCGGCCGCCTGGCGCCGCTACATGCCGGCCTGCGAGAGCGCGCAGCCGCAGAACTGCGCGCACGACGAGCTCGTCAACGCCTACGACAACACCATCGTCTACACCGATCACCTGCTCGACGCCGTGCTCGACCAGCTGCGCGCGCGCAGCGAGCGGCTCGACACGGCGCTGATCTATCTGTCCGACCACGGCGAGTCGCTCGGCGAGAACGGCCTCTACCTGCACGGCTTTCCCTACGCGCTGGCACCGATCGAGCAGAAGCAGGTGCCGTTCGTCGCGTGGCTCAGCCCGCAGCTGCAGAAGCGCCAGAACCTGCACATGAACTGCGCGCGCCAGGAAGCGCAGAAGCCGCATTCGCAGGACGACCTGTCGCCGCTGCTGCTCGGCCTGTTCGAGGTGCACAGCGGCGCTTATCGCGCTGATCTGGATCCACTGGCGGCCTGCCGCGGCTGAGCGCGCAACTCAGGCCGCGTCGTGCAGCACGATCCCCAATGTGTGCCGTTGCCCATGCGTGACGCGGCTGACGCCGTGGCGCAGCTGCGTGCGATGCCAGCCGCGCGTGCCGGCGACCGGCCGCTCGCGCACGGCGATGATCGCCGCACTGCCGGCCGCGAGCGGCACGACGCGCGGGATCGACTGCAATCGCGGCCGCTGTTCGACGAGCACCAGTTCGCCGCCGCCGAAATCCCGTGCCGGTTCGCTGAGCTGGAAGATCACCTGCAACGGAAACTGCTGCTCGCCGTAGAGATCCTGATGCAGGCAGTTGTAGTCGTCGGCGCCGTAGCGCAGCAGCAGCGGCGTCGGCCGCTTCTGCTCCTGCGCATGGCAACGCGCGAGAAATTCATCGAGCCGCGCCGGATAGCGGATCGCGCTGCCGAGCTTTTCCATCCACGCGTTCGCCAGCGGCGCGAGCTGCGCGTAGAACGCCATGCGCAGCGCCTGCACCAGCGGCGGCAGCGGATACGCGAAGTACTGATACTCGCCGCGCCCGAAGCTGTGCCGCTGCATGATGACGCGCGAGCGGAAGCGCGTGCTCTCGTCGTACATCGAGATCAGCTCGGCGCGCTGCGCCGCATCAAGTAGCGTCGGCGTTAACGCATAACCTTCGCGATCGAGCTGTCTGTGCAGTGCTGGCCAGTCGCAACTCGTGACACGAGCCGCCGTGTTGTCGAACGCGTTCATGGCGCCACCGCCCACAGCAGCGTTGCGGCGTAGCCGCGATACGGCCGCCACGCTTCGGCCAGTTCGCGCAACGCCTTCGGTGTTTCGACATTCGCTGCACGCAGCAGGCCGATGTCGTTGTCAGGAAAGGCATCGAGATCGCGGCCCAGACGGATCGCCAGATAACCGCGTGTCCACGGCCCGAAGCCGGGCTGCCGCGACAGACGTTCGTTCAGCGTGGACCAGTCGGCGGCCAGATCGATGTCGCCGTTCGCCACGGCTTCAGCGAAACCGCGGATCGCCGCGACGCGCTTGCCCGGCATGCCGAGCTGATCGAGATTCGCGGCGACGATCCGTTCCGGCGTCGGCTCGCCGCAGCGCGCGAGCAGTCGCGCCGTCAGCGTGCGCGCCGCGACGACGGTCACCTGCTGGCCGACCAGCGTGCGCACGCAGAGTTCGAACGACGACCAACAGCCGAGCGGGCGGAAGCCCGGGCAGCGCTTGATGCGCGACGCCAGCACCGGCCTGCGTTTCAGCGCAGCCTCGATCGCACGGCCGTCGTGCTGTGGCGTGAACAGGCGCTCGGCATTCGCCTGCGCGATGTCGCGGCTGAGCCCCCGCGCTTCGACAACGAGGGCCGACTGCGCGGCGTCATAGCCGATGCGCATCGTGTGATCTGGGCCATGCCGCTGATAGCAGCCCGCGCCGACCGTCTCGGCGCCGTCGATCAGCCGCGTCGTGAAATAGCCGAGCAGCTCGTTCCACGGAAACGGCTGGCGCACGGCGATCGTGAACCGCAGCGTCGTCGCTTCAGTCTTGGCCACAATGCGCGCGCTCCTGATCGATCAGCACGCGCTTGCGCGCAAGGCCCCAGCGATAGCCGGCGAGCGCGCCGTCGCCACGGATCACGCGATGGCAGGGAATCAGCAGCGCGACGTTGTTGGTTGCACAGGCGCGCGCCACCGCGCGCACCGCGTTCGGTTTGCCGAGCGCTTCGGCGACTTCCTTGTACGAGCGCACCTCGCCGTACGGAATGGTCTGCAGGTATTTCCACACTTCGAGCTGGAAAGCCGTGCCGCGCGTGTGGATCGGCAATTCGAGCTGCGGCTGGCGGCCGGCCAGATGCGCGCCGAGGCGCTGCATCCACTCGTCGAACTGCGCGGCATGCGTCGCCGGCATCGGCGCGAAACGCGCGGCCGGATACTCCTCGCGCAAGGAGGTCAGCAGGCTTGCTTCGTCGTCGCCGAACTGCAGGAAACAGATGCCGCGATCGGTCGCGCCGATCATCACGAGCCCGAGTGGTGTCCCGCCGCTCGCGTACGAGATCGCGACGCCTTCGCCGCCAGCCCGATACTCGGCTGGCGTCATGCCGAGGCGCGTATCGATCTTCTCGTAGACGCGGCTGCCGGAACCGTAGCCGGCACCGTAGATCGCGTCGCTGACGGTCGGCGCCGCCCGCAGCTCGCGGCGAAGCGTCTTCAGCCGGCACGCTTCGGCGTATTCCCTCGGCGACACGCCGACGATGGCCTTGAAGCGGCGCTGGAAATGGAAAGGGCTCAGATGCGCGCGCGCCGCAAGATCGGCGAGCGGCAGCTTGCCGTCGGCATACGCCTCGATGTAACGACACACATCGGCGATGCGCTGCGCGACATCGTCGTGCGCGGCGAGCGGCTTGCAGCGCTTGCACGCACGCAGGCCCTCGCGCTCGGCGAGCGCCGGATCGTCGTAGAAGCGCACGTTCTTGCGCAGTGGCAGGCGCGATGCGCACGAGGGCCGGCAATAGACACCGGTCGTCAGCACGCCATACCAGAAGCAGCCGTCCTGCGCGGCATCGCGCGCCTGCACGGCCTGCCAGCGCAGCTCGTCTTCGTTCGTCGACTTGTTCATGTAATGCTCCGTCGCAGTGTATGCGGAGCACTGTAGGGATGCGCTGTACCGGGCTATATCCGGAGCTTGCGGTGACAATCCGCAAGTGCAGTGGATCGCGGGCATGGCCCGCTCCTACAAAAACCGCATCGGCTTCCGTAGGAGCGGGCCACGCCCGCGATCTTCCAACGTCCCTCGACTGCCACCATCAATCCTGCAGCACCACGCGCGCCGCGTTGCGCCCCGGCGCGCCGCTGACGCCGCCGCCCGGATGCGCGCCGGCGCCGCACAGGTAGAGCCCGCGCAGCGGCGTGCGGTAGTCGCCCCAGCCCGGCACCGGACGGAAGCCGAACAACTGGTGCAGCGGCATCGCGCCGTGGAAGATGTTGCCGCCGGTCAGCGCAAAGCGGCGTTCGAGTTCGAGCGGCGACAGGACCTGCCGGTGCAGGATCGCGTCGCGGAAGTTCGGCGCGTAGGCGGTCACCGTGTCGATGCAGCGCTCGGCGAACGCGTCGGCGCGCTCGTCCCAGTGGCCGCTCGCGAGCCGGTACGGCGCGTACTGCACGAACAGCTGCGCGATGTGCCGGCCGGGCGGCGCCAGCGTGGCGTCGACCGAGGTCGGCAAGGTCATCTCGACGACCGGCTCGCGCGACGGCTCGCCGCGCCGCGCGTCCTCGTAGGCGCGCTCGATGTATTCGCGCGTCGGGCCGATGTGGATCGTGCCGCGATGCTGCGGTCCGACGTCGGCCTTGCCCGGCTTGCAGTTGAAATCCGGCAGCTCGGACAGCGCGAGGTTGATCTTCATCACCGCGCTCGAATAGTCGATGCGACCGACGGCGGCGCGGAAGTTCGCCGGCAAGGCCGCCGCGTCGAGCAGCTGCAGGAAGGTCACCGCCGGCGTCGCGTTCGAGACGACGGTATCCGCCTCGATGCGCTCGCCCGATGCGAGCCGCACGGCGACGGCGCGATCGCCTTCGACTTCGATGCGCGCGACCGGCGCGTCGCAGCGGATCGTCGCGCCGGCGCGCTCGGCGCTGCGCCTGAGCGCCTGCGTCAGCGCGCCCATGCCGCCTTCGACGTAGCCCCAGACACCGCGCGCGCCGCCGGCCACGCCCATCACGTGGTGCAGCAGCACGTAGCCAGTGCCGGCCGCCGACGGCGGCGCCAGCGCGCCGATGATGGCGTCGGTCGCCAGCGTCGCCTTCAGCGGCTCCGACTCGAACCAGCGGTCGAGGATCGGCGACGCCGGGCCGGTCAGCAGTTCGAGCGCGGTCGGCAGATCGTCGCCGAGCCGCTTCAGCGAACGATGGAAGCGCAGCGCGCGCCGCGCATTGCGCCACTGCTCGACGAAACCGCGGCGACGGATGCCGACCGGCAGCGGCAACAGCTCCGGCGGAATGTCCTCGAGCGCCGGTTCCAGCGCTTCGGCGATGCGCGTGAGCCAGGCTTCGTAGCGCGGATACGCTTCGGCGTCGCGCGCCGAGAAGCGGGCGATCTCGCGCCGGTTCAGTTCGGCGTCCGGCCCCATCAGCAGGTAATTCCCGCGATCCGCGCCGGCTGGCGCGGCGGGCCCATCCGGCAGCGGCGTGAACGACGACGGGTTGCGCGGCAGCACCTTGTAGCCGTGGCGCGCCAGTTCGAGCTCGCGCTCGACGTCGGGCAGCAGCAGCGAGATCAGGTACGAGGCCGTCGAGGCGCGCCAGCCGGGCGCGATCTCCTCGCTGACCGCCGCGCCGCCGACGAGGCCGCGCCGCTCCAGCACCAGCACCTTGCGGCCGGCGCGCGCCAGATACGCGGCGCAGACCAGGCCGTTGTGGCCGGCGCCGACGACGATCGCGTCCACGGCGCCCCTCATGGCTGCGCCGCGGTTGGCGACGGCAGCGACGCCAGGATCGTCAGGCGGCCGATCGCCGTCTCTTCGAGGCTGCCAAAATAGACCATCGGACCGAACTGCACGACGCTGGTGACCGGCCCATACGGCAGCGCCGCCTTCGGATTCTGCGGCGCGCCGCGGTATTGCGCGTCGCGCGCGATCTTGCCGTCGCGATCGATCACCAGCACCCAGCTGCGCCGCTCGGGCTTCGGACGCAGGAACGACAGCAGCCGGTACGCGATCTTGCGCAGCGCCGGCCGGGCGGCGAGCCGGTCGAGCGTGCGGTCGCGCGGCGCGTACAGCGCGAGCCACACGTGCTCCTGGTCGTCGATGCTGAGGTTGTCGGGAAAGCCCGGCAGATTGTCGATGAAGACTTCCTTTCTTCCCGCCCGATCGCCCTTCAGCCAGTAGCGCCAGATGCGGTATTCGGCGGTTTCCGATACGAGCAGGTATGCCGCGCCGGGACCCAGCGCGATGCCGTTCGCGAAGTGCAGGCCGCGGATCAGCGTCTTCGTCTCGCCGGTGGCCGGGTCGTAGCGCAGCACGCGGCCGCTGTCGCCGTGTTCGAGCAGGTCGGCCGTCAGCCGACGCAGGCCGAAGCGCGCCGAGGCGTCGGTGAAGTACAGCATCGGATCGGCATCGGACTGCGCGACGTCGTCGGTGAGCTTGAACGGGATGCCGTCGGCCGCCGTGCTCAGCACGCGGATGTCGCCGCGGGCGCCGATCTGCAGCAGGCCCTTGTCGGCGTCGGCGACGAACAGGCCCTTGCCGCCGACGCTGATGCCGAGCGGCCGGCCGCCGGTGTTCGCCAGCAGTTCGCCGTGCTTGCCGTCGCCGTCAAAGCGCATCACGCGACCGTCGTCGTAACCGGCATAGAGGCGGCCCTGCGCGTCGAGCGCGATGCCTTCGGGACCGCGGCCGGCGTGGCGGGCGAGCCGCTCGATGCCCTTGAGCCGATCGTTGTACGGATACGCCTCCTCCGGCGGCGCCAGCGGCGGCTGCCAGACGCGCGGCTCGATCGGCACCGGCCAGAACAGCAGATACAGGAACAGCACCGCGAGCGCCGCGACCAGCCTCAAAGCCAGTTTCATCTCGTTCTCCTGCGGCCTGTCGACGTATCGGCGTCGCGCCATTCTGCGAACGGATGGCCGCCATGCCAAGCCACGCGCGTCCGGGCGGCAAATGTCCTTGTCCCGGCGAACCTCGCTACAATCGCGCCGGCCGGGTCCGGCCGCGCCATTCCCCTCGAGCGCGCCACCCGCAGCTTCAGATTCAGAACGACGGGCGCGACGACGATCCAGGCACCGATGCCGGACGGCCGCCCGCACCCCGTGTCGCCGGCACCGCGAGGGCGTGCGCACGACGAGGTCCGCCCGCGCTGTCGGGCTGCGCACCAGAATTCGCAAACTTGAGGAGTGCAGATGTCTCTGAAGAATCCGGTCGAGATGCTGGTGCAGTGGGCCAGGGAACAGCCGAACAAGGCCTGGCTTCACCAGCCGGTCGACGGCATCTGGAAGAAGTACACCTTCGCCGAATGCGAAGCCCAGGTCCGCGGCATGGCCACCGCGCTGCGCAAGCTCGGCCTGCCGCCGGGCTCGCGCATCGCCATCACCGGCCGCAACACCGCGCACTGGGTGCTCGCCGATCTGGCGATCGCGATGGCCGGCTATATCAGCGTCGGACTCTATCCGAAGCAGTCGAGCGAAGCGGTGAAGTTCATCCTCGAGCATTCCGAGACCAAAGCCGCGTTCATCGGCCCGATGCCGGACGCCGACGATTTCATGAAAGCGGTGCCGGAAGGCGTCATCAGGATCGGCTTCCCCTACGCCGGCGTGTCCGGCGTCGATCATCACTGGGACGATCTCGTACGCGCGTCGGAGCCGTTCGCCGGCTATCAGCCGCCGCCGCTAACCGCGATCCACACCCTGGTCTACACCTCCGGCACGACCGGCAATCCGAAGGGCGTCATCATCACGATGGGCAACGTCCTGTTCGCCGCCGAGGGCATGCTCAGGGCGATGCCGGCCAAGGGCCAGGAACGCTTCTTCTCGTACCTGCCGCTGGCGCACGCCTTCGAGCGCGGCGCCGTCGAACTCGGCTCGATCTACTACGGCGCTGGAGTGTTCTTCCTCGAGAGCCTGGAAAAGCTGGCGGAGCAGCTGCCGGAAGTCGCGCCGACGCGCTTCTTCGGCGTGCCGCTGGTCTACGGCCGCTTCCAGGCCGGCATTCTGCAGAAGCTGCCGCAGAACAAACTCGATCTGCTGCTGAAGCTGCCGATCGTCTCGTCGCTGATCAAGAAGAAGATCAAGACCGGCCTCGGCCTGCAGAACGCGCGCTACATCATCGCCGGTGCCGCGCCGATGCCGCTGCCGCTGATGCTGTGGCTCGACAAGCTCGGCATCACCGTGCTGCAGGGCTACGGCATGACCGAGAACAACATCTACGCGACGGTGAACCTGCCAGGCGCCAACCGCTGGGGCTCGGTCGGCCGCGCACAGCCGGGCGCCGATATGCGCATCGGCGAGGACGGCGAGATCCAGTTCAAGCACGCCGCCTGCTCGCCGGGCTACTACAAGGACGCCGAGAAGACCGCCGAGCTGTTCACCGCCGACGGCTGGCTGCGCACCGGCGATCAGGGCCGCATCGACGAGGACGGCTACCTCTACATCACCGGCCGCACCAAGGACATCTTCAAGACGCTGAAGGGCAAGTACGTGGCGCCGGCGCCGATCGAGGGCGCGCTGTCGCGCGACACTGACATCGACCAGCTCTGCTTCGTCGGCACCGGCCTGAAGCAACCGGTCATGATCGTCACGCTGTCGGCCGACGGCCTGAAAAAGCCGCGCGCCGAAGTCGAAGCCGGCCTGCTCGCCGAAATGGACGCCGTCAACGAAACGCTCGAAGACCACGAGGCGATCGCCAAGATCGTCGTCGCCAAAGACGCGTGGACGATCGACAACAACATCATGACGCCGACCATGAAGGTCAAGCGCAACGAGGTCGAGAAGAAGTACGGCGAGCTGCTGGCGAAGCATGCGCCGAATTACAGCGAGAAGATCGTCTGGGAGTGAGCGCTCCCGAAGCAGATCAAGAGAACCGGCGCGAAAGCGCCGGTTCCTGTTTCGGCTCTCGTTTTGCTGCTTTGCTTGCTGATTGAGCTTCTGTTTCGCCCTTGATGGGCGCCTTACTTTTCTTTGCTTGCGCAAAGATAAAGTAAGCAAAAGAAAGCACACCCTGACTTTCGCGCCCTCGCTACGCGAGAGTTCCCTGCGATGCTCACCGCGCCGGCCGGCGCTGAAACTCGCGTCGCTGCGCGCCGCTCAAACAGTCAGCGCCGGACAGCCCCGACGTGGCTGCGCTTCTCAGCGCTTCGCAAAGGGGCCAAAAGTCAAAGGCAACAGCAAAGCGTCGCTCATCCCCCGCTTTGGCTTTTGATGTTGGGCCCCTTGCGACGCGCCGAGGAGCACAGCGGGCCCGGGGCTGTCCGCGGCCAATTGTTTGAGCGGCGCGTAGCGGCGCGAGTTGTGGCCGCGGCCGGGCCCGCGAGCACCGCAGGGCACCGCTGCGCAGCAGCGGCGCGGGAGCCGGGGTGTGCTTTCTTTTGGGTACTTTTCTTTGCACAAGCAAAGAAAAGTACCTCGCCCTTCAAGGGCGAAACAAAAGCCTAATCAGGAAAAAACAGCAAAACGAGAGAAACCCCAAGGACATCAGGCAAACACGATGGTCTTGTTGCCGTCGACGATCACGCGGTCCTCGACGTGCCAGCGCACGGCGCGCGCGAGCACCTGGCGTTCGAGATCGCGGCCGAGGCGGCGCAGGTCCGGCACCTCGTGGCGGTGCGAGACACGGCCGGTGTCCTGGTCGATGATCGGGCCCTGATCGAGATCGCTGGTCACGTAGTGCGCGGTCGCGCCGATCAGCTTGACGCCGCGCGTGTACGCCTGCTGGTAAGGATCGGCGCCGACGAAGGCTGGCAGGAAGCTGTGATGGATGTTGATGATCTGGTGCGGGTAGTGCGCGACGAAGTCGGCGGAGAGAATCCGCATGTAGCGCGCCAGCACGATGAAATCAGTGCGGCCTTCGAGCAGCCTGAGCATCTTCGCTTCGGCTTCGGCATGCGTCGCCGCGTCGATCGGCACGTGCTCGAAGTTCACGCCGAAGCGTTCGGCTTCGGCGCGCAGGTCGTCGTGATTCGAGATCACCACCGGGATGTCGACGCGCAGCTCGCCGCGCTGCCAGCGCCACAGCAGTTCCATCAGCGCGTGGTCGTGCTTCGAGACGAGGATCGCCATGCGCGGCTTGTCGGCGGCGTAGCTGATGCGCCAGTCCATCGTGAAGCGGCTCGCCACCGACTCGCGGAAGGTGCGCTCGAGCACGGCGCGAGAGACGTCGAGATGCGGCGTCTGGAATTCGAGGCGCAGGAAGAAACGGCCGCCCTCGGGATCGGTCGAGTGCTGGTCCAGCTCAGTGATGTTGACGCCGTGGTGATACAGAAACGCGGTGACGGCCGCGACGATGCCGGGCTGATCCGGACAGGTGACCAGCAGGCGGGCGGTGGTTTCGGGCTCGGTCGTCATGACGCGCGTGCGGCGGCGGGAAGATGGCGGAGAACGCGCGTTTATACAGAAAAGCAGAAGCAAAGGAAAACCGCAGATGCGGTCGAACGCTCTTACGCTTTGACGAGCGCCTTGAGCTTCGCCGCCTCGTCCGGAAACCACGGTCCGTTGGCCTTGAGCGCTTCGGCGGCGACGCGCTTCGCCTCGTCGCCGCGCTGCAGGCCCTGCAGCGCCTGCACGCGCAGTTCGGCGAGCTGCAGGCGGTTGATGCCGTAAGCCTTGCCGGCCGCGGCCTCGAACTGCGCGAGCGCCTCGGCGGCCTTGCCGCGCGCGAGCAGGCTCTTGCCCCAGCGGTACGCGTAGACGTAGTCGTCCGGCCAGGCGGCGATCAGCTGCGGCATCAGCGCGTCGTACGCGCGGTAGTTGCCGGTCAGCCCGGCGAGCTGGTCGTTGTAGATGCGCAGATTGTCGTCGAGGTTGCGGTCCTTCTTCAGCTCGCCGCCGATCTGCGCCTCGACGTCGGCGATCGCCTTGCGCAGCAGCGCCTCTTTCGCCGTCTCGTCGCCGAGCGCCGCGTAGACGTCGGCGAGCGCGAGCACCGCCGAGCGCTTGTCGGCGCACGGCGCCGTGCCGAACACGCCTTCGTCGACGAGTTGCTCGGCCGCCGCGCGCTGCGCGCCGGCCAGCGCCTTCGCATCGGCCTGTTTCGCCGCCAGTTCGAGATACGGATCGAGCTCGTACGAGCGCTCGCAGCCGAGATCGCCGGCGAGCACTTCCCGGCCGATCGCCAGCGCGGCCTGATCGTCGCCGGCCTTGCGCGCCTGCAGGAACTTGAGGCGCGCCAGCAGCAGCGCGGACGGCGCGTCCTGCCCGAGCGCGGCGCGCGCATCCGCCGGCAGGCCGGCGAACCACTGCAGGCCGCCGTCGCCGTCGTAGCGCGCCTGGAACGACTTCAGCACCGTGCGGCCGGCGGCGACCGATGCCGGCGAGCCGTCCCTGACCGCAGCCAGCACCGCCGTCAGCGGCTGGCCGGCATCGAGGAATTTGTCGAGCTGCGGATAGAAGTCGGCGCGCGTCTGCTCGCCGAGGATGCGGCCCAGCTCCTCGCCCTGCGCGTTCAGCACCAGATAGCTCGGCAGCATCTTCACGCCGTAGCGCTGGCGCAGCGCCGCGCCTTCCGGCGAGTCGGCATCGACTTCGACGACGACCGACTTCTTCTCGACCGCCTGCCATTCGGGGCCGGTCAGCACGTTGGTCGCCATGAAGTAGCAGGAGTAGCACCACGGCGCGTGGAAATCGACGATCAGCGGCACCTGACGGGCCTTGGCGCGCGCGACCGCATCGTCGTACGACAGGCTTTCCCCGGGGGCCGTCGTCGCGGCGGATGCCGGCGCCGCAGCGGGCGGCGCGGCGGCCGGCTTGCG
>JASGFY010000049.1:0-24152 GCA_047605265.1 Solimonas sp.
CGTCCGCGGCCGCGCGCCATCCGGCAGCGCACCACACAGCCGGCGCGCGGCGGGCGACCGGCCGCCGGTCTGGCGCTCGGCGCGGCGGTCGCCCTGTTCGTCGGCGCGGCGATGCCGCGCGTGCAGGCGCACTACGACCAGGATGCCGGCTTCGAGGTCAAGGAAGTCCTCGAGAGCAATCCGATCGAGCGTCTGCGGGCCATCGTCGACCATCTCGGCAAGTTCGGCTACGACGCCTACGACATCCGCCTGATGGTCGAGGAGACGATCAAGTATGGCATCGACCAGCAGCGTACCGAACTGGCGCCCGACGAAGGCGTCATCCGCGACGCGATCGAAGCGACCTACGAAGGCGAACGCCTCGACACCTCGGTCGCCGACTGGCCGTTCTATCGCGCACGGCTCGGCGAGATGCTGAAGCCCGCCGCCGACGATGCTGAAGGCAAGCAGGCCGCGCAGCAGAAGACCGATCCGCTCGACGAGGAAGACAAGCCGCCGACCGTCGCCGGGCAGAGCACCGAGCATTCGGCGACCGATTCCTACGGGCAGGGCTCGTCGACCAAGACCGATGCCGCGCTCGGCGACCTGACCCCGGACGAGAACTCGTCGATCGAGAAGAAAAAGAATCAGGCGCCGCCGCCGAAGAGCGTGCGCATGGCGGCGGTGCGCGCCGCCAAGGCCGGCAGCTCGCGTTCCGGCAACGATCCGCTGCTCGGATTCGCGCAGGAGCGGATGAAGGACATCGCCGACCGCGATTCGCCGGGCCGCGTGCATCAGCTGCTCAGCGAGAGCACGCAGACGCAACCGCAGGAAACGAATCAGGACGACTGGTGACGGCCGCGATGCGAATCATGTCGAAGCTCATCGTACGTCGTATCGCGACGCTGCTGCTCGTCGCGGCGATCGGCGCGTTCGGTGCCGAATCGCTGTTTGCCCAGGCGGCGCTCCCCGCCGGGGCGCCATCCGCAGGCGGCGAAGCGGCGGCGACCACGGCGCCGCTGCCGCTCGGTCGCCTCGGCGCTGCGCCGTGGACGCTGCATCCGCTGTGGTTTGTCGGGGCCGCGCTGCTCGTGCCGCTCGCGTTGTGGATCGCGCTGGCCTGGAAGCGCGCCCTCGATACCGATCCGCGGCGCTGGCGCCGGCGCGGTGTGCGCGATCTGCGTCGCGTGCTGCAGGACCTGCGCCATGCCGCGTCCGCGGTGCCGGATGCGAAGCAGCTGTACCGCTGGCGCGATGCCGCGGCGCGCGCCTGGAATCTGCGGCTGGCGACGCCGACGGCCGCGGACGTCGAACAGGCCGTCGCCGCCCTCGATGGCGACGCGGCGCTGGCCGCGCAATGGAGTGTGCTGTGGCGCGACAGCGAGCACGGCCTGTTCGCCGCCGACGGCCGCGCGCCTGTCGACTGGCTGCAGCGCGCCGTGGCGGTCGGCGATGCGCTGGCGATGCCGCCGCGCGAGCATCGCCTGCCGGACCGCCGTGCGTACTGGCTGCCCGCGCTGGGACTCCCGGCGCTGGCGTTCGTGCCCTTGCTGCTGCTCATGACGGGCGTCGCGCCGGCGCATGCCGACGTGCCGCCGTCGGCGGCGCAATCCGATGCCGATCCGGCGGCGGCGACGGCCGCGCGGCTCGAAGCGGCGCACGCGCCGTCGCTCGCGGCGCTCGCGGCCACGCCGATGGACTGGGCGGCGCACGAGAACGTGGCGCGCTACGACATTCACCTGCAGGACTGGGACGCCGCCGTCGCCCACGGCCTCGCCGCCTTCCTGCTGCACGCGTCGCCGGCGACGCGCGACAGCCTGCGCTACGCGTACGCGCAATCGGCGATGGCCGATCCGGCGCTCAAGCGCCTGCTCGACGGAGCCTGGTATGAACGCCTGCCGACCGTGCTGTCGCCGCGCGGCTGGCAGCAACTGGCGCTGTTCGCCGGCGTGCTGCTCGGCGCCGGGCTGTCGGCGATGGTGTGCGGCCTGTATCGCTCGCGGGCGCGGCGCCTGCAGCGGCTGGCGCTGTGGTTCGGCGGTGGCGGCGTGGCGATCGTCGGGTTGCTGCTGGCGGCGACGGCGGTCGCCTGCTGGAGCGCCTACGGCGATCTGCGCATGCCGGGCGCCGGCATCACCCTGCGCGCCGCCAATCTCAGCCCGACGCCGACCCAGCTCGTGCCTCAGGACGAAACCCGGCCGATCGCCGCCGGCCGCGTCGTCGTCCATCAGCACACGTTCCTCGGCTGGGAGCAGGTCGCCGCCGATCGCGATCTGTCGGGATGGCTGCGCAACAACGCCGTGCTGCCCTTGTACGGCGATGCCTGGATACTGCGGGTCGATCATCCGGCGCCAGCGCAGGCCGGGCACTGATGGCGCCCGTCCGCCATGCGCATAACCGCGGGTTATGCGCCCTTCCGATCAATTCATTGGTTCGTCATCGGCGCGACAGATATGGTCGGAAGCGCGTTGCGGGGGCAGCGGCATCGCACCCCGGCGGCGCTTCCAAGTTTCCAGCGCAGTGCGGCTGCGTGGCATTGCGCCCCTGTTCCAGCCAGCCATGACGGGAGTCTCATGAAGATCACACGACGCGAGGTGCTGACCGCATCCGCCATGGCGGGCCTCGCCGCCGCCCCCTTCTCGGCGGCGGCGGTGGCCGCCGAGCGCCGCGCTGGCAGCGCCAATCCGACGAAGCCGCTGCGCATCGCCGTCATGCACTTCGCGCATGAAACGGTCACCTTCCTGCCGTACGACACCACGCTCGACGACTTCATCTACGAAGGCTCGCCGGCGCGCGGCGAAGCACTGCTGAACTCGGCACCGAAGAGCTACATCGGCGGCTTCGTCAAAGTGGCGCGCGAGCATGCCAACGTCGAGCTGGTCGGCGTCGAGTCGCCGCTCGGCTCCAAGAAGGGCTCCGGCTCCGGCTGGATCACCAAGGACGCGTTCGGCACGCTGCTCGAGAAGATGATCGCCGACCTCAAGGCGCAGGGGCCGTTCGACGGCGCCTACCTCGCGCTGCACGGCGCGATGGGCGTGCGCGACGTCGACAAGCCGGAATCGATCATCGCCGCGCGCGTGCGCGAAGTCGTCGGCCCGAAGGCGTTCATCGTCGGCACCTTCGATCCGCACGGCAACGAGGACGCCGAATTCCTGCGTCACGCGGACATGGCGTTCACGATCAAGTACTACCCGCACTACGATGGCTACCTGCAGGGCGAGCGCGCGGCGCGCATGCTGATCCGCGCCTGCCGCAACGACTACAAACCGACCACCGCGACGCGCAAGCCGCCGATCCTGACGGCGTCGGTGCTGCAGTGGACCGGCGCGCCGACGTGGATGTACCTGGTGCAGCGCGCACTGATCTGGGAAGCGCGCGAGCCGGACGTCTACGTGAACTTCTACTACGGCTTCGCCTTCGCCGACGCCGTCGACGCCGGCATGTGCTTCCAGGTCATGACGAACGGCAAGCCGGAGCTGGCGAACCACATCGCCGACGACATGGCGAACACCGCGTGGCGGCTGCGCGACCAGCTCGTCAACGGCACCAAGGTCTACTACATGAAGGACGCGGTGAAGCTTGGCAAGGAGGCGCTGGCCAAGGGCCAATACCCGATCGTGTTCGCCGACCACAGCGACCGCACCGGCGCGGCGACGTGGCTGCTCGAGCAGATCATCGCGCAGAAGATGAGCAACACGCTGATCGGCACGATCGCCGACGAGGAGGCGATCGAGGCGCTGCGCAAGAAGGGCGTCAAGGTCGGTGACAAGTTCGACATGGAGATCGGCGGCAAGCTCGATCCGTCCGCAGGCAAGCCGGTGCGCATCACCGGTACCGTCTACACCGTCAGCGGCGCGGCCGGGCGACCGGAATACGGCGCCAGTGCCGGCGGTGCGCAGCTCTGGGTCAGCGTCAAGTTCGGCGACGGTAACGTCGTCATCATCAGTCCCTACCTGCACCAGAACACCGAGCCGGAGACCTGGCTGTCGATCGGCATCAACCCGGCGGACTTCAAGGCCTTCGCGATCAAGTCGCGCGTGCACTTCCGGCGCGGCTACTACGACAACGGCTACGCCAAGACCATCCTGCTCTGCGAGCCGGAACAGCCCTTCGTCGGCACCGTCCATCTCGAAGCGCTGAACTACAAGCACCTGCCGCGCGACAAGTTCTATCCGTACGGCAAGAACGTTACTTATCCGTAAGACCCGAGAGCCCATGAAAATCACACGACGCGACATGCTGGCGGCCTCCGCCATGGCCGGCCTGGCCGCGGCGCCGATTCCGGCCGCTCTGGCGGCGCCGGAACGCCGGTCCGGCGGCGGCAACCCGACCAAGCCGGTGCGCATCGCCGTCATGCAGTTCATGCACGAGAACGTCACCTTCCTGCCGTTCGACACGGTGCTCGACGACTTCATCTACGAAGGCTCGCCGGCGCGCGGCGAGGCGCTGCTCGGCTCCGATCCGAAGGGCTACATCGGCGGCTTCGTCAAGGTCGCGCGCGAGCACGCCAACGTCGAAGTGCTTGGCATGGAATCACCGCTGTTCCCGAAGCGCGGCTCGGGCACCGGCTGGGTGACCAAGGATGCGTTCGAGACACTGCTCGACAAGATGATCGCCGACATGAAGGCGCAGGGTCCGTTCGACGGCGCCTATCTCGCGCTGCATGGCGCGATGAGCGTGCGCGGCGTCGATCGTGCGGAATCGGTGATCGCGCGGCGCGTGCGTGAAGTGCTCGGGCCGAAGGGCTTCATCGCCGGCACGTTCGATCCGCACGGCAACGAGGACGCGGAGTTCTTTCGCTACGCGGACTTCGCTTTCTGCATCAAGTACTACCCGCACTACGACGGCTATCTGCAGGGCGAGCGCGCGGCGCGGATGCTGATCCGCGCCTGCCGGGGCGATTACAAGCCGACGACGGCGACGCGCAAGCCGCCGATCCTGACGGCGTCGGTGTTGCAGTGGACCGGCCGGTCGCCGTGGATGGATCTCGTGCAGCGCGCACTGATCTGGGAAGCGCGCGAGCCGGACGTCTACGTGAACTTCTACTACGGCTTCGCCTTCGCCGACGCCGTCGACGCCGGCATGTGCTTCCAGGTCATGACGAACGGCAAGCCGGAGCTGGCGAACCACATCGCCGACGACATGGCGAACACCGCGTGGCGCCTGCGCGATCAGCTCGTCAACGGCACCAAGGTGTACTACATGAAGGATGCCGTGAAGCTCGCGAAGGAAGCGCTCGGCAAGGGCCAGACGCCGATCGTGTTCGCCGACCACAGCGACCGCACCGGCGCGGCGACGTGGCTGCTGGAGCAGATCGTCACGCAGAAAATGAGCAACACGCTGATCGCGTCGATCGCCGACGCGGATGCGATCGAGGCGCTGCGCAAGAAGGGCGTGAAACCGGGCGACCCGTTCGACATGGAGATCGGCGGGCGGCTCGACGAGTCGGCCGGCAAGCCGGTGCGAATCACCGGAACCGTCAACACCGTCAGCGGCGGCGTCACGCAGTCGTTCAACAAGGCGGCCGGCGGACAGCTCTGGGTCAGCGTGAAATTCGGCGACGGCAACGTCGTCATCATCAGCCCGTACCTGTACCAGGACCTCGAACCGACCGAATTCCTCAGCATCGGCATCAATCCGGCGGATTTCAAGGCGTTCGCGATCAAATCGCGCGTGCACTTCCGGCGCGGCTACGACGACAACGGCTACGCCAAGACGATCCTGCTGTGCGAGCCCGAGCAGCCGTTCGTCGGCACGGTCCATCTCGAGGCGCTGCCGTACAAGACCCTCAAGCTCGACAAGTTCTATCCGTACGGCAAGAACGTCAGCTATCCCTGAAATCCGCAGCGCTACCGCATCGCGTCCATCGAGCCCGGCCGTTCGGCCGGGCTTTTGTTTGGCTGAAGAATTCGGACGGATGTCAGTGGCATGAATATTGTTACAAAGGATGACAAAGAATGGATGTCGAACCGGCGCCAACGTAGCCGCCGGCGATGGACGGTCAACCGGGGGAGTTGTCCGAAGCGCGATGTCTTTCTATGGCCTCGGCACTTCAGTTGAAGGCAGTCATGGCAACGATGCAACTCCGCTACATCGAGATGTTCCAGGCCATCGTGCAGGCTGGAACGCTGACCGGGGCGGCAACGCTCCTCAACATCTCGCAGCCGGCCGCGACCAAGCTTTTGCAGCAGGCCGAGCGCCGCCTCGGCTTTCCGCTGTTCGTGCGTGCCAGGGGCCGCTTGCATCTGACGCCCGAAAGCGTGCTGCTAAAGGAAAAAATCGAGCGGATTTCCGACGAGCTGCGCGATCTGCAGCGCCTGACCGCCAATCTCGCGCGCCCGGGCCACCATTTGTTGCGCGTCGTCAGCACGCCGACGCTCGCCAACGCCATCGTGCCGAAGGCCATTACGCATCTGCGCAAGCGTTTTTCGCATGCGGCGGTCGAACTGTCGACGCAGCATTCCCGCGAGATGCTGCGTTCGATCCTGCTGCGCGAGACCGACATCGGCCTGACGCTGCAGGAGCTCAGTCACCCGGACATTCACTGCCGGCCGCTGTGCATCGGCTCGCTGATGCTGATCGCTCCCGCCGGGACGTGGACGCCGCTGGAAAAAAACCGGCCGATCTCAATCGAATGCCTCGCCGATAGGCCGCTGGTCGGCATCGCGACGATGGACACTTTCGGCCGCCAGTTGCAGTCCTACCTCGAACGTCTCTCGCCGCCGCCACGCATCTCGATCTGGGTGCAGACCTACCAGATCGCCAAGGAACTGGTCAGCGCCGGCGAAGGCATGGCGCTGGTCGATCCCTTCACGGCGGTATCGGGCGGGCCGGGCGTCGACATCCGCAGCGTCGAGCCTTTGTTCCCCTTGCGCCTCTATGTCGCGCACCGCGTCGACGGACCGCTCAACGGCGTGCAGCAGACTTTCCTCAAATGCGTCGAGTCGATCGCCGCCGAGCTCGCCGGCATGCATCACGTCGAGGAAGCCGAGGAAGCCAAGGCCGCCTGAGCCCGGCGTGAAGGCCGCCGCAAGCGGACGGGTTTTTCCGCCGGGCACCGGCTTTGAGACGCCTCGGTCGGTGAATCGCCAGCAGCCTTCGATCCGTTCGCCCGAAGCGTCCGCTGCCATCTAGCCGCGGCTCCGCGCCAGCGTTTTCCCGCATTCATGCAATGCCCAGGGTGCCTGCTTTTCGGGCGTCTGCCTCGTTTCTGTGCCGTGCGCTGGCCGGATGCGGTGCAGCGCCAAACGGCATGGAGCACGCATAACGATCGGTTATGCGGGGCGAGCAACTTTTCATTGGAGGGAGACAGAACACAGAACTAAGGTCTGTCACATCGTAAAAGATGATTTTCAGGTCATCGACGGAAACGCGGACGAGACGGTTTTTCTTTGCTGGATTCGATGCCGGGGAGCGGCGGATCGTGACAGCGGAAGAAAGTTATGGAAGGCCGTAGCACGCAAATTCCGGAATGTCGTGATTTGCAAATTTTCGATCAGATCGCCGCCTTTCGTGGCGATCTTTCTTGTCAAAGAACGATGGGAGTGCACACGTGTCTAGTTCGAAAGATTTTCCGACGTCCGTTCAGGACAAGCGGCCCCGCAGCGTCGAGGCGCATGCCGTGAAGATGCTGGTGGGTACGATCGCGGCCATGGTTGCGTATTCCGCGCAGGCGCAGGAAGCACCAGCCGAGACGCCGGCGGCCGTCGCCAGTGCCGATCCGGCCGCTGCGCCGGACGCCGGCGAAGCCTCGTCCACCGAGGAGGTGGTCATCACCGGCACGAGCATCAAGCGCAAGGACGATGCCGCGTTGCCGGTCACGGTGATGAGTGCGGAAGCGATGGACCTTCGCGACGCCGGCACGCCGGTCGATCTGCTGACGGCGCTGCCGGCCGTGACCGGCGTGCCGATCAACGAGTCGACGCAGGGTGGCGCCGGCGCGCGCGGCGATGTCGCCGGCATTGCGCTGCGTGGTCTCGGGGCCAGTGCCACGCTGCTGTTGCTGAATGGCCGCCGCATGGCGGCGTACGGCATCGCCAGCGGCACGGACATGACGGTCAATGCGAACATGATGCCGGTACGCGGTCTGTCGCGCGTCGACGTGCTCCGCGACGGCGCCTCGTCGATCTATGGCTCCGATGCCGTCGCCGGCGTCGTCAACTTCGTTATCGACAGCAAGTTCCGCGGTGACCAGGCCGAGTTCCAGGCCGGGTTCACCGAAGTCGGCTCCGGCAGCGACCGTCGCCTGACGCTGACGCATGGCGATTTCTATCTTGGCGGCAAGCTGCACTGGATCTCGACGCTCGACGCCTACCAGCGCGACGCGCTGGAAACTCGCGACGTCGCCGGCGATTCGGACAAGACTTCCAAAGTGCCGTACGGATTCAATTCCAGCAGCGGCGCGTTCTTCGATCGCAGCGCATCGAGCCAGTATCCGATCTTCACGGTGACCGACGTGGGCAAGCGCTATCTGGTGCCGAACGGCAACGGGACGGCCATCATCAGTTCCACCGCTCCCGATACGACGGGCCAGTATTCGAGAAACGCATATTACGATGTCAATGCCGGCTACACCCTGCCGGAAACGGTTCGTTTCAACTGGTTCAATCAGCTCGATTATCAGCTCACCGACAATGTCGCGCTGTTCGGCGAGGCCCTGTTGTACTCGGCGCAGTCTAAAATGCAGCGACCGCCGGTCGCTTACAGCAGCTCGACGGACGAGGCGATCGTCCTGGCGGCGGACAACCCGTTCAATCCATACGGCACGACGGTGACGATCAACAATTACCGTTTCGTCGACGACGGCAACGAGCGCATCGAAGACGATACTCTGGCGTACCGTTTCGTGTTCGGTGGCCGCGGCAGCTTCGCCGACCACTGGAACTGGGAATCGGCGGCGACTTATTCGCGCAGCGGCACGCACGACATATCGGAAAATGCGATCCGCGAGAGTGCGATGCAGGCGGCGGTCGCCGACGGGCTCTACAATCCGTTCGGCTACAACTTCAGCACGGTCGACGGCGAAGTGACGCCGACCACGAAGTACGTCAACGATCCGGCCGTCATCGGTGCCTTCGCGCAGAGGTTCCATCAGAACGGCCGCGACATCCTCGCGACCGTCGATGGGCGCGTCACCGGCGAACTGATCGATCTGTGGGCGGGTCCGTTGCAGGTCGCCGCCGGCGGCGAATACCGCCACGAGGATTACGCGCTGTATCGTCCTCAGTACGTCGGCCTGAACTATGAGGACAACGCGCTCGGTCTCGATTCGGACGACAACGATTTCGTGCAGGCCTCGCCAGCGGCCAATCTGGCCGGTACGCGCGGCGTCTGGGCCGCATTTGCGGAAACGGTCGTCCCACTGGCGTCGCCGAGCAATGGAATCATCGGCGTGCACAGCCTCTCGCTCGGAGCCTCGGTGCGTTACGAGCATTACAGCGATTTCGGCAGCACCACGAATCCGAAGTTCACGCTGGACTATCGCCCGGTCGAGCCGGTGATGATCCGCGCTTCGTACAACGAAGGTTTCCGCGCGCCGAACCTGGCGATGATGAATTACGAACGAACGGCGACGTCTTCGTACAGCGACCCGTACACGGCACTGGTCGGTGGCGGCGCGTCGACGCCTCGCCTCGTGACGACCAGCGCGCTGGGCGATCTCGGCCCCGAGACTTCCAAGGGCGTGACGTTCGGCGTCGTCATCGATGTGCCGAAGGTCGAGGGTCTGCGCTTTTCGGTCGACTACTTCCGCATCAAGATGGATGATGTCATTTCGACACCGAGCCTCTCCCAACTGCTCAACGATGATGCCACGCGCCTCAAGGCTGCGACGCAGACGGCGCTGGCTGCCGGTACCGCGCTGGAGGACATTGATCTGGGCAGCGGTACGTCGGACTACAAAGGCAACCCGTACGTCGTCCGCTCGACGGTGACCGATGAGAATCGCGAGCTTTTCGATACGTACAACGCGGCGCAGACAAGCTCCAGCGATTATCTGGCAGTCGTCGGCGACTTGACCGAAACCAAGACGCCCTTCACCAATGCCGACAAGCAAGTCGTTTCCGGTTACGACTTCAACGTGACTTACAACCTGCCGCGCTTTTCGTGGGGCAAGGTCGCCGTCTCGACGGACTGGACCTATCTCGACGACTTCAGGCAGACCGGCGGTTTGACCGGCGTGTCGAGCGTGCTGCTCGGCGCCGACGGCAATACGCGCCTGCGCGGCTCGGCGGATCTAAACTGGTCGTACGACCTCTGGGCCGCCGGCCTGTCGGCGTACTACATCGGCGACTATGCGGACACCAGCGCGGTCTTCACGCCGGATTCGGACTGGACCGGCAAGCTGCCGGGGTACGTCAAGACGGTGGACGGCATCCATTACTGGAAGGTCGACGCCACCGTTACCCTCAACGCCTTCGTGTCGCGCAGCTTCGTCTCCGACTCGAAGTGGCTGGACGGCATGACGGTCCGCCTCGGCGTGAAGAACCTGACGGACAAGGCGCCGCCGCTCAACTCCGACCCCGCGGGCTACGACCAGTCGGTCTACAACAGCATTGCGGCTGGACGTACCTGGACGCTGCGCTTCAGCAAGAATTTTTAGGCATCGCCGCGCCGAAGATCGCGACGCCCGCGCTGCGGGCGTCGCGAAGCGCCTTCAACCCGGAGTTCTCATGCGTACCGCAAACTCATGCCTTTCCGTCTGCCTGCTGGGCGCGGCGAGCGCCGCGGCGCCGGCGGCGTTCGGTGCAAAGGCCGATCGTGCCTGGCAGTCGGCCGGCAACGCGAAGGACGAAACGGTGTTCGTCCTGACCGGCGACTCGATCATCAATCGCCGCCTGTCGGCCTACGAGGTGCCGGGCAAGGATGCGATGTTCGATCTGGTCCGCGGCGCCGATGCGGCGTTCACGAACTTCGAGACCTTGATTCATCCCTATGACATGCCGGGGGCGACGGAAAGCGGCGGCACCTACATGGCGTCGCCGCCTTTCGTCGCCGACGAACTGGAGTGGGCGGGCTTCGATCTGCTCGGTGTCGCCAACAATCACGGCAACGACTACGGCGCAGAAGGTTTGCTGAGCACGCTCGACGCGCTGTCGAAAACGCGACTGATCTATGCCGGTGCCGGCAAGAATCTCGCGTTCGCGCGCGCGCCGGGCTATCTCGATACTCGCAAGGGCCGCGTCGCGCTGATCTCGGCCACGTCGAGCTTCCCGTCGGCGATCCGCGCCGGCGCGCAGCGCAAGGACCTGCCGGGACGTCCGGGCATCAATCCGCTCGGTCACGAGGAGATTTACACGGTCACGCAGCAGACCTTCGACTCGCTGAAACCGATGGGCCGTTCGATGACGGTCGATGGCCAGGAGACGCTGCACATCGGTGACGCGACTTTCGCGGTCGGCGCGCCGGTCGGTGTCGTGTCGAAGGCCGACGCACGCGACATGGAAGAGCTCGCCGCCAGCGTGCGCGACGCGCGGCAGCAGGCCGATTGGGTAATGGTGTCGGTGCATTCGCACGAGTCCAAGGTCGCCGGCGATCCGTCGAAGCCGGCCGATTTTCTCGTCGAGTTCGCGCACGCCATGATCGACGCCGGCGCCGACGTCGTCGTCGGCCACGGGCCGCACGTACTGCGCGGTATCGAGATCTACAAGGGCAAGCCGATCTTCTATTCGATGGGCAACTTCATCTTCGAGAACGATCTGGTCGCGTTCCAGCCGGCCGACAACTACGAGAAGACCGACCTGGCGGAATCGGCGCTGCCGGGCGACTACTACAGCAAGCGTTCGAAGAACGACACCGTCGGCTTTCCGGCCGGCCGCAAGTTCTGGCAGACCGTGATCGCCGAGCTGGTCTTCAAGGACGACCGCACGCTGGAGACGGTCAAGCTGCGCCCGGTCGCGCTGGGCTTCGGCCGCCCGCGCCCGCGCCGCGGCCAGCCGTATCCGGCCACGGGCGACGAGGCAAAGCAGATTCTCGACGACATCACCGAACTGTCGGCGCCGTACGGCACGAAGATCACCGTCAGGGACGGCGTCGGCTTCATCAGCCTGAAGAGCGATTGAGTCGATGGCACGACCGTTGCCGGCCGTTCGCCGGGCGACGGTGCGATCACGGAACGGCAAGAATGGGCAAAGCGACTTCATCAGAGCATCGACAGCGTCGCCAACCGCCGCAGCGCGGTGGCTTCGTTGGCCTGCTGCTGATGGTGGTGGCCTGGCTGCCGGCGACGGCCTTCGCGCATCTCGGCAGCCAGTCGTACCTGAACGTCGACATCAGCGGCGAGCGCATCGGCGGCCGCCTCGTCATGAGCCTCGTCGACATCGCGCTGGCGCTGAAGATCGATACCGCGCTGCCGGCGGACGATCTGCGCGCCGCGGTCGTCGCGCGGCCCGACGCCGTGCGCGGCTATGTGCAGCAGCACCTGAAGATCGTCGCCAACGGCCAGGCGCGCCTGCTCGACTACGGCCGGATCGTCGACGCGACGCAGAACGGCGAGGAATTCATCGTCGTCGACTTCTCGGCGCGGACGGCGGACGCCATCCAGGCGCTCGACGTCGGCTACACGCTGTTCTTCGAGGACGATCTGCAGCATCAGTGCCTCGCCAGGATCACGTGGGGCGGCGCGGCCGCCGAGGAAGTGGTGTTCGCGGTGGGCACCGCGTACCAGCAGTTCGCGCATGCTGCCGGTGCGGCGCGCGGCTTCCGGCAGTTCCTGCGTGCCGGCGTCTGGCATATCTGGACCGGCTACGACCACATCCTGTTCCTGATCGCGCTGCTGATCCCGGCCGTGTTCGTACGCACGCCGACCGGCCGCGCGCCGGTGCCGAGCCTGGGGCCGGCGCTGATCCGCGTCACGACCATCGTCACCGCGTTCACGGTCGCGCATTCGATCACGCTGAGCTGCGCGGTGCTCGGCTGGATTCATCTGCCGAGCCGGCTCGTCGAGTCGGCGATCGCCGGCTCGGTCTTCGTCGCCGCGGCGCTCAACTTCCGGCTGCGCACGGCCGGCATCAGCGGTGCGTGGCTGGCTTTCGCATTCGGCCTGCTGCACGGTTTCGGCTTCGCCAGCGCGCTGTCGGAGCTCGATCTCGGTTCGCAGCAGATCTGGCGGCCGCTGGTGGCGTTCAACCTCGGCGTCGAGCTCGGCCAGCTGGCGATCGTCGCTGTGTTCTTTCCGATCGCGTACCTGCTGCGCGGCACGCGTTTCTACCGGCTCGGCGTCGTGCAGGGCGGCTCGGCCGCCGTCTGCGCGTGCGCCGCCGTGTGGTTCTGCGCGCGGGCGTTCTAGTCCGGTGGCCCGGCAATACCGAAACACGGGACTGGTGGCCGGGCCGTCGATCCCGGCATGCCTTCCATCGAAGAAACATTAAAGAATCAGGACCAGAAGCATGAATATGATCTACCTGGACGGCGCCTTCATGGAGGCCGCGCAGGCTCGAATCTCGCCGTTCGATCGCGGTTTTCTGTTCGCCGACGGCGTCTACGAGGTCGTGCCGGTGTTCAACGGCGTGCCGTTCCGTCTCGACGAGCACCTGCAGCGTCTCGAGCGCTCGCTCGGCGAACTGCTGATCGACAATCCGCGTTCGCGCGACGGTTGGCGGGAGCTGTGCCGGGCGCTGATCGACCGCAACGGCGGCGGCAACCAGGCGCTTTATCTGCAGGTCACGCGCGGCGCGACGCCGAAGCGCGATCATGCGTTTCCGTCGCCGCCGGTGCCGCCGACGCAGTTCATGTCGAGCGCGCCGCTGTCGCTGTCGCAGATTCACGACATCGATCGGGCGAGCGGCGCCAGGGTGCTGACGCGCGAGGACAACCGCTGGGACCGTTGCGACATCAAGTCGATTTCGCTGCTGCCGAACGTGATGTTCCGCGAGCAGGCACAGCGCGCCGGTGCCGCCGAGGTGATCCTCAAGCGCGACGGCTACGTCACCGAGGGTTCGTCGACCAATGTCTTCGTGGTCAAGGATGGCCGCGTCGCCACGCCGCCGGTCAGCCGGCGCCTTCTCGCCGGCGTGACGCGCAATCTGACGGTGGAGCTGTGTCGCAGGCACGGTCTGCCGATCGAGGAGCGCGGCGTGGCCGAGGCCGAGCTCGGGACGGCCGACGAGCTGTGGATCACCAGCTCGACCAAGGACGTGCTGGCGATCGTTGCGCTCGAGGGCAAGCCGGTCGGCGACGGCCGGCCGGGGCCATTGTGGAAGCAGGTCGCGGCGCATTTTCTCGCGTACAAGCGCGAAGTCTGCAAGCTCGGCTGACGCCGGCGGAAACGCAAGCACCGAAGTGATGGAGAGATCGAGGATGGACAGGAAATGGATCGGCGCGGCCCTCGCGTCCGCGCTGCTGCCGGCGGCGCTGTCGGCGCAGGCCTCCGATTACGGAAAAGAGGCGGCGAAGTTGCTCGCCAGCGGCAAGTTCAAGACGGCCGCGGCACGAATCGACGCCGACTACGATCGCGTCGTCGGCGACATCGTCGCGCTGACGGAGATCGAGGCGCCGCCGTTCAAGGAGGAACAGCGCGCCCGCGTCTATCTGCGCATGCTGCGCGAGCAGGGGCTGAGCGACGTGGAGATGGACGAGGAGGGCAACGTGATGGGCCTGCGCAAAGGCTCCGGCCAAGGCCCGCTCGTGGTGATCGCCGCGCACCTGGATACGGTGTTTCCAGCGGGCACCGACGTGAAGGTGCGCCGGGAGGGCAACACGCTGCACGCGCCTGGCGTTGGCGACGACACCAGCAGCCTGCCGGTGCTGCTCGCCTTCGCGCGCGCCATGGACGCTGCCGGCTACCGGACGAGCTCCGACATCCTGTTCGTCGGCGACGTCGGCGAGGAAGGACCGGGCGATCTGCGCGGCATGCGCTACCTGTTCAACAAAGGCAAGTACAAGGACCGCATCCGCTACTTCATTTCCTTCGAGCCGGGTCGCGCGGGCCGCATCACCAACGGCGGCGTCGGCTCCAGGCGCTACAAGCTGACGTTCGCCGGGCCCGGCGGGCACAGCTACGGCGCCTTCGGCCTCGTCAGCCCGGCGTTCGCGCTCGGCCAGGCGATGGTCGAGTTCGGCAGGATCCAGGTGCCGGAGACGCCGAAGACCACGTACAACGTCGGCGTGATCGAGGGCGGCACGTCCGTCAACTCGATTCCTTTCGCGATGTCGATGACGGTGGACATGCGCTCCGCCGGCAAGGCCGAGCTCGACGCGCTGGAGCAGCAGTTCCTGGCGATTCCGGCGAAGGCCGTCGCCGCCGAGAACGCGGCGCGCTCGACGGCCAAGGGCGAGATCACGTACCAGCTCGAGCCGGTCGGCGATCGCCCCGTGGGACAGACCGATCCGGACAAGCGCATCGCCAGGATCGCGTCGGCGGTGGCCAGGGCCGGCGGTGTCGAGCCGCAGTATGGCGCCAGCTCGACCGACGCCAACGTGCCGATGAGCCTCGGCATCGAGGCGCTCACGCTCGGCGGTGGTTTCGAGAGCTCGCGCGCGCATTCGCTGGACGAGTTCGTCGAACTCGACAGGGCCGCGGACGTGCACAGCATGTCGCTCGGCCTGGCGACGGTGCTGATGCTGGCCGGCGCGAAATAGGCGCCGCGCGGTCGCCTCGCCGCGGCGGCCTTCCGCGATGGCGGAAACAGCCGGCGCTCAAGGCATGGCGACGATGCGGTCGCCTTCGCGCAGCAACGCATTCGGCGCCTGCACGACGCGCTCGCCGGCCTGCAGGCCGGCCTTGAGGAAGACTTCGCGGTCGCCGGTGTGCGAGACGCTCACCGGCCGGAAGTGCAGGCGCTCGCCGTCGTCCAGCGCGACCGTCGGCTGGCCGTCGCGCACCAGCAGGGCGTTCATCGGAATCGCCACCAGCGGCGAGGTCGAGGTCTGCAGCTCGATTTCGCCGCGCAGGCCGTCCGGCAGGCGCTGCTCCGGATTCGTCATGCGCAGCTCGATACGCATGGTGCCGGTGCGTGCGTCGATGTCGCCCGACTTGCGGGCCAGCGTCGCCGTGAACGTTTCCGTCGGCAGCCCGGCGAAGCGCAGCGACGCGGCGTCGCCGATCTTCAGGCGCAGGCTCAGATCCTGCGGCGCGTCGACGAGCACGCGCAGCTCGTCGAGCCGGGCGATGCGGAACAGATAGCCGGCGGCGTCGGCATCGTCGCCGCTGACCCGGTCGCCCTGTTCGATGCGGCGCTCGACGATGCGGCCGTCGATCGGCGCGACGATGCGCTGGAAGCCGACGATCTCGCGCAGGCGCTCGGCTTCGGCGCGCGCCGCGGCGACATTGGCGACCGCCACGTCGAGATCGGCGCGCGCGGCGTCGCGCTGCGAAGCGCTGATCGCGCCGGACTCGACCAGCGTCTCGGCGCGGCGGAATTCGGCGCGCGCCAGCGTCTCCCGCGCCTGTTGCTGCTGCAGCGCCGCCTTCGCGGCGGCGTACGCGCGCTCCGTCTCCGGCGCGGAGATGCGCGCCAGCAGGTCGCCGCGCCGCACCGTGTCGCCGATGTCGACGCGGCGCTCGGCGACGTAGCCGACCGCACGCGAAAAGACCGTCACGCTCTGCGCTGCCGCCAGGCGCGCCGGCAGCCGCACGCGTTCGCCGGCTTCGACGAGACGCGCCTGCGCTACGCGCACCTTGGCCGGCGCGTCGCCGGCGGCCGGAGCCGCGGCCGGCCATGCCGCGCCGGCCCCGAGCAGCAGGACGAGCGGAAAGGAGCGCCGCGCGGTGAAAAGAGAGCGTGCGGTCATGGGAGCCCTCGACAGTCGGGAGTGGTTGTCATTGCCGGCCAGCCGCTTCGTGCGCCTGCCGCCGCCGCGCGACGCGGCCGAACAGCAGCGGCACGATGGTCAGCGTCGCGGCCGTGCCGAACAGCAGGCCGCCGACGACGGCGCGGCCGAGCGGCGCGTTCTGCTCGGCGCCGGCGCCGTGGCCGACCGCCATCGGCACGACGCCGATGATCATCGCTGTTGCCGTCATCAGCACCGGGCGGAAGCGCGCGCGCGTCGCGGC
Organism: Solimonas sp.; assembly: GCA_047605265.1. Classification (GTDB taxonomy): domain Bacteria; phylum Pseudomonadota; class Gammaproteobacteria; order Nevskiales; family Nevskiaceae; genus Solimonas. The sequence goes on from JASGFY010000049.1 coordinate 16,970, forward strand.
CCGGGCCGCGGCGCGCGCGCTCATGCCTTCGGCGAGGCGATCGCGCGCGAAGCTGATGACGAGCACGCTGTTGGCCGTCGACACGCCGACGACCATGATCGCGCCCATCAGCGCCGGCACGCTCAGCGCGGTGCCGCTCAGCTTCAGCGCCAGCGCGCAGCCGCTGAGGGCGACCGGCAGGCCGGCCAGCGCGTTCAGCGGCAACAGCCAGGACTGGAAATTGACGACCTGCACGAGGAAGACCAGCACGATCGCCAGCAGCAGGCCGCCGGCGAGATCCCGATAGGCCTGCTCCATCACCTGCGGCTGGCCGGCCAGCTCGATGCGGTTGCCGGCCTTGAGCTTCGCGCCCACGTCGTCGAGCAGCGGCTGCAGCGCATCGACGGCGCCGCCGAGATCGCGGTCCTGCACGTTGGCGAGCACGTCGAGCGCCGGCGCCTGCATCACGCGGCTGATGGTCGCCGGGCTCTTGCGCCGCGAGACGCGGGCGATGGCGCGCAGCGTGACCGCGCGGCCGTCGTCGCCGACGCGCACCGGCAGATTGAGCAGGTCTTCGGCCGAATCGAGCAGCAGGGGCGGTGCGAGAATCTGCACGGTGTACGAGGTGCCGGCGCCGGCGTCGGCCCAGAACGTCGGCGCGACCGAACCGCCGCTGCCGAGCGCCGACAGCACGGCGTCGGCCGCCTGCTCCTGCGTGACGCCGAGTTCGAGCGCACGCACGCGGTCGATCTCGACGTACAGTTCCGGCTGCTCGAAGACCTGGCGCAGCGTGACGTCGGCGAGGCCGGGAATACCGCGCATGCGCGCCATCAGCGTCGCCGCGGCGGCGCGGTTGCCTTTGATGTCCTTGCCGACGATGCGCAGGTCGATGTCGGTCGGCGCCGTGCCGGCCAGGGTTAGGTTGGTACTGTCGGCCGGACGGAAGAACAGCGTCAGATCCGGGAAGCGTTCGGCGAGGCGCCGGCGCAGCGCGGCCTGGTAGCGCGCGGTCGGCGCGTGGCCCGGCCCGAGTTGCACGAACACCTCGCCGTCGAAGGCGCCGAGCACGGTGCTGCTGACCCAGGCGAGATTGATCGGATCGGGCTGGCCGATGATCTCGTTGACCAGGGCGAGGTCTTTCCCGGGAATCGTTGCGCGGATCTCGCGCTGCACCTCGGCGAAGATGCGCGCGGTTTCTTCGAGGCGCAGGCTTGGCGCGCCGCGCAGGTAGAAGCGGATCATGCCGGCGTCGGTGCGCGGGAAGAATTCGCGGCCCAGCATCCAGGTGCAGGCCACGCCGAGCAGCACGATCAGCGCGCAGGCCAGCAGCACGCGCCCGCCGTGCGCGTCGAGTCGGCGCAGGCGGCGTCCGTGGACATCGCGCCAGCGCACGAGGCGCCGTTCGAAGCGCTGCTGCAGGCGGCCGAAGGCGCCGCCGCGCGGTGGCGCGCCGGGCGGACGTGCGGCGTGCAGGGCCTGCTCGGCCGGCAGCAGCATCGACGCCAGCGTCGGAATCAGCGTGCGCGACAGCACGAACGAGGCCGCCATCGCCAGCACCACCGCGAGCGCCAGCGGCTTGAAGATGAAGGCCGGCACGCCGGTCATCATGAAGATCGGGATGAAGACGATGCAGATGCACAGCGTCGACAGGAATTCCGGGAACACCACTTCGCGCGCACTGTTGAGGATCGCCGTGCGCACCGGCTCGCCGGCCTCGATGCGGCGGTTGCTGTTCTCGATCTCGACGAGCGCGTTGTCGACCAGCAGGCCGATCGCCAACGCCAATCCGCCGAGGCTCATCAGATTGAGGGTATGGCCGAGCGCGTAGAGGCCGGTGACGGCGCACAGCAGAGCCAGCGGGATCGAGGTCAGCACGATCAGTGTCGAGCGCAGGCTGCCGATGAACAGCAGCACGACGGCGGCGACCAGGCAGGCGACCAGCAGCACCTCCGACAGCACGGTCTGCGCCGCGGCCTCGACGAAGGTGCTCTGGTCGAACAGTGCTTCGATCTTGACGCCTTCCGGCGCCGCGGCCCGCAGCTCTGGCAGGCGCGCGTGGATGCGGCGCACGACGTCGACGGTCGAGGCGTCGCCCATCTTGATGACCGAAACGACGACGGCGCTGCTGCCGTCGAGCCGCGCCAGATTGGTCTGCACCGCGGGGCCGTCGCGCACCGTGGCCACGTCGCGCAGCAGCACGGCGCGGCCGTCGGTCACGCGGATCGGCATGGCCTCGAACGCCTCGCCGTCCTCGGGACTGCCGTTGAGCGTCACGCGCAGCGCGTCGCGGCCCTCGCGCAGCACGCCGGACGGCAGCGTGAGGTTCTGCGCGGCGATCGCCGCCTCGACGTCGTTGGCGCCGAGGCCGTGCGTCTGCAGCCGCGCGGGGTCGAGCTCCACCATGATCTGCCGCGGCGCGCCGCCGTAGGGCAGTGTCAGGCGTAGGCCGGGGATCGACTTGATCTGGCTGCGCAGCTGCAGGCGCACGTAGTCATACAGCTGGCCGTCGTTGAGCGTGTCGGAGCTGACGACGAGGTTGAGGATCGGCGTGCTCGAGGGATCGACGCGGATGATCGACGGCGGCAGGGTGCCGCGCGGCATGCGCTTGAGAATGGTCTGCGAGGTGCCGACCAGCTGCGCGTAGGCCAGCTCGAAGTCGACGCCCGGCTGGAATTCCACGGTGACGATGCCGACGCCGTCCGTGCTTTCGGCGCGCACTTCGCGGATGTCGTCGAGATTGTTGAGGATCTGTCCCTCGCTGAACGAGGTGATCTTGGCGGCCATCTCCTCGGCGCCGAGTCCGGGGTAGTACCAGACGACGTTGAAGGACGGGATGTGGACGGCCGGCAGCACGTCCGTGGAAATGCGCCGCAGGCTCATGGCGCCGGCCAGCACGATCAGGATCGCGAAGGCGCCGACCGTGTGCGGATGCCTCAGGGCGTAGCGGACGATCCACACGGATGGGGTCCTTCACACGGGGAACGGGGAATCCCGCGCACGGCGATGCGCGTCCGGCGAAATGGCCGGTGCCTCAGCGGCCGCCGCCCCACAGGGTCGGCGCCGGCGGCTGCAGCGCGCCGTGCTCGAAGCGCACGCCGCCTGGGTGGTCCCGCTTCAGCCACAGCGGGCCGTCGAGATCGACGAAGTCGGCATGGCGGGCGATGTGGAAGGCCGGCGCCATGCTCAGCGAAGTGCTGATCATGCAGCCGCACATCACGCCCATGTTCGCGGCGCGCGCGCGCTGGAGCAGCGCCAGCGCGCCGGTCAGGCCGCCGGTCTTGTCGAGCTTGATGTTGACCGCCTGGTAGCGCGTCGCCAGCAGCGGGATGTCGTCGGCGACGTGGCAGGATTCGTCGGCGCAGATCGGCTGCGCCGGCTGGAATCCTTCGAGCACCGCGTCGCTTCCGGCCGGCAGCGGCTGCTCGACGAGATCGACCCTCAGCGCCGTCATCGGCGCCTGCATGGACTTCAGCAGATCGAAGCTCCAGCTCTCGTTCGGATCGACGATCAGGCGCGGATTCGGCGCGCCGGCGCGCACGGCGCGCAGTTGCGCCTCCGGATGGCTGGCGTCGACCTTGACCTTCAGCAACGGCGCGTCGTGGAGCTTCGCCGCCGCTTCGCGCATCGCCTCCGGCGTGTCGAGACTGATGGTCAGCGCGCTGCTCAGCGCCGGCAGCGGCGATTCGCCGAGCTGTTCCGTCACTGCGCGGCCGCCGGCCTGCGCCGAGAGATCCCAGAGCGCGCAGTCGAGCGCGTTGCGCGCCGCGCCGGCCGGCGTTGCCGTCAGCAGGGCCTGCCGCTCGATGCCGGCCGCGATCTGCGCCGAGAGCGCGCGAATCTGCGCCAGCACCGAGGCTGTCGTCTCGCCGTAACGCGCATACGGCAGCGCTTCGCCGCGGCCGACGAAGTCGCCGTCGCGGATCGTGGCGACGACGACTTCAGCGGAGGTCTTGACCCCGCGCGAGATGCGGAACGGCGTCGCCAGCGGCCACGACTGGTGCTCGGCGCTCAGACTGCGAAGCATGAGAGCAGCCGGTCGACAATCTTGCCGACGCCGTTGATGACCGGATCCTGGCACGGCAGGCCGAGCGCATCCTCGGCAGCCTTGCAGGCGTCGGCCGCTTCCTGCTGCGTGAGCTTGGAGGTGTTGAGCGCAACGCCGACGGCGATCACGTCCGGCTGCGTCAGCCGCGCCGCCTGCAGGTTCGTTTCGAGGCAGCGCTTGAGATCGGGAACGGGGTAGTGCGGCAGGCCGCGCATGTGCGGACGTTTCGGCTCATGGCAGAGTATCAGCGCGTCGGCCTGCGCGCCGTGCAGCAGGCCGAGCGAGACGCCGGCATACGACGGATGGAACAGCGAGCCCTGGCCTTCGATCAGATCCCATCCGCCGTCCTCGCGGCCCGGCGTCAGCCATTCGGCGCCGCCGGAGATGAAGTCGGCGATCAGCGCGTCGATCGGAATGCCGGCGCCGGCGATGAGGATGCCGGTCTGGCCGGTGGCGCGGAAATCGGCGGCGATGCCGCGCGCGCGCAGCTCGCGTTCGATGGCGAGCGTCGTGTACATCTTGCCGGTCGAGCAGTCGGTGCCCACGGTCAGCAGGCGGCGGCCGGGGCGGCGCAGGCCCTTGCCGACCGGAATGCTCAGCGGGAAGTGGCGCGCGTCGAACAGCACGCGCCCGTTGCGCTCGGCCGCCGCGGCGATCTCTGGGTGCGAGCCGAGACGCTTGTGCAACCCGGACGCGACATTGAGGCCGGCGTCGAGCGCGGCGACCACGTCGCGAACCATTTGCGGATCCATCACGCCACCGGCGTTGGCGATGCCGATCGCCAAAGTGCCGACGCCCGCCGCCCTGGCTTCGGCGAAGCCCATGTCGGGCAGCTCGAGCCAGGATTTGCAGTTCGGCCCGCGGAACTGGCCCACGCACCACTGCGGCCGCCAGTAGGCGAGCCCGCGCGCGGTCTTGATCGCGAGGTCATCCGGCGCGTCGCCGAGGTACAGCAGGTATGGCGGACCCCAGGCCGGCACGGATGCGGTGTTCTTCGCGGCAGGATTTTCTTGAATGGTCATGTCGTGCGGGTGAAACGGATTGGTGGGCCGACCGGCCGGTGCGCGCTGCGCGCATCGACGAGTCGTGAAAAAACGATAGTCGTCATCGCGCCGCCCGAACCAATCAAAAGTTGACTGGCTGGCATAACCGAGGGTTATTCCGTTGCGCTGCGGTCGCGCGCGCTTTCGCGCGACGCGATGCGCGCCATCGCTGCGTGACGCGCAGGCCACGAGCCGCCGGGGTCGGTACGACGCGTGCGGCGGGCGCTCACCGGCGGGACATAACTGCGGGTTATGCGCTCCGCCTGCCTATTCATTGGCCGTTCCCGCCTGCGGCTTCTTATCCTGCCGTCACGCCCCGCCGGGAAGCCGAGCGGCATCGGTCGTGCTTCCCCGAAGCCCTCGCTTTCGCTGCGCCGTCGCGCGGCATGCGGCCGGGGCCCCTGAAACGGAACGACTGTGCATATGCGTATTGGGCTTGCGTGGCAGATCCTCATCGCGATGACGCTCGGCATCGTCGCCGGCGCCGTCCTGCACGAGGTCGGCGGCGATGCGCGCCAGTGGCTGATCGTCAACGTGCTGGCGCCGGCCGGGCAGATCTTCATCCGCCTGATCAAGATGATCGTGCTGCCGATCGTGATCTCCTCGCTGATCGTCGGCATCGCCGGCGTCGGCGACGCGAAGAAGCTCGGCCGCATCGGCTTCAAGACCATCGTCTACTTCGAACTCGTCACGCTCGTCGCCATCGTCTTAGGCGTGGCGCTGGCGAACCTCTTCCAGCCGGGCGCGGGCATCGATATGGCCGCGCTCACGGCCGCCGACATCTCGCAGTATGAGCAGACGACGCAGGCCGTGCAGGCGGCGCCGCATGGCTTGGTCGCGACGGTTCTGTCGCTGATTCCCGACAACATCTTCGGCGCGCTCGCGGGCGGTCACATTTTGCCGGTGATCTTCTTCTCCGTGCTGTTCGGATTCGGCTTGTCGGCGCTGCCCGCCGAGCACCGCGATCCGCTGCTGCGAATGTTCCGCGGCATTTCGGAAGTGATGTTCCGCGTCACCGGCATGGTGATGCGCTACGCGCCCGTCGGCGTCTTCGCGCTGATCACAGTCACCGTCGCGACCTTCGGCTACGCTTCGCTGCTGCCGCTGGCCAAGCTGGTGGCGGTGATCTATTTCGCGATCGTCCTGTTCGCGCTGCTGGTTCTCGGCCCCATCGCGCGCTGGTGCGGGATCGGCATCTTCCGTCTGCTGCGCCTGCTCAAGGATGAGCTGATCCTGGCGTTCTCGACGGCCAGCTCCGAGACCGTGTTGCCGCGTTTGATGGAAAAGATGACGGCGTACGGCGTGCCGCGCAGCATCGCCAGCTTCGTGATCCCGACCGGTTACTCGTTCAACCTCGATGGCTCGACGCTCTATCAGAGCATCGCCGCCATTTTCGTCGCGCAGCTGTACGGCATCGACCTCGGCCTCGGCGCGCAGCTCACGCTCGTGCTGACGCTGATGGTGACCTCGAAAGGCATGGCCGGCGTCGCCGGCGCGTCGCTGGTCGTGGTGCTCGCCACGCTCGGCAGCGCCGGGATTCCGATCGAAGGGCTGGCATTCATCGCCGGTGTCGACCGCATCCTCGACATGGCGCGCACGGCCTTGAACGTCGTCGGCAATGCCTTGGCCGCTCTCGTGATCGCACGTTGGGAAGGCCAGTACGACGCCGAACAGGCCGTGCGCTACGAGCACGGGCTGATTGACGCGGCGCGGCTGCCATGAGCGCCGCGTCCGCCACGTATTCCTGAATCCGGAGAACGCTGCGCATGCAACTGGCCCAATCTCGACCCGACAACCGCCGGCGGATGGGGCCAGGTGGTGTTCACCTGCCAGCGGGCCGGCATCGCCAAGATCGGCTTCATCAGCGAGCCGCCGCCCAGAGGGTGAGCGAAATGAAGTGCTTTGAAGGGCACTTCATTTCAGCGAACGCCGAGCCATGGAGCGTTTGCCCAGGAGAGACGTGACTCAACGTCATGTCGAGCTAAGCAAACGCAGGCCGGGGTGCAATCAAGCGATGGGGTTTCGCCAAGGACGGCATCACCACCGTACGAAGAGGTAGCAGAACGCAGGAAATGGAAACGTGAAGAATGGAGTGCATCGAGAACCGGGCCGGGCG
>JASGFY010000050.1:0-23968 GCA_047605265.1 Solimonas sp.
CGCTGTCGCGGGCGCCGGCTCGGGCGGCGCGCCGGCGCCGTTCGTCGCTTCGCCGGCCGCGTCGGCGGACGGCTGGTGATGCAGCAGGCTCCAGGCGAGCAGGCCCAGGCTCAGCAGCAGCGTCGCCGCCCAGCCGATCTCGATCAGCCGCCAGCGCCGCTGCGCGTGCGGGTCGAACTCGCCCGGCAGCTCGCCGATCGCTTCGCGCGCCGCCTTGCGCACGATCTCCGGCGTGACCACGCGTGCGTTCTGCGCATAGGCGCCGAGCAGGGCGCGGTCGCAGACGATGTTGATCAGGCGCGGCACGCCCTTGGTGTAGCGATGGATGTCGGCCATCGCCGCCGGCGTGAAGATCTCCGGCCGGGCGGCCGCGACCTTGAGGCGATGCTCGATGTATTCGGCCGTCTCGCGCGCGCCGAGCGGCGTCAGGTGGAAGCGCGCGGTGATGCGGCTGGCGAGCTGGCGCAGGTCCGGCCGCGCCAGCAGCACCGACAGCTCCGGCTGGCCGATCAGCATGATGCGCAGCAGTTTCTCCTTCGCCGTCTCGAGGTTGGTCAGCAGGCGTACCTGTTCGAGCACCGCCGGCTGCAGGTTCTGCGCCTCGTCGATGATCAGCACCGTGCGCCGGCCCTCGGCGTGCGCGCGCAGCAGATGCTCGTTGAGCGCGTCGATCAGGGCCTTCAGCGTCAGCCGCTCGCGCGGGTATGCCACGCGCAGCTCGTCGCAGATCGCCTGCACGAATTCCTGCTCGTCGAGGCGCGGGTTGTGCACGAAGGCGACGTCGACCTGGTCGAGCTTCTGTTCGAGCAGCGTGCGCACGATGGTCGTCTTGCCGGTGCCGACCTCGCCCGTGAGCTGCACGAAGCCGCCGTACTGGCCGGTGCCGTACAGCAGATGGCCGAGCGCCTCCTGATGGCGCGGCGACATGTACAGATAGGCCGGGTCCGGGGTGATCGAGAACGGCATCTCCCGGAGCTGGAAAAACTCGAGGTACATGAAAACGTCAGAGTGTGGGGAGGCTGAAGGGGAACGCGGAGAGTACACGACGCGGCCGGCCGGGGGATGACGCCGTTGCGGGCGGCGGGTGCGCCGGCGGCTCGGCGTGCGGCCGGATCTGGCGTACCGGCCCGCGCCGCAGCGCGTCGATCCACGCGCGGCATCGGCGCAGCCATGCCGGCGGCTGCGGCTCGCCCTCGATCATCAGGGTCTGGCAGGCACGGAGGTCGTTCGCCAGCGATTCGCGCCGGAGGGGTTCGTCGGCGCGCGGGGGCGCGTGGGAGGAGAAGCGGCATTCGTTGCCAATCTTCTCGCCCTGCTCGATGTAGAGCCTCGACCATCGCCATCGGTGCCGCACGGGTTTAAGGATCGTGACCGTGGGACGGTGCAGGAAGGCGACGATTTCCGCGGGCTGCGGGCCGATCGCGTCGAGCAGTTCCTCGGGCGTCGTCCGGCGGCCGGCGCCGGCATGGAACAGCGCAAGGATCGCCACGAGGCTCGCGCCGACGATGCCGGCCGTCCAGATGATGCCTTCGAGGCGCCGGTTCATCGGCGGCCATCGCCGCCGTCACCGCGGTGGCTCCGTCTCGGGCCTTGCCGTCCGGCACAATCCGTCCGCTTCATTCTGTTTCGCTGCCTTCCGGGCCGCGGGATCAGCGTTCCCAGTGCTTGAGCATGTCGACGTGCCAGATGCCGTCTTCGAGGTAGGGCTGCGAGATGACCCGGAAGCCCATCGACTGATAGAAGTCTTCGAGGTGCTGCTGGCCGGAGATGTAGATGTCGCGTTCCGGGTGGCGTTCGTGGCAGGCACGCACGCCTTCCTGGACGAGCGCGCGCGCCAGGCCGTGGCCGCGCGCGCCGGCGGCGACGACGAGACGGCCGAGCGCCGGCTCATCGACCTTGAGGCCTGGCGGCAGCAGGCGCAGGTAGCCGAGCAGCGGGCCGTCGTGCTCGCGCACGGTCAGGTGCTCGCAGTGCCGATCGAGCCCGTCGAGCTCGGGATAGGCGCACTTCTGCTCGACGACGAAGCTGTCGACGCGCAGGCGCAGGCATTCGTACAACGTGTCGACATCGAGGTCGCGCCAGTGATGCCAGCGCCAGTCCAGGTTCAATCGCATCGGCAGGAGTCGGGAGGGGAAAGTCGGGGCGTGCGCCGCTGCGGCGCCGTCATTGCTGGAAATCGTACACGCTGCCGAGGCCGAGCAGCGCGCTCAGCTCGTCGAGCGCGGTCCGCGACTCGACGAGCAGCTGCGGATCGGCGAGATCGGCAAGCACGAGGCGGTCGCGGTAGTGCCGCCGGACCCAGCGCTCGAGCGCGCCGGCCGACGCCTCGTCGATCCAGGCGCGCGGATTGACGGCGGCGCGCTCGGCCGGGCTCAGGACGATGCGCAGGCGCAGGCAGGCCGGCCCGCCGCCGTTGCGCATCGACTGGCGCAGGTCGAAGACGTCGATGCCGCCGATCGGGTTGCTCTCATCGGCGACGATCGCCCGCAGCGCGCGCCAGACGCCGGCGTGCTCGCGGCATTCCTCGGCGACGATCAGGCGCATCGTGCCGTCCGGCACGCAGACCAGCTGCGAGTTGAACAGATAGGAGGCGATGGCGTCGCCGAGCGGCACGTCGGCGTTGCGCACTTCGATCAGGGTCGGCCGGCGTGCGTCGCCGAAATGCGTGCGGATCCACGCGTGCACGGCGGCGCCGTCGGCGAACGCCAGCTCGTGGTGCAGCAGCACTTCGCGGTTGCCGACGGCGATGACGTCGTTGTGGAACACGCCGGCGTCGATCACCGTCGGATTCTGCTGCGCATGCAGCGTGCGCGCTTCGGCCAGGCCGTGCAGCCGCGCGATGGCCTCGCCGGCGAGCCGCGTCTGCCGCGCCGGAAAGCGCACCGGCGCCGGCTCGCCGTCGCCGCCGCGGCCGTAGACGAACAGTTCGAGGCCGGGCGCGCCGTAGTCGCCGCACAGCCGCGTGTGGTTGGCGGCGCCTTCGTCGCCGAGCGCCGGCGTCGCCGGCAGCGGCGGGTGATGCGCGAAGTGGCGCGCGTCGGCGAACACCGCCCGCAGGATCGAGGCGCTGGTCGGGGCTTCGATCGAGCGGTGCAGGTTCAGGCACAGATTGGCCGGCGTGAAATGCACGCGGCCGTCGGCGCAGTCGGCACCGGGTGAAACGGTTGCGGCGTTGGCCGTCCACATCGCCGATGCCGAGCTCGCCGCGGCGAGCAGGCCGGGCGCGCGCCGCTGCGCGTTGCGCAGCATCTGCGCGTCATTGCCGGAGAAGCCGAGGCGGCGCAGCGTCGGCAGATGTGGACGCTCGTGCGGCGGCAGCACGCCCTGTGCCAGACCGAGCGCGGCGAGCGCGCGCATCTTGGCGAGGCCCTGCAGCGCCGCGGCGCGCGGATTCGACGACGCATCCGCATGCTTCGCCGACGCGACGTTGCCGAACGCGAGGCCGGCGTAGTGGTGCGTCGGGCCGACGAGGCCGTCGAAGTTGGCTTCGACGGCGACGGGAGGGTTCGTGGGCATGGTGGCGTGCGGTGACGTCGTGGCGGCGATTGTAGGCGTTCGCCAGTCGTCCGCCGACGCGGGATGTCCCGCCATTCACGACGCGAGCCTGCGGCGACTTCACGGCCCGGCACGCACGCGCAGGAAACGCGCGAAGCGCGGCGTGCCGTTCGCGGTCTCGCCGTCGTAGCGATAGCTGATGACGCTGCCGAGCGGCGGCGGGTGGCGGCGCAGCTCGTCGGAAAGGCCGGAGCCGACGCGAAAGCGCAGGCCGTCCGCGCGCTGCACGTCGAGCGCGCCGGTCAGTCCGACGTATTTGCCGGTGCCGGGCACGTAGCCGACGACGGTCGCCTCGGCGTCGTCGTGCGGCTTGAACTTGAGCAGGTCGTCGCTGCGTTCGGCGCGATAGAGCGAATCGCCGCGATGCAGCATCAGGCCTTCGCCGCCGTGCGCGACGATCGCGTCGCGCTTCGCGCGCAGCGCTTCCGGCGTGGCGACGCGGAACTGTTCGACCAGCTGGATCGTCGTCGGCGCGCCCGGCGCGTACATCGCGCGTAGGCGCCCGAGCCGTCGGTCGAACGTGCCGTCGTCGGCCGGCAGGTCGAACACGCAGAAGCGCAGCGCGCGCCAGGCGGCTTCGTCGGCATCGCCGCTGCGCACGGTCGCCGACGCCTGCTCGAAGCGGCCGCGGCCGGCCCACAGTTCGCCGTCGAGCGGCACGGCCGGCCAGCCGGCGGTGAACGATGCCGGCACGGCGATGCGCGCGCCGCCGCGCGTCCACAGCGCGTGGCCGTCCCAGTAGCCGCGCACGCCGTCGAGCTTCTCGCTGACCCAGTAGGCGGACAGATCGATCGCATCGCCGTCGCGGTGGACCTTGGCGAGCATCAGCGGCGGCGGTTCGCCGGCCGCGGCGACCGGCGCCTGCGACGGCGCGATCAGCAGCGCGAGGCTCAGCGCCTGCGCCAGGCGCGTACGGCGAAAGGGCATCGGCGGCATCGTCGTTCCTCCGTGGACGGTGCCGCCACGCTACGTCGCGCGTGCGCTACAGACTGAGACCGGGTACGCGGTTTTCCGGCAGCCGCGGCGCTGGCGTTTCTGAACTGGCGACTGGGTACGCACAGTAGTCGGCGGCGTAGAACGCGCTGGGCCGGTGGTTGCCGCTGGCACCGATGCCGCCGAACGGCGACGCGCCGGAGGCGCCGGTCGTCGGCCGGTTCCAGTTGACGATGCCGGCGCGCGCGCGGCGCCAGAACCGGCGGTATTCGGCCTCGCCGTCGCCGATGAAGCCGGCGGAGAGGCCGAAGCGCGTGCGGTTGGCGACCGCGATCGCCTCGTCGAGCGAGGCGACGCGGATCAGCTGCAGTAGCGGACCGAAATGCTCCTCGTCGGGCAGCGCGACGCCGGTTGTGTCGACGATGCCCGGCGTGACGAAGGCGGCGCCGCGTTCGAGCCGGCGCATCGGCAGCAGCGGCCGCGCGCCACGCGCGACGAACTGCTCCTGCGCATCGAGCAGCAGCGTCGCCGCGCGCGCCGAGATCAGCGGGCCCATGAACGGCGGCGGCTCGTCGTTCCAGGCGCCGACGGCGATCTTTTCCGTCACCTCGATCAATCGCCGGCTGAAGCGCGCGCCGAACGCGTCGTCGGGCACGATCAGCCGGCGCGCACAGGTGCAGCGCTGGCCGGACGTGATGAAAGCCGACTGGATCGTTTCGTGCACGGCGGCGTCAACGTCGGCGACCGGCCGCACGATCAGCGGATTGTTGCCGCCCATTTCGAGCGCGAGGATCTTGCCGGTGTCGCCGGCGAACTGCCGGTGCAGCCGCTCGCCGGTGCGCGAGCTGCCGGTGAAGAACAGGCCGTCGAGCTCGACGTGCGCGGCGATCGCCTCGCCGGTCTCGCGCTGGCCCTGCACGAGGTTCAGCACGCCGGCCGGCAGGCAGGCCGCCTGCCAGCAGGCGACCATGGCCTCTCCGACCGCCGGCGTCTGCTCGCTGGGCTTGAAGACGACGCTGTTGCCGGCGAGCAGCGCCGGCACGATGTGGCCGTTCGGCAGGTGGCCGGGAAAGTTGTAAGGCCCGTAGACCGCGACGACGCCATGCGGCCGGTGGCGCAGCCAGTGGCCGCCGCTGATTTCACCGGTGCCGGTGCGCTGCGCATGGGCACGGATCGACAGCTCGATCTTGCCGATCATCGCCGCGACCTCGGTCCGCGCTTCCCACAGGGGCTTGCCGGTTTCGCGCGCGATCAGCGTCGCCAGCGGCTCGCGCTGCTGTTCGAGTTGCGCGGTGTAGGCGCGCGCGATGTTTTCGCGTTCGGCCTGCGGCCGGTCGGCCCAGGCCGCGAAGGCGGCGCGCGCGGCGAGCATGGCCTCGTGCACATCCTCGTGGTTCGCGGCGCGGCCGCGCCACAGGGTTTCGCCGGTCGACGGATCGAGGCTGTCGAAGGCCGGACCGCGGCCTTCGCGCCAGCGGCCGGCGATCAGCAGCGGTTCGGTCGTGTCCATCGGCGGGCTCACGCTCACATCGGGCAGACGCGCACGGTATCGCCGCCGGCGATCCGCAGCGCCTCGGCGATGTCCGGCGTCAGGTGGATGCCGTCGCGGTCGGAATGCGCATCGACCAGCACGCAGCGGAAGCCGGCGAGCTTTTCGTTGGCGATCAGCAGCGGCTTGCGTGCCTCGCCATCGGCACCGGCCGCCACGACGGCCGGCAGTTGCATCGAGCGCCGCACCGAGCGGATTTCGCGCAGCGGCGCCTCGACGGCGGGGCCGCCGTCGAAGATGTCGATGTAGCCCTGGTAGCGGAAGCGCTCCTGTTCGAGGAAGTGCAGCGCCGGCAGCGTCTCCGGATGGACCTGGCCGAGCACGGCCTGCGCTTCCGGCCGCAGCAGCACGGTGTAGATCGGGTGGCGCGGCATCAGCTCGGCGATCACCGCCTTGTTGCCCTGGCCGACGACGTGCTCGGCGTCGCCGTATTCGATGTTGAAGAAATGCCGGCCGAGGCCTTCCCAGAACGGCGAGCGGCCCGCCGCGTCCGAGACGCCGCGCATTTCGGCGATGACCTTTTCGGCGAAGCGCTGCGGGAACGCGGCCATGAACAGGAAGCGCGAGCGCGACAGCAGCGCGCCGTTGCCGCCGCTGCGCGCATCGCGGTGCAGATACAGCGAGCAGAGCATCGACGCGCCGGTGAGGTCGTTCGACAGGTACAGCGTCGGCAGCCGCTTGTAGACGTTCAGCGACGGGCTGGCCTGCACGGTGAGACCGACGCGGTAGTTGTAGAACGGCTCGTCGAGGCCGCAGGCCGCCTCGATGGCGCAGCAGCCATGCACGCTGCCGTCCGCCGTGTCTTCGAGCACGAACATGTAGCGCCCGTGGCGCGGCGCGTCGGCCGTCGACGCGAACGAGGCCAGCGAACGCGCGATCTTCTTCTCCAGCACGTCGCGCACCGGCGGCAGCGAGGTGAAGCCGGTACCGGCGCTGCATGCCAGTTCCAGCAGCGCGTCGAGATCGTCCACGGCGATGGGGCGGATGACGCTGACGGTCGTCACGTCCAGCTCCATTCGCCGCTGGCGACGCGCATCATCAGCAACGCCGACAGTTGCGCGCGCTCGGCGAGGCTGGACCAGCGCATGGTCTCGTGCTCGGAGTGGATGTCGCGGCCGACGACGCCCAGGTTGTCGAGGTTCGGCAGGCCGTGCGCGGCGAGGTTGTTGCCGTCGCAGCAGCCGCCGGTCGGCTTGAATTCGAGCGGCAGTGCCAGTGCGCGGCCGCAGTCGGCGGCCCAGTCCATCAGGCGCCGTTGCGCATCGTTCGAAGGCTTGGGCGGCCGCGTGAAGCCGCCGCGCAGTTCGAAGACGATGCCGTCGCCGCCGTGGCCGCGCAGGATGCCGTCGAGCTGCTCGCGCAGCCAGCCTTCGTCGGACGGCTGCTGCGTGCGCACGTTGAACTTGAACAGGCAGAAATCGGGCACGACGTTGAGCGCTCCGCCGCCGCGCAGAGAGGCCGGATTGAGGGTGACGCCGTCGCGTTGCAGGTCGTTGACGGCGCTGACGACGCGCGCCGCGGCGACGACCGCGTTGCGTCCCGCCTCCGGATGGCGTCCGGCGTGCGCGGCGCGGCCGTGCACCAGAATCTCGAAATTGCCGCTGCCCTTGCGGCTGGCGGCGAGGCTGCCGTCGCTGAATGCCGGCTCGTAGATCAGGCCGAAGCGGTTGCGCTGCGCGGCCTCGGCGAGCAGCGGTGCCGAGCCGGCGCTGCCGATTTCCTCGTCCGGATTGAGCAGCACCTCCCAGCCGATGCGTTCGCGCCACGGTGTGCGTTCGAGCGCGGCCAGCGCCAGCCACATCGCCAGCAGGCCGCCTTTCAGGTCGGCGACGCCGGGACCTTGCACGGTGTCGTCGTCGGTGAAGCGCGCGCGCTGGAACGGATGATCGGCGGCGAACACCGTGTCGAGATGGCCGCCGAGGAAGATCTGCGTCGGCGCCTCGGGCCGCAAGCGCAGGCGCAGCGCCGGGCCGATCGCGCGTTCGCGGAAGTCGCCGTTGTCGGCCGTCGAGCGGTGCGGCGGCAGATCGATCCACTGCGCCGTCGCGCCGAGCGCGACGAAGCGCGGCAGCAGCGCTTCGGCGACGCGGCGTACGCCGTGCGGATTGAAGCTGCCCGAATTGATGTCGGCCAGCCGCAGCAGTTCGTCGCGCAGCGTCGCCGCCTTCGCGGCGATCCAGCCGAGATGCGATGAGTAGTCTGTTCGCATGGGCTCTCGCACGGCGCCGACCCGTCTGCTGTAATGCCTCCATTCTTGGGGCGACGCGCGGCCTGCGCATGAGGAAATATCCGGTGAAGAAAGCGCTCATCAACCAGCTCGCGGCGCTGGCCATGCTCGCCGTCGGACCGCTGGCCGCAGGGCCGGCGCACAGCGCGGACCAGAGCCTGGGGGAGAAGTCGACACTGAACCAGATCGTGAAGCGCGGCGAACTGCGCGTCGGCCTCGAGGCCGGCTACATGCCGTTCGAGATGCGCGACCGCAAAGGCAACATCGTCGGCTTCGATGTCGACCTCGCGCGGCTGATGGCGCGCTACATGGGCGTCAAGCTGACGCTGGTCAACACGCAGTGGGACGGCATCATCCCGGCGCTGCTGACCGACAAGTTCGATCTGCTGATGTCCGGCATGACGGTGACGCCGGAGCGCAACCTGCAGGTCAACTTCGCCGACCCGTACGTCGTCATCGGTCAGACCGTGCTGATCCGCAAGGGCCTCGTCGGCACGATCACCCGATACGACCAGCTCGACGATCCGAAATACACCGTCGCCACCAAGCTCGGCACCACCGGCGACATTGCCGGCCGCAAGTTCTTTGCCAAGGCGAAGATCAAGGCCTTCGAGACCGAGGCCGAGGCGACGCTCGAGGTGCGCAACGGCCGCGCCGACGCCTTCGTCTACGACCTGCCGTACAACGCCGTGTTCGCCGCGCGCTATCCGGGCGAGGTCGGCATCCTGCGCGAGACCTTCACGCAGGAGCCGATCGGCTGGGCGATCCGCAAGGGCGATCCGGACTTCCTCAACTGGCTGAACAATTTCCTGCGCGTGATCAAGGCCGACGGCAGCTACGACGCGCTGTACGGCAAGTGGTTCGAAGGCACGGCCTGGCTGCAGAACGTTAGCGAGTAGTAGCCGGTGCGCGCCCGGCTGCTGGCCGAGCGCATACGAAGAGGCTGCGGGAGCGTCATCTCGCCGCGAATGATCGTCGCCGTCGGTGTCCGGACTGTCCGCCGCGCTGTTCGCGGACAGCTGCCGATGCCCGGGACATGAGCAAAATACGCAGAGGAAACAACGCCATGAATTGAAACGCCGGACTGGCACGCGCGCTGCGTTGGAGGCATCGAACGCAACGGAAGGAAGACGATGATGCGCGTGGCGGTCTGGGGGCTGGCGATCGGCCTGCTGGGAGGGGGCGGGATGGCGCGGGCGAACAGCCTGCTCGACGCCTATCACGCGGCGCAGCACAGCGACGCCGTGCTCGAGTCGGCGGCGGCGGCGCGCGATGCGGCGGTCGAAGCAAAGCCGCAGGCGCGTGCGCTGCTGCTGCCGACGCTCACAGCGAACGCCGCGGCCGAACAACAGCATTACGTGCTGTACGACACCGAGCGTTCGACGGCCGATGCCGACGGCGAGACGCATTGGTCCGGAACCGGCGTCGACAAAAGCGTCTCGCTCGATCTGACGCAGCCATTGTGGAGCGTCGAGTCGTTCCAGAAACTGCGCCAGGCCAGCGTGCAGGTCGCCGAGGCCGAGGCGCAGTATCGCGACGCCGAGCAGTCGCTGATCCTGCGCGTCGCCGAGGCGTATTTCGCGGTACTGTCGGCCGCCGACAATCTGTCGGCGAACCGGCTCGAACGCCAGGCCTACGGCGCGCTCGTCGACCAGGCGCAGAAGAAGCTGCAGACCGGCCTCGGCGCGCGCATCGGCGTCGAGGAGGCGCAAGCGTTCCACTCGCTGACCGCGCAGTCGGTCAGCGACGCCGAGCTGGCGCTGTTCGATGCGCGCCGCGCGCTCGAGCAGATCACCGGCCGGCCGCTGCCGCTGACGCCGCTGCGCGACGAAATTCCACTCGCCTCGCCGCAGCCGTCGAACGCCGACGAATGGCTCGCCGCGGCGCGCGAGCAGAATTACGCCGTTCAGGCGGCGGAGCTGGCGATGGAGGCGGCCAGGCGCGGGATATCGGTCGTCCGTGGCCGCTACTGGCCGAGCATTTCGCTGCAGGGCTCGGTCGGCAGAAGCTATCAGCCGATGGAACTGGGCAATGACGAACGGCTCGACAGCATCGGCGTCGTCGCGCAGTGGCCGATCTTCCAGGGCGGACTGGTGCGCTCGCAGAGCCGCGAGGCACAGGCGCAGTACCGCCAGGCGCAGGCCGACTACACCGCGCGGCTGCGACAGGCCGAGCGCGACACGCTGGCGGCCTATCGCGGCGTGCTCGGCGGCATCCACACGATACGCGCGGCGCGCCTGGCCGTGCAGGCCAACCGGATGGCGATCGAGGCGAGCAAGAACGGCGTTGAGGCCGGCACGCGCACCGAGTTCGACCTGCTCAACGCGCAGAACAACTACTACGCGGCGCTGCGCGCGTACTACCAGTCGCGCTACGACTACCTGACCAACAGCCTGAAACTCAAAGCGCAGGCGGGGCGCTTGGGCGAAGCCGATCTGGCGGCGGTCGACGCGGTGCTGGCCGTCGACGGCACGACCGTCTCGATGCCGGCGGAGCCGGCGCCGTGAGCGCGGCCCGCGCAGTGTCCGCAGTGTCCGCTGCACTGTCCGCGGACGCCGGACGCGCCGCGCGGGCGACGAAGAAGTTCAAATCATATCAACGGGCTGGATGACGCTTCCGGCCTGGTACACGGCTTGCGCGCAAGCGCGGCAGGGAACACAAATGACGATGATGATTCGCGATACGAGCGCACAGGATCGGGTGATCGCACGGCCGCCGTGGTGGAAGCGGCAGCGCCGGCTGCTGCCGGTCGGTGCCGCCGCGCTCGTGCTGCTGGCGCTGATCGTGCCGACGATGCTGCGCATGCTGTCGGCCGGCGGCTCGGTGAGCCGCGAACGGCTGTCGATCGCGACCGTCGAACGCGGCAACCTGGTGCGCGACATCGCCGCCGAAGGCCGCGTCGTCGCTGCCGTCAGCCCGACGCTGTACGCGCCGGCCGCCGGTTCGGTGCACTTCACCGTCAATCCCGGCCGCAAGGTCGCGCAGGGCGAGGTGATCGGCAGCGTCGACAGTCCGGAGCTGACCAGCAAGCTCGCGCAGGAGCGTGCCAACCTGCAGGGCCTGCAGGTCGACTATTCGCGCGCGCAGCTCGATGCGCGCCAGCAGGCGGTCGTCGCCGACCAGACGCTCGAACAGGCGCAGATCGACCTGCAAACCGCGAAGACCGAGTACGAGCGCACGCAGCAGGCCTTCGACCTCGGCGTCACGCCGGAGATCGAGGTGTTGCGCACGAAGGCGGCGCTGCAGAAGGCACAAATCTCGCTGAAGCGCGCGCAGACCGACCACGATCTGCAGCAGGAAGGACGCCGCTTCGACGTCGAGGCCAGGCGCCTCGCGCGCGATCGCCAGCAGCTGCTCGTCGACGATCTGCAGCGCCAGGTCGACCTGCTGACGCTGCGCTCGCCGGTGGCCGGCCAGATCGGCCAGCTGATGGTCGTCGATCACACCACGGTCGCCAAGGACGCGGAGCTGCTGTCGGTCGTCGACCTGTCGAAGCTCGAAGTCGAGATCAAGGTGCCGGAGAGCTTCGCGCTCGACCTCGCGGTCGGCATGCCGGCGACGATCCGCGGCAACGGCAGCCAGTGGCCGGGCGAGATCAGCTCGGTGGCGCCGGAAGTCGTCAATGGCGAGGTCACGGCGCGCGCGCGCTTCACCGGCGAGGCGCCGCAGGGCCTGCGCCAGAGCCAGCGCCTGTCGGTGCGCGTCGTGATCGACGAACGCAAGAATGTGGTGATGGTGGCGCGCGGCCCGTTCGTCGACGTCGGCGGCGGCAAGAGCGCCTATGTCGTGCACGGCGACATCGCCGACAAGCGGCCGGTGCGCCTCGGCGTTGCCAGCGTCGACAAGGTCGAGATTCTCGAAGGACTGCAGCCGGGCGACGAGGTCGTCATTGCCGGCAGCGATCTCTTCCACGACGCGGATCGCGTCGCCCTCAGTCGCTGAACTTCATTTTGCGGAGAACCGTTCCATGCTGAAGATGAGGCATCTGTCCAAGTCGTTCCGCACCGAGGTCGTCGAGACCTACGCGCTGCGCGACTTCTCGATCCACGTGCGGTCCGGCGAGTTCGTCGCCATCACCGGCCCATCCGGCTCCGGCAAGACGACCTTCCTCAACATCGCCGGCCTGCTCGAAACGCCGACCGGCGGCAGCTACGAGCTCGACGGCGAAGACGTCAGCCGCCTCGGCGACGACGCGCGCTCGCGGATCCGCAACGGCAAGATCGGCTTCATCTTCCAGGCGTTCAACCTGATTCCGGACCTCAACGTCTACGACAACGTTGACGTGCCGCTGCGCTATCGGCGCATGCCCGGTGCCGAGCGCAGAAAGCGCATCGGCGAGGCGCTCGAACGCGTCGGCCTGTCGGCGCGCGTGCGCCACTATCCGGCCGAGCTGTCCGGCGGCCAGCAGCAGCGCGTCGCGATTGCCCGCGCGCTGGCCGGCAGCCCAAAGCTGCTGCTCGCCGACGAGCCGACCGGCAACCTTGATTCGCAGATGGCGCGCGCGGTGATGCAGCTGCTCGAAGACATTCACCGCGACGGCGCGACCATCGTCATGGTCACGCACGATCCGGAGCTGGCGGCGCGCGCGCAGCGCAACGTGCACGTGATCGACGGCCAGGTTGTCGACCTCGGCGAAGCGCCGACGCTGCGCATGAACGCGCAGGCGATCGACTGAGGTGCACGCATGTTCCGCTACTACGTCTGGCTGGCGGCGCGCAGCCTAAAAAGGAACTCGGCGCTGACGGCGCTGATGGTGCTGGCGATCGGCCTCGGCATCGGCGCCAGCATCACCACGCTGACGGTGCTGCGCGTACTGTCCGGCGATCCGATTCCGGACAAAAGTGCGCAGCTATTTTATCCGCAGATCGATCCGCGCGGCTTGGATTACTACTCGCCCGGTCAGGCGCCGCCAGAGTTAATGTCCTATCCAGACGGAATGAGCTTGCTCAAGTCTAGGCGCGCTGACAAGCAGGCGCTGATGTCCGGTGGCTATGTCATTGTGGACCCCCGAAAAAACGCAGATAACGCCGTGTACGTTAACGCTCTTTATACAACCTCCGAATTCTTTTCCATGTTTGAGGTGCCGTTCTGGGCTGGAGAAGGATGGAGTTCATCCGATGACGACGCACATGTGAGGGATGTCGTGATATCGAAGCGTTTAAATGATGAAGTATTTGGCGGGGTGTCTGGCGTTGGGGAATATTTAAGGATCAACAACGAGGATTTTCGCGTGGTAGGTGTAATTAATAGATGGCGGTTGATCCCCCATTTTTATGATCTTGAAACTAGTGTCTATGGGCAGGGGGAAGATATCTTTATTCCGTTGGAAACTGCAATTGAGCTAAAATTGGATCGCAATGGTTCGATGAATTGTTGGTCCGATATAGAGACTGCTGCCCCCGAGATATCTCCAGGTTGCGGGTGGTTGTGGTTATGGGTTGAGTTGGACTCACTAAAGAAAGCAGAAAGATATGAGGCATTTTTAAATAATTATTCGGATGGCCAACGGAACTCTGGACGATTCCAGCGACCGAACAACGTGCGACTGCTCAACGTGAATCAATGGCTTAGCTATGAAAAGGTAGTCCCGTCTGACGTGCACTTACAAGTTTGGCTGGCGCTGAGCTTTCTCGTGGTCTGCCTCGTAAATGCTATGGGCTTGATGCTCGCTAAGTTTTTGCGTCGGAATAATGAGATCGCTTTACGGCGTGCAATTGGCGCATTGCGCCGTGATATTTTTTTTCAATTTCTAGTAGAGGCAGTCGTCGTCGGTCTATTTGGAGGCTTGATTGGCTTACTGCTGGCTTTGCTTGGCCTATGGGGAGTACGTCAACAATCTATCGAATATGCGGATTTGATTCATCTCGATTTGCTTATGCTGCTGTTAGCTATGCTGCTGTCAATGGTGGCTGTTCTGCTGTCGGGCTTGCTGCCGGCTTGGCGGGCGTGCCAGGTGACGCCGGCCTTACAACTAAAGGGTGACTAAGGGCTTTGCTATGAACATTGCTCTTATTTTTTCAGTCTTGAAACGGCAGAAGACGTCCATTGGGTTAATAGCAATTGAGATTGCTTTGTCCTGTGCGATAATATGCAATGTTTTATTTTTAATTGCACATAGGGTCGAACGAGCCCATCTCCGCAGTGGAACTGCGGAGGATGAAATTATTTATGTACGCATAGCTGATTTAAATGCCGATGAGGGGCAAGCGCAGAAGGATGAAATTGAACTAAAAGATATTCCAGGGGTGAAGTCGGCGACGATTACAAACCAGATTCCCTTTGGTGACTCTTCATGGAACAGTGGTATTCGTTTAGATAAAGAGCAGAAAAATGCGACGGCCGACGTTACGCTTTATTGCGATGGAGGTGGGTTATTGCGGACATTTGGAGTGACGTTGGTCGCCGGACGAGATTTTTATCCAAGCGAGTACGTGAGTTTTGATGATGTGAAGGGCGGAAAAGCTGACTCTCCTGATGTGACAATCATAACGGAGGCACTGGCTCGGAAGCTTTTCCATGGCGACAATCCGCTGGGAAAGATTATCTATAGCGGCGATCACCCCAGTCGCATAATTGGAATTGTCGAGCGCTTGGTGCGTCCAAATTTCGGTAATGACCTGAGTGATGCGAATGCTGCGATGATTCAGCCAATAAAGCTAAATCTTCGCTATGGCGAAATTATATTGCGCACTGATGTGGCAGAGCGTGGTTCTGTTCTTGCTGCAGTAAAACGGAAGGTCCATGATACATTAATGGGCAGCGTGATAATCGAGGCCGGTGAACTTTCGCAGGTTCGTCGTAATTATTTTAGGCAAAATAACCTCATGAATGGCATATTAATCATTGTAATAATTTCCTTGCTAACAGTTACAGCACTCGGCATTGTAGGATTGACCAGCTTCTGGGTAAAACGACGTCAGCGGCATATTGGTATCTTTCGGTCATTAGGAGCTACGCGATTCCAAATATTATTTCATTTTCAAGTTGAAAATTTCATAATTGTTACATTTGGGATTGTGCTGGGCATGCTGTTGGCTTATGCAATTAGTGGGTGGTTAATGCAGGAGTATGAGTTGCCAAGGTTGCCACTAAAGTACCTTCCGTTTGGAGCCATTATTTTTTGGGTTTTGGGGCAATTATCTGTGGTGGGTTCTGCAGTGAGCGCAGTTCTTGTATCTCCGGCGCTGGCTGTGAGGGCCGTTTGACTATGCAACGGTTTCATCTTTGTTGAATTATGAATTTTATATTTTTTCAGTGCATGGGGGCGCTTTTGATGTACGTGAGAGCTCTAGAGAAGTAGAGGTTCAACGCGACGAGATAAGACGAAATAAAGTGATAAAGTAATATGGCCACCATATTAGTCGTAGACGATGCAATTGCGGTGCGTGAGGCGCTGAGCCTGCTGCTGTCGCTGCGCGATATCCGCACTTGCGTGGCCGCGGCGCCGGCCGAGGCGATGGAGATACTGGCCGCGCAGCGCGTCGACCTGGTGATCGCCGACATGAACTTCCAGGCCGACACGACCTCGGGAGAGGAGGGTGTGGCGCTGTTCCGCGCGATCCGTGAGCGCCATCCGGACATGCCGGTGATGCTGCTGACGGCGTGGACGCATCTGGAGACGGCAGTGGAGCTGGTCAAGGCCGGCGCGGCCGACTATCTGGCCAAGCCCTGGGACGACGACAAGCTGCTGACCAGCGTCGAGAACCTGCTCGAGCTCTCCGAAGCGAGCCGTACGATGGCGGACCTGCGCCGCGAGCGCCGCCGTCGCCGCGAGGAGTTGGAGCGCCGCTATGATCTGCGCGGCCTGGTCTACGGCGCCGAGGCCACCGAGCGCGTCGTCGAGCTGGCCTGCCAGGTCGCGCGCGCCGACGTGCCGGTGCTGATCACCGGCCCGAACGGCGCCGGCAAGGAACGCATCGCGCAGATCGTGCACGCCAACTCGGCGGTGCGGCAGGGGCCGTTCATCGCCGTCAACTGCGGCGCGCTGCCGGCGGAGCTGATCGAGGCCGAGCTGTTCGGCGCCGAGGCCGGCGCGTACACCGGCGCCAACCGTGCGCGCGAAGGGCGTTTCGACGCGGCCGACGGCGGTACGCTGTTCCTCGACGAGATCGGCAATCTGCCGCTGTCCGGCCAGGTCAAGCTGCTGCGCGTGCTGGAGACCGGCCGGTTCGAGCGGCTCGGCTCGTCGCGCACGCGGCAGGTCAAAGTGCGCGTGCTCAGTGCGACGAACGCCGATCTGTCGCAGATGATCGACGGCGGCGGCTTTCGCCAGGACCTCTACTACCGTCTCAATCTGATCGAGCTGCGCCTGCCTCCGCTGGCCGAGCGCGTCGACGACATCCTGCCGCTGGCCGAGCATTTCGTCGGCGGCGAGGCGAGCTTCGCCGACGACGCGCGCGATGCGCTCGTCGACTACCACTGGCCCGGCAACGTGCGTGAGCTGCGCAACGCCGTGGAGCGCGCCCGCCTGCTGTGCCGCGGCGGCGTCATTCGCGCCGCCGATCTGAATCTGGCGCCGCGCCGCGCCGCGAGCCGCAATGCCGAAGAGCCGGATCGCGAGACGATCGCCGCGGCGCTGAAGTCCGGCGGTGGCAACATCAGCCGTGCCGCGCAAGCACTGGGACTGTCGCGGCAGGCGCTGTACCGGCGCATGGATCGCTACGGCTTTTCGAGCGCGGGTTGAGCGCGGACGCTTTTCCAGCAGCCGTTGTTCGGTCGGGCGGATGGGTGCTGAATGCGCCGCTGCACGGTTTCGAAAAGCCGCCGGCATGGGCCGCGGATTTTGCGGATTCGCGCCGGTTCAGGGCGGAAGATGTCCCGAAGGGCGCGGCTGCCGCTGTGTAATCCGTGAAGTCCGTGGTTAAGATGTTTTTTTCGACCTGTGCAGGGTTTCCCAAGCGCTGCGCATCCGCTCTTTACGCCGACATGCGCCTATTCTCCCTGGAAGCCAGATTCGCAGCGGCCGCCGTGTTCGTGGCGTGCGGCGCGACGGGCACGGCCTTGTTGCTGCAGCTCGCGCTCGGCTCGCTGCCGCTCGCACTGGTCGCCGCCGCGGCCGTGGCGCTCGCCGGCGCCTTCTGGGCGTCGGGCGCGGTGCTGCGTCCGCTCCGGCGACTGCTGCGCGCGCTGGAGAGCGCGGTGGCGAGCTATCGCGACGGTGATTTCAGCTTCTCGATCGCTGATGGCCGCGGCAGCCCCTTGCGCGAGCTTACGCGGCTGCACAACGAGCTCGGCCGCACGCTGCGCGAGCAGCGCCAGCATCTGTCGCAGCGCGAGCTGCTGCTCGATACCGTGGTGCAGAACACGCCGGTCGCGCTGCTGCTGGTCGACGACGGCGGTCATGTCACTTACGCGAATCTGGCGGCGCGGCAGCTGTTCAACGACGGCCGCGGCCTCGCCGGCCTGTCGTTCGATGCGATCGTCGCCAGCGGGCCGGCGACGATGCGCGAGGCGCTGGCCGACGGCGGCGATGTGCTGTTCGGCGTCGAGTTTCCGGGCGGCGAGGAAACGTTCCACGTCTCGCAGCGCGGCTTCCGGCTGCAGGGGCGCGGGCATCGCCTGTTTCTGTTCCGGCGCATGACGCGCGAGCTGTCGCGGCAGGAAGTGGTGACGTGGAAGAAGGTGATCCGCGTGATGAGCCACGAGCTCAACAACTCGCTGGCGCCGATCTCGTCGCTCGCGCATTCCGGCGCCGAACTGGCGAGGCGCGGTGAGACCGGGCGCCTGGCGGACGTTTTCGGCAGCATCGGTGCACGCGCCCGGCACCTGCACGGCTTCATCGAGGGCTATGCGACGTTCGCGCGCCTGCCGGCGCCGCGCCTCGAGAACGTGCGGTGGCGGACGCTGATCGAGGCGCTGCAGCCGCAAGTCGCGTTTCGCGTCGTCGGCACGCTGCCGGACGGCGCGGCACGGCTCGATGCGGCACAGCTCGAGCAGGTGCTGATCAATCTGATCAAGAACGCACACGAGGCCGGCAGCGCGCCGGACGCGGTCGAGCTGCAGATACTGCGCGTCGGCGGCAGCTGGCGCATCGAGCTGTGCGACCGGGGCAGCGGCATGAGCGAGGCCGTGCTCGCCCACGCCCTGCTGCCGTTCTATTCGACGAAGCGCGCCGGCACCGGTCTGGGGCTGGCGCTGGCGCGCGAGATCGTCGAAGCGCACGGCGGCCGCCTGCAGCTGGCGAACCGCGACGGCGGCGGTCTGCGCGTTAGCCTGTCGCTGCCGGCGTGACGGCCGGCGCTGGCTGCATAGCGCCGACGAGCGCGCCGTAGACGGCGGTCCAGGCTTCGCGCAGCTCGTCGTCGAACGCCGGGCCGAGACCCTGTCCGAGCGTCCACAGCAGCGCCGCGCCGACTGTCGGCCGTAGAACAGCGCGGTGGCCTTCAGCAGCTACGACGCGCTGTACGGCAAGTGGTTCGAGGGCACGGCCTGGCTGCAGAACGTCGGCGGCAGCTGAGCGTCGCCGGAGATTTTGCACGGTAATTGCTGACGGATATCGCACGTCACAGCCACAACAGGGGGTGGTTCGTGAGGCTTGCAAAAGCGATGTGCGCCATGGCGCAGGCAACGGCCTTGCTGGCGCCGGTGCTTTGCATCGCGGCGGCCGGCGCGGCGGAGCAGGCGCAAAGCGCGGCCAGAGGCGTGCCGACGGCGGCGGATTACGCGCGAAAATCCAAGTTCCTGACGGCGAAGATCTCGCCGGATGGCGCATCGATCGCCGTCACGTTCTGGCACGATGATGCCATCGCCTTGGGCGTGCTCGATCTGAAAAGCCTGAAGACCAGCGGCTCGGTCTGGTTCACGCGTGGCAATCACGTCGCCGACTACTGGTGGGTTTCCGGCAAGCGCCTCGTGTTCTCGATTGGCAAGAGCGATGGCGCGCTCGACCAGATCGTGCGCACCGGCGAGCTGTACGCGATGGATGCCGACGGCTCGCACAAGCAATATCTGTACGGCTACCAGGGCGGCACGTCGACCGGCTCGCGCGTCAGCCGCGTCACCGCGGAATACGGTTACGCCACCATGGTCGATCCGATGCCCGGCGATCCGGACCACGCGCTGATCGCCGTCAATGCCTGGGATCTCGACACGGGGAAATTCCTGCCGGACGTCGATCTGTATCAGATCGACATCCGCGACGGGCAGAAGCGTCGGGTCAGTTACATCAAGGGAAACCGCAACGCTGGATCGGGCCTCGCGAGTACCGAGGTGGTAACGGCCGGCGACGGGCAGCCGCGATACGCCGTCGTCGAGCGGGACGATGGATCCCTGATCGAGATGAAGCGTCTGCCGCCCGGCGACCAATGGGTGTCCGTCCGCGAGCACGATCGTCATGTGCGCGTGCATTTGCTCGGTGTCAGCGCCGACCTCGCGAAGGTCTACCTGCTGTCCAGCGAGGGCAGCGATCGCATCTGCGCGCGCGTCCGCGATCTGGCGAGCGGCGCGCTCGAGACCCTGTCGTGCAACGACCAGGTCGATGCGACGGTCGCGTTTTCGGCGTCCGACGGCCGTCCGCTGGCGGTCGACTACGAAATCGATCGCCCGCAGGCCGCGCTGATCGGCGCCGAGAATCCGGAGCTGAAGGCTTATCGGATGTTGCAGAAGGCGTTTCCGGGCCAGCGCATCGAGATCACGAGTCGCACACTGGACGGCGGGAAGCTCGTCGTTCTGGTCGACAGCGACCGCAATCCGGGCGATTTCTATCTGTTCGATCTCGCCACGATGCACGCGAACTATCTGTTCTCGCATTCGGAATGGGTCGATCCGGAGACCATGACCCGCGTGCTGCCGGTCGACATCAAGGCCCGCGACGGTCTCCCGCTGCACGGCTACGTGACCAGCCACGGCGGCCTGAAGCCGGAGCGGCGGCCGCTGGTCGTCCTCGTGCACGGCGGGCCGCACCAGAGCCGCGATCGATGGGAATGGCAGTCTTGGCCGCAATATCTCGCGTCGCTCGGGTATGCGGTGCTGCAAGTCAACTATCGAGGGTCCGGCGGCTACGGCGACGCCTTCGAGGCCGCCGGTTACCGGAAATGGGGAACCACCATGCAGGATGACCTTGCGGACGCCGTGCGCTGGTCCATCGACGCCGGCATCGCCGACGCCGGCCGGATCTGCATCATGGGCGCCAGCTACGGCGGCTACGCCGCATTGATGAGTGCGGTACGCGAACCGGGCCTCTATCACTGCGCGATCGCGTTCGCCGGTCCGGTCGATCTGGTCACGCAGAGCAAGGACTCGGATATCTCTGAAACCGGCTTCGGGCGGATGTATCTGAAGACAGTGCTCGGAAATGACGACGCGACACTGCGGCAGCATTCGCCGATCACCTATCTCGACAAGCTGCAGGCGCCGGTGCTGATCGCGCACGGCACGATGGACGAGCGCGTGCCGTTCAGCCAGGCCGAAGAACTGCGCGACGCGCTGGATCGCCTGCACAAACCGTATGAATGGCTGCCTTTCAAGGGCGAGGAGCACGGTTTCTATGCGGATGCGAACGCCGAGAAATTCTTGCTTGCCGTGAAAGCGTTTCTGGAGAAGAACATCGGGGCCGGCGCCGGTTCGGGTGGGGCCCCGGTAGCGTCGGGCAGCGCCGCGAACTGAATGACGCGGACCGGCGCCGGGCTGGCGCCCGCAGATCGTCGACCGCGACGCCCGCGGGCCGGCCTCAGGCCGCCGCCAGCGTCGCCGGCGGATAGCCGTCGGCGGCCGAGGCGCCGTCGAGCATCGCCGCGGCGAGCGCGCTGTAGACCTCGCCCCACGCTTCGCGCAGTTCGCCGGTGAATGTTTCGCCGAGTCCCTGTTCGAGCGTCCACAGCAGGGCGTCGCCGACGGTGGCGTAGTGCTCCGGCTGCACGCCGTAGCCCTGATGGCGGGCGCCGAGCGCGTGCACGACGGGCAGCAGCTGGTCGAGCCGGTCGAGCTTGCCGACGGCCGCGTCGATCATGTTGATGAGCTTGTCGCCCTGTTCGGCGATCGGCGTGTGGAACAGCGCGCGCAGGCTCGGATCGAGGCTGAACAGACGGCCGTAGAACAGCGCCGCCGCCTGCCGGCGGATCGGCAGTACCTGCTGCCAGCTCGCTTGCACCATCGCGACTTGTGCCGGATTCATCGACGTCTCCCGATCGGAGCGGCACCCTGTTGTGCGGCCCGTACAAACGACAACCAAGAACCGTGCCGCGGGTTTCCGCCGATTGCGGCGGAGGGCGGCCGCTTGCTACGGTCCGCGCGCAGCCGTGCCCGGCTGGGCCATTTCTTGCGACGCGAACCCTTCATGCAATCGTCCCTGTCCCGCTGGTGGTGGTATGGCGTCTACGCGGCGGTGCTCGTCGCACTGGCCGCGGCGCTGCACGCCGCCGGCAAGCGCGTCGAATACACCTGGCGCTGGGAGCGCATCCCGCAGTATCTCGTCAGCGACGAGGGCACCGAACTGACGGCGGCGTTCGACGGTTTCGTCTCGGTCAGCGGCGACGGCCGGCGCCTCACGCTGAAGGAAATGAAAGGCGGCCGCAGCCAGACGCTGAGCGATTTCGACGATCTGCTGGTCGGTGACGGCGATCTGGTGTTCCAGAACGATCCATTGGCGCGCAAGCGCGGCCTGGTGCCGGGGCCGCTGACGCTCGGTCTGTGGATGACGCTGAAGATATCGGCGGTCGCGCTGGTGTTCTCGATGGCGCTGGGCCTCGTCGCCGGGCTCGGCCGCGTCTCGCGCAATCCGGCCGCCTACGGGCTGTCGACCAGCTACGTCGAACTGATTCGCGGCACCCCGCTGCTGGTGCAGATCTTCATCTTCTATTTCTTCGTCGGCACGGTGCTGAAGCTGTCGGCGTTCACCGCCGGCGCGGCGGCGCTGGCGGTGTTCACCGGCGCCTACGTCGCCGAGATTGTGCGCGCCGGCATCGAGGCGATTCCGAAAGGCCAGATGGAAGCGGCGCGCAGCCTCGGCATGAGCGTGCCGCAGGCGATGCGCCATGTGATCCTGCCGCAGGCGTTCAAGAAGACGCTGCCGCCGCTGGCCGGCCAGTTCATCAATCTGATCAAGGATTCCTCGCTCGTGTCCGTGATGGCGCTGACCGATCTGACCAAGGCCGGCCGTGAAGTCGTCGCTTCGACCTTCAGTCCCTTCGAGGTGTGGTTCACCGTCGCCGCGATGTATCTCGTGTTGACCGGCACGCTGTCGTGGTGCGTGCGCCGTCTCGAAAAGAGGCTGGCCCATGACTGAGCCGAAGAACAAGGATGTGCTGATCGACTTGCGCGGCGTCGGCAAGACCTTCGCCAATGGCGTCGTCGGGCTGAAGAACGTGTCGCTGAAAGTGCGGCGCGGCGAAGTCGTCTGCATCATCGGCCCGAGCGGCTCCGGCAAGTCGACGCTGCTGCGCACGCTCAATGCGCTGGAGACGATCAGCGCCGGCGAGATCGACGTGCTCGGGCATTCGGTGCACGCCTCGAAGGTGGATCTCAACCGCCTTCGCACGCATCTGGGCATGGTGTTCCAGTCGTTCAATCTGTTTCCGCACCGGACGGTGCTGGAGAACCTGATGCTGGCGCCGCGCGTCGTCGTCGGCGTCGACGCGGCCGAAGCGCGCTCGCGCGCCGGCAGGCTGCTGGCCAAGGTCGGTCTCGCCGACAAGGCCGATGCGTATCCGGCGCAGCTTTCGGGCGGCCAGCAGCAGCGCGTCGCCATCGCCCGCGCACTGGCGATGCAGCCGGACATCATGCTGTTCGACGAGCCGACCTCGGCGCTCGATCCGGAAATGGTGCGCGAGGTGCTGGACGTGATGGTCGAACTCGGCAGCTCGGGCATGACCATGCTGTGCGTCACGCACGAGATGGGTTTTGCCCGGCAGGTCGCCGACCGGGTGGTGTTCATGGACCGCGGCGAGATCGTCGAGAGCGGCAAGCCCGAAGACCTGTTCGAGCGCCCACGGACCGCGCGGCTGAAAACCTTCCTCTCGCAGGTGCTGCACTGATGCCCGGCAAGACCACGAAAGCCGTGAAGGCCGCGCCATCCAAGAAGAGCGTGGCGCCCAGGCGCGCGCCCGCGCCGCAGCAGCCCACGCGCCGGCCCAAGAGTCGCGCCGAAGAGTTGATGATGCTGGAGGCGCTCAGAAGCATCGTGCAGGGGCTTGAGCCGATCGTCGGCCCGAACGTGGAGATCGTGGTGCACGACCTTCGCCATCCGCGCTCGTCCACGTTCGCCATCGCCAACGGCCATGTGACCGGCAGGCGCGTGGGCGATCCGATCATTGCATCGCCCGCGCACGACAAGGGCTTCTGGGGCCACGAGCGCGCGGAAGACAGCGTGGAACTCGCGGACCAGCTGGGTTTGTACAAATCCCGCGCCAAGGACGGGCGCGAGCTCAAGTCGACGACGATCGCGCTGCGCAACGACGCGGGCGAGGTGTTCGGCACCGTATGCGCCAACAGCGACCTCACGCTCTTTCAGCTCATGCAGTCGCACCTGCAGCAGATCATCCAGCCGATCGCGGAGACGACGGCGCCCAACGACAAGGCGCGCCCGAGCGTGGATGAGCTGATCGACGAGATCATCAACGAGTCGCTGGCAAGCATCGGCAAGCCGGTGATCGCCATGGACAAGGACGACAAGCTCCGGGTCATGCGCATGATGATCGAGCGTGGCCTCTTCGTCATCAAGGGCAGCGCCGAGAAGGTGGCGCACCACCTGCAGGTGACGCGCTTCACGG
>JASGFY010000051.1:0-23934 GCA_047605265.1 Solimonas sp.
GGCGCTCGCCGCTTAGCTCCACTTTTGACGACCGCTAAAAGCGGGGGGATTACCGATCTTTCTTTTTTCCTTACGAAACATGAGCCAAGCCATGGCTACGTTTTTAGAAGTGT
Organism: Solimonas sp.; assembly: GCA_047605265.1. Classification (GTDB taxonomy): domain Bacteria; phylum Pseudomonadota; class Gammaproteobacteria; order Nevskiales; family Nevskiaceae; genus Solimonas. The sequence goes on from JASGFY010000051.1 coordinate 114, forward strand.
TTTATCAATTGAGTCGATCGACTCAAATTTTTAGATACTTCGCTATCGCTAACGATGGAGCCTGCACTACAACTCGAATTTCAATCTATCAATATTTTATGACTTCCTATAAACAATACGAGCATTAGTTCTTCTTTTTCATCAATTTTTAGCTGAGAATCACAATGAAGAACATCGTCAATACTCCTCGTTGGAGCAGGCCACCTGCACTGCGAGCATACTGTAGACAGTTCTATGTGCAGTCACTGTAACTAACCATAGATAATATACAGTCGACTGAGACAGCTCGTGTTCGGCCGCGCTGGTTGAGGATTGACCGTAAGCGACAGAGAGGCATTGCCAGGGGAATATAGATGCCACGATTGACGTCTAGGGTCGCAAATTAGGCGCTGATCTTTAATCTCTACGCGACATCATAGATTTAGATAAGAAAAGTACCTATCCTTCCAGCATTCAATCCTACAAAGCAGGAGCTTATCTCCAGCATTAGCATTAGTGCTTTTGCATACTGTACTGATTTCGATACGAATAGCCGTAGGCACTATAGTAGTAGCTACTGTATGCACCGCCTCGTGCGCCAACTTGGTTGAAGATTGCGCCACGCAGTTGCACACCAGCCAGCGTCAGACGGCGCACCGACTCTTCTACCATCATCAATGGATGTTCACCTTCCTTCAGCACCAGGAATACCGAGCCAGCTAGGCGGCCAACGATGCTAGCATCTGTCACCGACAGGATTGGCGGTGTATCGATGATAACGAGATCGAATTCAGCAGAAAGCTTGTTCAGCAATTGCGCAAAGCGCTCATGCATCAGCAGCTCTGCAGGATTCGGTGGCATGGTCCCATTAGTAATGATGTTTAGGCCATCGACCACCGTTTTGCGAATGATGCTGTGCAGGTCCATATTGCCAGCCACATAGTCGCTGAGACCAGGCACGGTAGGCTCGCCTATGTACTTATGCAGGTGGCCACGGCGCAGATCCGCATCGATGACTATGGCCTTCTTGCCACTAGCCGCCAGTATGGCGCCGAGATTTATGGAGATAAAGGATTTACCTAGTCCGGGCGTCGGGCCAGTGAACATGATGATCCGGTTCGGCGCTTCCATCAGTGCAAACTGTAGGGATGTGCGGAAACTGCGTAGCGCTTCGATTGCAACATCATTCGGTTCAGTCGCCGCGAGGATGTAGCTGCCCACCTGTTTTTTCTGCACAGCCTGCGTCAACCGCTTTTGCGATGGAGCATAAGGAATAGCTGCATAAGTATGCAGGCCCAGAGTACTCTCAATCTCATCTGGCCGACTCACGCCCTGAAACAGCGCACGGCGCAGGAACAGAATGGCCACACCAAGAAAACCTCCGAGCGCTACGGAAATCGCAAGGACGATAATCGTCTTAGGTTTGGCTTTCTCATTGGGCACGAGCGGGTAATCGATGATGCGGACATTACCCACTGTACCTGCCTTGGCTACCTGCAATTCTTGTGTCGAGTTAAGCAGTGTCGTGTAAATCTGAGTGTTGACGTCCAAGTCACGCATCAAGCTCAGCACCTCCTGCTGCGTCTCGGGCAAATTGGAGGAACGCTTTTTGATCTCGTTCTGTTCCTGCTCAATTCCTTTGATTTGCGCATCGATAGCTTGCACGGCTGGATGCTGGGGCGTGAACCGCTGAAGCACTTGCTGGCGCTGCTGGATTAATTCCAGACGTTTAGCCTCCAAATCCACGGACTGTTCCAACACCAATTCCGTTTCCTTGGTGATGTCCACGGAACCCTGTTTCATCTGATATGCATTGAGCTGAGCTTGCGCCGCATCTACCTTAGCACGGGTTTTCGGTAGTTGCTGCTGGAGAAAATCCAGCGACTGCTGAGCTTCCGCAGACCGGCGCTCCACGTTCTGACGCAGGTAGGCGTCTTCAATCTGCCGGATTATCGCCGCAGCACGCTTGGCTTCATGATTTTCGACCGTCAGCCCTATCACGCCCGATTGCTTGCCCTGCTCGGCAACAGTCAGGCTATTGCCCAAATCCTTCAGCGTATCAGTCAACGCGTAGCGAATTAGCTTAAAGTGGGTACCAGGCCTTGCTTTGAGTTCCCGTACGAAAATCTGTGCATTACCTTGGCTAGCCGCAATGCCCACTGTACCGTTGAGCAATAGTTCGCCATCCGGATCGAATAGTTGATACTGCCCCTTATCTTCAGCGACAAGTAATAGTTCCTTCCCCAACCAATCTTTACTCACGCTGAGTGTTGAAACCTCGATAGTTTCTCCACCCCAAGCAAAGCTGTCCAAGCCTAAAGGAGCCGGCACCGGTTGATCCAGATCTTTGCGATGACGCACAATAAAGTGTCCGATGAACGGGAAATAGCGTGGCTCCGCCTCAATCTGTAAATTAAGAGCATCGATTACCTTAATCAATATCATACGACTCTGGAGTATCTGGATTTCCGCTTCGGTTTCCATGGGAGAACCGAACAAAGAAGCCAGATCGCCCATAGAAGCCTGCAAGCCGCCCTTGTCGTTTTCTTCCACCTGCACTACGCCATCTGCTCTATAAATCGGTCGGGCAGCGATGAGATATGCACAGCCTATGAAGAGCGTTGCGAGCACCGCCATCAGCAACGTCCATTTCCCTCCCCACAAAACGCCGAACAATTGGCGAAGGTCGATTTCATCTCCTTCTTCCTGCAGGCTTGTCAATGCTTGATGCGGCGGCGGAGCTTGAACAGTCATTGATTATGCTTTCTCTTCGAAAAATGCCGACCGATGCCCCACAGCCGCGATCAGTCCAGGATGGCCATGAAGCGTTGCTGCGTCTGTCCTACTTATCCAATCTGTCAAGATAGTAAATGGAAGTAATGGTGGGAAGAAGCTGGCTGATGATCAAGTTGTATTGCGCAAACTTAGTGGCCTTCACGTAAATCACGTCACGTGGAACCAAGGGGAATTCGTCAGCGAGAAGCAAACCAGTAGGCTGACTAAGGTCGACGGCAAAAATTTGTGCGGGCTGCCCCGTTACAATCGGGCGGCGAAAGACCAGCACGCCGGAATCATTAGCCGTGGTCTTATCCAGACCGCCGGTCTTGGTGAGTGCTTCAATCAGCGTCGTCTGTTGCTGGCTGAGAACGACGGGCCCTTGACGAGAAACCTCACCAAGGACAAAGACTTGATCCTCACTCGTATCCGGCACATGCACGATATCTCCGGGCTCAAGGCGTGGATTCACGGCGGGACGCGCGCCGGATAGTAGCCCCGCCAAATCTATAACGTAGCTCTTACCGTTGCGTATCAGCAGCGCACTACGACGGCTAGCCGTGTCAGGATTGATACCGCCGCGCTCATTAATAGCCTCCAATACGCCCTTGACCGTGTCATCCATAGTCACAAGCCCTGGATTTCGGACTTCGCCGGTCACCTGCACGCGGCCTGCACGGAAAGCCGCCACGCGTACGTCAACCTGGGGTTTGGTTACCACAGGCTTCAGTCGATCCACGAGCGCATCGCGTATTTCTTGGACGGTTTTACCAGCGACGTCAAGAACGCCGGCATATGGAAATGAAAGCGTCCCATCCGCCGCCACCAGCTGGCCGGCACTTACAGGATCGCGCGTTACAGCTCCAAATGGATTAGTCAACTCCATATGATCCCAGACGACGATCTGCAGCACGTCACCTGAGCCAATGCGATATTCGGACGGCGGATTAGCCGGATTGGCCGGCACCAAGCCATCTTCATCCATAAAGGATTTTGTCGCAACTAGCTTTTGTGCTGCAATAACATCCGGCGTAATTTCCACGACTTCATAACCTGGATCCGTATCCAGATGACTTCCATCAGCATCCACATGCAAGCCCGGAACCAACGCACAACCGGAAAATAGACAGGAAAAGACCAGAATCCCGCCGGGCATGGCATTTCTAAAAAACATCGATTCTCCCTCATAGTCGCCAAAGTACCACAGCCTGACACTAAAACCGCTACAGCCAATTGCCGTAAACCAAGGCTATCCAACACTAGCCAAGCAGATAAGATACAATAAAAGTGTCTTCAAGGCTTTTGAATACTTATAAAGCGAGGACGCGAATTAAGTTGGACGCATACATCGAGGTATGCGAATTTACTTCTTCTGGAAAAATACAAATAATACCCGTCATCGCAAAGCCACTTAGTGGCCATAGCAATCCTAATATTCATTGCATGGGCATAAGCTGGAGGCTTCGTTGCATTCGGCTTTTGACCTCGCGGAAGAAACTGCTGAACTTCTTCACGGGAGTGAATCCGTGTCCAATGGGGACACAGGCCACTTAATATGCTCCACTTCTCGCCAGCACGACTTTTACTGTCTTGAGAAGCAACAATATATCAAGTTTTATGCATGCGGTCCGTGCATAGCGGCGATCCATGGCAATCCGCCTGCGATAATCGACGTCGTTACGGCCCGTCACCTGCCACAGCCCAGTGATTCCAGGCTTTACAGCCAAATAATATCGCTTGGCACGCCCGTACATATCCAATTCATCTCTGACAATCGGCCGGGGACCAACGAGGCTCATATCGCCTTTCAGGACGTTCCAAAGCTGCGGCAGTTCGTCCAAGCTGGTTTTACGAAGAAAAGCACCCATGCGAGTAATTCGCGGGTCCTTGCGCAGCTTTCGATCTGCCGCCCATTCCATGCGGGCCTCTTCACTGCTGGCCAGCAGATCGGCCAGCACGCGGTCAGCATCCGTTACCATAGACCGGAACTTATAAACTTTGAATGACTTGCCGTCCTTGCCGATGCGAGCATGCGCGAAAATGATCTTTCCGGACCTCGCCAAGGAAATTGTTACCCCGAGCAGAATCGGCGAAAAGAGCAGAGCGCACGCCATTGCACCGAGAACATCAATCACGCGCTTCGCCATCAGGTACGCTGGCGAAAGATTAACGTCATTGGTGGAGTCGATGTCGAATGGAATTCGCGCGACAGCCGCATCGCTTCTGAACTCGATCGAATCGATGTTTGTTTGTGATGCTTCCAAATCCCGCGGTTTCAAACTGACCAGAAGCTGATCAAGTGCAGCCTGCCCACCTTCCATGCACTACTCCCTCATCTTCGCTACGGTCGTCGCCTGACCGTCAACGACTTGGAAAACCTTGACAGAGCGTCCTGCCCTATCCACTGACCACGGCGCACCAAATTCGAGCGCAGTATATACCTTCGAATCGTCTATGGTGCAAAGCAGCATGAAGCATGCCACAGCTTTTCGTGACGAATTGTGACACTGGCCTCAGACAAGCCTATCCCCGAGTCAGGGGGAGGCACGTTACGGGAATTCGTCAATCTCCTTTTCCTTGGCCGGCAGAAGGTCTTCCCGCGAAATTCCGAGTGCGACCGCCAGATTCGTAGACACGTAGATCGACGAGTACGTCGCCACGATGACGCCGACGATCAGCGCAACCGAGAAGCTATGGACGGTGGCTCCCCCCAGCACGAAAAGCGCGGTCAACACCAACAAGGTGGTCAAGTGCGTGATGACGGATCTTAGGATGGTCTGGTTGACCGAGAGATTAACGACATCGAGGATGTCGCTGCGGCGCTCCGAGATGAGATTCTCGCGAATGCGGTCGAAGATGACGATGGTTTCGTTGTTCGAGTAGCCGATCAGCGCCAGGATGGCGGCCAGGGTCGTGATGTCGAATTCAACCCGGCAGATCGACAGAAAGCCCAGCACCATGACGGCGTCGTGGATCAGGGCAGCGATAGCGCCAACCGAGAATTTCCACTCGAAGCGGAACATGATGTAGGCGGCGATGCCCATGAAGGCGAATAGCAGGGCGAGCCCGCCTTTCTCGAACAGCTCGTCGCCGATCTGCGGACCGACGAACTCGATGCGGCGAAGGGTGATGCCACTCTCTTCGGCATGCAGCGCCTCCAGAACGTGCGTGCTGACCTGCGCCGAGTTCTCCCCCTTGTTGGGGGGCAGACGGATCAGGACGGCTGACGATGCGCCGAAGTATTGAACGACGGCGCGCTCGTAGCCCGCCTCGCCGAGATCATGGCGAACAGTGTCGAGCTCGACGCTCTTCGGATACGTCACTTCCACCAGTACGCCGCCGGTGAAGTCGATGCCGAAGTTCAGGCCGCGGAAGGCAACGAGCAGAATGGCTGCGATGGTCAGAACGGTCGACACGGCCAAGCCCACCTTGCGCTGGGCCATGAAGTTGATGCTGGGAACGCGGGCAAAGAATTTCATGGGAAGGCTTGGCCGGTTAGCGCGTTAGCGGGAGGCACGCTTTGAGCCTCTTCTCCAAGAAGAAGAGGTTGGGTGAGAAGAATGCTTTTTTGAATAGACTGCGGCGCGGAATGCTGACACCCACCTCCCCTAACCCCTCCTCCCGCAAGCGGGTGGAGGGGAACAAGGCATCGAGCCCCCTCTTCCTTGAAGAGAGGTTGGGTGAGGAGGGCCTGGACCCAAGCATCGCGCTCACCAGATCGGAACGTCCTTGAGCGGACGCCTGGCGAAGCACAGTTGCGCGAGCGAGCGCGAGCCGACGATGGCGGTGAACTGCGAGGTGATGATGCCGATGAACAGCGTGATCGCGAAGCCCTTGACCGGTCCTGCGCCCAAAGCGAACAGCACGCCCGTGCCGATCAGCACGGTGACGTTGGCGTCGGCGATTGTCAGAAACGCGCGCTCGTAGCCGGCCTCGATCGCATGATGCGGCTTGGAGCCGTTGCGCAACTCCTCGCGGATTCTCTCGTAGATCAGCACGTTGGCGTCGACGGCAATACCCATGTGCAGCACCACGCCGGCGATGCCCGGCATCGTCAGCGTCGCCTGCAGCAGCGACAGCACGGCCACGAGCAGCAGCAGGTTCAGCACCAGCGCGCTGACCGCGAACAGGCCGAATACGCGGTAATAGAACACCATGAAGACGGCCACCAGCGCCAGGCCCAGCGCGGCAGCGGTGAAGCCCTTGCGGATGTTGTCGGCGCCGAGGCTCGGGCCGACGGTGCGCTCCTCGACGATGTCGACCGGCGCCGCCAGCGCGCCCGCCTTCAGCAGCAGCGCCAGATCGTGCGCTTCCTTGCTACCGAGGCCCGTGGTCTGGAAACGCTTGCCGAACACGCCGCGGATGCTGGCGACGGAGATGATCTCCTCCACTTCGCGATGCTCGCGCATCGCCTCGCCCTTCGCATTGTGCGTGGTGACGACTTCGCGCTCCTTGAACAGCACCGCCATCGGCTTGCCGACGTTTTTCTCGGTGAACGCGAACATGTTCTTGGCCCCCGCGGCGTCCAGCGTGACGCTGACCGCCGGTCCCCCATCCTGATCGACCGTCGAAGCTGCGTCGACGAGGTTGTCGCCGCCCGCAATGATTTCGCGCTTGAGCAGATACGGAAGGTGCGTATCGCGTGTGTAGAAGAGCTCGGTGCCGGCCGGCGCGACGCCGGTCGCCGCGGCCGTCTGCGCGTCGCCCTCGGCGACGGCGCGGTATTCCAGCGTGGCCGTCGCGCCGAGGATTTCCTTGACGCGCGTGGTGTCCTGGATGCCCGGCAACTCGACGACGATGCGGTTGGCGCCCTGGCGCTGCACCAGCGGCTCGGCGACGCCGAGCTGGTTGACGCGGTTGCGCAGCGTCGTCAGGTTCTGCTGGACGGCGAAGTCGACGATGCGCTTGGCCTCTTTCTCCGACAGCGCAATCTGCAGCGCCAGCGGATTGTCCGGCGGGGTTGTCAGCTGATATTCGGTGAAATTCTTGGCGATCAGCTTTTGTGCGGCATCCAGCTTCTGGCTGTCGGCGAATTCGAGAATCGCCGCACTGTTGGTCTGTCGGCGGCCGGTGTAACGGATATCTTCCTTGCGCAGCAGGGCCGGCACGTCGGTCACGATGCGGTCGACCGCCTTCTTGCGCACCTCGTCGATATCGACTTCGAGCAGGAAATGCACGCCACCGCGCAGATCCAGGCCCAGACTCATCGGCTTGGCGCCGATCGCGCGCAGCCAAGCCGGCGTCTTCGACGCTAGGTTCAGGGCGACGACGTAACGGTCGCCCAGTTTTTCCCGGAGCAGGTCTGCGGCCTTTAGCTGCGCTTCGGCCGCATCGAAGCGCACGACCCACTGCCCGCTCTCGACGCCACTGGCGCGCGGGACCAGGCCGGCGTCCGTCAGGCCGGCGGTCACGGTATCGCCGAGGTCGGCCGGCAGCGGGTCGCCGCTGGCCAGTGAAATCTGTACGGACGGATCGTCGCCGTACAGATTCGGCGCCGCGTAGACGAGGCCAAACAGCAGCGCCGCGATCAGCAGCGCGTACTTCCAGGTCGGATAGGATTTCATGGCGTTCTTGATGGGACGGCGGATGCCACCGCGAGGCGGCGGGGCGGCTGAAGGCTTACTGCGCCTTCAACGTGCCCTTGGGCAGAACGCCGGTGATCGACGCCTTCTGGATCTTGGCGTGCACGTTGTCGGCGATCTCGACGGTGACGAACGTCTCGCCGAGACCGACGACCTTGCCGGCCAGTCCGCCCGTCGTCACCACTTCATCCCCCTTGGCGATCTTCGCGAGCATGTCACGCTGCTCCTTGTTGCGCTTGCTCTGCGGGCGGATCAGCAGGAAGTAGAACAACGGGATCATCACAAGCAGCGGCCAGAACGCACCGAGCAGGTTCTGCGGAGAAGCGGCGCCGGCCTGCTGCGCGAAGGCTGGGCTGATCAACCAATCCAAATTGAAAGGGGCCAACACGAAAAACTCCAATGACACTCACGAAAGAGCGCGGGATTATGCCGCATGTGCCAGGTGGCTGCCGTTACGGGAAGCGCCGCATTCGGTAAGCCCTCCCCCCAGTAGGAGGAGAGGGTTGGATGAGGAGGGGGCTTTTTTGAAGGGGACTGCGGCGCGGAGCGCTGGCACCCACCTCCCCTGACCCCTCCGCCCGCAAGCGGGCGGAGGGGAAAACATGGCATTGAGCCCTCTCCTCCCTGGAGGAGAGAGGAGAGGATTGGGTGCCGAGGGCCTTTGTGAAGCAGCGCCCAGCATGCGTAATGACGGGCGCCGGACAATGCGCCAATGCCCATCAAGAGCCGCGCCCGCAGAGCCCGCGAACTGCGCCGGAATGCCACGGTCGCCGAACAACGGCTTTGGTATGCGCTCCGGCAGCAGTACAGCGAGCACTGGAAAGTCCGCCGCCAGCATCCGATCGGCACGTACATCGCCGACTTCGCCATTCCCGCACGCCACCTCGTGATCGAAATCGATGGTGGGCAGCATGCGCTGCAGCGGGATGCGGATGCCGAACGAACGGCGGCGCTACGAGATCGGGGTTATCGCGTCATCCGCTTCTGGAACAACGAGGTGCTGGCGAATCTGGATAGCGTGATGGAGACCATCGAACAGGCCTTGAGCCCTCTCCGCCCTGGGGCGGAGAGGGTTGGGTGAGGTGGGGCACGCTCGCCGCGGCGCTCGTTCGAACGCCCACCTTCCCCCCAGCCCCGCGAGCGGGTGGGAGCGGAGTCAACGAGGCGGAGAAAGCGGTGTCAGGTGCACCTCAACTCGTCGGCACCGTCCGCCGGCCGATCGACTTGTAGTAGAACCCGGCGACGGCCGGCACTGCCGGGTCGTAGAGATTGCGGCCGTCGAAGATCGCCGGGGTGCGCAGCAGCTTTTTCAGCGCCGGGAAGTCGGGGCTGCGGAACACGGCCCATTCGGTGAGGATCGCCAGCACGTCGGCACCGTCGCAGGCTTCCTCGGGCGAGTTGACGAGCGCGAGGTCGGACCGCTCGCCGTAGATCGCCCGCGTGCTGTCCATCGCCACCGGATCGAAGGCGCGGACCTTGCCCCCGGCGGCCCAGATCGCCTCGATCAGCACGCGGCTCGGCGCCTCGCGCATGTCGTCGGTGTTCGGTTTGAAGGCCAGACCCCAGACGGCGATGGTCTTGCCGCGCAGGCTGCCGAGATACTGTTCGATGCGTGCGAACAGCACGTGCTTCTGCGTATCGTTGGCGGCTTCGACGGCCTTCAGCACTTGGAGGCTTTGGCCCAGTTCGGCGCCGGTGCGGATCAGCGCCTTGACGTCCTTCGGAAAACAGGAGCCGCCGTAGCCGGCGCCCGGATAGAGGAAGTGGAAGCCGATGCGCGGGTCCGAGCCGATGCCGCGGCGCACGCTCTCGATGTCGGCGCCGACTTTCTCGGCGAGCAGCGCCAGCTCGTTCATGAAGCTGATGCGCGTCGCCAGCATCGCGTTGGCGGCGTACTTGGTCAGCTCCGCCGATTCGACGTCCATCGCCATCACGCGGTCGTGATTGCGATTGAACGGCGCGTAGAGCGCGCGCATCAGATCAAGCGCGCGCGCGCTGTCGGAGCCGACGACGATGCGGTCGGGGCGCATGAAGTCCTCGACGGCGGCACCTTCCTTCAGAAACTCCGGATTCGACGCGACGTCAAACGCCAGTTCGGCGCCGCGCTTCTTGAGTTCCGCGGCGAGTGCATTGCGAACCTTGGCCGAGGTGCCGACCGGCACCGTCGACTTCGTGCAGACGACGCGGTAGTCGGACATGTGCTGGCCGATCGTGCGTGCCACGGCGAGCACGTACTGCAGGTCAGCCGAGCCGTCTTCCTGCGGCGGCGTGCCGACGGCGATGAAAATGATCTCGCCGTGGTCGACACCCAGTTTGGCGTCTGTCGTGAAATCAAGGCGCCTCGCCTTGGCATTGCGGACCAGCAGCGATTCGATGCCGGGCTCATAGAAAGGACAATGACCCGACTTCAGGATGGCCACCTTCGATGGATCGATGTCCACGCAGAGCACATGGTTGCCTACATCGGCCAGACAGGCCGCAGACACCAGCCCGACGTAGCCCGATCCAAAGACAGTGACTTTCATGAAGGAAGCCCGCCGCAAAAAGGAACGCGTTATAGCTGAATCGGATCAAGTCCGATAGAAGCCGCGATACCAGGCAACGAATTTTTCCAACCCTTGCTCGATCGAGGTCGCCGGCTCGAACCCGACGTCATGCGCGAGATCCGCAACATCGGCATAAGTCCGGTAAACGTCGCCCGGCGCCATCGGCTTGAACACCTTCCGGGCCGTGCAGCCGGTCAGCCGCTCGAGCACCTCAATGAAATGCATCAGCTTGACCGGCGAATGATTGCCGATGTTGTACAAGCGGTACGGCGCCCGGCTACGCCCCGCTTCGGGTGGATCGCCGGTCCAGGACGGATCACGCTGCGGCACCCGATCGAGCAGCCGCACCACGCCCGAGGTGATGTCGTCGATATACGTGAAGTCCCGCTCCATATCGCCGTTGTTGAAGACCTCGATCGGGCTCCCCTCGAACAAAGCCCGGGTAAACGAAAAATACGCCATGTCCGGGCGGCCCCACGGCCCATAGACGGTGAAGAAGCGCAGGCCGGTCGTGGGGATATCGAACAGATCGCTGTACGAATGCGCGAGCGCCTCGTTGGCCTTCTTGGTCGCCGCGTACAGACTGACAGGATGGTCGGTATGGTCGGTCACCGCGAACGGCACCTTGGTGTTGGCGCCGTAGACCGACGACGACGACGCATAGAGCAGGTGCCGAACCGGATGGACGCGGCAGGCTTCCAGGACGTTGACGAAGCCGATCAGGTTGCTGTCGACGTAAGCCTGCGGATTTTTCAGCGAATAGCGAACACCGGCCTGCGCGGCCAGATGCAGCACGACGTCCGGTCGCGCCGCCTCGAATGCCTTGAGGACGGCGTCCTTGTCGGCGAGATCGGCTTGCATGAAGCTGAAGCCATCCCAGCCGCGCAATTGCTCCAGACGCGCGTGCTTCAGCGCCGGATCGTAGTAATCGTTGAGATTGTCGAATCCGAAGACTCTTCCGCCGCGCTGTAAAAGCGCTGCCGCACAGTACATGCCGACAAAGCCGGCGGCGCCGGTCAGGAGGACTTTCATCAAGAAGGATGGGCCGAATGCGATCGGCGGAAGTTTACCCGAAGGATCGAGTCATCATGCTGCAATGCGTTATGGGCCTCGCGCGGCAACCTTCGACTCGCAAAATGCGGCAGGGGGACTGAGCGCTCCGGTCAACGCCAGCGCCCGTGGCCCGTGCTAGCCTTTCGCCCCCAAATTTTCAGTCATCCGGACCCTACCCATGGCGAGCTACCAGGCGCCCCTCAAGGAAATCGATTTCGTTCTGACCCAGGTGCTCGGCGTCGGCCGGCTGGCGCAGTTGCCCGGCTATGAGGACGCCACGCCCGATACGCTGGCCGGCCTGGTCGAGGAAGCCGCCAAGCTGATCGAGAAGGAACTGGCGCCGCTGAACGCCAAATCGGACGCGCAAGGCTGCCTCTACAACGGGGACAACACGGTCAAGGTGCCGGACGGCTTTGCGCAATTCTGGAAGGCCTATGCCGAAGCCGGCTGGATCGGCATTTCGCAGGCGCGGGAATACGGCGGCGCCGGCCTGCCGTACACACTCGGCAAGGTCATCGAAGAGCTGCTGTGCTCGGCGAACGTGGCGTTTGCCCTCTACCCGGGCCTGGCGCAGGGCTGCTTCGAGGCGATCGCCGCCAACGGCACGGACGAGCAGAAGCAGACCTACCTGCCGAAGCTGGCGACCGGCGAATGGTCGGGCACCATGTGCATGACCGAGCCGCAGGCCGGCTCCGATCTCGCCGCCGTCAAGACCAAGGCCACTGCACAGGCCGACGGCTCGTATCTGCTCGAAGGCAGCAAGATCTTCATCACCTCCGGCGAGCATGGCATGGTGGACAACATCGTCCACTTCACGCTGGCACGGCTGCCGGATTCGCCGCCGGGCATCAAAGGCCTGTCGACGTTCGTGGTCCCGAAGTTCCTCGTCAACGCCGATGGTTCGCTCGCTGAGCGCAACCCGGTCAAGTGCGTGTCGATCGAGCACAAGATGGGCATCCACGGCTCCTGCACCTGCACGATGTCGTTCGAGAACGCCCGCGGCTGGATGATCGGCGCGCCGAACACCGGCATCCAGAACATGTTCGTGATGATGAACCTCGCGCGCATTCTGGTCGGCTACCAAGGCCTCGGCCAGTGCGAGCTGGCGACGCAGAACGCGATCCGCTATGCGCTGGAGCGCAAGCAGAGCAAGGCCTTCAATGGCGGCGACGTCATTGCCCACCATCCGGACGTGCGCCGCATGCTGCTGCAGATGAAAGCGATCACCGAGGGCGTGCGCGTGCTTTGCTACGAGACGGCGATGCACGTCGACGCTGCGCATCACGCCGCCGACGAAGCCGCGCGCGAGGAAGCGCAGGACTGGGTCGAACTGAACACCCCGCTGGTCAAGGCATTCAGCACCGATTCGGCCGTCGAACTGGGCTCGATGGCGGTGCAGGTCTACGGCGGCCACGGCTTCATCCGTGAGCACGGCATCGAGCAGATCGTCCGCGACTCGAAGATCCTCTGCCTCTACGAAGGCACCAACGGCATTCAGGCGATGGATCTCGTGCGCCGCAAGCTGATGCTGCACGGCGGCCGGCTGCCGAAGCGCTTCTTCGCGGCGGTGCGCGCGGACCTCGAAGCGGCACCGGCGTTCATCGCGCAACCGCTCGCCAGGGCGCTCGACGAACTCGAATCGACGACAACCTGGGTGCAGGACTCGTACAAGGTTTCGCCGGACGATGCCGCTTTCGGCTGCGTCGATTTCCTGCGCGCGTTCTCGCTGACCTATCTGGGCTGGAACTGGCTGCGTATGGTGCGCGCCGCGGAAAGCCATGGCGACGCCGCGTTCGCCGCCACCAAGCGCGCGACCGCGCAATTCTTCGCGACGCGACTGCTGTCGCAGGTGCCGACCCTGCTCGCCAACGTGCGCGAGAGCGCTACCGACGCCATGGCGCTGGACGTCGCCACACTCTGAAGGGCCGACTGCGGCCGACTCGGAAACCACCGCCCCGCCTCACCCACCCCCTCCTCCAGAGGAAGGGCTCGAAAGCCCTCCAGCACCCTCGAACCGACCTGCTACGCTGCCCGCCCAGCCACACAGGGGAGCGGACCATGACGAGCGTTTACGACTTCGAAGCGAAGACCATCGACGGCACAACGCAAAAGCTCGATGCCTGGCGGGGCAAGACGCTGCTGATCGTCAACGTCGCCAGCAAATGCGGCTTCACGCCGCAGTACAAGGGCCTCGAGGCACTGTGGCGCAAGTACAGGGACCAGGGCTTCGCGGTGCTCGGCTTTCCCTGCGACCAGTTCGGCCACCAGGAACCGGGCGACGAGAGCGAGATCAAGAACTTCTGCTCACTGACCTACGACGTCGACTTTCCGATGTTCGCCAAGATCGACGTCAACGGCGCCAACGCGCATCCGCTCTACCGGTTCCTCAAAAGCGAGGCGCCGGGCGTGCTCGGCACCGAGGGAATCAAGTGGAACTTCACCAAGTTCCTCGTCGACAGGAGCGGGAAGGTCGTGAAACGCTATGGCTCGATGGACACGCCGGAGAAGATCGACGGGGACATCGCGGCGCTGCTCTAGGGCCGCGCCGTTTCACAGAAGGAAGCGTTGATCGCGGGCGATTGGACGGCTTTGCGGGCTGCGGCGAAAAAGGATTTCACCGCGAGTAGCGTGCTGCGTGCGTGCCTCGATACGCCGCTTCGCGGCGACTCGGCATGAACGGGTGGATGAAACTCCGGTCCCTTCCACCGTTCGCCCCGAGTGCCGCACGCGCAGCGTGCGGCGCATCGAGGGGTCGGCAACAGCACCCGGGCAAGCCTCAGAGCTGTTTGGCCGCGAACGTATCGCAGCTGCTCACCTGCCCCGACTCGAAGCCCGCCTTGAACCAGCGCACGCGCTGCTCGGACGTGCCGTGCGTGAACGAGTCCGGCACGACCTGCCCCTGCGCTTCGCGCTGCAGGCGGTCGTCGCCGATCGCCGTCGCGGTATTCAGCGCCGACTCGATATCACCCGCCTCCAGCCACTGGTGCCGCGCCTGCGCACGGTTCGCCCAGACGCCGGCGTAGCAGTCGGCCTGCAGTTCCTGGCGGACCGACAGGCCGCCCTCGCCTTCCATCGCGGCGCCGCGGCGCCGCGCTTCCTCGGTCTTGGCGAACACGCCGCTCAGGTTCTGCACATGGTGGCCGACCTCGTGCGCGATGACATAGGCGTATGCGAAGTCACCGCCGCCGCCGAGCCGCGCCTTCATCTCGTCGAAGAAGCTCGTGTCGAGATAGACCTGCTGATCGCCCGGGCAATAGAACGGGCCCGAGGCCGAACTCGCGCCACCGCAGGCGGTCTGCACGGAGCCCGAGAACAGCGCGAGCTTCGGCGCCTGATAACTGCGGCCGGACTGCTGGAAGATCTCGCCCCAGACGTCCTCGGTCTCGCCGAGGATCGCGCGCACGAAGTCGGTGGTCTCGTTCTCCGGCACGGCCTGCGTCTGGCCGGACGGCGTGCCCTGCTCGATCTGCGAGACGAGGCCGAGCATTTCGATCGGATTCTTGCCGAGCAGCAGGCCGAGCACGACGACGACGGCCACGCCGCCGAGCCCCAGCTTCACGCCGCCACCGCCGCCTGCACCAACGACATTGTCGCTGCGTCTCGCGTCACGCCATTTCATCGCCGGCTCTCCTGATGTGAACATGATTGTGAATGGGCACCATCGTCGCCGAGCGGCGATGGCCATGCAATACGTATCAGACGTTTTCGACGCCCGCCACCGCAACCTGCTTCGACTTCGCCGGCGCACCCTCGGGCGACGCGAGGAAGTCGGCCATGAAACTCGCGTAGCGGTCTTCGGCTATCGCCGCGCGCATGCGCTCGGCCAGCTTCAGGTAGTAGTGCAGATTGTGGATCGTGTTGAGGCGCGGCCCGAGCATCTCGTCGCAGCGGTCGAGGTGATGCAGATAGGCGCGCGAATAGTTCCGGCAGGTGTAGCAGTCGCAAGCCGGATCGGGCGGTCGCGGGTCGTCGCGGTGCTGCGCGTTGCGGATCTTCACCACGCCTGCGCTGGTGAACAGATGGCCGTTGCGCGCGTTGCGCGTTGGCATCACGCAATCGAACAGGTCAATGCCGCGCGCCACGCCCTGCACGAGATCGCGCGGCGTGCCGACGCCCATCAGGTAGTGCGGCTGGTCGGCCGGCAGTTCGCCGCCGATCGCGTCGAGCACGCCGAGGCGCTCCGCTTCCGGCTCGCCGACGGAGAGGCCGCCGATCGCGTAGCCGTCGAAACCAACCTCGCGCAGGCGCTGCAGCGACTCGCGGCGCAGGTCGACGTGCATGCCGCCCTGCACGATGCCGAACAGCGCGCCCGCGCCGAGCAGCGCCGGATCGCGTTCGGCGAAGCGTTGCAGCGCCGGCAGCTGCGCGCGCGTCTCCGCCAGCGCGAGGTGTTGCGTCTTGCAGCGCGCCGCCCAGCGCGCCGACAGTTCCATCGACTGGCGCGCCTGTTTGTCGGTCGCCGGGTACGGCGTACATTCATCGAACTGCATGATGATGTCCGAGCCGAGGCCATGCTGGACCTCGATCGAACGCTCGGGCGAGAGGAAGATGCGGTCGCCGTTGATCGGCGATGCGAACTTCACGCCCTCTTCGCTGATCTTGCGCAGGCTGGACAGCGACCACACCTGGAAGCCGCCGGAGTCAGTGAGGATCGGCCCGTTCCAGCGCATGAAACCGTGCAGGCTGCCGAACTGCTGCTGGATCAGCGTTTCCCCCGGCCGCAGCATGAGATGAAAGGTGTTGCCGAGAATGATCCCGCTGCCGACTTCGTGCAGTTCTTCCGGCGTGACGCTCTTGACCGTGCCGTAGGTGCCGACCGGCATGAAGATCGGCGTCTCGACGACGCCGCGGGCGAAGGTCAGGCGGCCGCGACGGGCGCCGCCGGATTGTTTGAGCAGTTCGAACTTCATGGAGGACGGCGATGGCGAGGACGGCAGGAACGGCGAATCGTCGCGCATTGTCCCACGGCGACGGCCGCGGCGGACGCTTTGACAAGCGCCGGCGCCGTATCTACGGTGGCTGCGCCTTCCTGTACGCCCCATCGACGAGCTTGCCGCCATGAACGTGTTCTTGGGACTGATCGACCGTCTGCTGTTCGTCGCCGCCTTCATCGTCGCGCTGCAGCTGCCGCAGTTCGTCGACCATTACACACAGCGCTACGGCGGCTACCACCAGGCGCTCGCCGACAGCATGGCCGAATACCGGCGCAATGCCGACGAGCATTACGGCGGCGATCTCGACCAGCTGATCGCCGATCTCGAATCGGCGCCGTCGGCCGGCATCCACGACATCGGCCGCAAGCTCGCCGCCGATCGCGCCAAGGAAACCGAGATGCGGCACGGGCTCGACATCCTCGAGAAGGGCTCGCTCGTCGACAAGCTCTGGTATCTGTCGCGGCATCTCGATCGCGAGATCGCGCTAGGCACCTGGCTGGCCTTCACGCCGGGCCTGCCGCTGAGCAGCGAGGCGCTGATCTGTGGCCTCGCCGGCGCGCTCCTCGTCTGCGGCCTGTTCAATCTGCTGCGCTGGCTGCTCGGCATTCCGTTCCGGCGACGCGCTGCGCGGGCCGATCTGTCCCTTCGCGTTCCCTGACTCAAGCCGGTGCCGGTTCGACCAGCATCGCATCGCCGTAACTGAAGAAGCGGTAACGCCCGGCAACCGCGTGGCGGTATGCCGCCATCATCCGCTCGTAGCCGCCGAACGCGCAGACCAGCATCAGCAGCGTGCTCTCCGGCAGGTGGAAGTTCGTCAGCAGAAGATCGATCACGCGGAAGCGGTAGCCCGGCGTGATGAACAGCCGCGTCTCGCCGCTCTGCGGCCGCAGCGTGCCGATCCGATCCTGCGCCGCGGCGGCCGACTCGAGCGCGCGCGTCACCGTCGTGCCGATGGCGACGACGCGCCCGCCGCGCGCGCGCGCCGCCTCGATCTGCGCGCAGAGCTGCGCGTCGACCGCGTAGCGCTCGCTGTGCATGCGGTGCTCGGACAGGTCGTCGACGCGCACCGGCTGGAACGTGCCGGCGCCGACGTGCAGGGTCAGCGTCGCCGTCTCGATGCCGCGCCCGGCCAGCGCCTGCAGCAGCGCCGCGTCGAAGTGCAGCCCGGCGGTCGGCGCGGCGACGGCGCCGGGCTCGCGCGCGAACAGCGTCTGGTAGCGTTCGGCGTCGACGGCGTCCGGCGCATGCGCGATGTACGGCGGCAGCGGCAACCGACCGGCGCGTTCGAGAAACGCCGTCACGCCGTCGTCGTCGTCGTAGCGCAGCCGGAACAGATCGTCGTCGCGGCCCAGCACGGTCAGGCGCTCGTCGCCGACCTCGATCGTGCCGCCCGCCTTCGGCTTCTTGCTGACACCGAGCTGCGCGAGGAATTCGTGAGCATCGAGCACGCGCTCGACGAAGACCTCGACGTGGCCGCCGGTCGGCTTGCGCCCGAAGACGCGCGCCGGAATCACGCGCGTGTCGTTGAAGATCACCAGATCGCCCGGCGCCAGCAGGCCCGGCAGATCGATGACCATGCGATCGGCCAGTCCGCTTCCGACGTGCAGCAGGCGGCTCGCCGAACGCACGGCGGTCGGGTGCTGGGCGATCAACGCTTCGGGAAGCTCGTACGAGAAATCACTGCGGCGCATGAGGAAGGCGGGCGAAACGGCCGCGTATTGTCGCAGAAGCGCGCATCGCCTGACCCGTCCTGAAATAGGTTGACCCCTATTGGGTAGACAGAAGTTGCGTAGATAGTGACGCCCGATGCACTGCATCGGGTGTTTTCATCTTGAGCGAAAGATGAGGTCGCTCGGTGTTATAGCAGGCGTGCGTCTTGGCCATCGGCAGATACGTGATGTCCGCCACCCACACCGGCTCGCTGCTTCGCGTGACCGTGCTGGCGCAGCCACACCAGCACCGTCATCGCCCCTGGTTTCCGTACCGCTCCTGCGCCTGCTTGTAGCTCAACTCGCTTTTTTCTACCGGCTCGACCACCGGCAGCTCTAAAGCCAGGCTGTAGTCCCACTGCGTCCGCTTGACTCCTTACTCTCATCAGCATCGCCTTTTCTCGGGTGAAAAGGGGTCAACTCAATTTAGGACGGGTCACGGGCAACAAAAAAGCCGCCCGCGATCGCTCGCGCGCGGCTTGCACATCGAAACGCGGACGGATCGGTTTACTGATCCGGCGAAGCCGGCGCTTCGGCCTGCGGCGGATTGACGATCTTCACCTTGATCCGGTCGGCGATGAACGCACGATACGCCTGGAACTCCTCGCCGGCGACGAGCTGGTTGAACTGGCCGGCCGCCGCGGGCAGCGCCTGCGCCGGTGGCGTGTCGACCTTGCGCAGCGCCACGACGGCGACGTTGCCGTTATCGAGCACCAGCGTGCTGTAGCTCGGCGTGTCGCCGATCGGGCGGGGCATCTTGAACACGGCCTCGACCAGCGTGCGGTCCTGATCGCGAGCGTCGCGGCGCAGCGCACCGGGCTCCTTGACCTCGACGTTTTTCGCCGCGGCCGCAGCCGCCAGCGTCTCGCCGCCCTTCACCGCCGCGAGCAGCGCATCGGCGTCGGCCTTGGCCTTGGCCTTGGCCTGCTCGGCGCGCAGCGCGCTGCGGATGTCGCCGGCCACTTCGCCGAACGCGCGCTGGCGCGGCGCTTCGTACTCGGCTTTGCGGATCACCACGAGCTTGTCGTCGCCGACGGCCAGCGGCTTGCTGTTCTCGCCGTCCTTCAGCACCTCGGACGAGAACGCCGCTTCCTTGACCGCGTCGTTCGCGGCCAGGCCCTCGCCGCCGGCGCGCGTGAACCAGTCCGTCGTCTCGATCTTCAGGCCCAGCTCCTTGGCGACCGCATCGAGCGACGACGGATTCTCGAAGGCCAGCTGCTCGAGCTTGTCGCTGAGCTCCTGGAAGTGCTTCTGCTTCTCGCGGTTGCGGTACAGCTCGACCAGCTCGGCCTGCACGTCGGCGTCGGCGAACGGCTTGACGGCCGCCGGCTTGATCTCGTCGACGTGGATGATGTGCCAGCCAAACTCGGTCTCGACCGGCGCGCTGGTCTCGCCGTCCTTCAATGCCCACAGCGCCTTCTCGAAGCTCGACGGCATCTGGCCGCGCTTCAGCCAGCCGAGATCGCCGCCCTTGGCCTTCGAGCCACCGTCGTCGGAATGGGCCTCGGCCAGCGCCGCGAAGTCGGCGCCGTTCTTCAGCTGCGCCGCCAGGTCCTCGGCCTTCTTCTCGGACACCGACTTGTCGGCGCCGAAATTGACCAGGATATGGCGGACCCTGCGCGTTTCCGCCGTCGTGAAACGGCTGTCCTTTTCGGCGTCGTAGATCACCTTGAGCGTATCCTGGTCCGGCACCGCGCCCGCGGCCGCGGCGTCCGGCGACAGCTCGACGTAGGCGAGCTTGATGCGCTCCGGCGCCATGTACTGGCTCTTGGTCTCGTCGTAGCGCTTCTGCACGTCGGCGTCGGCGACCGTGATCTGCGCCTCGTACCTGGCGAGATCGAACAAGGCATAGCCGGCCTCGCGCTGCTGCTCGGCGAGCTGCATCAGCTGCTCGCGACCGGCGCCGTTCATGAAGGCCGAATCGACGACCAGCTCGCGCATCTGGTCGATTTCCAGCGACTGGCGCAGCTGCGCCTCGAAGCGCTGCGGCGCCAGCTTCTGGCGGCCGAGCACCTCCCGGTAGGTTTCGGTATCGAACTTGCCGTCCTTCTGGAACACCGGGTACGACGACAGCTGCGTGAACACCAGCGCGTCGTTGGCGCGATAGCCGGACTTCTGCGCATAGCGGCGCAGCATCGCGTCCTGCGTCATGTCGTCGAGCACGTTCTGGCGGAAGCGGGCCTGGTCGAACTGGTCCGCGCGGAAGTTCTCGCCCATCAGCTGCAGATACTGCTGATAGCGCTGCTCGTAGGCGCGGCGGAACTGCGATTCTTTGATTTCCTCGCCGCCGAAGCGGCCGCCGATCTTGGCGATCACCGGATCCCCGCCGCCGGTCATGAACGACTCGACGCCCCAGAACGCGAACGGCACGACGATGATGGCGACAATGAAGCCGGCGACGATGCCCGACGTGCGATCACGGATACTTTGCAGCATGCCTGTCTCTCTTGGCGCGGAGCGCTCTCATAACCAAAAGCCCGGCGTCGCCGGGCTTTTCTTTTTGGTGGGCGGTCGGAGGGCAGCCTCTCAGCCACAAAATCGAATGGCCGGCCGAAAACTCTCATGACTCCGGCGCGGTCAAAAACCGAAACGAAATCATATACCGAATAGCCGACATTCTGCAGCCGTGGCGGCGCTCCGGCCACCGCGCCCTTCACCCTGCTTTCGCTCGCTGCACAGAACGGCGGCCGGATCGAGCGCGGGCCGATGTTCCCGTATAGTCCGGCGGGTTTCCGCCACGCTGCGCCGCACACGAAGGTCCGACTTTGCCCATCGACGACGCCGTGCTTCCCCTCGGATACGCCGACGTCCGTGCCGCCGCGGACCGCATACGGCCGTACGTGCACCGCACGCCCGTCCTTCGCTCCACGCGCCTCGACGCGCTGCTCGGCGTCCAGGCTTATTTCAAGTGCGAGAATTTCCAGCGCGTCGGCGCCTTCAAGGCGCGCGGCGCGCACAACGCCGTCTTTTCGCTGAGCGCCGAGGCAGCCGCGCGGGGCGTGGTCACGCATTCCTCGGGCAATCACGCGGCGGCGCTGTCGCTGGCGGCGGCGAATCGCGGCATTCCCGCGTCCATCGTCATGCCGCGCAACGCGCCGCGCGCCAAGGTGGCGTCGGTGCGGCAACTCAACGGAGAAATCCATTTCTGCGAGCCGACGCTGCAGGCGCGCGAAGCGATGGCGGCCGAGCTGATGGCGGCCCGCGGCGCCCGGCTGATCCATCCTTACGACGATGTCCACGTTATCGCCGGACAAGGCACCGCGGCGATGGAACTGATCGAGGACGTCGCCGGGCTGGACGCCATCGTCGCGCCGGTGGGCGGCGGCGGCCTGATGGCCGGCACCGCCGTCGCGGCACGCGGCATGCGCGAGCACATCCGCCTCGTCGCCGCCGAACCCGCCGGGGCGGACGACGCCTTCCGCTCGTGGCGCGACGGCATCCATGTGCGCCACAGTACGCCGGACACGATCGCCGACGGCCTGCGCACCACGCTCGGCGTCCACAACTTCGCCGTGCTCCGGGCGCTGCTCGACGACTTCATCACGGTCGGCGAAGCGGCGATCGTCGACGCGATGCGGCTCGTCTGGGAAATTCTCAAGATCGTCATCGAGCCGAGCAGCGCCGTCGCGGTCGCGGCCCTGCTCGACGGCGCCGAACGGCTCGGCCTGCGCGGCGCCAGGGTCGGCGTGATCCTGACCGGCGGCAACGTGGATCTGGACTGTCTGCCCTGGCAGGTCTGAGGCCGCTGCCGGACGTCCGGCTCCGGCGGCTCAGGCGTGTTCCGACACGGCCCGGGACGACGAACGCTGCGGCAAGCCGCAGAACGAGAAGTCGCAGTCCGGCCGCCTGCCGTCGATGATGTCGGCGAGCGCGCGTCCGGAGCCGCAGCCGTGCGTCCAGCCCAGCGTGCCGTGGCCGGTATTCAGGTAAAGGCCCTTGACGCTGCTCGCGCCGATGTAGGGAACGTTGCTCGGCGTGGATGGCCGCAGCCCGGTCCAGTGGCGCGCGAGCCCCGCTTCGCTCACGCCGGGGAAGACCTCGAGCGTGCGCTTGACGATGGCTTCGCAGCGCACGCGGTTCAGTTCCATCGTATAGCCGTTGAACTCGGCCGTGCCGGCCGCGCGCAGGCGGTCGCCGAAGCGCGACCAGACCATTTTGTGCTCCTCGTCGGTGAGACTGACGCTCGGCGCCAGCCGCGGGTCGAGAATGGGCAGCGTGACCGAGTAGCCCTTCACCGGATAGATGGGCAGCCGCAGGCCGAGCGGCGCCGCCAGCAAGGGGCTGAAGCTGCCGAGCGCCAGCACATAGGCGTCGGCCGTCTCCAGGCGATACGCGCCTTCCTCGTCGGCGATCTCGACGCCGGTCATGCGCCCGCCTTCGGCATGCAGGCGCTGGATGCGCACGCCGTAGCGGAAGCGTGCGCCGCGCGCCGTGCAGCATTGCGCGAGGCCGCTCGTGAAGCGAAAGACGTCGCCGGACTCGTCGGCGCGCGAATAGGTCGCGCCGGCCAGCTGCGGACGGATCTGCCTGAGAGCCGGCTCGACGCGCACCGCCTCGTCCGCGTCGAGGAGCTGCCGCTCACAGCCCAGCTCGCGCATGAGGCGCGTCGGCTCCATCGCCGCATGGAACTCCTTCTCGGTCGTGAAGTACTGCAGGATGCCGCGCGTCAGATGATCGTATTCGATGCGGGTCTCGACGCGCAGCGCCTGCAGCAGCTCGCGGCTGTACATCCCCAGGCGCAGCAGCTGGATGGTGTTATGTCGCGAGCGCGCCGGCGTGCATTCGCGCAGGAAGCGCAAGCCCCAGCCCCACTGCGCCGGATCGGCGCGCAGGCGGAACAGCAGCGGCGCATCCTCGCGGCCGAGCCAGCGCAGCATCTTCAGCGGCGCCGACGGATTGGCCCAGGGTTCGGCATGAATCACCGAAATCTGGCCGCCGTTGCCGAAGCTGGTCTCGCGCGCCACGCCGGCGTTGCGCTCCAGCACGACGACTTCGTGGCCCGCCTTGGTCAGATACCAGGCCGTTGCCACGCCGATCACGCCGCCGCCCATGACAAGCACTTTCACATCGATTCCCCAAACACGGAGCCGAACGTCCACGCCGCTTCGCGCCGGGACGTGGCTGCTGTGACTTCACTTCATGAAAACCACCGCCGGCGTCGAACGCTCACAACAACTGCTCGTTGCCAACGATGCCGATGTTGGTGACACCGAGGCGCTGCGCGTCGGCCAGCGCACCCGCCA
>JASGFY010000052.1:0-23471 GCA_047605265.1 Solimonas sp.
CGTCCGCCGCGGCGCCGGCCAGCGCGCCGGCAGCCGCCGCGATCACGGCCAATCCGGGCGAGCTGTATGGCCCGGTGAAACCGGCCGAAACACTGTGGAGCATCGCCACGCGCCTGCGGCCGGGTCCTGACATCACGATGGATCAGGTATTGCTGGCGATCTACAGGGGCAATCCGCGCGCGTTCGACGGCGGCAGCATCAATGGTCTCGAGAAGGGCGCGATGCTGCGCGTGCCGAGCGCGGCCGACATGCGGGCCACCAGCGCGACCGATGCCAAGGGCGAGATCGCGCGCCTGCGCGGCCTGCGCGGCCTGCGGGCGTCGCCGGGCGCTGCCGTTGCCGCGCCGCACCGGCCACGGCTGGAGCCGGCGGAGATCACGCCGCCGCCGCCGGCTTCGTCGGGCGAGGCGGTTCCGTCCGCCGTCTCCGCCCAGCCGGATGCCGCGGCGGCCGCCGAACCCGCGCCAGCGGCGACCCCGGCATCGTCGTCTTCGGCCGGCACTGGCGCGAGTGCCGCTCCGGTCTCGACCGAAGATGCCGCGACCCCGGCTCCGGAGGCGGCGCCTGTCCCGAAGAAGGCGGTGCAGTCGCCGTCGCCGCCGCGCGAAGAAGACGGCCTGCTCGAAACCTTGCTGATTCCGCTGGTGCTCGGCCTCTTGCTGTTGTTCAGCGTCGCCTACCTGTTTTCGCGCTGGCGGCGGCGCCGGAACAGCGCAGCCACGCCGTCTCCGCCGCCGGGGCCGTCCCGCGGCCAGCGCCGTATGCCGGTGTCGACGCCGTCGGCCGGCCAGATGGCCGCCGCCGCCGCCGCAATGGCCGCCGCGCCGAAGCTGACGGCCCAGGAGAAGCGGGAGGGTTTGCAGGAAACGCTGGATGCCGGCGTTTCCGAAGGTGCAGTGGCGGCGGCGTCACAACGGCCGACCCAGCCGGACGCTGCGCCGCCGGCCGAGGCGTCGGCGTCGGTCCCGGCCGTCGGCTTGCCGCCGGTCGATTTCGACCTGAGCGGCCCGTTTGCGGCGCAGACCGTGCAGATCGATCTCGATGCCAACGATCCGGTATCGGAAGCCGATTTCCATCTCGCCTACGGCCTCTACGACGAAGCGGCGCTGCTGCTGACGCAAGCGGCGGCGAAGGAGCCGGAGCGCACCGACATCGCCGTCAAGCTGGCCGAGACCTATTTCGCGGCCGGCAAGGTCGCGGAGTTCGGGCAGACCGTCGCCGGCCTTGAGGGCAGGCTGACGGCAGCGGAGCGGCAGAAGCTGGCGATCATGGGCCAGCAGCTGGATTCCGCATCCACGCGGTCCGCCGGCGGCACCGGGGGCACGCCGCCCGGGATTGATCTCGATCCGGGGCTCGACACGGTCTCGGCGTCGGCGCCGACGTTCGCGCCGCCACCGGCCGCCGATCGGCCTCCTGCTTCCCCGTTGCCCGATTTCCAGCTCGACGACCTCGAGTTGTCGTCGCTGGACGCCGCCGCGCTCGGTGACCCCCAAACCGATCGCGGAGCGGCGCTCGACTTCGATCTCGGCGACTTCGACAGGGGGCACTCGGCTTCGTCGCCCGCCGCTCCGGCGCCGGCCGCGGCGGCCGGCCGCGGCAACACGCTGGACTTCGACCTGAGCAGCTTCGCCGCGCAGGCGGCGCCATCGCCTTCGCCGGCGGCCGCGGCGAGCCCGGCCGTGAACCCGGTCATCAGCACGGCCAACGAGATCCGCCTCGGCGCGTTCGACTTCGACGCCGTGCCTGCCGATTCCGGCGAAATCTCCGGCGACGAGGCCGGCACCAAGCTCGATCTCGCGCGCGCCTACGTCGACATGGGCGACAACGAGATGGCGCGCGGCCTGCTCAACGAAGTTCGCCAGCAGGGCAACGAGGCGCAGCAGCACGAAGCGCAGACGCTGCTCAGCCGCCTCGGCTGACGCGCGTGCGGTGCTGACGCTGGCAGGCTCTGGCCGATGGCGCGCTACGCGGCCGGCGTCGAGTACATCGGCACCGCCTATTCCGGCTGGCAGGCCCTGAGCGGCCGGCACACGATCCAGGCCGCGCTCGAACGCGGGCTCGGTCGCGTCGCCGACCACGCCGTCACCATCACTGCCGCCGGTCGCACCGACGCCGGCGTGCACGCGCTGCAGCAGGTCATCCATTTCGACACCGACGCCGCGCGCAGCGATTACGCCTGGCTGCTCGGCACGAACTCCAACCTGCCGGACGACATCAGCCTGCGCTGGGCGCAGGCGGTGCCGCTCGAATTCCACGCGCGGCATCGCGCGGTCGAGCGCTCGTATCGTTACGTGATCCACAACCATCGCGCGCGCAGCGCCCTGCTGCTCGGCCGCGCCGCGCACTGGCCGCGCGCGCTCGACGCCGGGGCGATGCACGCGGCGGCGCAGGCGCTGGTCGGCGAGCACGACTTCAGCTCGTTCCGCGACTCGCAGTGCCAGTCGCCGACGCCGATGCGCGACGTGCGCCGCATCGATGTCCGGCGGCGCGGTGATTTCATCGTGCTCGACGTCGCCGGCAATGCCTTCCTGCACCACATGGTGCGCAACATCACCGGCACCCTGATCGAGGTCGGTCTCGGCAGGCAGTCGGTGGAGTGGGTGGCCGATGTGCTCGCCGCGCGCGATCGCACGCAGGCCGGCATGACAGCGCCCGCCGAGGGGCTCTATTTCGTGGGGCCGCAATATCCGGCAGAATTCGCGCTCCCGAAACCGCCGACGCCGTGGTTTCCCGGGTGATGTGAGTGTCGTGCAGCGACGCCACTATCCCTCGCCCGTGTAGCGGGAGAGGGGGGACCGTTCGCGGCAGCGAACGGTGGGTGAGGGAACGGCGCTTGCGCCGTTTCCTGGCATCAGCCAACAACCAGCCGAGTCGCCGTGTCCCGCATCCGTATCAAGTTCTGTGGCCTGCGTCGCGCCCGCGACGTCGACGCCGCCGTGACGCTGGGCGTCGATGCCATCGGTCTGATTCTCGTGCCGGCCAGCAAACGCTACGTCGAGCCCGAGCTCGCCGCGAAACTGCGTATCGGCCTGCCCCCCTTCGTCAGCAGCGTGCTGCTGTTCAAAGACCCGGACGCCGGCTTCGTGCAGGAAGCGATCGACGCGGCGAAGCCCGACCTGCTGCAGTTCCACGGTGCCGAGCCGCCGGAATTCTGCGCGAGCTTCGGTTTGCGGTATCTGAAGGCGATCGCGATGGGCGGGAAACCCCGATCAACGACCGGGCTGCGCGCGGAAGCGCGCCGCTACGAGGACGCGGCAGGTCTGCTGCTCGACAGCCACGCGCCGGGCGGTCTCGGCGGGCGCGGCGAGACCTTCGACTGGCGGGCGCTGCCGAAAGTGGCGACGCCGCTGGTGCTGGCCGGCGGGCTCGACGCCGGCAACGTCGGCCGCGGCATCGCCGCGCTGAAACCTTACGCGGTCGATGTGTCGAGCGGCATCGAGCGCAGGCCCGGCGTCAAGGACGCCGACAAGATGCAGGCGTTCATCGCCGCCGTGCGGCGTGCCGAACGCAAACTGGAGCGGTAAATTGAGTTACGACTATCCCGACAGGACAGGCCACTTCGGCCCCTACGGCGGCCAGTTCGTCGCCGAGACGCTGATGGAGCCGCTGCGCGAGCTCGAAGCCGCGTATCGCCGCCTCAAGGACGATCCGGCCTTCATCGCCGAGTTCGATCGCGATCTCGCCGACTACGTCGGCCGGCCGTCGCCGCTGTACCACGCCGAGCGCCTGACCCGCAGCTGGGCCGGACCGAACGGTGGCGCGGAAATCTGGCTGAAGCGCGAAGACCTCAACCACACCGGCGCGCACAAGGTCAACAACACCATCGGCCAGGCGCTGCTCGCCAAGCACTTGGGCAAGACGCGCATCATCGCCGAGACCGGCGCCGGCCAGCACGGCGTCGCCAGCGCGACCATCGCCGCGCGCCTGGGCCTGAAGTGCGTGGTCTACATGGGCGCCGAGGACGTCGAGCGGCAGTCGCCGAACGTCTACCGCATGAAGCTGCTCGGCGCCGAAGTGCGCCCGGTGCACAGCGGCACGAAGACGCTGAAGGACGCGATGAACGAGGCGCTGCGCGACTGGGTCACCAACGTCGACGACACCTTCTACGTGATCGGCACCGTCGCCGGTCCGCATCCGTATCCGCTGCTGGTGCGCGATTTCCAGTCGGTGATCGGCCGCGAGGTGATCGCGCAGAGCCGGGCGAAGTTCGGCGCGCTGCCGGACGCGCTGGTCGCCTGCGTCGGCGGCGGCTCGAACGCGATCGGCCTGTTCCATCCGTTCATCGATCACGTCGGCGTCGCGATGATTGGTGTCGAGGCCGCCGGCCGCGGCATCGACACGCCGGATCACGCCGCGCCGCTGTCCGCCGGCAAGCCCGGCATCCTGCACGGCAACCGCACCTACATCATGGCCGACGAGAACGGCCAGATCCTCGGCACGCACTCGATCTCGGCCGGCCTCGACTATCCCGGCGTCGGCCCCGAGCACTCATGGCTGAAGGACAGCGGCCGCGTGCAGTACGTCGCCGCCACCGACGACGAGGCGCTCACCGCGTTCCACGAACTGACGCGCCTCGAAGGCATCATCCCGGCACTCGAGTCCTCGCACGCGATCGCGCATGCGAAGAAGCTGGCGCCGCAGCTCGGCGCCGGCAAACGCATCGTCGTGAACCTCTCGGGCCGCGGCGACAAGGACATTTTCACAATCGCCAAGCTGGAGGGGATTTCCTTGTTATGAGCCGCCTCCAAACCCGCTTCGCCGCGCTCAAGGCGCAGAACCGCAAGGCGCTGGTGCCGTACATCACCGCCGGCGATCCGCATCCGCAGCATACGGTCGCGCTGATGCACGCGCTGGTGCGCGGCGGCGCCGACGTCATCGAGCTCGGCGTGCCGTTCTCCGACCCGATGGCCGACGGCCCGACGATCCAGCTCGCCTGCGAACGCGCACTGAAGCACGGCACGGGGCTATGGCAGATCCTCGACATGGTCGCCGAGTTCCGTGCGACCGACAGCGACACGCCGGTCGTGCTGATGGGCTATCTCAATCCGGTCGAGACGCGCGGCGTCGAGGCCTTCGCGAAGAAGGCGCAGCAGGCCGGCGTCGACGGCGTGCTGCTCGTCGATCTGGCGGTCGAGGAAGCGAACGATTATCTGCCGACGCTGCGCGCGCACGGCCTCGACTGCATCTTCCTGCTCGCGCCGACCAGCCCGGACGCGCGCATCGAAGCGATCGCGCGCGAAGCCAGCGGCTACCTGTACTACGTGTCGCTGAAGGGCGTGACCGGCGCGGCGACGCTCGACATCGCCAGCGTCGAGGCGGCGCTGGCGAGAATCCGCCGCCATACCGGGCTGCCGCTGGCCGTCGGCTTCGGCATCCGCGACGCCGCTTCGGCCAAGGCGATCGGGGCGCTCGCAGACGGCGTGGTCGTCGGCAGCGCCCTGGTCGCCGAGGTCGAACGCCTGCAGGACCGCCCGCGGGAACTGCCGTCGGTGCTCGAGGAAAAACTCGCCCGCCTGCGCGCCGCGCTTGACAGCCTGGTCCCGGACGGGGCACAACGCTCACACCGACAGACCGGTTAACATACCCATTCGCCACACCATGACGGAATCGATGAGCTGGCTGGACAAGGTTGCTGGATCGAAGCTGCTGACCTCGGGCGCGCGCAAGCGCAACGTTCCCGAAGGCCTGTGGACCAAGTGCGAGAGCTGCCAGTCGGTGCTGTACCGCGCCGAGCTGGAGCGGACCCTCGAAGTCTGCCCGAAGTGCGGCAATCACCGTCCGATCGACGCGCGCGCGCGCCTCCACACCTTCCTCGACGTCGACGGCCGCGAGGAGATCGGCGCCGACATCGGCCCGCGCGATCCGCTGAAGTTCAAGGACAGCCGCAAGTACACCGAGCGCATCAAGGAAGCGCAGGCCGACACCGACGAGAAGGACGCGCTGGTCGTCATGCGCGGCCGCCTCATGGGCCTGCCGGTCGTCGCCTCGGCCTTCGAGTTCAGCTTCATGGGCGGTTCGATGGGCAGCGTCGTCGGCGAGAAATTCGTGCGCGGCGTCAACGCCTGCCTCGAGCACGGCACGCCGTACATCGTCTTCAACGCCTCCGGCGGCGCGCGCATGCAGGAGTCGCTGTTCTCGCTGTTCCAGATGGCGAAGACCTCGGCAGCACTGGCCAAGCTGGCCGATCGCGGCCTGCCGTTCGTCTCGGTGCTGACACACCCGACGATGGGCGGCGTGTCGGCCAGCTTCGCGCAGCTCGGCGACATCCAGATCGCCGAACCGCGCGCGCTGATCGGCTTCGCCGGTCCGCGCGTCATCGAGCAGACCGTGCGCCAGAAGCTGCCGGAAGGCTTCCAGCGCGCCGAGTTCCTGCTCGAGAAGGGCGCGATCGACATGATCGTCGACCGCCGCGAGATGCGCGAGAAGCTGTTCCGCATCCTGGCAATGCTGACGCACTTCGCGCCGGCCGACACCAAGCCTGACGCGGCGCCCAGCGAAGCGCGATAGAAACCCGAGCAGTGCCCGCGCATCCCGCCCGCAGTCTCGATGAGTGGCTGCGGTTCCAGGAGTCCGTGCATCCGCGCGCGATCGAGCTCGGCCTCGACCGCGTGCGCGACGTAGCCGCGCGTCTCGGCCTGCCGGCGCAGGATTCCCCCCACACGCTGACGATTGCCGGCACTAACGGCAAGGGTTCCAGCGCGACGCTCGCGGCGGCCATTTACCGCGCCGCCGGCTACCGCGTCGGTCTCTACACCTCGCCGCACGTGCTGCATTACCGCGAGCGCATCCAGATCGACGGCGCGCCGGCGAGCGACGCCGCGCTGTGCGCCGCGTTCGAGGCGATCGACACGGCGCGCGGCGCGATCCCGCTGACCTATTTCGAATTCGGCACGCTGGCGGCGCTGTGGCTGTTCCGCGCCGCGCGCGTCGAGGTGCAGGTCCTGGAAGTCGGTCTCGGCGGTCGGCTCGACGCGGTCAATCTGGTCGATGCCGACGTCGCGCTGCTGACCAATGTCGGCCTCGACCACCAGGACTGGCTCGGCGACAGCCGCGAGGCGATCGGCGCCGAGAAAGCCGGCGTCTTCCGCGCCGGCCGGCCGGCGGTGATCGTCGAGCGCGACCCACCGCGGTCCGTGCTCGATGCGGCGCAGCGCCTTGGCGCGCCGCTGCAGCGTCTCGGCCGCGAATTCGATTTCGTTGCGCGACCGGACGGCTGTTGGGACTGGCGCTGCGGCGACGAGATCTGGACCCGCTTGCCGAAGCCGGCGCTGGCCGGAGCGGTGCAGTACCAGAACGCCGCCGGCGTGTTCGCCGCCTTGCGGGCCGGCCTGCAGCACCGGCCCCTGCGCCGCGACGACTGCGAGCGTGGGCTGGTGCTGCTGAAGCTGCGCGGACGCTGCGAGTTCTACCGGGGCGTACTGCTCGACGTCGCGCACAACGTCGAGGCGGCACAGGTCCTGGCGGGCTTCCTGCGCCGCGAGGCGGCCGCGCCGCGCGCGCTGGTGATCGGCATGCTGGCCGACAAGCCGGCCGCCGAAATCGGCCGGGTTCTGGCCGGCGTGGCCGGGCACCTGTACGTTGTCGGACTCGACGGCCCGCGCGGCCTGTCGGCGGCGGCGCTGCAGGCGCGTCTGCGCGAGGCGGGCATCGCCGGCCAGACCTGCGACAATATCGGCGACGCGCTGCGCCGGGCGCGGCGCGCGGTCGGCGACGCCGGCTGCGTCGTCGCGACGGGATCATTCCTGACCGTGGCTGCGGCGATCAACGAACTGGATGCTTCAACGCCTTGATGCAGATCGATGACAAGCTCAAGCGCCGCATCGCCGGCGCCGCCGTATTGCTGGCCGCGACCTTCGTGATCGTGTCGATCCTGCCGACGCCGGAGCAGGCCGCCCGGCAGCCTGGCGTCGACGTTGTGACGATCCCACTGCACGACGTCGTCAGCCAGGAACCGCCGCCGCCGTCAGCGGCCAGCACGCCGCCAACCCTGGCCGCGCCGGTCGCGCACGGCGGCGAGGGCACCGATGCGCAGGAAGTCGACATCGCCGGCGACGACGATGGCCCCGGCGACGGAACGGAGGGAGCGGCCGCGCAGAATGCGCCGGCGCCCAGGGCCGTGCCGATGCCGAAGTCGGCCGAACGGGCCGCGGACCAGCCGTCCACGCTCAAGCCGGCCGAACCCGCGCCGGCCAGACCAGCCGGCGAAGCGGCGGAAAAGCCGGTCGCCAAGGTTGCCGAGAAAGCGCCGGCCCCGCGAAAGCCGGCGGCGCCGCCGATCCGGAAGGCCGAGGAAAAGGCAGCGACAGAGGCGGCGCCGGCGAGCAGTGGCAACTGGTCGGTGCAGGTCGGCGGTTTTTCCGACATCGGCCGCGCGCGCGGCGTGCAGGACAAGCTCAAGGCGCTGGGGCAGGCGAGTTTCATTTCGCCGATGGATACGTCGAAAGGCACCCTGTACCGCGTTCGCGCGGGCCCCTACGCGACGCGCGAAGCCGCGCAGGCGGCGCAGGACAGGCTGAACGGCAGCGGTTACCCCGAGGCGCGCCTCGTCGGCCCCTGAACGGCGTCGCTTGCGCGGGCCAGCGTCGCGGGCAACGCCGCGGCCGCCTCGCCTGGAGGCCGACGACATGCGCCACGACATGCGCCAGGGGATTTCTCCTTCGGCGAGGCCCGTCACGCAGTGGTAAAATCTCCGGCACTCCACGCCGCGCGCATCGCATGACCTGGATCGACTACTGCATCGTCGCCATGGCACTGATATCCGTGCTGGTCGGCGTCCTGCGCGGTTTCACGCGCGAGATCCTGAGCCTGTCCACCTGGATCATCGCCTTCACCTGCGCCGCCCTGTTCGGCGGCAAGGCCGCCACACTGCTGGAGAACCACATCGCCGACGCCGCGCTGCGCGAGGCCGTGGCCTGCGGCATCGTGTTCTTCGCGACGCTCGTGATCGGCGCGATCGTCACGCACGTCGCCGTGCAGGCCGTTCGCGACAGCCGCTTCTCGGCGTCGGACCGCACTCTCGGCGGCGGCGTCGGTGTGTTGCGCGCGGCCATCGTCGTCGTGCTGTTCGTGCTCGTTGCCGGCCGCATGGGCGCCGCGCGGGACCGCTGGTGGCAGCAGTCGGCCATCGTGCCGCGCTTCGTCGGCATCGCACACGGCGTCGAAGCCATCATTCCGCAGCGCTGGCTCGATGACCTGCAGCCACCCGCCGCCCAACCGCCTCCTTCTACGGATTCTTAGCCATGTGTGGAATCGCCGGAATCGTTTCGCAAACCACGGCCGTCAACTCGGACCTGTTCGACGCGCTGACCATGCTGCAGCATCGAGGCCAGGATGCGGCCGGCATCATCACCAACGAGGGCCATCGCCTGTATCTGCGCAAGGAAAACGGCCTGGTTCGCGACGTGTTCCATGCCGACGATCACATGGCCAAGCTGCGCGGCAACATGGGCGTCGCGCACGTGCGCTATCCGACCGCCGGCACGTCGACGACGGCCGAGGCGCAGCCGTTCTACACGAACACGCCGTTCGGCATTTCGCTGTCGCACAACGGCAATCTGACCAATGCCGAGGAGCTCAAGCAGGAGCTGTTCCTCGAGGACCGCCGCCATTTGAACACGGAGTCGGATTCGGAGGTGTTGCTGAATGTGTTCGCGCACGAGCTGCTGCAGCGCGGCGTGCTGCGCCTGACGCCGGACGACATCTTCGCCGCCGTGTCCGGCGTGCACCTGCGCTGCCGCGGCGCCTATGCCTGCGTGGCGATGATCACCGGCTTCGGCATCGTCGGCTTCCGCGATCCGTACGGTATCCGGCCGGCCGTCTACGGCGTGCGCGAGACCAGCAAGGGCCTCGACTACATGATCGCCTCGGAATCGGTCGCGCTCGACGCGCTCGGCTACGAGAAGATCGCCGACGTCGCGCCCGGCGAGGCCGTGCTGGTCACGCTCGACGGCAAGTTGCACAAGCGCCAGTGCGCCGCCAATCCGATCTATTCGCCGTGCATCTTCGAGCACGTCTATCTGGCGCGCCCCGACTCGGTGATCGACGACATCTACGTCTACAAGGCGCGCCTGCGCATGGGCGTCAAGCTCGCCGAGAAGATCCTGCGCGAGTGGCCCGGGCACGACATCGACGTCATCATTCCGATCCCGGACACCTCGCGCGTCGCCGGCGCCGAGCTGGCGGCGCGCCTCGGCGTGCATTACCGCGAAGGCTTCATCAAGAACCGCTACATCGGCCGCACCTTCATCATGCCGGGCCAGGCGCAGCGCAAGAAGTCGGTGCGCCAGAAGCTCAATCCGGTCGACATCGAATTCCGCGGCAAGAACGTGCTGCTGGTCGACGATTCCATCGTGCGCGGCACGACGTCGAAGGAAATCATCGAAATGGCGCGCGAAGCGGGCGCCAGGAAAGTCTACTTCGCGTCGGCCTCGCCGCCGGTGCGCTACCCGAACGTCTACGGCATCGACATGCCGACGTCGAGCGAACTCGTCGCGCACGGCCGCAGCGTCGAGGAACTCGAAAAGATGCTCGGCGCCGATCGCCTCATTTACCAGGACCTGTCGGACCTGATCGACGCGGTGCGCGCGGGCAACTCGAGCATCACGCGCTTCGACTGCTCGGTGTTCACCGGCGAGTACATCACGCAGGACGTGACGATCGAGTACCTGAACCAGCTCGAGCTGTTCCGTTCCGACGCCGCCAAGGCGGCGCGCAAGAAGGCGCAGACCGTCATCGAGCTCCCCAACGCTTGAGGGCGCGCGCCGCAACGCGGCCCGCCGCCGCCCGCCGCGCCATCCCGCGCGTCATCGGCTGAATGCTTGAAGCGCGTTGCATTTAGTCGTAACTTTGCGCCGCGCCGATTTGCTCCCAGCTTGCAGGCGCGGAAAGCCGGGCGGTTTCCAACAAATGTCGCTAAAACGGGGCGCGAGCCCGTTTGGCACCACGATGCTGGCGGGCTTCTTCATTGCCCGCAGGAGTGAGGCAGTGAACGAATTTTTCGATCCGGACTGGGGCAGCGCGACGCTCGGTGTGCGCGCCGCCGAGCCGCGCACCGGCAACCGCGAGCACTCGGCGGCGCTCTCGCTGACGTCGAGCTACGTGTTCGGAAGTGCCGCGCAGGCCGCCGCCGTCTTCGCCGGCAGCGAGCCGGGCTACATCTACTCGCGCTTCACCAATCCGACGACCGAAGCGTTCGAGAAGCGCCTCGCGGCGATGGAAGGCGGCGAGAGCTGCGTGGCGACCGCCAGCGGCATGGCGGCGGTGCTGACCTTGTGCCTGTCGCTGCTCAAACGGGGCGATCACATCGTCACCTCGAGCGGCCTGTTCGGTTCGACGATCAGCCTGTTCAACAACGTGCTGACGAAGTTCGGCATCGAGGTCAACTACGTCGTGCAGAGCGATCTCGCCGCCTGGGAGCGGGCCATCCGACCGGACACGCGCCTGCTGTTCGCGGAGACGCCGACCAATCCGCTCGTCGAGCTGGTCGACATCGCCGCGCTCGCCGGCATCGCGCACCGCCACGGCGCCTCGCTCGCGGTCGACAACTGCTTCCTGACGCCGGTGCTGCAGCAGCCGCTGCGGCTTGGCGCCGACTTCGTCGTCCATTCGGCAACCAAGTACATCGACGGCCAGGGGCGCTGCGTCGGCGGCGCGATCGTCGGCGACGCGCAGCGCGTCGGCAAGGATGTGTTCGGCTTCATGCGCACGGCCGGCCCGTGCCTGAGCCCGTTCAACGCCTGGGTATTCCTCAAGGGCCTCGAAACGCTGGCGGTGCGCATGAAGGCGCACGGCGAGAACGCGCACGGTCTCGCCGAATGGCTCAGCGAGCAGCCGGCGGTCAAGCGCGTGTTCTATCCGGGCCTCGCCACGCATCCGCAGCACGAGCTGGCGCGCCGTCAGCTGGCGTCGTCTGTACCCGGTACAAGCGCGGGGCGAGGCAACTACGGCGCCGTCGTCGCCTTCGAGGTCGAAGGCGGGCGCGAGGCGGCGTGGAAGCTCATCGACTCGACGCGGTTGATTTCGATCACCGCCAACCTTGGCGACACGCGCACGACGATCACGCATCCGGCGACGACGACGCACGGCCGCATCAGCGCCGAGGCGCGGGCGCAGGCCGGCATCGGCGAGGGCCTGATCCGCGTCGCCGTCGGACTCGAAGATCTGAAGGATCTGACGGCCGATCTGGCGCGCGGCCTGCAGCTGTAGGAAAGTGCGGCGATGGACGTGCAGGTCCGGCGTGCCTGGCATGCGGCGCTGGTCGAAACCGAGCCACGCATCAAATGCGAGCGCGTCGCGGCCTTGCGCGACGGGGTCGGCCAGACCGCCGACGATCCGCGGCCGGTGCCGGGCCGTCCGGCAAGGCCGGAATTGATCCCGCCGCGCGACGTGCCGCGCCGCGGTCTCGGCACGCGCGAGGGCCGCGCCGCGCTCGCGCACGCCGTCGCGCACATCGAGTTCAACGCGATCAATCTGGCGCTCGACGCCGGCTGGCGCTTCTCCGGCATGCCCGATGCGTACTACGCCGATTGGCTCAGCGTCGCGCAGGACGAGGCACGGCATTTCCAGATGCTGCGCGCGCGGCTGCGTGAACTCGGCAGCGACTACGGCGAACTGCCGGCGCACAACGGGCTTTGGGAAGCGGCCGAGAAGACCGCGCACGATCCGCTGCAGCGCATGGCCCTGGTGCCACGCGTGCTAGAGGCGCGCGGGCTCGACGTGACGCCGGGCATGATGCGCCGCCTGCGCGAAGTCGGGGATCTGCAGACCGTGGCGGTTCTCGAGGTGATCCTGCGCGAGGAAGTGCGTCACGTCGAGATCGGCACGCGCTGGTTTCGCCATCTGTGCGCGCAGCGCGGGCTCGCGCCGGACGCGACGTTCCGCCGCCTGCTCGCCGAGCACGGCGTGCGCTTGCATCCGCCGTTCAATGTCGACGCGCGCCGCGCCGCCGGCTTCGCCGACGAGGAATTTCTCGTAGGCGCCGAGGTCGCAGGCGAGCCGGCCGGTGCGTGAAGGCCGCCGACCGGCGATACTGTCGGCTCGTCCTTTGCCCCGTCACCGCTAGCTTCCGGCCATGCCGCACGACCACGCGCCCCCCCGTGACGATCACGGGCACGACCATGACCATTCCCACGCGCACGGGCATGATCGCGATCATGGTCACGCGCATCCCGGGACGCGCGCGCGCGATCACGGCGGCCACGGCCATCACCAGGGCCATGGTCCGCACGCGCACGGCGCCGGCGCGTCCGAGCGCAAGCTGTTCTGGGCGCTGCTGCTGACCGGCGGCTTCATGTTCGCCGAAGTGATCGGCGGCCTGCTGTCCGGTTCGCTGGCGCTGCTCGCCGATGCCGCGCACATGCTGACCGACGCCGCGGCGCTGGCGATGGCCTTCGTCGCCGTGCGCGCCGCGCGCCGGCCGGCGACGCCGGCGATGAGCTACGGCCATCATCGCTGGCAGGTGCTCGCCGCGTTCGTCAACGGCCTCGGCCTGCTCGTTCTGTCGGCGTGGATTCTGGT
Organism: Solimonas sp.; assembly: GCA_047605265.1. Lineage (GTDB taxonomy): Bacteria > Pseudomonadota > Gammaproteobacteria > Nevskiales > Nevskiaceae > Solimonas. Next base: position 13,516 of record JASGFY010000052.1, read on the forward strand.
CGAGGCGGCGCTGCGCCTCTGGCAGCCGGTCGAGGTGCAGGGGCGCATGGTCGTCGTCATCGCCGTGCTCGGCCTCGCCGTCAATCTCGGCTCGTTCGCGATCCTGTCGGGTGGCGAACAGAACCTCAACGTGCGCGGCGCGTTGGCGCACGTGATCGGCGATCTGCTCGGCAGCGCCGCCGCGCTCGTCGCCGGCCTCGTCATCTGGTTGGTCGGTTGGATGCCGGCCGACCCGCTGCTCTCGGCGCTGGTCGCGCTACTGATGGTGCGCAGCGGCTGGGCGATCGCGCGGCAGTCGGCGCACGTGCTGCTCGAAGGCGCTCCGGAAGGACTGGATGAGCCCGCGATCATCGCGGCGCTGCAGGCCGATGTCGCCGCCCTTTCCAGCGTCCATCACGTCCACGCCTGGTCGCTGACCGACGACAAGCCGGTCGTGACCCTGCACGCGACCCTGCGCGAAGACGCCAGCCGCGACGCGGCGCTGGCTTCGATCCGGACAGTGCTGAAGGCGCGCTTCGGCATCGCGCACAGCACGATCCAGATCGAAGAGGCGGCGTGCGTGGATGAGCACGCTTGCGTGCCATGAGAACGGCCGGCGCGGGTGCGCAAGCGCTGGATTTGCGAGCCGATGCATTTCGGACTAGACTTAGTCCAGTTTCCTCTGAATGGGTGCAGGCTCATGTCCGACGCCATCAATATCCATGACGCCAAGACGCATCTGTCGCGTCTGGTCGAGCAAGCGGCTGCCGGCAAGGAAATCGTGATTGCCAAAGCAGGCAGGCCGATGGCACGGCTGATGCCGCTGGCTTCCGTTCCCAAGCCCAAGAAGTTCGGACTGTTGAGCGGGGACATGGAGATTGCTGACGATTTCGACGCCCCGCTGCCACCGGATTTCCTGATTTCCGCCAAGGGGTGAGCGTCATGCGGCTGTTGCTGGATACGCATGTTCTGCTGTGGGCGATGAACGTCCCCAAGCGGCTGAACCGAAAAACCATTGCGCTGTTGAATCGCGCAGAAGTTTTCGTCAGTGCGGCCTCCGTTTGGGAAATCAGCATCAAAGCCGCTTTGGGAAAAATCAAGGTGGAGCCTCAGCGCGTACTGGAGGCGCTTGAGCCTGCCGGCTTTGATCTGCTCTCGGTCGATGGTCCGCACGCCGTGGAAGTGTTTTCGCTCGGCGCGCATCACGGCGATCCTTTCGACCGTTTGCTGGTGGCGCAGGCGAAATGCGAGCGCATGACTTTGCTGACCAGCGACGAAACCTTGCTTGCGTATGGCTCATTCGTGCAGATGGCGGAATGACAAGCGCGGCATGATCGCGTTCGCTGTTATTCCACCAGCCGCCGCACGAACCCTTCGCTTGCATCGATCGAGAGATATTCCATCCGCTCCGCGTGCCAGTCGGCGAGCACGAGCCGTGCCGCGCGTTCGAGCCCGACGCGCAACAGGTGATCGGCCGGACGGTGCGTATGGCCGTGGATCAGGCGTGTGACGCCGTAGCGTTTCATCGTCGCTACGACGGTTGCTTCGCTGACGTCCATGATCGTCGAAGGCTTGTTGCGCTTGTCCGCACCGCTGCGCTGGCGCAGGTTTCCGGCGATCGCGTGGCGGTGCGCTTTCGGCAGGCGCAGGAACAGCCATTGCGCGAGCCGGTTGCGCGTGAAGCGGCGCCAGCGTTGATAGGCGCGGTCGTCGGTGCAGAAGATGTCGCCGTGCGAGAGCAGGGTTTTCACGCCGCCGAGTTCGACGACGACGGGATCGCCGAGCAGCCGCACGCCAGTCGCTTTCGAGAACCCCCTGCCGACGAGGAAGTCGCGGTTGCCGGCGATGAAGCAGACCGGCACGCCGTTCGCCGTCAGCGCGCGCAGCGCCGCGACTTCCGGTGCGTAGTCCTCGATGCCGACGTCGTCGCCGGCCCAGTACTCGAACAGATCGCCGAGGAGATAGACGGCCTCGGCGCCGCGCGCCGGGCCGGCGAGAAAACGCAGAAAGCCCTCGCGCAGCGGCGAGGGCTCGTTTGGCAGATGCAGATCCGACAGCAGCAGGACCATGCGTGTCCGGGGCCTCTCCCGGTTCAGAACACCGTCACCTTGTCGATGACGACCTGCGTCACCGGCACGTCGCGGCCGAACGGGCGCGCGTTGCCGGTTGGTGTCTCGGCGATCCGGTCGACCACGTCGAGGCCGGACGTGACCTTGCCGAACACCGCGTAGCCGTAGCCGTCCTGGCCCGGATGGTTGAGGAAGTCATTGTCGCCGTGGTTGATGAAGAACTGCGAAGTCGCCGAATTCGGATCGGAGGTGCGCGCCATCGCGATCGTGCCGCGGTCGTTCTTCAGGCCGTTGGCCGATTCGATGGCGATCGGCGCGCGCGTGCGGCGCTGGCCGTACTCGCCGTCGTAGCCGCCGCCCTGGATCATGAAGCCCTTGATGACGCGGTGGAAGACGAGGCCGTCGTAGTGGCCGTCGTTCGCATATTGAACGAAGTTGGCGACGGTCTTCGGCGCCTTGGCGGCGTCGAGCTCGAGCTCGATCGGGCCGAGCGTGGTGTCGATGCGGACACGGACAGGATCAGTCATGTGGATTTTCCGGTGAGTGGATCGTGTGAATGTTCTATGCGGCAGCGGGCGAGGGTAGCGCATCCATCGCCTCGCGTGCCGCGGCGAGCAGCGTGGCGTCGCTGCCGGGCTTCGTCGCGCGCTCTGACAACACGCGGCGGAACGCGCGGCCGCCCGGCTGGTTGCGATACAGGCCGAGGATGTGCCGCGTGATGTGATTCAGTGCCGTGCCGCCGCCTGCGAGCTGCCGCGCGGCGTAGTCCTGCATGCGTGCGAGAACTTCGTCGCGGCTCGGTACGGTATGGGCATCGCCGAACAGGCGCGCGTCGACGCCGGCGAGCATGTACGGGTTCTCGTAGACCTCGCGGCCGAGCATCACGCCGTCGATCTGCGCGAGATGCGTCTCGCAGGCGTCGATTCCGCGCACGCCGCCGTTGAGCACGACGGTCAGCCGCGGGAATTCCTGCTTGAGCCGGTGGACCGCCTCGTAGCGCAGCGGCGGAATCTCGCGGTTCTCCTTCGGCGACAGGCCCTTCAGCCAGGCCTTGCGCGCGTGGATGATGAACACCTCGCAGCCGGCGTCCGCGACCGTCTCGACGAAGCGGCGCATGAAGTCGTACTCGTCGGAATCGTCGACGCCGATGCGGTGCTTGACGGTGACGGGCAGGGCGGTAGCGCCGCGCATCGCGCGCACGGCGGCAGCGGCGGTCTGTGGCTCGTTCATCAGGCACGCGCCGAAGCCGCCGCCCTGCACGCGGTCGGACGGGCAGCCGCAGTTGAGGTTGATTTCGTCGTAGCCGAACTGCTCGCCGATCTCGGCGCAGCGCGCGAGCGCGTCGGCGTCCGAGCCGCCGAGCTGCAGCGCGACGGGATGCTCGGCGGCGTCGAAACGCAGGAAGCGTTCGCGGTCGCCGTGCAGGATCGCGCCGGTCGTGACCATCTCCGTGTAGAGCCGCGCGTGCTGCGTCAGGCCGCGCCAGAAATAGCGGCAGTGGCGGTCGCTCCAGTCGAGCATCGGGGCGACGCAGAAGCGCCACGGAGACAGACTCATTCCTGCGTTCCGGCAAACCATTCGAGCAGCAGTTTATTGACTTCGTCCGGCTTGTCGAGCTGCATCCAGTGCGTCGCGCGCGCGATGCGCGCGTAGCGCCAGCGGCCGGTGACCTTTCGCGCGCGAATGGCTGGACGCGCCGCTGCGCGGCGCGCGCGCGGCGGCGCCCGCCGAAGTGCCGTCACCCTTGCCGGCGCGCGGCGGTGACGGTGGCCTGATGAGCGAGTTGCGGCGCCGGGTGCTCGGCGCGCTGCCGCAGGGACACCCGACGATCGACGCGATCGCCGCCCAGCTCGGCCTGAGCTTCCAGCAGCTCGTCGAAGAGCTGCGCCACGAGTCCGCCTGCCGTTACCTGCGCCAGGGCCATCTGCCGCTGACCGAGATCGGCTATCTGCTCGGCTACTCAGAGCCGAGCGCGTTCAGCCGCGCGTTCCGCTGCTGGAGCGGCGACAGCCCACTGGCATACCGGCGGCGCGCGGCGCGCTGAAGCGCCGCGCGGATCACTTCGGCAGTGCGCCGTCGACGCCCTGCACGTACCAGCTCAGCGACATCAGCTGTTCCGGCGTCAGCGCCGCGCCCGCCGCGACCTTGACGGCGCCGCTCTGGTCTTTCAGCGGACCCTGGAAGACGTGGAAACTGCCGTCGCCCAGCGCCTGCCTCTTGTCTTCGTAGGCCTTCAGGGCCGGCGCCGGGATCGCCGGCAGCACGGACGCCAGCTTGACCATGCCCTCGGCGACGCCCCAGCGGGTCTCTCCGCTCTTCCAGGTGCCGGCGATCACTTCCTGGGCGGTCTTGATGTAGAACGGTCCCCAGTCGGCGACGCCGGCGGCGATCTGCGCCTTCGGCGCGAAGCGCGCCATGTCGGAATCCCAACCGCAGGCATGGACGCCTTTCTGCTGGGCGACCTGCAGCGTCGCCGGCGAGTCGGTGTTCTGGCACAGCACATCGGCACCCTGCGCGATCAGGGTCTCGGCGGCCTGCCGTTCCTTGCCGGGGTCGTACCAGGTGTTGACCCAGATCACCCGGGTCTTGATCTTCGGGTTCACGCTCTGCGCGCCGAGCGTGTAGGCGTCGATGTTGCGGATCACCTCGGGAATCGGGAACGACGCGACGTAGCCGAGCGTGTTGCTTCGGGTGGTGCCCCCGGCGAGCACGCCGAGCAGATAGGCGGATTCGTAGGTGCGCGCCTCGTAGACGCCGACGTTCTTCGCGGTCTTGTAGCCGGTCGCGTGCATGAACACGGTCTTCGGGAACAGGCGCGCGACCTTGAGCGTCGCCTCCATGTAGCCGAACGAGGTCGTGAAGATCAGCTGGTTGCCGTCGGCGGCGAGCTGGCGGATGACGCGCTCGGCGTCGGCGCCTTCCGGCACGCTTTCGACGTAGGTCGTCTTCACCTGGCCGGGCAGTGCTTTCTCCAGCGCGAGACGGCCCTGTTCGTGCGCATACGTCCAGCCGGCGTCGCCGACCGGGCCGATGTAGACGAACGCCACCTTCAGCGGCGCGGCGGCGACGCTCTGCGCGAACAGGCCGGCGGCACCGACGAACAAGGCGGCGAGGGCGGCGCGCAGGCGTCTGGCGCGCGGCGGGAAATCGGGCATCGGCTTCTCCTGGCTTCGAGGATCGCCGCGCGACAGGGATGCGGCGAGATTCGCCCTGCAGCCGCAAAGCCTGTGCCACACGTCGATAGTCGCATCGCCGCTGCCGCGCCGGCCCGGCGCGATGCCACGGAGCGGTGCGGCGCCCCGCTTTAGCGCGCCGCGCACACAATCGGACAATCGAATTGCATGCAATCCATGACGGTATCGCATGCAATCGGTCGATCCGGCTGCGAGCCGCGTCGCGACGCACCTCGTCGCCGATGGCACGCGCTTTGCTCCTCGGCTCTTCAGGATCGCACGCAAAGTGCGCGCCGCCAGAGGATTCGAGAGGCGCATGGCGATGGGCAAGCTAACCACTCACGTGCTGGACACGGCCAACGGCTGTCCCGCCGCCGGCGTCGCGCTGCGTCTGTATCGCTGCGGATCGCGCTGCGAGCTGCTGCTTCAATTGCATACAAACGCCGACGGCCGCGTCGACCATCCGCTGCTCGAGGGGGAGACCTTCAGCGCCGGCGTCTACGAGCTGCGCTTCGAAGCCGGCGCGTATTTCCGCCGGCGCGGCGACGATCTGCCGGAGCCGCCGTTCCTCGACGAAGTGCGCCTGCGCTTCGGCGTCGCCGACGCCGCGCAGCACTATCACGTGCCGCTGTTGATCTCGCCGTGGAGCTATTCCACGTACCGCGGCAGCTGATGCCGGCGCCATGACGGATTCCCGTTCGACGATCCGCTTCCTGCTCGACGGCCGCCCGGTCGAGGCCGCCGGCGTCGCGCCGACGCGCACGCTGCTGCAATACCTGCGCGAGGATCTCGGCTGCACGGCGGTCAAGGAAGGCTGCGCCGAAGGCGACTGCGGGGCTTGCACGATCGCGCTCGGCGAAGCCGATGCCGATGCCGATGGCGGCGTGCGCTATCGCGCCGTCAACAGCTGCATCCGTTTCCTGCCGACGGTGGACGGCAAGGCGGTCGTCACCGCCGACGGCCTGCCGGCCGCCGACGGCACGCTGCATCCGGTGCAGCAGGCGATGGTCGATCATCACGGCTCGCAGTGCGGCTTCTGCACGCCGGGCTTCGTGATGTCGCTGTACGCGCTCTACCAGCGGCAGCCGTCGCCGACGCGCGATACCGTCGTCGAGGCGCTGGCCGGCAATCTGTGCCGCTGCACCGGCTACCGGCCGATCATCGACGCCGGCCTGCGCATGGGCGACGCTCCGCCGCCGGCGCCCGACGGCATCGCTGGCGCGCTGACGCGGATCCGCCGCGACGCGACGCTGGAACTGCCGGGTTTCTGCGCACCGCGCACGGTCGCAGAGCTGGCCGCGCGCTACGCGGCGCAGCCGGACGCCTTGCTGCTCGCCGGCGGCACCGACGTCGGCCTGTGGGTCACCAAGCATCTGCGCGAGCTGCCGCCGATGCTCTATCTCGGCGAGATCGCCGAGCTGCAGACCATCGCCGAGACCGGTGACGGCCTGCGCATCGGCGCCGCCGTCGCGCTCAGCGACGCCTGGCCGGCGCTCGTCGCGCGCCATCCCCCGCTCGCCGGGCTGGCGCGCCGCTTCGCGTCGCGGCCGGTCTGCAACTCCGGCACGCTGGTCGGCAACGTCGCCAACGGCTCGCCGATCGGCGATTCGATGCCGGCGCTGCTCGCGCTCGACGCGCGGCTCGAGCTGCGCCGCGGCGACGAGGCGCGCACACTGGCCCTGCGCGAGTTTTACCTCGGCTACCAGAAAAAAGCGCTGCGCCGCGGCGAGTTCGTCGTCGCCGTCACCGTGCCGCCGCTGCCGGCCGGCTGGCGGCTCGCGAGCTACAAGCTGGCGAAGCGTTACGAGCAGGACATCTCGGCGGTCTGCGCCGCGTTCGCGGTCGAAGTGAAAGACGAACGCATCGTCGCCGCGCGCATCGCCTATGGTGGCATGGCCGCGATTCCGGCGCGCGCGAAACGCGCCGAAGCCGCACTGGTCGGAAAATCGTTCGATGAAGCCATGTTCGCCGCGGCGGCGAACGCGCTGGCCGAAGACTTCAAGCCGCTGAGCGACATGCGCGCGAGCGCCGCGTATCGCCTGCAAGGCGCGCAGAACCTGTTGCGGCGTTTTCATCTCGAGCACGCGGCGAAGCAGACGCTGCGCACGCATGAGGCCGAGGTGTCGGCATGAACGACCTGTCGACCCAGCTCGATGTCGGCGCGCTGATCGGCGAACCCGTGCGCCACGAGAGCGCGCATCTGCACGTCACCGGCCGCGCGCCGTATGCCGACGACCTCGCGCTGCCGGCCAACATGCTGCACGCCGCGTTCGGGCTGAGCACGCGCGCGCACGCGACGATCACCGCGCTCGACGTCTCTGCCGTGCTCGCGCAAGCCGGCGTCGTCGCCGTCGCGCTGCCGGCCGACGTGTCGGGCGACAACAACTACGGCGGCATCCTGCACGACGATCCGATCTTCACCGACACCCTCGTGCAGTACGCCGGCCAGCCGCTGTTCGCGGTCGCGGCGACGAGCTACGAGGCGGCGCGCCGCGCGGTGCGCGCGGCGAAGGTCGACTACGAAGACCTGCCGGCGATCCTCGACGCGCGTGCGGCGATCGCCGCGCAGAGCTTCGTGATCCCGACGCGCACGCTGCGCCGCGGCGAGCCGGAGGCGGCGCTCGAAGCCGCGCCGCGCCGTCTGCGGGGCAGCGTGACGATCGGCGGCCAGGATCATTTCTATCTCGAAGGCCAGATCGCCATCGCGCTGCCGCAGGAAGGCGGCGCGCTGCAGATCATCAGTTCGACGCAGCATCCGACCGAGGTCCAGCACATCGTCGCGCACGCGCTGGGCCTGCACGCGCACGACGTCGTCGTGCAGTGCCGGCGCATGGGCGGCGGCTTCGGCGGCAAAGAGAGCCAGCCGGCGCTGCTGGCCGCCGCCGCCGCGATCCTCGCGCGCAAGACCGGCCGGCCGGTCAAGCTGCGCCTCGATCGCGACGTCGACATGATCGCGACCGGCAAGCGCCACGATTTCATCGCCGACTACGACGTCGGTTTCGACGCCGATGGCCGCATCCGCGCGCTGAAGCTGATGATGGCGTCGCGCTGCGGCTACTCGGCCGATCTATCGGGGCCGGTCAACGATCGCGCGCTGTGCCACATCGACAACGCGTACTTCCTCGAACACGTCGAGGTCGTCTCGCACCGCTGCAGGACCAATACCGTCTCGAACACCGCGTTCCGCGGCTTCGGCGGCCCGCAGGGCATGATGGTGATCGAGCAGATCGTCGACGATGTGGCGCGCGCACTCGGGCTCGATCCGCTCGCGGTGCGCAAGGTCAATTTCTACGGCATCGGCGAGCGCGACCTGACGCCGTACGGCCAGCGCGTCGAGGACAACATCCTGCACGAGCTGTGCGCGCAGCTCGAAACCGGCAACGACTATGCGGCGCGGCGTGCGGCGGTCAGCGCGTGGAACGCGGAGCACGCGGTGATCAAGCGCGGCCTCGCGCTGACGCCGGTGAAGTTCGGCATCTCGTTCAATGCCACGCACTACAACCAGGCCGGCGCCCTCGTGCACGTCTACAACGACGGTACCGTGCTGCTCAACCACGGCGGCACCGAGATGGGCCAGGGTCTGTACACCAAGGTCCAGCAGATCGTCGCGCAGGAGTTCGGCTTGCCGCTGGCGGCGATCCGCGTCAGCGCGACCGACACCAGCAAGGTGCCGAACACCTCGGCGACCGCCGCGTCGAGCGGCTCCGATCTCAATGGCAAGGCGGCGCAGCATGCGGCGCGGCGCATCCGCCGCCGGCTCGAACGCCATGCGGCGCAGACCTACGGCGTAAAGGCTGCCGACGTGCGCTTCGCGAACGGCCAGGTGCAGATCGGCGAGCGCAGCGTCAGCTTCGCGCAGCTGGTCAGCGGCGCGTACTTCGCGCGCATCGCGCTGTCGGCGACCGGTTTCTACCGCACGCCGAAGATCCACTGGGACCGCGAGCGCCTGCAGGGCCGGCCGTTCTATTACTTTGCCTATGGCGCAGCGCTCGCCGAGGTGGCGATCGACACGCTGAGCGGCGAGACGCGGCTCCTGCGCGCCGACATCCTGCACGACGTCGGCCGCTCGCTGAATCCGGCGATCGACCGGGGCCAGATCGAGGGCGGCTTCCTGCAGGGCGTCGGCTGGCTGACGTCCGAGGAGCTGTGGTGGAACGCCCAGGGCGAGCTGAAGACGCACGCGCCGTCGACGTACAAGATTCCGACCGCCTACGACTGGGCGGCCAACACCACGGTGACGCTGTTCGACCGGCCGAATCATGAAAACAGCATCCACCGCTCGAAGGCGGTCGGCGAGCCGCCGCTGATGCTCGGCATGGCGGTCTGGCATGCGATCCGCGATGCCGTCGCGTCGTGCGTGGCGCCAGGCCAGGCGATCGATCTGCCGGCGCCGGCGACTCCGGAAGCCGTGCTGCGCGCCATCGACCGCGCGCGTGGCGAGGCCTGGGCGGCATGAGCACGCGACACGGTGCTTTGCGCGCAGCGCAAACGGGTGCGGGAGCGTGCTCCCTCATGCAGGCGACGGCCCCCGCAATCGATGCGAGGGTGCATGCATGAGCACGCGACACGGTGTTTTGCGCGCAGCGCAAACGGGTGCATGAGCACCGCAGCATGAGCGCGCTGACGCAAAGCGAAACTGCCGCAACGCTGAGCTTGCTCGCGCTCGGCGACTGGCCGCGCGCCGCGGCCACACTGCTGCGCCGCCACGGCCGCTGCGTGCGCGTCGTCGTGGCCG
>JASGFY010000053.1:0-23027 GCA_047605265.1 Solimonas sp.
CCATCGGACCTCGCAGAAACAGCAAGTTGCGAGGCATTCTGACAGCTATCCACTCATTTTGTTAGGTGCTCTTAACCTTGGCCAGCTCCCCCTACCCGCATCTGCTGCAGCCGCTCGATCTCGGTTTCACCACGCTGAAGAACCGCGTGCTGATGGGCTCGATGCACACCGGCCTCGAAGACCGCAAAAAGAACTTCCCGCGCCTCGCCGCGTACTTCGCTGAGCGCGCGCGTGGCGACGTGGGGCTGATCGTCACCGGCGGCTTCGCGCCGAACATCGAGGGCTGGCTGCTGCCGTTCGCCTCGAAACTGTCGACGCACGCCGCGGCGCACGCGCACCGCGAGATCACCGGCGCGGTGCACGCCGAGGGCGGCAGGATCGCGCTGCAGATCCTGCACGCCGGCCGCTACGGCTACTCGCCGCTGTCGGTGTCGGCGTCGCGGATCAAGTCGCCGATCACGCCGTTCGCACCGCGCGAGCTGTCGAGCGGCGGTGTCGAGCGGCAGATCAAGGCTTTCGTGCGCGCCGGCGTGCTCGCGCGCGAGGGCGGCTACGACGGCGTCGAGGTGATGGGATCGGAAGGTTATTTCATCAACCAGTTCCTCGCCGAACACACCAACAAGCGCCGCGATCAATGGGGCGGCTCGGCACAGAACCGCATGCGCCTCGCCATCGAGATCGTCACGCGCATGCGTGAAGCGGTCGGCAAGGACTTCATCATCATCTACCGCCTGTCGATGCTCGATCTGGTGCCGGACGGCCAGAGCTGGGGCGAGATCGTGCAACTCGCCAAGGCCATCGAGAAAGCCGGCGCGACGATCATCAACACCGGCATCGGCTGGCACGAGGCGCGCGTGCCGACGATCGCGACCTCGGTGCCGCGCGGCGCGTTCGCGTGGGTGACACAGAAGATGCGCGGTGAAGTGAAGATTCCGCTGTGCACGACCAACCGCATCAACGATCCGGCCGTCGCCGAGAAGATTCTTGCCGACGGTCAGGCCGACATGGTGTCGATGGCGCGGCCGCTGCTCGCCGATCCGGCGTTCGTGAAGAAGGCCGCGCAGGGCCGCGCCGACGAGATCAACACCTGCATCGCCTGCAACCAGGCCTGCCTCGATCACGCCTTCCAGATGAAGACGGCGAGCTGCCTCGTCAATCCGCGCGCCTGCCATGAGACCGAGCTGAACTACACGCCGGCCGCCGCAAAGAAACGCATCGCCGTCGTCGGCGCCGGCCCGGCCGGCCTCGCCACGGCGACGGTCGCCGCCGAGCGCGGCCATCACGTCGATCTGTTCGATGCGGCGAGCGAGATCGGCGGCCAGTTCAACATGGCCAAGCGGATTCCCGGCAAGGAGGAATTCCACGAGACGCTGCGCTACTTCCGCCGCAGGCTCGACATCACCGGCGTGAACGTGAGGCTCGGCACGCGCGTGTCGGCGCAGTATCTGCTCGCCGGGAATTACGACGACATCGTGCTCGCCACCGGCGTCACGCCGCGCAATCCGAAGATCCCCGGCCAGGCCGAACAGGAAGCGAGCGGCAAGGTGCTCAGCTACATCGACGTGCTGCTGCATGAAAAAGCGGCCGGCGCGCGCGTCGCCGTGATCGGCGCCGGCGGCATCGGCTTCGACGTCGCCGAATACCTTGTGAACGACGGTCACTCTCCGGCGCTCGATCTCGCCGAGTGGAGGCGCGATTGGGGCGTCGCCGATCCGGCCGTGTCGCGCGGGGGCCTGGCCCGGCCGGAGATCACGCCGCCGGCGCGGCAGGTGACGCTGCTGCAGCGCAAGGCCGAGCAGCTCGGCAAGCGCCTCGGCAAGACCACCGGCTGGATCCATCGCGCGTCGCTGAAGATGAAAAAGGTCGAGATGATCGGCGGCGTGAATTACGAGGCGATCGACGAGCGTGGTCTGCTGATCAGCCACGGCGAGAAGCGCGAGAACGCGACGCTGCTCGAAGTCGACACCATCGTGCTCTGCGCCGGCCAGGAACCGCTGCGCGAGCTGCAGGAACCGTTGCAGGCAGCCGGCGCGAAAGTGCATCTGATCGGCGGCGCCGACGTCGCCGCCGAACTCGATGCGAAGCGCGCGATCAACCAGGGCTCACGCTTGGCGGCGACACTCTGACCCGTGTGTGCCCCCCTCTCCCCCACACGCGGGGAGAGGGCTGGGATGAGGGGCGCTTCACGACGCTGAAATTCGTCAAACCGCGCAGGCAGAGGTGTTGCGCGAACTGCGGCAGCAGCGCGGGCTCTCTCTCAGGAGCAGCTCGCGCTCGAAACCGCGTGCAGCGCAATCACGTCTCCCCGCTCGAACGCGGCCTGAATGCCGCGAGCATCAAGACCCTGTTCAAGCTGAGTCCGGTCCTCAGCGTCAGCGTGTCGGCGATGCTCAGGCTCGTCGAGCAGAGAGTCGCGCCGCCGCCGTGACGCGCCTGAGCGGCCGCGACACGGACTTCACTCGAACACGAAGCTCTCGACCGGCAGCTTGGTCAGCGACTTGCTCGGCTTGAGCATCGAGGTCGCGTGGCCCTTGGCGCGCGGCAGGATGTGGTCGAAGTAGAAGGTCGCGGTGGCAATCTTGGCCTTGTAGAACTCCGGCGGCTCGGCGCCGCCGTTGGCGAGCTTTTCGCTGGCGACGGCCGCCTGCAGCGCCCAGAAATAGGCCATCGTCACGTAACCCGAATACATCAGGAAGTGATGGCTGGCGGCGCTGACGCTGTCGCGGTCCTTGCGCGCGGCGAGCATGATGCGCAGCGCGAGCGCGTTCCATTCGAGCGCGTATTTGCCGAGCACGGCAGACTTGACGCGCAGCTTCAGATTGCGCGCGTGCTCGGCGGCGAACTTGGCGATCAGCACGGTGAAATCGCGGACGGCCTTGGTGCGCGTCATGATCAGCACCTTGCGGCCGAGCAGGTCGAGTGCCTGGATGCCGGTGGTGCCTTCGTACAGCGTGGCGATGCGCGCGTCGCGCGCGATCTGCTCCATGCCATGTTCCTTGATGTAGCCGTGGCCGCCGAACACCTGGATGCCGTGGTTCGCCGCTTCGAGACCCACCTCGGTGAGGAAACCTTTCATGATCGGCGTCAGGAAACCGAGCTTGTCGTCCCAGTGCTTGTACTTCTTCTGGTCGCCTTCGACGATGGCGTTCGTCATGTGGTCGGCGTACTGCGCCGCGAAGTAGATCATCGCGCGGCCGCCTTCGGCGAAGGCCTTCTGCGTGAGCAGCATGCGGCGCACGTCGGCGTGGTGGATGATCGCGTCGGCGATCTTGTCCGGCTCCTTCTTGCCGCCGAGCGCGCGCATCGAGCGGCGCTCCCTGGCATAGCGCAGCGCCCCCTGGAACGACAGCTCGGCGTGGCAGACGCCCTGGATCGCGGTGCCGATGCGCGCGGTGTTCATGAAGGTGAACATCGCCTCGAGGCCCTTGTTCTGCTCGGCGATCATCCAGCCGATCGACGCCTCGAAGTTGATGACGCAGGTCGCCGAGGCCTTGATGCCCATCTTGTGCTCGATGGCGCTGCAGACGACGTGATTGAACTCGCCGGCCGAGCCGTCCGTCGCCGGCAGATGCCTGGGCACGATGAACAGCGAGATGCCGCGCGTGCCGGCCGGCGCGTCCGGCAGGCGCGCGAGGACGATGTGCACGATGTTGTCGGCGAGATCGTGCTCGCCGGCCGAGATGAAGATCTTGGTGCCGGTGATGCGGTAGGTGCCGTCGCCGTTCGGCTCGGCGCGCGTCTTGACTTGGCCGAGATCGGTGCCGCACTGCGGCTCGGTCAGACACATGGTGCCGGTCCAGGTGCCTTCGGTGAGCTTCGGCATGTAGATGGCTTTCAGCTCGTCGGACGCGTGCTGCAGGATGGTGTTCATGGCGCCGAGCGAGAGGCCCGGATACATGTTGAATGACCAGTTCGCCGTGCCCATCATCTCGGTTTTGAACAGGCCCATCGACATCGGCATGCCCTGTCCGCCGTACTCGGCCGGGTGTGAGAGGCCCTGCCAGCCGCCGGCCACGTACTGCTCGTAGGCTTCCTTGAAGCCCTTCGGCGTGGTGACCTTGCCGTTCTCGAATCGGCAGCCTTCCTCGTCGCCCGGCAGGTTCAGCGGCGACAGCACTTCCTCGCAGAACTTGGCGCCTTCCTCGAGGATGGCGGCGACGGTGTCGGGATCGGCGTCCTTGCCGTTCGGCAGCGACGCGTAGTGCGCCGGGTAGTCGAAGACTTCGTTGAGCAGAAAGCGCATGTCGCGCAGCGGGGCTTTGTAGGCGGGCATGGGGATCTCGAAATATTTAACGGCGCGGATTGTGGCGATGCAGCATGACAGCGCCATTGGCCTGAATGACCGCCGTCGCAGGCCATGATGCCTCTGATTTATCCCCGCCGCGCCGCGAAGCCGGGCCGGTGCTGGCGTCGATCACGCCGGACAGGGCATGCTCGGGGCCCGCATTCGCCGGAACCGCTCGCGATGAGCCTGCACATCGTCCGCCTCGGCAGTCCGCGCGGCCCGCACGAGGGCCTGCGCGTCGGCACCGTCCGCCACCCGCCGCGCGGCGTCGCCAGGGCCGACTTCGCCCGGCAGAACGGGTACGACGTCCGGCTGCCGCTGCTGACGCCGAGCGCCGGACTGGTCAAGGAAGCGCAGGCCGCCGGGAGCGAACGCGACTGGGCGCGCTTCGCCGCCAGGTACCTCCGCGAAATGGCGGCGCCCGACGCCGCGCATGCGATCGACCTGCTGGCGGCTCTGTCGCGGCTGACCGACCTCGCTGTCGGCTGCTACTGCGAGGATGAAATTCACTGCCACCGCAGCACGCCGCGCGCCCTGCTGGCCGAACGCGGCGCGAAGCTCGCCGCGACCGACCGATGAATCCGCCGATGCCTCCGCGCTCGCCGTCCGCCGCTCCCTCCGCCATTCCCGAGACCGAAATCCGCGCCGCCGACGGCGCCCGCGCCGCGATCTGCGCGCACGGCGCGCACGTCTGCAGCTGGCAGCCGGCGCGCGGCGGCGAGCGCCTGTACCTCAGCGCGAAATCGCAGGCCGGCGACGGCGCGGCGATCCGCGGCGGCGTGCCGGTGATCTTCCCGCAGTTCGCCGCCGAAGGGCCGCTGCCCAGGCACGGCTTCGCGCGCTCGCGCACCTGGACTCTCGCCGGCCACGGCCGGCGCGACGACGGCCGCGCATACGCCGCCTGGGTGCTGCGCGACGACGCGGCGACGCGCGCGATCTGGCCGCATCCGTTCCAGGCCGAGCTCACGGTCGAGATCGGCGGCGACGCGCTCGACATCGAACTCGCCGTCGTCAATCCCGGCGCCACGGCGTTCCACTTCACGGTGGCGCTGCACACCTACCTGCGCGTCTCCGACATCGACGCCGTGCGCGTGAGCGGCCTCAAGGGCCTGCGCTACCGCGACTCGGCGGCCGGCGAGCCTCCGGGCGCGCCGGCCCGGCACGTCGAGCAGGACGACGCGCTGCCGATCCGCGGCGAAGTCGATCGCATCTACGTGCACGCGCCGGCGCAGATCGAATTGCACGACGGCGAGGCGCGCCTGCTCGTGCAGAGCCGCCACTTCCCGGATCTCGTCGTCTGGAATCCGGGCGAACAAAAAGCCGCCGGCCTCGCCGATCTCGACGCCGGCGGCTGGCGGCGGATGCTGTGCATCGAAGCGGCGGCGATCGCTGCGCCGGTGCGCCTCGCGCCCGGCGAGCGCTGGCAGGCCGCACAGCGGCTGGTGGTCCCGTGAGCGCGCCGCACGCCACGCTTCCCGTCGTCGAATTCTGGTTCGAGTTCGCCAGCACGTACTCGTATCCGGCGGCGATGCGCATCGAAGCCGCCGCCGTCGCCGCCGGCCTGACGCTGGCCTGGAAGCCCTTCCTGCTCGGGCCGATCTTCCAGGCGCAGGGCTACGAGACTTCGCCGTTCCTCGTCCACGAACAGAAGGGCCACTACATGTGGCGCGACGTCGAGCGGCTGTGTGCGAAGCACCACATCGCCTGGCAAAAGCCGTCGTCGTTCCCGCGCACCAGCATCACGGCCGCGCGCATCGCCTGCAGCCACGCCGATGCGCCGTGGATGCCGTCGTTCGTCCGCGCCGTCTACCGCGCCAACTTCGCCGACGACCGCGACATCGGCGACGACGCCGTGATCCGCGACTGCCTCGCCGAAGTCGGCGCCGACGCCGACGCCGCGATGGCCCACGCGCTGAGTCCCGCCGAGAAACCGAAGCTGCGCGAGAACGCCGCCGCCGCGCAGCGGCACGGCATCTTCGGAGCGCCGAGTTTCGTCGTTGCCGGCGAGCTGTTCTGGGGCAACGATCGCCTGGACGATGCGCTGGCCTGGGCGCTGCGGCCGCGCTGAAACAGCCTGCGCGTCAGGTGCGCGCCCGGCGCTGAAAAACCGACCGACTGCGCCCGAGCGGCGACGCCGACCGATGCCACCGGCCATGCCGCGAGCACCAGCTCCGAAAGCAGCAGCGACGCGACGTTGCCGAACCAGCGCCGGTCGTGGATCGCCGTCCGTCACGGCCAGAGCGGTTTCGGCGGCCAGCAGCGCCCCGAACGCGAGCGCGGTGCCGCCGAGCCGCCAATGCTGCGGATCGGACAGGAAGTGCTGGAACGGCGACGGCGCCATCCGCCGTTCTTGGGCGGCGCGGCGTGAATCGACGAAGAACCGCCCGCGCCCGTCCGCACCGGCGGGAGGAGCGCGTAAACTGCCGGCCTTCCACCCGTGCCGGCCGAGGAGACACGCTTGAGCAGCCCCACGCCCCGCAACAACCCGGACGGCAGCGCGCCGCGCGCCGCCTATCCGCATTTCGAGCGTATCACGACGCGCTGGAAGGACAACGACGTCTACGGGCACGTCAACAATGTCGAGTACTACAGCTACTTCGACACCGTCATCAATCACTATCTGATCACCGCTGGCGGCCTCGACATCCACCATGGCGCGCTGATGGGCCTGTGCGCCGAGTCGAGCTGCCGCTACTACGACTCGCTGGTGTTCCCGGACGCGATCGACGCCGGCCTGCGCGTCGCCCACCTGGGCGCGTCGAGCGTGCGCTACGAGATCGGCCTGTTCCGCGCGAGCCAGAAGACGCCGGCCGCCGAAGGCTGGTTCGTTCACGTGTTCGTCGACCGCCGCACGCGGCGCCCGTGGCCGCCGGGCGGCCAGCTGCGCGAAGCGCTCGAACGCCTGGTCACCGCCTACGGCGCGCACGCCTGAAAGTCCGCGCCGCGGCGGCGCGATTTTCCGGACCCGACGCGGCGGCGCGCGTCAAGACTGTCGCGGCGGCGAGCGATCATTACACTTCGCCCGATGCAGCCCGATCTCCCCGAAGACCTGCTCGCCGACTGGTTCCGGTCCGGCGTCGAGCCGGCCGACGTCCCCGCCCTGCACGCGCTGGCCGGCGCGCGACCGACGATTCAGGCGCTGATCGCTCTGTTCACCGGCAGCGAAGGCGCCGTGCTGATCCGCCTGCTCGTGCTGCACGAACTGGCGGCGCGCGGCGCGCCATTCGTCAGCGCCGGTGAGCTGCGCCAGCAGTTCCCGTATCTCGACGAGGGCAAGCTCGAACACCTGATCGGCCGCCTGCGCGTGCACGGCCTGCTCGCCTGGGACGCCGAAACCTCGCGCTACGGCGTCAGCCCGCTCGGCCGCATGGCGACGTCGGCGCTGTCGTCGCTGCTGAAGTTCGGCGACGAAGGCGCCGAGCTCGGCTATCTCGCCGCACAGCTCGCCGGCAGCGGCGCGGTCGGCACGCTCGCCAATCCGGAGCTGCAGCATCTGCTCGCGCGCCTGCTGGAACTGAAGGACGAGTTCGAGCGCGCGATCCTGTCCGGCTCGGAAGTGCGCATCCGCGCCGCCGAGAGCAAGCTCAGCGCCGCGTGGACCTGGGTCGACAAGGGCAGCGACGTGCTGCACGACATCACCGAAGGCCATGAACTCGACGGCGCGACACATCGCCTCGCGCAGCGCATCGGTCAGGTGCAGAGCGAGCTGCTGCGCATGGGCGGCGCGTTCCAGCGCGCGCTCAACCAGCTCGAAAAGCAGAAAGTCCATCTCGGCGCCAGCGGCCTGTCGTCGTCCGACGTCAACGCCTGGCTGCGCGGCATCGGCCAGGAGCGCATCGCCGCGCTGCTCGCCGGCGCCGTCAGTCCAGTGCCGGACTTCGCGTTCGCGCTCGGCGACATCGCGCTCGACGTCGCCGAGTTCGAGCTGGTCGACAAGCTGCGCCCGGAAAAGCTCGACGCTGCGCTGCCGAACGCCAGCGAAGCCCCGCCGACCGACGCGCTGAATCTCGAACCGCCGGACTACGCCGAACTCGAACGTTGGCGCGACGACCTGCGCGTCGCGCCCGACGGCTGGCCGCTGCATGAAGCGGTGCCGCTGCGCGATTACGAGCTGTCGAGCTATCGCCTGTCACTGCTCGCGCTGCTCGGCGACCGCGAATCGGCGTCACTGGCAGGGCCGGTCGCCGATCTGGCGCGCATCGATCGTCGCGTCAGGCTCGGCGACGACACCATCCAGGTGGGCCGTAACGGCGTCGCCGAAATGAGCGCCGGACAGCTGGAGGCCTCCGCCCGTGGAGCGTGACGTACAAACCCTGGTGGCGCGCCTGTCGGCGCACCGCGTGCTGTTGCGCAAGGACCCGCTGGTGCGCAAGGCGCTGACCGACGAGCTGTTCTACAGCGCGCTCAGCGAACGCCTGACGGCCTGCGGCCTCGAATTCGTCGAGCACCCGTACGCCGATCACGTCGCGCTGCGCATCCGCCGCGAGTTCGAGCAGCCGGTGTTCGGCAGCGACGACGCGTGGCTGTCGAACAATCTCGAACTGAAGCGCGACCAGATCGCCCTGCTCGTCGTGCTGTGGGCCTTGCTGATCCTGCCCAAGCGCCAGCGCCAGATCGAGCGCCAGAGCGAAGTCGAACGGCTGCGCCAGTCGCAGATGTTCGCCGAAGCCAAGCCAGTGCCGAGCGCCGCCGAGCTCGGTATCAACGCCGCCGAGGCGACGCTGCTCGCCGACTTCGGCGACCGCCTCGGCGGCCGCACGCGCATCAGGAATTTCGGGCTGCCGGTGCTGTCGCGCCTCGGCTTCATCGAACGCCGCGACGGCCGCATCTACGAAGGCCCGCTGCTCGATCTGGTGCTCGACTACAGCCGCATGGCCGAGCGCATCTTCAAAGGCACGCTGTCCGAGCTGTTCGGCGGCGCCACCAACGACGAGATCGACGACGAGCTGCCGCCGGGCGAAGACGAAGCCGACATCGAAACCGACACCCTCATCCTGGGCGCCGACAGCGCGCCGGCCAGCGACTAATGTTCAGCTTCCACAAGATCGAGATCGTCCACTGGGACTGGTGGGAGCGTTTCACGCTGCCGCTCGATGCCAACATCGTCACCGTCGTCGGTCCGAACGGCTCCGGCAAGACCACGCTGCTCGACGCGCTGCGCACGCTGCTGGCGATCAACTGCTCGCAGGGCCGCGATTACAAGCGCTACGTGCGCCGCGCCGACCGGCCTTATGCCTGGCTGCGCGCGACCGTGTCGAACCCGAAGCGCAGCAACGGCCAGCTCGCGTTCTGGCCGATCCTCGATCCCATCGTCACGCTGTTCTGCCGCATCCGCAAGAAAGGCGGCGACTGGGAACGCAGCTACGGCATCGGCGCCGGCGATGTGCCGGTCGAGATCGCTGAGACCAGCGAGGCCGTCACCTGGGTCGGCGTGCGCCAGTACGAATCGCAGCTCGAGAACGCCGGCCTGACGCGCGCGATCAAGCGCGTGCTCGCGCTCGACCAGGGCCACACCGACAAGCTCTGCGAATACTCGCCGCGCCAGCTGCTCGATCTGGTGTTCGACGTGTTCGGCGACCAGGAAGTGCTCGACAACTACCAGAAGGCGCGCGAGGACCAGCTCGCCTGCGCGCGCGAACTCGATGAACTGAAAACGCAGCTCGCGCGCCTGCACACGCAGCTGCAGGCGTCCGAAGCCGACGTCCATTCGTTCCGCGAGTACGAGCGCCTGCTCAATGAACTCGCCGACCTCACCGGCCAGTGGCTGCCGCGCCTGCAGCTCGCCGAACTGCTCGACGCGCTGCGCGGCGGCCGCGCACAACTGCTCGGCAAGCGGCGCGAAGTCGCCGACGTCGATGCGCAGCTCGCCGCGCACGCCGCCGAACACGCCGCGCTGCTGCGCGAGCGCGAGGAAACCGAAAGCGCCGAAGCCGACAGCAGGGTCCGGATGGAAAGCCTGCAGCAGCAGGAACGCCAGATCGAACGCCCGCTCGGCAAGGCGCAGGCCGTACTCGAGCAGCGCAAGCGCCTGCTCGAACGGCTGGAGCGGCAGAGCGGTGGCCTCGACACCGAAGCGGCGCTGCGCGAGCAGGAAAAGCTCGGCCGCCGCCGCTACGAGCTGCAGGGTCAGCTTGACACCGTCGATCGCGAAATCGGCGAGCTGCAGTCGCGCATCGCCGCGCTCGACAGCGGCCGCCGTCCGGAGCCGCGCGAGGTCACGGCCTTCGCGCAGGCGCTCAGCGACGCCGGCATCGCGCATCGCATGCTCGGCGACATCGTCGAAATCACCGACGACAGCTGGCAGCTCGCCGTCGAATCGGTGCTGGCCGGCGTGCGTCATCTGGTGCTGCTCGAAAAGCCGGGCGACCGCGCCGCCGCGTGGAAGCTCGGCGAACAGCAGCGCTACCGTCATTACGTCGTCCACGAGCGCGCACCGGCGCCGAGGCCGCAGCGCGGCTCGCTGCTCGAATGCGTGCGCTTCCACGCCGATCCGCCGGTATGGCTGGCGAAGCTGCTCGACGGCATCCAGCGCGTCGAGACCACCGAGGAAGGCACGCGTCTGCCGGAAGGCCAGTCGTGGATCACGCCGCGCGCCTATCAGCGCGAGCGCCGCGGCGGCCGCGACATCAGCGTGTCCGACGTGCACTTCGGCCGCAACGCCGTCGCCGACGCGCATCGGCGCGTCGAGGAACTGTGCGATCAGCGCGAAGGCCTGCGCGAGGCGCTGGCGCTGACGACGCGCAAGCTCACCGATGTGCAGAGCGTGCTCGCCGGTGTCGACGCGACGCGCGAAATCGCGGCACGCGCGCCGGAGTTCGAGACCGCCGAAGCCGAGGTGACCCGCCTCGCCGAGGAACTCGAAACGATCGGCAGCGCGCGTGCCGCCGCCGCGGCGCGCTATTACGCAATGTCGCAAGCCCTGCACGCGCTGACCTCGCGCCACGACCGCGCCGAGGAAGCGCTGCAGAAATCACGGACCCGCCAGCGGCATCTGAACGTCGAACTCGATCAGTCGCGCCGCGCGCATGCCGGCCACGTGCTCGAATGGCGCCGCCTGCGCCGCGGCAAACCGACCGTCTGGCGCACGGCATCGGCGATGAGCGAGGCACGGACGCGCTACGAAACGACGGGCGCCGTCGAACGCGAGATCGAGCGCCTGCACCGGCGCAAGGACGACGGCCGCTGGAACACCGATGCGAACTGCGTCGCGATCCGCGACAAGCTCGATGCCGAGCATCGCCAGCTTGAATCACGCATCGGCGATCAGGACGTCCACCTCGAACGCGCGCGCAGCAGCACCGATCGGGCGCGCAGCCAGTACGTCAACGTGCTGCGCGCCACCGTACGCCGCTACGCGCAGAACCTGCGCAATCTCGGCGCGCTGGCCGGCATCGACGTCGAAGTGCAGCCCCCGCAGCTCAACAACGACGATCTGACGCTGTCGCAGGCGCGCCTCGAAGTGCAGTTCAACTTCGATCAGAAAGGCATGATCGGCCTCAACGACGGCGAAGCGTCCGGCGGCCAGCAGGTGATGAAGTCGATGATCCTGCTCGTCGGCCTGCTGATGGACGAGGATCAGAGCGGCGGCTTCGTGTTCATCGACGAGCCGTTCGCGCATCTCGACATCTTCAACATCGACAAGGTCGGCGCGTTCCTGCAGGCGACGCGCGCGCAGTACATCGTCACCACGCCGAACACGCACAACGTCAATGTGTTCAAGCCCTCGGGGCTGACGCTGGTGACGCAGAAGAAGCGCGGCGCGACGAAGTACGCGCCGCCGATCGCGTTCCTGCGCCGCGACACCGCGGGCGCCTGAAGCGATCGCGCGCCGTTCAGGCGCGGGACGAGGTCCGCGGCGACCGGCCGCCGACCGCCAGCGCCTGCACGAGCAGCCAGCCGAGCGCGACGGTCGCGCCGAGCCAGAGAATGAAACCGGCCGACTGGCCGGCGATTGCCAGCAGCGCGCCCGGCAGCGCGGCGGCGACGGTCAGCCTGCGTCGCTGCGCCGGCGTGTGCGCGGCGACGCCATGACGGCCCGCGGCGCGGGCGCGAAGCCGCTTCGGGTCGCGGCGGCCGATCAGCCATAGCGCGGCCGCGCTGCAGGCGATTGCCAGCAAGGTCGCGGCCGTCATGCGGCCTCCACGGCATCGGCGCGCGGCAGGACGGACGGCCGCGTCGCCGGCATTGCCCAATGGCGCCACAGCAGCGCCAGACAGATCAGCCCGGCGAAGATCAGCGCCAGATCGACCGCCGGCACGACGGCGATGCCGGCGCTCATCGCCTCGCGCCAGCCGATGCCGCCGGCGACGATGCGCAGCGGCGGCGTGCCGAGCAGCGCGAGGCCGGCGGCGCCGAGCGCGGCGCGCTGGATCGCGTCGTGCCGGCGCAGCGCAAGCACGGCGACGAGGCTCGCGGCGGCGACGCTGAGGAAGGCGACCGCTTGCGCCACGATCGCATCGCTGCCGGTCGCCAGCGCGACGAAGTAGCCGTAAGGACAGGCGAGCAGCGCCAGCGGCAATCCATAGCCGACCCAATGCACGGCATGCGACATGCGCCGCCACGCCGGCTGCCCAGCGCGGCGCTGCGTCCACAGCATCATGCCGGTCAGCGTCACGTAGGCGCCGGCGAAGCCGAGCGCGAACCACACGGCCTTCGACAGCGGGCCGGCAAAATTGCCGAAGTGCAGCGGCCCCATCAGCGAGAAGACCTGTCCGCCGAGCGAGGGCCTGAGCCCCAGCTGCGGTTTTTCCTGCAGGAAGGCGCCGCTCGCGCCGGAGTACAGATAAGTATTGCGCATCAGCTCGCCCGGCTTCGGTTGCATGAACAGGGTGATCACGCCGTCAGCGCGGCCGTAGCGCTCGAAGCTGATGAAAAACGGCTCCTCGCCGGCGCGCGTGCGGACATCGGCGAGCACCGCATCGAGATCGGCCGGCGCGACCGCGCGCTCGTCGTCGGGCACGGCCTTGCCGATGATGGTCTCGAACATCTTTTCCCGGTCGCCGCCGAACGCGACCATCGCCATCGCCGGCAGCGCGAACGCGCTGGCGAAGCTGAAGAAGCTGCCGGTGAAGGCGAGGATGAACGCGAACGGCAGGTTCCAGGCGCCGGCGACGACGTGTGCGTCGCGCGCGGTCAGCAGTTTGTCGCGACGGCGGCGCAGCGTGAACAGCTCCTTGATCAGGTGGCGGTGGATCAGAAAGCCGGTGACGGCGGCGACCATCATCGCCAGGCCGAGCACGCCGGTCAGGAACAGGCCGTACGGGTTCGGCAGGTGCAGGCGCACGTGCAGATCGATGAGGAAGTCGGCCAGCGCGCTGGAGCGGCGCTCGCCGCCGATGTCGTCGCCCAGCCCCTCGCGACGGGCGACCGTCTGCAGAGTGTTGCCGTCGAGTTCGTATTCGACGCCGCGTTCGACCGGCCGGCCCCTGGCGTCCGTCTCGTCGACGTGGAACAGCAGGTTGAGGCGTCCGCCGCCGGCCGGGAAGATCGACAGATCGTGCAGGAAATACGGATCGGTCTGGCTGGCGACGCGGCGCATCGCCGCATCGAGACCCGCGGGGAACTCGGCTTCGGCACGCGTCGGCAGCGCGCTCGACCAGTCCTTGATCTCGTCCCCGAACACCGCGGCGACGCCGGTGCAGATCACCGCGTACAGCAGCAGGCCCAGCAGCACGCCGGACCAGCCGTGGATCGCGAGCAGCTTCTTCGTTTCACCCTGCGGCAGCTTGACCATGATCACTTCCAGAAATGCGTGGCGATCAGCGCCGCATTGATCAGGCACAGCGCTGCGACGATCGCGTAGGCGCGCCCCAGCCGCGTGGCCAGCAGCGCGTAAAGGAACAGCAATGTCCAGATTAGCGGGAACAGCGCGATCGGCAGCACGAGGTTATCGATCTGCGCGGCGCCGGCCGGCAGCCACACCGTGCTGCCGAGCATGATCAGGGTGGCGCCGACGAAGGCCAGCGGGCCGGCGAGCAGGCCGCGCAGCCAGGCGCGGCGTCTGCCGGACGACGGCTGCGAGCCGATCGACACAGCGGGGGGAAATGACGGAATAACCGACGGCACATTCACGGCGGATCACGGCGGCAAGGAAACGGATCGCCATTTTATTGAGACCAATTCTCGCTTGCAATTTTTGATGGCCGTCGGTCAGTTCGCCGCGCCGTCGCCGCTCTTTATTTCTCGCGATGCCTGCATGGCCGTTCCGGCTGCAGCGGCCAGCCAAGCGGCTCGCGTGGATCGGGTCGCGAATTCCGGACAAAAAAAAGCCACCGGTGAGGGTGGCTTTAAAGAGACCCCTTGTGCGGGATCTGGAGGAGACCGTTTGCCTGGGAGCTTCGTTTCGAGGCATCAACCGTTGGCGTGGGAGTATTAAACCGTGGTTGTTGCGCCGCAGCAATTGATTTTTTCTAGCTTCATGCGTTAGAAAAAATAATCCATGTACGTGGCAATCATCGAATTCATCCGTTCGGACTTGGCGGAGAGGCCGCGTCCGGCGCTATCGTCATTCATGAAATCAAGGCATACCGCCTTCGGGAAACCCCGTGTCCGCCGCTCTCGCCGGACTGGGCCGTCCCGTGCAACGCCTCGAAGCCATCCGCGAGATCGAGCAGCTCAAATATCGCTATTGGCGAGCGTGTGACCGCAAGGATGCCGAGACGTTCCGCGACGGCTTCATCGAGCGGGGCCGACCTCGCACGTCACGCCGATGACGACACTCCCGCTGCCGCTGCGTGGCAAGGCCTTCACCGTCTCCATCCCGGTACGACCGGCAAGTGCGCCGGTCGACGCGCCGTCGCTACGGCCGGCGCAGGTCGAGCGTGCACGGAAAGTCCGGGTTCGGACTCGCCGTGCCGAGCGGATAGAGCCCGGGCGTATGGCCGATCGCCTCGAAGCGCGCGATGCGCCGCGCCTCGGCCTCGAAGGCGTTGACCGGGAAGGTGTCGTAGTTGCGGCCAGCCGGGTGCGCAACATGATAGGTCGCGCCGGCCAGCGCGCGGCCGGTCCAGCGGTCGTAGAGATCGAACACCAGCGGCGTGTGCACGCCGATCGTCGGATGCAGGCAGGCGTACGGATGCCAGGCACGGTAGCGCAGGCCGGCCACGGCCTCGCCGCGCGCGCCGCCGGACGACAGCGTCTCGCGCATCGGCAGCGGCCGGCCGTTGCAAGCGACGACGTGGCGGCCCGACACGAGGTTCTTCGCGCGGACCTGCAGGCGTTCGACCGATGAATCGACGTAGCGCGTCGTACCGCCGGCCCCCGGCTCCTCGCCGAGCACCGGCCACGGTTCGAGCGCGTGGCGCAGTTCGACCTCGACGTCCTCGTAGCGGAAGACGCCGTGGCGCGGGAAACGGAACTCGAAGTGCGGCGCGAACCAGCCGTGCTCGAACGCGAAGCCGGCGCGGTTCAGATCGGCGACGATCTCGCCGAGATCGCGCCAGTTGTCGTACGGCAGCATCCAGCGGTCGTGCAGCTCGGTGCCCCAGCGCACCAGCGGCCGCGTGTATGGCTCGCGCCAGAACCAGGCAATCAGCGCGCGCACCAGCAGCTGCTGGACGAGGCTCATGCGCGCGTGCGGCGGCATCTCGAAGCCGCGCAGCTCGACGAGGCCGAGGCGGCCGGTCGGGCCGTCCGGCGAGTACAGCTTGTCGATGCAGAATTCCGCCCGGTGGGTGTTGCCGGTCAGATCGACGAGCAGATTGCGCAGCGTGCGGTCGACGATCCAGTGCGGCACGCTCCAACCCTTGGCCGGCAGCTGCGACAGCGCGATCTCCAGCTCGTACAACTGCGTGTCGCGCGCTTCGTCGACGCGCGGATGCTGCGAGGTCGGGCCGATGAAGAGGCCGGAGAACAGGTACGACAGCGACGGATGATTCTGCCAGTAGCGGATCATGCTGCCGAGCACGTCCGGCCGGCGCAGGAACGGCGAATCCTCCGTCCGCGCGCCGCCGACCACCACGTGATTGCCGCCGCCGGTGCCGACGGCGCGGCCGTCGATCAGGAACTTCTCGGTCGACAGCCGCGACTGGAACGCCGTCTCGTACAGCGTGATCGTATTGTCGCGCAGCTCCGGCCACGAGCGCGCCGGCTGCACGTTGACCTCGATGACGCCGGGATCCGGCGTGATCTTGAGGATCTCCAGGCGCGGATCCGACGGCGGCGCATAGCCCTCGATGCGCACCGGCAGCCGCGTCTCGGCGGCAACGTCCTCGATCGCCGCGACCAGATCGAGGAAATCCTCGGTGCGGCCGACCGGCGGCAGGAAGACGTTGATCCAGCCTTCGCGCGGCTCGACGGCGATCGCCGTGCGCACGTTCGCGCCGTTCAGATAGGCGCTGCTCGAACGCTGCGGGGGCTGCTCCGGCCGCCACTTCTGGCCACCACCCGCCACGGCCGCGCGACGGTCCTCGCGGCCCTGCAGCTGCAGGAACGGCTGGCGGCGCGGATCGGCGGCCGGCAGCGTCTCCGGAATCGAGTAAGGATCGGCCGGATAGCTGACCGGCACCGCCGCACCCGGCGCGCTGGGCAGCGATTCGAGCGGCAGGCGCAGGCCGATCGGCGAATCGCCCGGCAGCAGAAACAGCTTGCCGGTGCGCAGCAACCAGCGCTCGCTCATCCAGCGCGCGGCGGCCTGCCAGCGCTGCACCGGCAGCGCGTAGCCGCGCGGCGTGCCAAGGCCACGCTCGAAGACCTGCGTCAGGCGCGCGCGCTCCTCCGGGTCCTTCAAGCGGTTGTCGGTCGGGTCGAGGTTGATCGGCAGCTTGCGCTCGCGGACCATGTAATGCAGCGCGTCCTCGTACGCCTCGACGACGTTGCGCGGATCGAGTTCGAGACGCTCGGCGAGGCTCAGCATGAACTGGTTGGCCTGCAGCAGCGTCGGCGGCCGCGCTGCGTCCGGCCTGACGACCGGGGCGCGCCACAGCGGCACGCCGTCGCGACGCCAGTACAGCGTATAGACCCAGCGCGGCAGCGATTCGCCCGGATACCACTTGCCCTGCCCGTACGTCAGCAGGCCCTGCGGGGCGTAGTGCTCGCGCAGACGCAGCGCCAGATCGAGCGCGCGGTTGGTCTTGGTCGGCCCGACCGCCGAGGTGTTCCACTCCTCGCCCTGCGGATCGTCGGCGGCGACGAAGGTCGGCTCGCCACCCATCGTCAGGCGCACGTCATCGACGCGCAGTTGGTGGTCGACGCGTTCGCCGAGCGCGTCGATCGCCTGCCACTGCTCGTCGGCATACGGCTTGGTGACGCGCGGCGTCTCGAAGATGCGCGTCACGCGCATGTCGTGGCCGAACGTCACCTCGCACTCGTCGACGAGGCCGGTGATCGGCGCCGCCGACGACGGTTCCGGCGTCGCCGACAGCGGGATGTGGCCTTCGCCGGCGAACAGGCCGGACGTCGGGTCCAGGCCGAGCCAGCCGGCGCCGGGGATGTAGACCTCGGCCCAGGCGTGCAGGTCGGTGAAGTCGAACTCGGTGCCGGACGGGCCGTCGAGCGATTTCACGTCGGGCTTGAGCTGGATCAGGTAGCCGGACACGAAGCGCGCGGCCAGCCCGAGCTGGCGCAGCAGCTGCACGAGCAGCCACGACGAATCGCGGCACGAGCCGGAGCACTTCTTCAGCGTCTGCTCCGGCGTCTGCACGCCGGGCTCCATGCGGATCAGGTAGCCGATGTGCTGCTGCAGATTGCGGTTCAGCTCGACGATGAAGTCGATTGTCGACTTCGCCTCGCGCGGCACCCCCGCGAGATACCGCGAGAGCAGCGGACCGGCCGGATCCGGCTTCAGATACGGCGCGAGCTCGGCCTTCAGGCTCGCTTCGTAGTCGAACGGAAACGCGTCGGCGTATTTCTCGACGAAGAAGTCGAACGGATTGATGACCGCCAGATTGGCGACCAGATCGACGGTCACGCTGAATTCCGTCACTTTCTCCGGAAACACGACGCGCGCCTGCCAGTTGCCGAACGGGTCCTGCTGCCAGTTCAGGAAGTGCGGGTCCGGCTGCACCTTCAGGGAGTAGCTGAGCACCTCGGTGCGCGCGTGCGGCGCCGGCCGCAGGCGGATCAGATGCGGCGACAGCGAGACGCGGCGGTCGTAACGGTAGACCGTCTGATGATGCAGGGCGGCGTGGATCGACATGGCGCTATGTTCGGTTCGTCGGCGATTCTGCTGGCAAAAGCGATGCCATCCAAGACATCGAACGTCGCACTTTATACTGTCGGCCGATGCCGATCGTGTCCTTTCCGTGACTTCCGCCGCTCCCGCCCGCCGCGCCGCGAGCCGATCCGAGTTCATCCGCATCCGCGGCCTGCGCTATCACGTGCGCCGCTGGGGCGATCCGCGACAGCCGCTGCTGATCTTCGGCCACGGCTTTCTCGACGCCTCGGCGACGTTCGACGACCTCGTGCAGCCGCTGCTCGACGTCTGCCAGGTCGTCGCCCCGGACTGGCGCGGCCTCGGCCATACGGAATGGCCGGCCGACGGCTACTGGTTCCCCGACTACGTGGCCGACCTCGATGCCCTCATCGACCACTACGCCGGTCCCGAGGCGCCGCTGTGGCTGGCCGGGCACAGCATGGGCGCGCAGGTCGCCAGCCTGTACGCGGGGCTGCGTCCGTCGCGCGTCAGCCGCCTCGTGGTCCTCGACGGCCTCGCCTCGCCCGACGCGCCGGCGGCGCTGGCCCCCGAACGTTACCGGCGCTGGCTCCGGCAGCTGCGCCAGCCGATGCGCGTCAAGACCTATGCCTCGTTCGCGGCGCTCGCCGAACGCGTGCGCATCCAGCATCCGCAGCTCGACGGCGCGCGCGCGCTGTTCGTCGCGCACGGCTGGGGCTGCGAGGACGGCCGCGGCCGCGTGCGGTTGCTCGCCGATCCGCGTCACCGGCTCAACATGCCGTCGCTGTACCGCGCCGCCGAGTCGAAGGCGATCTGGCGGCAGATCGCCGCGCCGACGCTGTTCGTCGACGGCGGCGACTCGCCGTTCATGACGGTGCTCTCCGCCGAAGAACGCGCCGAGCGGCGCGCCTGTTTCGCGCAGCGCGCGGAAGCCGTGATCGCCGGCGCCGGCCACATGCTGCATTTCGACCGGCCGCGGGAAACCGGCGAGCGGATCGCCGCCTTCCTGCGCGCCTGAAAGCCGCGACCGCGGACCCTAATGCGCGAGGTGCAGCCCGCACTCCTGCGCCGGATCGGGCTTGGTCGGATCGGCGTAGTCCCAATTGTTCGGCAGGCCGTGCTGCTGCAGGTAGTGATGCAGGTCGCGCGAGGTCCAGTCGAGCAGCGGCGCGACTTTGAGAATACCGTCGGCGTTGCGCGCCACCTGCTCCATCTCGGCGCGCTTGGCGGTATCGGTGGCGCGCACGCCGTTGAACCAGACCTTCGGCCGGAAATCGGCGAGCGCGCGCTCGAACGGTTCGAGCTTGACCTCGCGCACGAACGCGTCGAAGCGCGGATCGTCGCGGCCCGGCGGCGGGCCGTCGAGCGCCTCGCGCTGCGCGCGCGTGCGCCGCGGCGCGTAGACGTGCAGATTGAGGCCGAGCTGCCGGCGCAGCGCCTCGGCATGGCGATAGGTGTCGGGCGTGTTGTAGCCGCTGTCCATCCAGATCACCGGAATCCCGGCCTCGACGCGCGTGATCAGATGCAGCATCACCGCCGCGAACGGCCGGAAATTGCTGGTGACGATCGCCGGCCCGTCGCCGCGCAGGGTTTCACGCACCAGGGCCAGCGCCTCGGCGGGACGTTGCGGATTCAGCGGAAACAGATCGGACATCGTGGACTCCGGCGCGGCCGCGCGGCCGCGGGTCTCAGACATGGGGACGGAATCGTTATTTTCCAGCATCGCCGTGCCGGCGTCTAAACGTGCCGCCCCCGCTTTGCTACGGCGTTTCGCTGGCCGGTGGCGAGCCGCTGTGGTTCGGCATCAAGACCACCAAGGACTACGACCGCGTGACACTAAGCCTCGGCGCGTCTCTGCTGTCGGCCAACCTCGGTGACGCGCTGTGCGCGCACGAGCTGTGCGCGGGCGGCAAGATGGTCACGCAATCGTCGGACTGACCGACCGCTCGGGGCCACCCGGGGGCGCGGCCGCGAGGCTGCGCCCCGTTTTCTTGGGCTCGCCGCACGCGTCTTCACGGAACCTTCACGGCTCCGTCACAGACGGATCACCGTCCTGTGCCAGCGTTGGAAGTGCCATGAAAGACGCCACGCGCTCCGCCAAGTCCAAGCCCCGCAAGCCTGCCGACGACGGCAAGCATCGCTACCGCACGCTCTGGATTTCCGACGTCCACCTCGGCACGCCGGGCTGCAAGGCCGAGCATCTCGCCGACTTCCTCAAGCAGAACAGCTGCGAGACGCTGTACCTGGTCGGCGACATCATCGACGGCTGGAAGCTGCGCTCCGGCTGGTACTGGCCGCAGGAGCACACCAACGTCGTGCGCAAGGTCTTGACCAAGGCCAAGCGCGGCACGCAGGTCTATTACGTTACCGGCAACCACGACGAGTTCCTGCGCAAGTTCGTCGGCTACGAGCTCGAGATCGGCAATATCCGGCTGGTCAACGAGCACGTCCACAAGACCGCGGACGGCCGCAAGCTGCTGGTCGTGCACGGCGATTTCTTCGATGTCATCACGCGCTACCACAAGTGGATCGCGCTGGCCGGCGACGCGCTCTACGAAGGCACGATGCGCTTCAACTACTGGTTCAACCGCGGCCGCTCGCTGCTCGGCATGCGCTACTGGTCGCTGTCGGCGTTCGCCAAGCAGCACGTGAAAACCGCGGTGAACATCGTCTCGACATTCGAGGAATCGCTGGCCCGCGAGTGCCGCCGGCGCGAGCTCGACGGCGTGGTCTGCGGCCACATCCACCACGCCGAAGCGCGCGAGATCGACGGCGTCAGCTACTACAACTGCGGCGACTGGGTCGAGAGCTGCACGGCGCTCGCCGAAGACTTCAACGGCCGCATCCACGTGGTCCGCTGGGTCGAGCTCGACCATCTGAACCTGGGCGGCAAGGTCACGCCGCTGCCGCGTAGCCAAGCCGCCTGAGCCTCAGCCGCGGCCGCAGCGGGCCGCGCGCGGCGCGTTCATTCATCGTACAGCCACCCTCGACCGTTCAGCATGGCGAACCCGATCACAGGATCCGCCAGCCCTTGCGGCGCTTTCAGCGTCGCGGCGTGGCCAGTGGCAAGAAACTTGCTGAAAACAGAGCCGGTGCGCCATTCAGGGTCGCGCCGGAACCGGAGGCATGATGCGTCATCGCACGCTTTGGATTTCCGACGTCCATCTCGGACGCCCGGGCTGCCAGGCCGAACTGCTCGCTGATTTCCTGCGCCGCCACGACTGCGAGCGCCTCTACCTCGTCGGCGACATCATCGACGGCTGGAAGCTGCACCAGAGCTGGTACTGGCCGCAGGCGCACGCCAACGTCGTGCGCGAGATTCTCAGCAAGGCCGAAGCCGGCACGGCGGTGCACTACATCACCGGCAACCACGACGAGTTCCTGCGCCGCTACGTCGACCACGCGATGCACTTCGGCAACATCAGCATCGCCAACGAGGCCGTCCATCACACCGCCGACGGCCGGCGCCTGCTGGTGCTGCACGGCGACGCCTTCGACATGATCACGCGCTACTTCCGGCGCGTCGCCGTCGCCGGCGACGCCGCCTACCAGACCCTGCTGCGCGCCAACGTCGTCATCAACCGCGTGCGGGCGCGCTTCAACAAGCCGCACTGGTCGCTGTCGGCGTATGCCAAGCATCAGGTCAAGCGCGCGGTGAATTTCGTCTCGGCCTTCGAGGACGCCGTCGCGCGTGACTGCCGGCGGCGCAATCTCGACGGCGTGATCTGCGGCCACATCCACCATGCCGAGATTCGCCACCTGCACGGCGTGCAGTACTACAACTGCGGCGACTGGGTGGAAAGCTGCACGGCCTTGGCCGAAGACATGAACGGGCGCATCGAAATCCTGCGCTGGACCGATCTGTACGAAGGCGCGGTGAACTCCGACAAGGTCACCCCCCTCAAGCCGCCGTTGCGAGCGCAGAAAAAAACGTAGAACCCCGCTGAATGCTTTTCAGTGCCCCGTTTTCAGTGCCCTGCGATCGTCATGCCGTCGATCAGCACCGAGCCGGTGCGGATGCCGGCGTGCGGATCGACGTCGCGGCCGACGGCCGCGACGTTGCGGAACATCTCGGGCAGACTGCTGGCGATCGTCAGCTCGTCGACCGGATAGGCGATCTCGCCGTTCTCGACCCAGAAGCCGGCGGCGCCGCGCGAATAATCGCCGTTGACGAGGTTGGCGCCATGGCCGAGCAGTTCGGTGACGAGCAGGCCCTCGCCCATTTCGCGGAGCAGGCCGGCGAAATCGTGCGCGCCCGGCTCGACGACGAGATTGAACACGCCGCCGGCATTGCCGGTGCTCTCCAGGCCCAGCTTGCGCGCCGAATAGCTCGCCAGCAGCCAGCCTTCGAGACGGCCCTGCGCGACCAGCGTGCGCGCCTGCGTCGCGACGCCCTCCTGGTCGTAGCTCGCGCTCGCCGCGCCGCGCGGCAGCAGCGGCGCCTGGCGCAGCGTGACGAGCGGGGAGAACACGTCGCGGCCGAGCTGTTCGAGGAGGAACGTCGCCCTGCGGTACAGCGCTCCGCCGCTGATCGCGCCCGTGAAGTGGCTCCAGAAACCGCGCGCCAGCTCCGGCGGCAGCAGCACCGGCGCGCGGCGCGTCGCCAGCTTGCGCGCGCCCAGGCGCGCGGCC
>JASGFY010000054.1:0-22064 GCA_047605265.1 Solimonas sp.
CGGCACGGCCGCGCCGTCCCGCACCGCATCGCGTTGCGGTGCCGCGAGCGGCGCGTCGGCCAAGCCGAGCAGGCGCAGGTATTCGCGCGCCACCGCCGCGCCGTGGAAGCCGTCGACGCAGCCGCGCAGCACGTCCGCGGGCAGCGGGTGCGCCAGCGTCTCGCCCATGGCCTGCGCGAGCCGCGCGCCGTCGCCGACCGGCACCAGCGGACCGTAGCGGCCGTGGTCGAGAATCTCGTCGGGCCCGCTCGGGCAATCGGTCGACACGCAGGGAATGCCGAGCGCCAGCGCCTCCGCCAGCGCGCAGCCGAAGCCCTCCCAGGCCGACGACAGCACGAACAGGTCGGCCCGCGACAGCCAGGCGTACGGGTTCGCCTGGAAGCCCGGCATCAGCACGCGGTCGGCGATGCCGAGCGCCTCGGCCTGCGCCTGCAGCGCCGCGCGCTCGGCGCCCTCGCCGAGCACGATCAGCCGCGCGGGCTGCCGCGCCTGCAGCGCGGCGAACGCGCGCAGCAGCGTCGGGAAATCCTTCTGCCGCGTCAGGCGGCCCATGCCCATGACGACCGGCTGGGGTTTGCCCGCCAGCCAGGGTTGGGGCGCCGGCTCGGCGGCGCGCGACGCCAAGTCGCGCGGGATCACCGGATTGTGGATGACGTGCACCCGCTCCGCCGGCAGGCGGCACAGCGACACCAGGTCGTCGCGCACGCCGTGCGAGACGGCGACGATGCCGGCCGCCTCCGGATAGAGGCGGCGCATCGCGCGCAGGCGCAGCCAGCGCGTCAGTGCGTCACGGCCGTCGAGCGAGCGCGAGGCATTGGTGTGCAGTTGCAGCCAGACCGGCACGCGGTGGCTGGCGTGGCGCGCGGCGCGGATCGCGGCGCGGCCGGCGCGGTCCTTGGCGACCAGCAGCGCGTCCGGGCGGCATTCGTCGAGGTACTCGGCGATCTCCGGCACCGCGGTCATCGCGTGCCGGTTGCGCAGATGGACGAGGCGCACGTTGTCCGGCACGTGGCGGACGTGCGGGCCGCGGAACTTGATCGTCAGCAGATCGACGGCGACGTCCCGGGCGAATTCGCCGGACAGCAGATTGATGACGCGCTCGACGCCGCCCTCGCCGGAATAGGACACCAGGATGGCCAGACGCTTCATCACAAGGCTCCCGCCACCGCCACGGACCGGGAGGGTTGCGGGCACAGCTGCGGAGCGATACAGGGATGCAAGGCGGTTCTCGTTGCCGTCGGTTCCATGTGCGCCGATCTTGACCGATCCCGCGCGCCGGCGACACAAGGGTTTACCCGGTACGGCGCCCGGCGGCGACGGCGGCGGCCGGCCGCCGCATCCCGTCTCCCGCGCGCAGTCATCCGCATGGCAGGGCGCGGGCCTTCAGCCCGCGCATCCGGCGCCGAGCACGCGGGCCGGGGCGACGCGCGCGAAGACGCTGTCCGGCAGCCGTGAATCCGGCGACGCGTTCAGGACCTCGATGCCCTCGCCGCGCAGAACGCCGGCGGCGAACGCGAAATCGGGGCGGATGGCGCGCTCGTAATCGTCGGCGATCATGGTCTTCTCGCGCTGGCGCTCGCGGTAGAAGCGTCCGCCGCCGTCGAGATCCAGCCCGAAGAAGACGATCCGCCGCGGCCGCTGCGTCGCGGCGATCTGCAGCGCCAGATAGGCCACGGTGCAGGACGGGAAATAGCCGGCGTCGGCCGACAGCGAGAACGCCGCGCGCCGCCCGTCGCGAAACAGGCCGGCCTGCGGCGGCCGCGTCCACCAGTGCGCGGAGCGCCGGTATGGTCGCAGCAGGCTGTCGAACAGCCGCACGTCGACCTCGCGCAGCAGCTGCGGATCGCGGCGCGCGATCTCGACGACCATGCGGTGATCGATGGCCAGCGCCTTCGCGGCGCGCACGCCGGCGACGAAATCGTCCCACTGCCGCCGTACGTAGCCGATATCCACGACCGCGTAGAGATCGGCCCGCAGCCCCTGCTCCGCCAACACGCGGTACGAACCGTTGACGGCGATCACCGGCCGCGCCGCCAGCGCCGACGGATCGCCGATCTGCCGCACCGAAGGCCCGGACAGCACGATATGGATCGCTTCCGCCGCGGGCCGCCACGCGGCGAGCGTGCCGAAGCGATAGTCGTGGCCGAAGGCACGCACCCGCCAGCCGTCGCCCTCGAGCCGCGCCGCGTAGTCCCAGCCGTAATAGCGCCAGTGCCAGCAGGCCGGACCGCGCCAGACGATGGCGAGGCGGTACAGCGCGGACTTGAGCCGGGCGAAGGCCCGGAACCGGCCGCGCGCGCGCCGGGCCCCTGCGCCGCCGCCCGCCGCCGGTGCGTGCCGAACGATCATGCGCGCGCCTCCAGGGACGCGCGCCGCCGGGCGTCGTCGGCCAGCCGGCGCAGAACGGTGGACGCCTCGTACGGCGCCAGCGCCGCGGCCGGCAGCGGCTCCGCCGGCAAGCGCATGAACGCCGCGATCCGCTCGGGCGACGGCGCCCGGTCGATGATCATGATGTTCTGCGGGCGGTAGAACGGCGCCGCGGCGACGTCCGGATTGTTGGTGATCAGCTTCTTGCCGTAGAACCCGGCCTCGATCGGGCGCAGCGTCCAGCCCGCCTGCCCCGCCTGATTGATGTCGATGACGCAGCGCGCGCGCCGCATCAGGCCCAGATAATCGGCGTAAGGCAGCGGCCGATCCTGCGCGGACAGAATCCGGATGTCCGTGCTGCAGCCGGCGTCCGCGGCGTTGCGGCGGATCGCGTCGAGCAGCGGCGCGCGGCCCTTGTCGCGGCCGAGGAAGAAAACGTCGACGGCCGGCGCCGCGCCGTCGTCGTCCACCTTGCGCAGGAACTGCGCGTACGGCTCGAAGCCGTATCGCGCGCAATCGTCCGCGTCGAAGGACCAGACGCGCACGCCCCGGGCCTGCAATCCGCGCAGCCGCTCGCAACGCCGCACGTCGGACCCCGCCGGGTTGCGGACCAGCACGCCGCCGAAGAACGGCGTCGAAACGCGCTCCAGCTCTTCGAGCAGTCCGCCGTGATCCTGGAAGAAATAGACCGCGTCCGGCCGCTCGATGAACTCGCGCTGCAGCGCCCGGCCGTAACGGCGCAGACGATGCCGGCGGCGCAGGCGGCGAAAAGGTCCGCGCGGCTCCAGCGTCTCGCGCAGATCGACCGTGCGCCAGTCGCCGCCGGGCGGCGGCGGCACGGTGAAGGTGAAGCGCTCGTAGTCCGGCCAGAAGCCGATGAAGAAAACCGTTCCGCCCATGCTTCGCGCCCTCTCAGGCATCGCATCGCCTCCGCTGCGGCAGCCGCCTACGGCGGCGCCTCGCGTGGCTCGAAGCCATATCCGAACGCGGCGATATCCTCGCGGTAGTGCTCGGCCACGATCGCGCGCGTCTGCTCGTCGTAGTACGCACGGTAATCGTGATGGATCGACGCATTGTCGCGATTGAGCGGCGCCTTCGGCAGGCCGAGCGCGACGAGCACCTTGTCCAGATCCTGCTGCAAGGTCTCGACGCGGCAGATGTGATCGACCAGCAGTTCATTCTGTCCCGGCAGGCGCAGATACGAGACCTGCGGACGGAAGTGATGCTTGGCGCGAATCTCCGGCCGCCACAGCCCGTTCCTCACGAAATCTCCGAAATCGGCGTAAGGGCTGAGATGCTGCGCCGCCCACTGCTGATCGCCGGGCGGGCAATCCTGGCTGCGCAGGTAGTGCCAGGCCGAGACCACCCGATCCCACGGATTGCGCACGACCGTGAACTTCAGATAGCGCGAGAAATCCTGCGGCGAGAACATGCGCTGCAGATCGCGAACGTCGCGATGCGCGAATCTTTCCTTGCCGTAGATGACGCGCTTTACCGAGTTCCCCGCGCATTTGGGGATATGAATGAAGATGGCCTGCCGGCGCACGTAGCCATGATAGAGGCCGTCCGTCTCGCGACATTCGCGGCGAAGACGCGCCACCGAGCGCGGCGACCATAGCGGTGCGAGATGCCAGCGCACGGCGTGCGGCAGACGGTAATACCACGACAACAACATCCGACCTCCATTGGCGCGAAGCGATACGTCGCCGATCACGTCGCTTTAGAAAACGTAAACATAATCTATATCCGCTACGCTGTTTGTTGCGATTCTGTAATCCCCCCTCTTGACATCAACTCTTGACATCAAATCATCCCGATCACGGCGCCACCGCCGGCAGATAACGGTCGCGGATCGCCGTCACCCGCGCGCGTTCCGCGGCGAACGGCGCGGGATCGGTGAACGGCGCGGCATTCTGCAGCGAGCGGCTGTGCGTCCACGCGCGGTAGCGCCGGTAGCAGCGGATCAGCTCGTCGCTCTCCGCCGTCGGCAGGGCGCCCGCCGCGGCCAGGGCTTCGAGCTGGCGCCAGTTGTCGCTCCATTCGGCGATCGCCGGATCACGGTGCGCGTCGCGCAGGACCAGGAACTGCGTGATGAATTCGATGTCGATCAGCCCGCCGTCGCCCTGCTTGACGTCCCAGCGCTCCGCGTTCGACTTGTCCAGGCTCGCACGCATTTTGGCGCGCATCCCGACAATGTCGTGACAAAGCCTTGCCGGATCGCGCGGCCGCGTCAGCACCTCGCGGCGCAGATCGGCGAAGGCCGCGGCGAGCGCCGGCGTGCCGGCGACGCAGCGCGCGCGCGTCAGGGCCTGGTGCTCCCAGGTCCATGCCGACTCGCGCTGATAGGCGGCGAAACTGGCGAAGCTCGACACCAGCAGGCCGGACTTGCCGTTCGGCCGCAGCTCCATGTCGATCTCGTACGCGCGGCCGGCCGGCGTCTGCGCCGCCAGCCAGTTGATGACGCGCTGCGCGAGGCGCGCGTACCAGACGCCGTTGTTGATCGACCGCGCGCCGCCGACGGTGTCGCCGTCGAGCGAGTCGCAGTCGTGCACGAACACGAGGTCAAGATCGGAGCCGTAACCGAGTTCGATGCCGCCGAACTTGCCGTAGGCGAGCACGGCGAAGCCGGCGCCACCGTCTTCGCCGCGCTGCGGTTCGCCGTACTGCGCGCGCATCTCGCGTGAGGCGCGCGCCAGCGCTTCGTCGACCAGCGCTTCG
Organism: Solimonas sp.; assembly: GCA_047605265.1. Taxonomy (GTDB): domain Bacteria; phylum Pseudomonadota; class Gammaproteobacteria; order Nevskiales; family Nevskiaceae; genus Solimonas. Next base: position 5,086 of record JASGFY010000054.1, read on the forward strand.
GCCAGCCAGGTCAGGCGGTCGCTGACCTGCACCAGCGGCAGCGAGCCGGCGAGATCGGCGGCGGCGATGCGCAGCGTCATTTCCTTCTGGTAGCGGCGCAGCGCGTCCATGCCGGCCTCGGTGTCGTCGTCGGCGAGATCCGTCGTGCGGCGCGCCAGCTCGCGGCGCAGCGCGGCGCGGTCCGGCGGTGCGTAGAGGCTGCGCGCGTCGAGCAGCGCATCGAGCAGCGCCGGCGACTGCGCGATGAACGTCGTCAGCCACGGGCTCGCCGCGCACAGGCGCACGAGCTGGGCGCGCGCGCCGGCGTTGTCGCGCAGCAGCGTCAGGTAGGTGGAACGGCCGGCCACGGCCTGCACGACGCTGAGCGTGCGGCACAGCGCGGCCTCCGGCTGCGCCTGCTCGCGTGCCGCGTCGAACAGCGGACCGAGCAGCGCCAGCAGCTTCTGCACGCCGCTCTCCGGCATCGCCCGCACGAGACGGGCGCCGCGCAGTTCGTCGAGCGCTTCGAGCACCTGCCGCGACTCGCGGCCGAAGCCGGCGGCCGTCAGCGCGTCGAGCGCCTCGTCGCCGTCGATCATCCGCGACCACAGCGCGCGCACGAGACGGTCGCCGGTGCCGCCGGCCTCGCCGCCGCGTTCGGCGAAGATGCGGTCGAACTGATCCTGCACGCAGCGGCGCACGTCGCCGACGCGTCGCATCAGCGCGTCCCAGCTCTCGAAGCGCAGCGCCGCGCACAGCGCCGCGCGCGGCTCGTCGCGGACCGGCAGCGCGTGCGTCTGCTGATCCGCGTACATCTGGATCGCGTTTTCGAGCCGGCGCAGGAAGACGTAGCAGTCGTCGAGCCCGGCGGCGACGGCGGGTTCGAGATGGCCGGCCGCGCCGAGGTAGCGCAGCACCGGCCGCAGCCGCGCGTCGCGCAGCGCGCTCTCGGCGCCGCCGCGCACCAGCTGGAACGACTGCACGATGAACTCGAGCTCGCGGATGCCACCGCTGCCAAGCTTGACGTTGTCTTCCTGCCCGCGGCGCGCGACATCGTCGGCGATCAGACGCTTGAGATCGCGCAGGCTGCCGATTGCGTCGTAGTCGAGATAGCGGCGATAGACGAACGGCCGCAGGTTGCGCAGCAGCCCGGCGCCGGCCTCGACGTCGCCGGCGACCGGCCGCGCCTTGATCAGCGCGTAGCGCTCCCATTCGCGGCCGTGCACCTGGTAATACTCCTCCAGCGCCGCGAACGACACCGACAGCGCGCCGGCCGAGCCGAACGGCCGCAGCATCAGGTCGACGCGGAACACCAGGCCGTCCGGCGTCACCGCCGACAGCAGGCGCTGCACCTCCTGCGCCAGCCGGGCGAAATACTCGTCGGTGCTCAGCGCGCGCGCGCCGCTGCCGGGCGCCGGCCGCGTTTCGCCGCCGGCGCGATGGCAGAAGATCAGATCGATGTCCGACGAGAAATTCAGCTCGCGACCGCCGAGCTTGCCCATGCCGAGCACCAGCGGACGGATCGGCGCGCCGGCCTCATCGCGCGGCTCGCCGTGGCGCGCCTGCAGGCGCCGCTCACCGCTGTGCAGAGCCGCGGCGATGCAGGCGTCGGCGAGATCGGAGAGATCGCCCAGCGTCTCGTCGAGGCCGGCGAGGCCGGCGACGTCGCGGAACGCGATGCGGGCCATCTCCAGGCGGCGCAGCGCGCGCAGCTCGCGCTGGATCGCCGCGTCGTCGTCGAGCGTGGCGACGCGCGTGACCGCGCCGGCGATGGCGCCGGGCGTGCGGGCCTGCAGCAGGGACTCGGCGAACGCCGCCGGCTCGGCCAGGCGCGCCACGGTTTCGCTGAAGAAGCGGCTCGCGGCCAGCACGCGCGGCAGCTCGGCGGCGGCTTCTGACGAGCGCGCCGCGAGCGCGGCCTGCAGATCGGATGCGGACAATGCTCTCTCCTTACTCTCTCCCTCTCCCCACGTGTGGGGAGAGCGCTGGGGTGAGGGCGCTTCGCCCGGCGCGGCGCTCGATCGCGCAACCCCTCATCCTGACCCGCTCCCCGCAGGCGGGGAGCGGGAACTTTCTGTTTGGAACTCTCTATTCAGATATTCGCCGCATGGATCGCCGGCCGCCGCTGCGCCCAGGGCTGTGCCTGTTCGAGCTGCGCGGCGACGCGGAACAGCAGGCCCTCGCCGCCCGAGGCGGCGCTGAGCTGCACGCCGAGCGGCAGGCCGTCCGCCGTCCAGTGCAGCGGCACCGACATCGCCGGCGTGCCGGTGAGATTGGCAAGCTGCGTGAACGGCACCCACTTGAGGTTTTCCTGCACCATCTGCTCGACGATGTCGGTCTTCAGCGCGAGGCCTTCGAGCCGCAGCGCGAGCAGCACGCGCAGCGCGGCTTGCTGCCAGTGCGGCGTGCGGATCTCGCCGATCCTGGCCGGCGGCAGCGCCAGCGTCGGCGTCAGGTAGAGGTCGTAGCGCTGGTGGAACTCGCCGAGGCGGCGCGCGTATTCGTTCCAGCGCAGGTAGCCTTCGACATAGGCGTTGGCGGGCGTCGCGCGGCCGAACGCCGCCATCGCCCGCGTGTCGAGCTCGAAGGCTTCGGGGCCGCAGCCGGTGCGGCGGCGCACGTCGTCGTAGGTCGCCGCGCAAGTCGCGAACCACATGGTGATGAAGTCCTTCGCCAGCTGCATGCCGTCGAGATCGGGCACGGCCTCCTCGACGTGATGGCCGAGCGTCTCGAGCAGGCGCGCGGCGTTGTGCACGGCCTGGATCGCCTCGGCGTCGACCTTCGTGCCGATCGGCGAGCGCGTCGAATACGCGATCGTCAGCCGGCCGGGACCGCGGCCGAGTTCTTCGCTGTACGGCCGCTCCGGCGGCGCGATGGTGAACAGCGCGCCGACTTCCGGCCCGTGCGTCGCGTCGAGCATCGCCGCGCTGTCGCGCACGCTGCGCGTCAGCACGTGGTCGAGCACCGCGCCGTGCATGCGCTCGACGTAGCGCGGCCCCAGCGGCGTGCGGCCGCGGCCCGGCTTGAAGCCGAACAGGCCGCAGTGCGCGGCCGGGATGCGGATCGAGCCGCCGCCGTCGTTGGCGCCGGCGATCGGCACGATGCCGGCGGCGACCGCCGCCGCCGCGCCGCCGCTCGAACCGCCCGGCGTGCGCGCGACGTTCCAGGGATTGCGGCACGCGCCCCAGGCTTGCGGCTCGGTGATGCCCTTGGCGCCGAACTCCGGCACGTTGGTGCGGCCGAACACGACGACGCCGGCGCGCAGCCAGCGCACGACGATCTCGGCGTGCTCGGCCGGCGCGAAGCGCGGGTCCCGCAGCGCGCGGCTGCCGTACGAGACCGGCACGCCGGCGTATTCCTGGGAGATGTCCTTGGCGAGGAACGGCAGGCCGGCGAACGGGCCGGTCAGCGCCCCGGCGGCGCGGGCGCGGGCGATCTCGTGCATCGGCGTGACGATGGCGTTGAGCTGCGGGTCAAGGCGCCCGGCGATCGAGAGGGCCGTTTCAAGCAGTTCTAGCGGCGTCACCTCGCCGCGCCGCACCAGTTCGGCGAGCCCGAGTCCGTCGTGGCGTGTGTAGTCGGCGGCGGACAGCATGATCGTCTCCGGAAATGAGGTGCGGCGGAGCATAGCGCAGCGCCGCGCGCGCGCCGGCGGCTCAGGAACGGAAGACGAAGTAGACCGCGCCCGCCATGCACAGCGCCGCCCAGAGATAGTCCAGCTTCACCGGCTGCTGCATGTACAGCACCGCGAAGGGCACGAACACGCTGAGCGTGATGACCTCCTGCAGGATCTTCAGCTGCGGCAGGCTCAGCGTCGTGTAGCCGATGCGGTTGGCCGGCACCTGGATCATGTACTCGAAGAAGGCGATACCCCACGAGATCAGCGCCGCGACGTACCAGGCCTTGCCGCGCAGGTCCTTGAGGTGCGCGTACCAGGCCACGGTCATGAAGACGTTCGACAGCACGAGCAGCGCGGCGGCCTGCGCCGCGGCGGAGAAATTGATCGGCATGGGCGGGTTCCGGAACGGCCGGCAGCGAACCGCAGAAGCTAACCGTGGATTTCGCGGATAAGGAAACGCCTTTACAGCGGCACCACCGACGCCTCGCGCGTGTAGTGGACGTAGCCGAGGCTGGCGCCGGCGCGCAGGCCGACCCCGGTGCGGATCGGCGCGAGCACGATGTCGCCGCTCTTCTGGTAGTTCACGCCGACGCCGGCGACGACGTAGAGGCTGCCGTCGACGGCCGGGAAGCGCTGGAACAGCTGGGTCGACGAGCGCAGGTTGTAGACCAGCGTGAAGACCTTGGACGCGTTGCCGCCGAAGTCCCAGCCGACCGACGGACCCTGCCAGTAGACCTTCTGGCTTTCGCCGCCCTTGAACTGCAGCGTGCCCTTGCCGTAGCGCAGGCCGACGACGATGGCGCCGCCGCCCTCGTTGCCGTAGATGTAGGCGTTCGGCCGGCCGTAATCGGAGAACGTGCGCTCGATCGCCTTGGCGAGCCCTTCGCTGGTCGAGCCGAAGAACTTCGACGCCGCCTGCGTCACTTCGTCGGCGCTGTAGGTATGCGCTTCGTCGGACGGCGGCGGCGGCGCGCCTTCTTCGACGGCCGGGGCCCGGATGTCGCCTTTGGCCGGCGTCGGTCCGTCGCTCTGGCCGGTTGCCGGCTGCACCGCCAGCAGGCCCGCGGCGAGCGCCAGCGCGCAGCCCGCACCGGCGCGCCAGGTCTTTTGTTGCTTGGTCATGTCAGCCACTCCTGATGGTACGAATGGCGCGAACTTCGCCACGAAGGCTCTGAATCGCGACTGAACTTTTACGGCGGCCCTTCATCGTCATTCCCGCGAAGGCCGGAATGACGGTCTATCCGCCGGCGGCGATGCGCGCGCGCACGAAATCGGCATGCGGCACGAACAGCAGATCGGCGAGCTGGCGGATCAGGCCCTCCTCGCGCGGTTCGACGCGGCCATCGGCGAGTGCGACCTGCCATAGCCAGCCGAGCAACTCGCGCTTGCCGTCCGCGTCGAGTTCGTCATTGAGCGCAGCGACGAACTCATGCAGCGACACCGCCGCGCCGGCGCTGTCGAGCGCGCGCGCGATCAGCGCGTCGGTCTGCGCCGCATCGAGCCCGAACGAGCGGCCGAGCTGCGCGCGGATCAGCTGCAGCTCTTCCGGGCTGCGCTCGAAATCGGCGCGCGCGGTTTCCAGCAGCAGCACGGCCATCGCCAGGTGGCGGTCGACCGACGCTTTCGGCGGCGGCGCGAACGCCGTGCTCAGTTTCTGCAACAGGCTCATCGTGCCCCGTCATTCCTTCAGAACGAAAATCCCGCGCGGAGGCTATAGACACTATTGTCGCCCGAATGTTCGTATTCGGGCGTCAGATCGAGAAAGCCCAGCGCGATGCGCGCACCGACGAAGAGGCGCGCCACGTCGACATCCTCGTCGACCAGCCCGTCGCTGGCCTTGGTCTCGGCGCTCGGCTTGGCCGTCGACGACACGTAGCCGGCGCCGATGTACGGCGTCAGGAACGCGAAGCCCTTCGACAGCACGACGTCGGCGCCCCAGGCCGAGTAGTCGAAGTCGTCGACGCCGCTCGTCCTGGTGTAGTTGGCCTCGATCGCCAGCGCCGGCGTCGCCGTGCCGCCTTCGAGGATCGCGTAGCGCAGCTGCGCGCCGTAGGCCGCCGCGCCGCCGGCGTCCGGAATGGCGGCGTAGAACGCGCCGACGTCGAGCCCCAGCGGCAGGCCCTTGCTGACGACGCCGCCGACCATGCCGAGCGCATCGACGTCGTCGCCGGTCAGCGTGCGCCAGGCATCCTTGTGCGCGGTCGGCGCGTAGCTGCCGATCGCCGCGATGCCGAAGCCGAGCACGCCGCCCGGCTCGGCCGGACCGAGCATCTTGTAATCGATGGCCGCGGTGATGTCCTTCGCCGCCTCATGAAAAGCGCTGCGGCAGTCAGCGGTCTGCGAGCAGTTGATGCTGAGGTCGCCGGCGTATGCCGCCGAAGCGGCCAGGGACAGCAGAGCGGTGACGATGAGATGGCGCATGGCGGGCACTCCTTGTACCGGGATCGAGTCCTTGAAAAGCGGCGGCAAGGATAGCGCAGCGCCGCCCGGCCGCGGTCAGCCCGGTGCCCCGACGTGTTCCCGCACGAACGGCAGGACGACCTCGCTCAGTTCCGCGAGCTTGTTGTGGAAAAAATGGCCGACGCGGTCGAGCGTGACCAGCTGCGGCGGCGGATCGTAGGTCTTCAGCGCAATCACGGTCTCCTCGTACGGGACCACCTCGTCATCGCGGCCATGCACCACCAGCCACGGACACGGCGGTCGCGGCGGCGGCGGCGCATCGCCGAAATACTTCGCGAACGGCGGGGCGATGCTGACCTGCGCCGTCGGCCGGACGCGCGCCGCAGCGGCGACGCTGACCCAGGCGCCGAACGAAAAGCCGGCCAGCAGCAGCGGGCCGCGCGGCAGCCGCTCGCGCAGCCAGCCGGCGAGGAACACGGTGTCGTCGGTTTCGCCCCGCCCTTCGTCGTGCCGGCCCTCGCTGCGGCCGACGCCGCGGAAGTTGAAGCGCAGGGCGTAGAGCCCGGCCTTCTGCGCGCAGCTCGCCAGCGTGTACGTCACCTTGTTGCCGAGCGCGCCGCCAAACAGCGGATGCGGGTGGCAGACGACGGCGAAGCCGCTGTCGGCGGCTGGCGCCGCCGGCGCGTTGATCTGCACTTCGAGACGGCCGGCCGGGCCGTCGAGCAGCAGGGTCTGGGTCTGGCCGGCGGCCGGCAGCGCGTCGCTCATGTCGGGGCGGAGGTTGGTGCGAAGTGCGGGGAAGGCCGCCATTCTGCCCGAGACCCGCGCGGCGGTGTGCCGCGGCTCTTGCGGCATCCAGGCCGACCGTTCAGCATCGCGGGCCATGAAGAACGATGCCGATCTGACGTCGCGCTACCCTCGCCTCGCCGAAATGATCGGCATCGATCTGCGCTCGCTGGCGCTGTTCCGCGTCGCGATCGGCCTGCTGCTGCTGTGGTGCACGCTCAGCGCGTTCGGCGATCTCGATGCCTTCTGGACCGATGCCGGCGTGATGCCGCGCGGCTGGATGATCGACTCGGACAGCCGCTGGCGGCTGTCGCTGTATCTGGTCAACGGCCAGCGCTGGTTCGTCGCCGCGCTGCTGCTGATCCAGGCCGGCGGCGCGCTGATGTTCGCGCTCGGCTGGCGCATGCGCGCGGCGTCGATCCTGTCGTTCGTGCTGTGGGGCTCGTTCGTCAGCCGCGATCCGATGGTGCTGACCGGCGGCGATCTGCTGCTGTGCTGCCTGCTGTTCTGGTCCCTGTTCCTGCCGCTCGCCGCGCGCCATTCGGTCGACGCGGCGCTGGCGACCAACGCGCCGCCCGAGAAGAACCTGCATCTGTCGTGGGCCACGCTGGGTCTGCTGCTGCAAGTCATGTCGGTCTACTTCTTCAGCGCCGTGCTGCAGTCCGGGCGCGAATGGTGGCCGGATTTCACGGCCGTCTACTACGCGCTGATGCTCGACCGCCTCGTGCTGCCGCCAGGCCGCTGGCTGCTGGATTTCCCGGGGCTGATGCAGGCACTGTCGGCGTTCGTCTACGTCCTCGAACTCGCCGGGCCGATCGTGATCTTCACGCCGTGGCTGCTGCGGCCGGTGCGCTTCGCGCTGTTGCTGCTGTTCGCGCTGCTGCAGATCGGCGTGCTGCTGTGTCTGCGGGCCGGCCCTTTCCCGTTCGTCAGCCTCGCCGCGCTGACCGTCTTCGCCGGCGGCTGGCTGTGGGACGCGATCGCGCGGCGCCGCACGCGCGCGCAGACCGGCACCCTGCGGATTTACTACGACCGCGACTGCGGCTTCTGCCTGAAGTCGGTGCTGCTGCTGCGCCAGATCCTGCTGCTGCCCGACGCACGCGTCGTGCCGGCCCAGGACACGGCGCGCACGCGCACGCTGATGGAGGCGAACCGCTCCTGGATCGTCATCGACCAGGACGAGCAGGCCTATCTGAAATGGCCGGCGCTGGCCATCCTGCTGCGCCGTTCGCCGCTGTCCGGCTGGCTGTCGCCGCTGTGGCGCCTGCCGGTGCTGGTCGCGCCGGGCGACGCGGCCTGCCGCTTCGCCGCGCGCCACCGCGGCGTCCTCGACCGGCTCGGCGCGCGCCTGCTGCCGCAGCGTCGGACTGCGTTCGTCGTCGCACCGTTCTGGGACCGCGTGGCCGGCGTGTTCGCCGCGCTGGTGCTGATCTGGAACCTGCACACGATCCATCTGCTGCCGGACGCCGGCTACCGCGCGCTGGCGCCGGCGTTCCGTGTGCTGCGCATCGACCAGCAGTGGAACCTGTTCGCGCCGTCTCCGCCGAAGGACGACGGCTGGTGGGTGTTCCCGGCGCGTCTGGCCGACGGTCACGAGGTCGATCTGCTGCATCCGCGGCACGGCGCGCCCGACTACGGCAAGCCGGAGAATGACGCGCTCGACCAGGAAAACGTCCGCTGGCTGACGTACCGCAGCCGGCTTTGGGAGAAGGACGACGCCGGACAGCGCCGCGGGTATGGGCAATACCTGTGCCGGCAATGGAACGACGGCCTCGGCGACTCGCCTCAGGATCGCGCACGGCGCCTGATGACGTTCAAGATGGTCTACATGCTCGAACGCACGCCGCCGCCGGGCCAGACGCCGACCGTCGAGCAGGAGGTCGTCTGGCGCCACGAGTGCTATCCGGACGAGACGAAGGGACAGACTCCTTGAGCGCCGCGCCGCCCGCCGCCGGTCTCGAACTCATCGACATCGGCGCCAATCTCGCGCACGAAAGCTTTCACGCCGACTTCGACGCGATGCTCGCCCGGGCAGGCGCGGCCGGCGTCACGCAGATCGTCGTCACCGGCAGCTCGCTCGACAGCGCGGCGCAGGCCGTCGAACTGTCGCGCCGCCATCCGGGATTCCTGTACGCGACGGCCGGCCTGCACCCGCATCACGCCTCGGAATGGAACGACGAGGTCGCCGAACGGTTCCACGCCCTCGCGCAGCAGCCGGAAGTGGTCTCACTCGGCGAATGCGGGCTCGACTATTTCCGCGACTTCTCGGCGCGCGACGCGCAGCGCAAGGCCTTCGCGGCGCAGCTCGCGCTCGCGGCCGACGCCGGCAAGCCGCTGTTCCTGCATCAACGCGACGCGCACGCCGATTTCCTGGCGATGCTGAGAGCGCATCGCGCGCAGCTCGGGGCCGTGGTCGTGCACTGCTTCACCGACACGCGCGACGCCTTGCACGACTATCTCGCGCTCGACTGCCACATCGGCATCACCGGCTGGATCTGCGACGAGCGGCGCGGCGCGCATCTGCTCGACGCGGTGCGTGACATTCCGGACGACCGCCTGCTGATCGAGACCGATGCCCCGTACCTGCTGCCGCACAACGCGCCGAAGGAGCTGACGCGGCCGCTGCACCGGCGCAACGAACCGGCGTTGCTGCCTTGGGTCGTGCAGAAGCTCGCCGCCGCGCGCGGCCAGACGCCGACGCGGATCGCGCAGCTCAGCGCCGCGAACGCGCGCCGCTTCTTCGGCCTGCGCGCGCCGGCCTGAACGCCTCTAGCGCACGCCGCCCGGCTGCGTGAACAGGCGGTAGCCGTTCTGGTAATACGCCACGCCGAGATCGACGAGATCGGCGTCGAACGGCGCCGGATGGAAGTCGTCGACGTCGCGAGACGACGAACCGGCCTTGCGGTGATAGCTCTGCACGTCGACGGCGCGATTGAGGCCGAGCACGGCCAGCTCCCCTTGGCGCAGCACGGCGACGTCGTGGTTGTGATTGAACAGCAGCGTGCGCGGACCGCCGTTCCAGTGCAGCACGTCCTGGCCGAAGAACGGCGCCTCGTAGCCGAGGCCGAGCAGGCCCATCACCGTCGGCGCGATGTCCATCTGGCTGGCCGGCGTGTCGACGCGCTGCGGCTGCAGATGTTCCGGCGCGACGATCAGCAACGGAATCTCGTAGCTGTGCAGCGGCACGTCGGCGGCGCCGTACACGCGCGCGTCGTGGTCGGCGACGATCACGAACACGGTGTTCTTGAACCAGTCGTGGCTGGCGGCCTCGTCGAAGAAGCGGCCGATCGCGTAGTCGGCATAGCGCGCGCCGGCGTTGCGGCCGCCGCCCTTGACCGGCACGCCGGGCACACCGGCCGGAAAGGTGTACGGCTTGTGGTTCGACGTCGACATGATGATCGAGAAGAACGGCTTGCCTTCCTTCGCCCGCGCGTCGTAGTAGTCGACGGCGTGCAGGAACAGATCCTCGTCGGACACGCCCCAGATGTTGGCGAACTTCGGGTGCGGAATTTCCTCGCGATCGCTGATCGCAAAGCCGTTGCCGGAGAAATAGGCGTTCATGTTGTCGAACGTGCCGTAGCCGCCGTAGACGAAGCTGGTCTGGTAGCCCTGCTGCTGCAGCACCTCGCCCCAGGTGACGACGTTCTCGTAGCCCGGCCGCTTGATGATGCTTTCGCTCGGAATCGGCGGAAACGAAGCGCTGATCGCCTCGAGGCCGCGCACGGTGCGCGTGCCGGTGGCGTAGGCGTGCGTGAACAGCAGGCCCTGCTTCGCCAGCGCGTCGAAGCGCGGCGTCAGTCCGCGCGTGTCACCATAGGCGCCGATGAACTCGGCGCCGAGCGATTCCTCGGTGACGACGACGACATTGAGCTTGCCGAGCCCGTCGGGACGCGCCGGAAAGGCGCGCGTCACCGTCGCCGGATCGTCGCTCTTGAACGGCACGCCGCCGCGCGCCAGATCGGCGCGCAGCAACTCGTTGGCACGCGCGACATCGATCGTGCGGTAGAACTCCGGATACTCGAGCTGGTTGGTGCGGAACGCCGAGAAGAAGTTGGCCAGGCCGTTGTCAGCCAGCTCGTTGGCGACGCGGTTGTCGAACAGATTCAGCGTGTCGGCGCGCACGAGGCCGACCGCCGCCGCGATCGCGACGACATGCAGCGCGAAGACGCCGCTGCGCGCCGCAAAGCCGGGCGCCTTCTGCTCCGGCGCCGGCTCGATCCAGCGCCACAGGCCCCGGCACAACAGCGCCGTCAGCACCGCCAGCGCCGCGCTGATCGTGCCAACCGGATAGGCGTCGCGGATGTTGCCGATGACTTCCGTGGGATAGATGAGGTAATCGACCGCGACGAGATTGAAGCGCGCATTGAATTCGTCGAAGAAGAAGTACTCCATCACCGCCAGGTACAGCATGCCGTAGATGACGGCGCCGCTGCCGATGCCGACGAGGCGCAAGCCGCGCGGCGTCGCGAACAGCCGCCACGGCGCCAGCCACAGCGCGCACCCGACCGGCGCGAGCAGATAGACCGATTCGATGAGATCGTTCAGCGCGCCGAGCGGCAACACGGCGGCGAGCAGCCGCGCCAGGCCGACGTGCTCACCATGGCTGAAGACAGACCAGAGCACGATGCGCGTGATCGCGCCGATCGCGAGATACGCGATCAGCAGCGTCAGCAGCACGCGGTAACGGCCAAGCGAACGCGGAGCGGGCTCGGTTCGGACGTCGACGCGTCCGATGACGTGGCCCGGAATGACAGCCATGGACAGAACTCGATGAGGTTTGCCGCAGGAGTATCCGGGCTCCTTGTCAACGCACCGTCAACGGCGTTCCCGGTTGACCCGTACCTTGGTCTTCTTTCGGGAGAAGGGGCCCCGAAGGGGCTGATGAGGGGGCGGAACCCGAAGGAATCCATGCACGACAATTGGGCCCGAGAGACCCTCACCCCGCCCCTCTCCCGGCGGGAGAGGGGTTTCCCTTTTGTGCGCCGCCAAGCAGCGCGCCGCGAAACTGCCCCTCAACCCTTCGGCTGCGGCACGATCCGCAGATACGGCTTGACCGCCTTCCAGCCGTTCGGGAACAGCTTCTTCGCGTCTTCGTCCTTGACCGCCGGCACGATGATCACGTCTTCGCCCTGCTTCCAGTTCACCGGCGTCGCGACCTTGTGCTGGTCGGTGAGCTGCAGCGAATCGATCACGCGCAGCACTTCGTCGAAGTTGCGCCCCGTGCTCGCCGGATAGGTGATCTGCAGGCGGATCTTCTTGTTCGGGTCGATGATGAACACGCTGCGCACGGTGAACGTGTCGCTGGCGTTCGGGTGGATGAAGTCGTAAAGCAGCGAAACCTTGCGCTCGGGATCAGCGATCAGCGGGAAATTCAGCGCCGCGCCCTGTGTCTCCTCGATGTCCTTGCTCCAGCCGTGATGGTCCTCGAGCTTGTCGACCGACAGGCCGATCGCCTTGACGCCGCGCTTGTCGAATTCCGGCTTGAGCTTGGCCGTGTAGCCGAGCTCCGTCGTGCATACGGGCGTGTAGTTCTTCGGATGCGAGAACAGCACGCCCCAGGAGCTGCCGAGCCAGTCGTGGAAGCGGATGCGGCCTTCGGTGGTGTCCGCTTCGAAATCGGGGGCGATGTCGCCGAGTCGCAGGGTCATGGTCATGCTCCGTCCGGGGGAATCAGACCGCTAATTTACGACGATTCGGGAAGGCGCGTTCAAGGCATAAGCACAGACCGTTTCGCGCCTTCCGTGCACGCGCCGATCCGAGGCCGGACGACCTCCGGCACCTTATTTTCGCAGCGGCGGGCCGCGGCGGCCCAAAAGGGCAGGCGCGTGCCCGACAGCGCGCTGCAGGCCCTTCTGTCGTCCCGTCCGAGGAAATGAAGAATTCCCCTGAGGGGCGCCGACTCTCTCCGACACGAAAATTGACCATTGCCGTCGGATTTAAAGAAATGAAACATTTACCTGCACTTTATCGATCTTGCTCCACATCTCGCGCCGCATAATCAGCCGCATGAGAATGTCGAACGCCTTATCAGCCGGCCCTCTCGACGCCGGGGTCTTGTCCAGGATGTTCCGCTTCTTCGCCATGCGGGGCGCTGACGGCGCAAGAGCCGCGCCCGAATCGAACCGGCACGACAAGTTCGCCCGCGCGCACGCCTTGAGTATTCACCAGTCGAAGGCGATCTACAGCTTCATTCCGAAGAACGCCTGCTCGAGCATGCGCACCTCGCTGGCGCTCGCCAACGGGCTCATCGAGAGCGTGCCGGAGTTCGACTGGGCCAAGGCGGATCAATACAACATCGTGGCCAGCCGTGCGCAGCTGGCGAAGGCGGAATACACCTTCGTGATCCTGCGTTGCCCCTACGCGCGGCTGGCCAGCGTGTTTCTGGACAAGTTCGTCAGCCAAGAAAGGCCGGCGCGGCGCTACGCCAAGGATCTCTGCAAGGATTCGGTCCCGCTGCACGATCTCACTTTCGAGTGCTTCGTCGAATCCCTCAAGACGCCTGCCATCCGCGACGGCGAACATCACTGGCGCCCGCAGACGGATTTCCTGGCGTACGAGCGGTACGACGACTATTTCTGCGTCGAGAAATTCGCCGACGCGGTGGCCACGCTCAAGCAACGCATCCAGCTCGACGTCGTGGATACGCGCAGGCTGACCGGCCACAGCACCGTTCTCTACGAGAAGCTGAGCGGCAGCGGCTTTCACAGGATGCGCGTGTCGGAACTGCAGAGCTACAAGCGCAAAGGCTTCCTGCCGGATCACCGCCATCTGTATACGAAGGAGCTCCGCGATCTGGTGAGAAAGCTCTACGCCAGGGATTTCGCGCTCTACGAAAGCAAGATCGGCGGCGACACCCTGCTGTTCGCCTGAGCGCCGCCGCCAACCGCGCGCCGCGCGCGTCTCAAGCGCCGCGCGTCCGCCGCAGAAAGCGCGTGGCAAGCCCGGCGGCGGCGATGGTCAGGCCGCCGATGAAGCCGCACCAGACGCCGGCCGGCCCCAGCGGCGTGCGCAGCGTCAGCCATGCCGCGAGCGGGATGCCGATGACCCAGTACGCGAGCACGGTGATTGCCATCGGCACGCGCGTGTCCTTGATGCCGCGCAGCGCGCCGTTCGCCGTCGCCTGCACGCAGTCGACAATCTGGAACAACGCCGCGTAGCCGAGAAAGCCGACGGCGATCGTCGCCACGGCCTCGACGTTCGTGTACAGGCCGACGATGAGCCGCGGCGCGAGGAACATCAGACCGGCCGAGACCAGGGCGAACGCCGTGCCGATGACGATGCCGACGCGGCCGCGCAGCGCGATCTGCGCGGCGTCGCCGGCGCCGGCGGCATGGCCGACGCGCACCGTCGCCGCCATGCCGACCGACAGCGGAATCATGAACATCAGCGACGCCCAGTTCAGTGCGATCTGGTGCGCGGCCATGGTCTCCGAGCCGAAGCGCGCGACCATCAGGCCGCCGAGCTGGAACAGGCTCGACTCGGCGAACAGGATCGCCGCGATCGGCAGGCCGAGGCGCAGGACCTGCCGCGCCGACGCGCGCCACGGCAGCGGGCCCTCGCGCACGATGCGCAGGCCGCGCAGCAGCGGCGAGCGGAAGTACTGCGCGGCGTAGACGAAGACCATCGTGCAGTCGGCGAGCGCCAGCGCGTAGCCGGCACCGGCCGGCCCCAGCGCCGGCAGACCGAGACGGCCGTACATCAGCGCGTAGCCGAGCAAGCCGTTGACGACGAAGCCGCTCAGGCCGGAAACGAGCGACAGCCTCGTCAGACCGTGCGCGTCGGCGGCGTTGCGCTGGACGAAGTTGATGCAGATCGGGATCGGCGCGAGGGCGAGCGCGCGCAGATACGCGTCGGCATAGGCACGCGTGTCGTCGGCGAGGCCGAGCACGCCGAGCACCGGCTCGCGCGCCAGATGCAGCAGCAGCATCCACACGGCGCCCGCGACGGCCGCCACGGCCAGCGCGCCGCGCAGGAACGCGCCGATCTCCAGCGGATCGCGACGCGCGCCGAGCTGCTGCGCGACGATCGGCGACACCGACATGAACAGGCCCGAGAAAAACACGAAGCCGACGAAGAAGACGTTCGCGCCGACCGCGATCGCCGCGAGCTGCGCGGCGCCGAGGCGGCCGGCGAGGATGGTGTCGACGGCGCCCATGCTGACGAACGACAGCTGGGCGACGACGATGGGCCAGGCGAGCCGGAAATATTCGCGCGCCTCATGGCGCAGGGCGGAGGATTTGAGGTGCTGCATGACAGACGACCGCAGGTGATCTCCTGCGCGCGGCAGGAAGCGCCGCAGGAATCGATGGGGAGCCGCCGTGACCGGCGGGGCCGCGTAGTCTGGGCATTTTCGGCCAGCAATGCCAGAGTACGGATCACCCGCTCCGCCCGACCGTACGCGACCGTCCCCATGTTCAAGCTGCCGACGACCGCCACCGCGCCGTTCTGCCCGTCCGAAGTCCGCGGCTCCGTCGTCGTCCGCGGCGGCCTGCCGGCCTGGAAGAAGCTGCTGATGTACGCCGGCCCCGGCCTGCTGGTCTCGGTCGGCTACATGGACCCCGGCAACTGGGCGACCGACATCGAGGCCGGCGCGAAATACGGCTACGCGCTGCTCTGCGTCGTGCTGATGTCAAGCTTGGCGGCGCTGCTGCTGCAGATGCTGAGCATGAAGCTCGGCATCGCCACCGGCCGGGACCTCGCGCGCAACTCGCGCGCGCACTACAGCCAGCGCGCCAACGTCGCGCTGTGGCTGCTCGCCGAGCTGGCGATCGTCGCCTGCGACCTCGCCGAAGTGCTCGGCTGCGCGCTGGCGCTGCACCTGCTGTTCGGCGTCAGCGTGCTGACCGGCGTCGTCATCACCGCGGCGAGCACGCTGGTCGTCATCGGCCTCAAGGGCCAGGGCTTCCGCAAGCTGGAGGCGATCGTGCTGGCGCTGGTCGCGACGATCGCACTGTGCTTCTTCGTCGAGCTGTGGCTGGCCAGCCCCGATTGGAAGGCGGTGCGCGAAGGGCTCCTGCCGTCGTGGCATCTGACGACCGATCGCGAGGCGATGTACCTCGCCATCGGCATCCTCGGCGCGACGGTGATGCCGCACAATCTCTACCTGCATTCCTCGATCGTGCAGACGCGCCGCGTCGGCAGCGACGACGGCGCCAAGCGCGAGGCGATGCGCTTCCTGTCCGTCGACACGATCGTCTCGTTGGGCCTGGCGATGCTCGTCAACGGCGCGATCCTGATCCTCGCCGCGGCCGCGTTCCACGGCACCGGCTACGCCGGCGTCGCCAGCATCGAGGACGCCTACCAGCTGCTCGCGCCGGTCGTCGGCACGGCCGCCGCGGCGCTGCTGTTCGGCATCGCCCTGCTCGCCGCCGGCCAGAGCTCGACGTTCACCGGCACCATCGCCGGCCAGATCATCATGGAAGGCTTCCTCGACCTGAAGATGCCGTGCTGGCGGCGCCACGTGATCACGCGCGCGCTGGCGCTGGTGCCGGCGTTCATCGGCGTCGCGATCCTCGGCGAACGTTCGGTCGGCACGCTGCTGGTGCTGAGCCAGGTCGTGCTGAGCCTGCAGCTGCCGTTCGCGCTGTTTCCGCTCGTGCAGTTCACCGGCCGCCGCGACATCATGGGCCCGTTCGTCAACGGCCCGCTGCTGAAGTGCGCCGGCTGGGGGCTGTTCGTCGCGATCAGCGCCGCGAACCTGTGGCTGCTCGCGCAGTTCGCCGTCTGAGACGATCCCCGCGTCGTTCGCGCCGGTTGCGCGGCGACGCTAAGCTTGCGCGATGCCGCCCCCGAATCCTTCCGCCGCGACGCTGGCGCTGACGCTGGTCAGCTGCCCGCCGGATCATGCCGATGCGCTCGCGCGCGCGCTCGTCGAGCAGCGCGTCGCCGCCTGCGTCAGCGTGCTGCCGCGGCTGCGTTCGGTCTATCGCTGGCAGGGCGCGATCGAGACCGCCGACGAGGCGCTGCTGCTGATCAAGCACCCCGCTGTACGCTTCGACGCGCTGCGCGCCGCGGTGCTCGCCGCGCATCCGTACGAACTTCCGGAAGTCGTCATGGTCGGTAGCGACGCCGTCCACCTGCCGTATCTCGACTGGGTCGTCGCTTCGTGCTCCTGAACCGTCCGCCGTCATGGCGCGCGCTCGCCGTCGCGCCATTCGATCGGCATCAGGTCGAAGGCTTCGCCGGCCGGCAGCAG
>JASGFY010000055.1:0-20845 GCA_047605265.1 Solimonas sp.
GCTTTTTTCTCCATGACTCTTGTGCGTGGATGGCTTGACAGCAGACATTTTTCGTTGCGGGCCCTTGGGCCCGGCCGATCATTGCAGGGGCGCCGCGATCTGCACGACGACCTCGCCGGCACCGGCAAGATTGCGCACGCGCAGCAGCGTGGCGCCGGACGCCGAGAGCTGTTCGGCCCCCGTCAGCGTGACCTGATAGCCCTCCGGATAGCTTGCCGACGGCACGTGGATTTCGGTGATCGCCGCCGTTCCGCTTGCGCCCGGCGTGGCGATGTAGTGGTATTCGAAGTCGCCGCTGTCGGGATCGTAGCTCAGCGACACCGGCTGGCCGGCGGTGGCCTGCGGATACGTGCGCTCGAGAACCGCGAGCTTGCCGGTCTTGGCGGTCGTCAGGTCGGCGTCGTCGTCGAACAGCCCCTGCGCGCCGCTGTCGCCGGACTGCGTCGTCGGATCGCTCCAGTTCTTGTATTGCCAGTACATCCAGCCTTCGAGCGCGGCGTCGGCTTCGCCGGCGATGCGCGCCAGCACGTCGAGGTTGTCGGTCGCGCCGAATTCGGTCATCAGGCTGGCCGCGCCGAGCCGGTCGCGGGTGGCCGCGGCGTTGGCGAAGACCAGCTGCTCGAGCACGCCGCACGCCGGCGCGATCGTCACGCCGATCGAGGTCGACAGGCTGTCGAGCAGACAGTAGCTGTGATACGAGAAACCGAGCTGCGCATCGTCGACCGGCGTCGCGCCGAGCGTGCTCGCGATCCCGTCGTTGAAGAACTGCTGCGGCTCGTACCAGACGATGTTGCCACCGTCGGCCGCGCGGATGCCCGCGCGGAACGCCTCGTAGGCCTGCTGCATGCGCGCGTCGGCCGTGGGACAGCCGAGCGGCACCAAGCACAGCGGCCACTGCGTGCCGGGCCAGGGCTCGTTCATGAGATCGTAGCCCATGTTGTAACCCTGATCGGCCCAGCGCGCAGCGACGGCCTCCCAGGCCTGCGTGTAGTCGTCCCAGAGGCCGTTCTCGTCGTTCCAGAAGCGCTCGAAGGCCTCCGAGACGACCGGCAGGAAGTAGTTCGCGGGGAATCCGAGAACCGCCGTGGAATCCGCGTCCGAGGCGATCGTCGCCCAGTCCGGAAAGCCTTCTCCCTGGTAGCGCTCGGTGTACATGTCCTGGTGGAAGTCGAACAGCACGTAGACGCCCCGCGAGGCGAGCAACCTGACGACGCGGTCGAGATAACGCCGGTCGACGACGCCCGGCTGCGGCATCACGCCGGCGAACACCACGCCGAGCCGCACGCCGTTGAAGCCGTGCGCCGCGAGCCAGTCGGCATCGGCGGCCGTGAAGCCTTCGGCCGTATCCGGCGGAGCGTACGGCGACAGCTTCCAGACGGCGTTGACGCCGTGGATCAGCACCGTGCGGCCGTAAAGGTCCTTGAGCCAGCGGCCGTCGCGGTGCAATTGCGAGAACGCGGAGCCGGTGCCGCCGCCTTCTCCGCTCGCGTTGCAACCGGCCAGCAGCGCGAGCGCCAGCAGGCCCGTGCCTGCCAGCCGCCCCGGCATCACGAGCAGCCCTTGAGCACGAAGGCGTCGCTCGTGCCGCTGTACGCGCTGCCGTCCTGCGTGTGGCCCTGGTAGCGGATGCGGTAGGTGCCCGGCGAGGTGCCGGCCGGCACCTGCCACTCGACCGTGGCGAACGGACCGCTGGCGTCGTAGGTGAAGCGCGTCCACCAGTCGTCGTCGTCGGCCACGATCTCCCAGCCGTCGCCGGTCTTGCGGTCGATGTACAGATGGCTCGATCCCGACATCAGGTCGTCGCGCGGATGCGCCGAATAGAAGCTCGCGCTGACGGTCAGCAGCTGGTCGTTCGTCATCTGGTACTCGGCCTGCGGCTGCGTGGCGACGTCGCCGTAGGCCGTGCCGCTCGGCAGCGGGGAGTCGGCCACGACCAGGCCGAGATGCGTGGCCAGCAGCGGCGTGTGGTCGCCGTAGTCCGCGTCCTCGTACGGGCTGGCGGCGGCGGTGCCGTCGCGCAGGTGCTGCGCCAGGCGCACGGTCTCCTGGATCACCGCGTCGAGCGACCACGGGCCGTAGATGTTCGAACCGCCCTCGTAGTTCTGCACGGCGTATTCCTCGCGCGTCGTCAGATAATCGACATAGCTGTTCGACAGGCCGGCGATGACGGCGTATTCGATGCCCGCGTCCTGCAGCACGTCGAGCACGGCCTTGCGCAGGCGGCGGCCGGACATCGTCGTCACCTCCCACGGCAGCGCGATGACCGCGAGATTGCCGATCGCGATGATCTGGAACGGCGCGTCGCGCGCCTGCAGCAGGAGCAGCGGCTCGCCGGCGAGCGTGACCGACAGCGGCAGCAGGATCGGCTTCTCCTGCTGGCAGGCGTAGCCGAGCAGCGAGAACGCGACATCGGTGCCGCAAAGCACCGGCTGCAGCAGACCGGACGGCAGCGCGCCGTCCTCCAGCAGCGGCGCCAGGAGGCCTTCGAGGAACGTGGAGGCCGACGCCAGCTGGTCGGCGCTGAGCGGACAGACCGCGCCTTCGGTGAGCGGTCCGCGGCCGTCTTCGGCGCCGGCGCCGAACGAAACGCCCATCGCCGGTTCGCAGGTCTGCTGCACGCCGAGCGTGGGCTCGAGCCCCGCCGGATACGTCTTCGGCTCGTCGATGACGACGCTCGCCATGTTGATCGGAAGGTGGATCGCCTTGACCTCGCCGTGCAGCTTCTCGCCGTCCGCTTCCCACAGGGCCTGCGCCTGGTGGTACTGCTTGTAGCCGGAGATCATCGCGCTCTCGTAATCGTCGCGCCCGCCGCCGCGCGTGTCCCAGCCGTCGCCGCTGTGCGCGTGCAGCACGGCTTCGGAAAGATCCATCATGAACAGGTTCGGCGAGGCGTCGCCCTCGTCGGACTGGAAGAAGCCGGCGACGAAGTCGCCGCCGGCGTAGACCCCCTTGGCGAAGTCCCGCTCGAAACGCTGCGCGGCGTAACCCTTGTTGTCGCCCGACAGCAGCTTGTAGGTCTGACCGATCGAGGTGCCGTGCACGGAGTACCAGTTCAGCGTGCCGGCCGGCGTGCCGTCGTCGCGCTGCAGCTTGAGCAGCGTCATCATGCGGTTGGTCGTCACTTCGCGGCCCGAGGTGTCGACGAACTGCGCGCGCTCGTCGGCCGGGTCCTGCGCGTAGGCCGGCGGCGAGCGGTTGACCGCGGTGTCGAGCAGTTCCTGCATGGCGAGCTCGACCGTTCCCGGCGTCGCCTGCATCAGGTTGCGGTGCGCCATCAGCATCGCGTTGTAGATGCCGTCGACGGCGGCGTCGAACGACTGCTGGTCGAAGCCCAGCGCCGTGAGATTGACGTAGTCGTAGTGCGCCGTGCCGCCGACGCTGGAATGCGTGTGCGTCGCCGAGATCATGATGTTATCCATCGTCCAGTAGTCGGCCAGATGGTTGGCGGTGTCGGCGGCGATGCGCTGCATCACGCCGAACTTGATCGAGTCGAAGGCCAGCGCGTTGTCGATGTTGACGAGCATCGCGTAGCCCGTGCGGCCGCCGCACTGCGACGAGAACGCGAAGGCGCGCGCGTGGTTGCGATTCTGGATGCCCGCCGACACCTGGCTCGGATCGGCCATGCCGAGCAGGTTCTCGCCGACGGCCGGGCCGGTGATGTCGCCGATGCCGGCGCCGAAGCGGAAGCTCGTGTTGTCCTCGCAGCCGCCGCCGTTGAGCACCGCGTCGCCCGCGCGCGCATGCTGCCGCGCCGCGTAGTGCGACAGATCGGCGAGCGGCTGGTCGGGCTCGTCGCGCTTGACGGCGAGAATCTGCTGCTCGCTGAGCTGGCCGACCTCGCAGGCCGCGCCGGTCTGGCTCGCCGAAGCGGAACTCCTCCCGCACGCGGCGAGCAGCAGCCCCGCCGCCGCCGATGCCAGCCCTGCCCCCCAACGTCGCGCGCGCGCTGCCGCGCCGATGCGTCCGTTCATGCCCTTCTCCCGACCGTGCCGGTCCCTGCGCCGGCCGCGCAGCGTGCGACGCCGGCGCGGCCGACGGTCGGCGAGATCCTTCGGCCACGGCGCACGCGCGCGCGGCCATCGTGCGAAGGCCGGCCGCTACGTGCTTGACATTTACCGCCAGGCCGTCACGGCGCCGCCGCGACGCGGATCAGCGTGGTGCGGTCGTATCGGGCCGCAGTTCGCGCGCGAAGAAATCGAGGTAGGTCCGCCACAGCTGCAGCTGCTTGGCGTTGCCGCGCACGCCGTGGCGCTGGCCCGGATAGTCCATCAGGTCGAAGACGACGCCGCGCTGCTGCAGGGCCTCCATCAGCCGCGTCGAGTTGACGAACAGCACATTGTCATCGGCCATGCCGTGCAGCAGCAGCAAACGGCCGGACAGATCCGACAGGCGCGGCAGGATGTCGGTGCCGCGATAGCCCTCGGCGTTGTCGGCGAGCGTGCCCATGTAGCGCTCGGTGTAGTGCGTGTCGTACAGCGAGAAATCAGTCGGCGGGCCACCGGCCGCACCGGCGCGGATGCCGGCGCCGGGCTCGGTCAGCATGCGCAGCGTCATGAAGCCGCCATAGCTCCAGCCCTGGAAGCCAATGCGCGACGCGTCGACGTAGGGCAGCGACTTCAGCCAGTTCACGCCGGCCAGCTGGTCGCGCACCTCGACCGTGCCGAGGTGACGATCGATCGCCGTCTTGAAGGCGACGGAGCGGTTGTCCGAGCCGCGGTTGTCGAGGCGGAACACGACGTAGCCGGCGGCGAGGTAAAGCTGATCCTTCAGGTCGCCCCAACCCTTCGTCACGGTCTGCACGTGCGGCCCGCCGTAGACGAGCACGATCGCCGGATAGCGCTTGCGCGGATCGAAGTCCGGTGGCGTCGCCAGCGAGTAGTACAGCGGCGTGCCGTCGTCGGCCGCCAGCCGGCCGAACTGCGGCACGCGGTGATGGTCGAGGTAGGCGTTGTACGGATGCGCCGCGTCGAGCGCGTTCCGCTCGATCCAGCGCAGGTGCTGGCCGTCCGCATCGTACAGCGCGGTCTGCGGCGGCGTGCGCGGATCGGAATAGGTGCCGACGAAGGCGCTGCCGCTGTCGGCGAACATCGCCGTCCAGACGCCGTCGCCGCGCGTCAGCGCGCGCGGTTCGCCCGGCGCGCCGTACGGCACGCTGAAGATCTGCTTGCCGAGCGGGTCGTCCTTCGACGCCGCGAAGAACAACCGCCGGCGGCGCTCGTCGACACCGAGCAGCGCTGCGACCGGCCAGTCGCCATCGGTGAGCTGCCGCAGCAGCGTGCCGTCGCGGCGATATAGATACAGATGGCGCCAGCCGGATCGCTCCGACGACCACAGGAAGTCGCCGTCGGCGAGCGGCCGGAAGTCGTTCGTCAGCTCGACCCAGTGCGGCGATGTCTCGCTGAGGATCACCGCGCAGGCGCCGGTCTTCGGCGCGCAGGCGAGCAGATCGAGACGGCGCTGATCGCGCGTCTGGCGCTGCACGTACAAGGTCTTGCCGTTATGCGACCAGTCGACGCGCGCGAGGTAGATGTCGCGGTTCTTACCGAGATCGACCGCGACGCGCTCGCCGCTGGCGACGTCGGCGACGAACAGCGAGACGACGGCGTTCGGCCGGCCGACGCGCGGATAGCGCTGCGCGACCGTCGTTGCGCCCTGCGGCCCGAGATCGAGGCGTTCGACGACGTCGACGCCGGATTCGTCGACGCGCGTCACCGCGATGCGCTGCTCGTCCGGCGACCACCAGTAGCCGGTGTCGCGGTCCATCTCCTCCTGCGCTACGAACTCGGCGGTCGCCCACGACAGCGTGCCGCCGCCATCGCGGGTCAGCGCGCGCTCGTCGCCGCCCTGCAGCGGCATCACGTAGAGATTCTGGTCGCGCACGTACGAGACGTAATGGCTGCGCGGCGACAGCTTGGCGTCGATCTCGTCGGCCGCGGTGTCGGTGAGGCGGCGTGTCGCGCGCGTCGCGCGGTCGACGACGAACAGATCGCCGTCGACCGGCACCAGCAGCGAGCGACTGTCGCCGCTCCAGCCGTAGTCGACGACGCCGCGCTGCGCGACGCGCTGGCGTTCGCGGCGCGCCTTCTCAGCTTCCGACAGCACCTTGCCGGCATCGCCGAGCTGATGAGCGTCGACGAGGCGATAGGGCTCGCCGCCCTTGACGTCGGCGGCCCACAGATCGAGCACGTTCTGATCCTCGTCCTTGCCGCGCAGATAGGTCACGACGCGGCCGTCCGGCGACAGCTGCACGCCGCGCGCGCGCGGACCGTTGAGATCGGGATCGGCGAACAGCCGCTCTGGCGTCAGGGCCGCCGCCTGCGCGCCGGCGCTGCACAGCAGCAGGACCGCCAGCAGGACCGCCGCCGGCGCCACGGTCTTCTTTCGCATCGTTCTTTCTCGCAATGGTTCTTCTTGCCGCCGGCCTGGCTCCGGCAGCGCCGCATCGCCGCTACAGCGGCGCGCAGACGTCCTCCAGCCACTGTCGCAGCGCGGGCTCGGCGTCGCCGACGAGTTCGTTCCGCGCGCACCCGAGCATGGTACGCGTTCAGCCACGCGCGTTCGCGCGCCTCGATCGAAGCCGGCGCGTTCGCCGGCGCGCAGCACGGCATTCAAGCGGCGCGACCTATGCGGCGGATCGTGCCGCGCCATCGGCGCACAAGGCCGCGAGGCGCGGTATCGAGGGCGGCGGGGCCGTGCTCGATCGCCACGGGGCAGACGTCGGCGGTCATCGCATTCCTCCCGGACGGCACGGGCCGCCTCACGCCAGCGCGCTGCGGCGGCGCACGACGAGCAGATAGATCGCGATGCCGATCGCATTCCACACGAAGAAGAAGCGGATCGTCTCGCCCGGCAGGCTCGTGAACAGATACAGGCAGCCCGAGATCGCGACGCTGCCGACCAGCCACCACAGTGGCGTGCGGAACCGGCGGTCGCGCTGCGGCTCGCGCACGCGCAGCACCATCATCGCCGCGGCGGTGGCGATGAACGCGCACAGCGTGCCGGCATTGGCGAGCGCGACGATGCGCGACAGCGGCACGAAGCCAGCCATCGTCGCGGCGATGACGCCGGTCAGCAGCGTCACCAGAGTCGGCGTGCCGCGCGTCGCATGCACGGCGGCGAGACGCTTCGGCAGCAAGCCGTCGCGCGCCATCGCGAAGAACACGCGGCTCTGGCCGTACATGAAGGCCATGATCACCGTCGGCAGCGCGATCACCGCCGCCGCGCCGATCGCCACCGCCGCACCGGCATGGCCGAGGCTGCGCAGGATCTGCGCGAGCGGTTCGGCGCTCCTGGCGAACGCATCGACCGGCTGCGCCCCGATCGCGCTCGCCGCGACCGCCATGTAGATCAGCGTGCACAGCAGCATCGAGCCGACGATGCCGATGGTCAGATCGCGGCGCGGATTCTCGGTCTCCTCGGAGGCCGTCGAGATCGTGTCGAAGCCGTAGAACGCGAAGAAGATGATCGCAGCCGCCGCGAGCACGCCGACTTTCACGCCATCGACCTCGTGCGCGGCGAAGCCCTGCGGCATGAAGGGCGTGAAGTGCGCGGTGTCGAACGCCGGCAGGCACAGCGCGACGAAACCGGCGAGCGCGACGATCTTGACGACGACCAGTACCAGATTGAGCCGTGCGCTTTCGCGCGTGCCGACCGTCAGCATGCCGGCGACGGCGAGCGCGATGATGACCGCCGGCAGATCGATCAGGCCGCCGTCGGCCGGCGCCGCCAGCAGCATCTCCGGCACCGGCCAGCCGGCCTGGTGAATCAGGCCGCTCGCATAGCCGCCCCAGCCGACGGCGACCACGGAACAGACCAGCGTGTATTCGAGGATCAGGCTCCAGCCGACGATCCACGCCCAGCCCTCGCCGATCACCGTGTACGTGTAGGTGTAGGCACTGCCGGCGACCGGAATCATCGTCGCCATCTCCGCATACGCCAGCGCCGCGCAGGCGCAGACGATGCCGGCGATGACGAATGACAGCATCGCCGCCGGGCCCGCGAGCGCCGCCGCTTCACCGGTCAGCGTGTAGATGCCGGTGCCGACGATGCCGCCGACGCCGAGCGCGACGAGATGCGGCCACGACAGCGAGCGCTTCAGGTACGGCGCGCCGGCGGCAGCTTCTCCGTACGCGGCGGCCCACGGTCGGCGGCGGTTCCAGAACGACATAGGGGCTTCTCCTTCCAAGGTGCGCCCTCTCCCCCCGACCGGGGGGGGGGGGAGAGGAAACTATTGGGCTTGCTGCTCCGCGATCCAGCTATCGATCTCGCGCTCCAGCACCAGCAGCGGCAGCGAGCCGTGCAGCAGCACGGCATCGTGGAAGCCGCGCTCGTCGAAGCGCTCGCCGAGCGCGGTTTCGGCCTTGTGCCGCAGTTCGAGCAGCTTCAGTTCACCCATCTTGTACGCCAGCGCCTGCCCCGGCCACGAGACGTAGCGCTGCAGTTCGATCTCGATGTTCAGCGGCGACAGCGCCGTGTTGTCGGTAAAACAGGCCCGCGCCCGTTCCAGCGTCCAGTGCTTCCAATGGATGCCGGTATCGGCGACGAGACGGCAGGCGCGCCACATCTCGTAGCTCAGCCGCCCGAAGCGTTCGTAAGGATCGCGGTAGATGCCCATCTCCTCGCCGAGCTTCTCCGCATACAGGCCCCAGCCTTCGCCGTAGGTCGTCACGTAGAGATCACGGCGGAACTTCGGCACGTTCTGCTGCTCCTGCGCGAGCGCGACCTGCAGATGGTGGCCCGGCACGCCCTCGTGCAGCACCAGCGCCGGCAGTTCGTACAGCGGCCGCTGGTCGAGGTGCGAGGTGTTGATCATCAGGCCGCCGGCGCGGTGCTGCTGCGGATCGCCGTCGAAGTAGCGGCCGGCCGTGTAACCGTCCTCGATTTCGGCCGGCACCGGGCGCACGCCGTAGGTCAGCCGCGGCAAGGTGCCGAAGTGCGCCGGCAGTTCGCCGTCGATGCGCTTGGCGATCTCCGACGCTTTTTCGAGCAGTTGCTGGCGCGACGTCGCATAGAAGCGCGGCTCGCCGCGCAGCCAGGCGATGAACTGCTGCAGCGTGCCGTCGAAGCCGGCATCGCGCATCGTGCGCTCCATCTCGCCGCGGATGCGCGCGACTTCGCGCTGGCCGATGTCGTGGATCTGGTCCGGCGTCAGCGCGCTCGTCGTGTGGCGCCGCACGAGGAAGGCATAGTACGCGCGGCCGTCCGGCAGGTCCGACGCGGCGAGGCTCTTCGCCGCGTGCGGCAGGTATTCGAGTTCCATGAAGCGGACGAAAGCGCGGCGGGCGGGCGCAATGCCGTCGCGCACCAGCGTCTCGCCCTGCGCCAGCAGCTCGGCGCGGCGCGCGGCGGGGATGCTCGCCGGCAGCGCGCGCAGCGGCGCGAGCAGCGGGTCGTCGTCGAGGCTCGCCGCCGCCTCGCCGCGCGCGCGCTTCAGCACCGCCTCGGCGATCGGTTTCGGCTGCACGAAGCGCGTCTCGATGCCGCGCCGCGCGTTGGCGATGTTCTGCGCGTACCAGCGCGGCACCTCGGACAGCAGCTGCAGCCAGGCCTGCGCCTTCTTCTCGTCGCCCAGCGGCTCGTCGGCGCGGTACAGCAGGGTCACGTCGAAGCCGCCGTCGCTGTTGAACGGCATGCGCGATTCGTCGAACGGCACGGCGCCGAGCGCGTCGTCGAGCGACCAAGCCAGCAGCTCGTGCGTCAGGCGATCGTCGGCGGACAGCGTCGCCGCATCGATCGCGTTCAGCTGCGCGCGGATCCCGCGCATCGTCGCCGCGCACTCGCGCTCGGCCTGCGGACTCACGTCCGGCAACTGGCGATGGCCGGGCTCGGCGGCTTCCGGGCTGTCCTCGTCCTCGTCGCGCATGCAGTCGGCAGATTCGTAGGCCTGCACCGCCGCCTGCAAGGGCGTCGATGCCTGGGCGTGAACGGCGGTCAGCAAGGCAGCCGCCAACAGCAGGCAGCACAGGGCGCGGTTCGGCGTCATCGGCTCTCTATCTTCCGTTGCGTGGTTTTGTGCAGCGTATGCGTTCGTCCGCTCAGGCGTCGAGGCTCAGCAGCGAGGCGTTGCCGCCGGCCGAAGTCGTGTCGACCGACAGCGTGCGCTCGGTCGCGAAGCGCAGCAGGTAGTGCGGGCCGCCGGCTTTCGGGCCGGTGCCGGACAGGCCTTCGCCGCCGAACGGCTGGCTGCCGACCACGGCGCCGATCATCGTGCGGTTGACGTAGAGGTTGCCGACGCGTGCCCGCGCGCGGACTTCATCGAGCGCTCCGGAGCGGCGGCTGTGCAGACCCATCGTCAGGCCGTAGCCGCTGGCGTTGACGCGCTCGACCGTCGCCGCGAGTTCGCCGGCCTTCCACGTCACGACGTGCAGGATCGGCCCGAACACTTCGTGCCGCAGATCCTCGACCGCTTTCAGGCGGATCACCGTCGGCGGCACGAAAAAGCCACGGGTGCTGCCGGCCGGCAGCGCGCACTGCGCGATGATGTTGGCGCGCTGCGTGGCCAGATGCGCGACGAGGCGCGCCTGCGCATCGGCGTCGATGACCGGACCGACGTCGGTGGCGAAATCGGACGGATCGCCGATCGTCAGCTCGGCCATCGCCCCTTTCAGCATTTCCAGAACGCGCTCGGCAATGTCTTCCTGCACACACAGCAGGCGCAGCGCCGAACAGCGCTGGCCGGCGCTCTGGAACGCCGAGACGAGGACATCGGCGACGACCTGCTCGGGCAGCGCGGTCGAGTCGACGAGCATCGCATTGAGACCGCCGGTCTCGGCGATCAGCGGCACGATCGGCCGCGCGTCGTCGGCCAGCAGGCTGCGCGCGATCTTCTTCGCGGTCGCCGTCGAGCCGGTGAACGCGACGCCCGCGACGCGCGCATCGGCCACCAGCGCGGCGCCGATCTCCGGGCCGCCGGGCACGAGGTGCAGCGCCTCGGCCGGCACGCCGGCCTCACGCAGCAGCTGCACGGCGCGCGCGGCGATCAGTGGCGTCTGCGGCGCCGGCTTGGCGACCACGGTGTTGCCGGCGACCAGCGCCGCCGTGACCTGGCCGATGAAAATCGCCAGCGGGAAATTCCAGGGGCTGATGCACGCGAACACGCCACGGCCGGACAGCTGCAGTTCGTTGCGCTCGCCGGTCGGCCCTGGCAGCGCCTGCGGCATGAACTGCCGGCGCGCCTGCTGCGCGTAATAACGGCAGAAGTCGACGGCCTCGCGCACTTCGGCGAGCGCGTCGCCGACGCTCTTACCGGCCTCGCGCATCGCCAGCGCCATCAGCACGGCCCGGTCCCGCTCCAGCAGATCGGCGGCGCGCTCGAGAACGGCCGCGCGTTCGGCGACCGGCGTCGCGTTCCAGCGCGGCTGCGCGGCGGCGGCGAGTTTCACTGCGGCAGCGACATCGGCCGGCGTCGCCGCGACGACTTCGCCAACGATGCGGCGGGTGTCGGACGGATCGCACAGCGGTTGCGCACGCCCGGCGCGCAGCTCGGCGCCGATCAGCGGCGCGGCGCGATGCGCTTGCGCCCAGGCTTGCTGCAGACCTTCGGTGAGCTGCTTCAGCGTGGTGGCGTCGGAGAAATCGAGGCCGGACGAATTGCGGCGTTCGCCGAAGATCTGGCCGGGCATGGCAATGGCAGCGTGGTGTGAGCGCCCGGCCGCCTCGACGGCGGCGACGGGGTCGGCAAGCAGGGTGTCATCGCTGACTTCGCGGTCGGCGAGCTGGTGGACGAAGCTGCTGTTGGCGCCGTTTTCGAGCAGGCGGCGCACGAGGTAGGCGAGCAGATCGCGATGGCCGCCGACCGGCGCGTAGACGCGCGCCGCATGGCCGCGCTCGTCGATCAGCTTTTCGTAGAGACCGACGCCCATGCCGTGCAGGCGCTGGAACTCGAAGTCGCGGCGCGTGCCGGCCCATTCGAGAATCGTCGCGACGGACAGCGCATTGTGCGTGGCGAACGCCGGATACAGGTTCGACGCCGCGAACATGGTCTTGGCGCAGGCCAGATAGCTGACGTCGGTCGCGGCTTTGCGCGTGAACAAGGGGTAGTCGGCGAGGCCGCGTTCCTGCGCGCGCTTGATCTCGCTGTCCCAGTACGCGCCCTTGACGAGGCGCACGGTGAGCTTGCGCCGCGTCGCCGCGCCGAGGGCGTCGGCCCAGTCGATGACGGCGCGGGCGCGACGCTGGTAGGCCTGCACCGCCATGCCGAGGCCGTCCCAGCCGGCGAGCGCCGGATCGACGGCGACCTTGGCGATGATGGTCAGCGACATTTCGAGGCGGTCGGTCTCCTCGGCATCGATCGTCAGGCCGATGCCGCGCGCCTTCGCCGCGCGCGCCAGCTCGATGAGCATCGCCGACAGCGCCGGCACCGCATGATCGGCGTGAAAGACCTCGTAGCGGCTGTGCAGCGCCGACAGCTTCACCGACACGCTGTCGCGCGCCAGCAGGCCGCAATCGCCGTGCGCGGCGGCGCCGACGGCGTCGATCGCCGCGCGGTACGACTCGAAATAACGCTGCGCATCGTCACGCGTGCGCGCCGCCTCGCCCAGCATGTCGAACGAATGGCGGAAGCGCGCGTTGCCATTGCGCCGCGCCGCGCGCAGCGCTTCGTCGATGTCGCGGCCGAGCACGAACTGCTCGCCCATGATCTTCATCGCCACGCCGACGGCGGCGCGCACCGCCGGCTCCCCCATTTTCGCGACGGCGCGCCGCACCGGCCCGGCGTCGGGGCCATCCTCGATCAGCGCGCGGGTCATCGCCAGCGCGAACGTCGCGCGGTTGACGAGGAACGATTCCGACGCGCCGCGATGCGCGGCCCAGTCGCCGTCGCCAAGCTTGTCGCGGATCAGCGCGTCGGCGGTCAGCGCATCGGGCACGCGCAGATACGCCTCGGCGAGCGCCAGCAGCGCGATGCCCTCGTCGGTATTCAACGGGTACTGCTGCAGGAAGCGGTCGATCCAGCCGCCGCTGCGCGGATCGCGCAGCTCGCCGAGCAGGCGGCCCGCCTCGGCGCGCACACGCGCACGCTCGGCCTCGCTCAGCCGCACGTCCGGCAGCAGCGCGGCCAGGACTTCGGATTCAGGGCGGCGGTACAGCGCCGGCAGACGGCTGCGCAGGGCCAGCATTTCCGGGGGAGCAAGCACGAGCGATGGAGTCCAGATCTTGGAGATCGTCCATCGTATTCAAAAAAAGAACCGGAATATGTCCGGAGTTTTAACCATTTCCGGACGGGAACCTGTGCCGGAACCTGAGGCCAGCGTGCTCACGGCCAGGCCGTATCGGGGCGGGGGGAATCGCGATGCGATCTGTCGGAATTTCCCGTAAGCAGCTAGATCTGTTACCGTCCCATCACATTCCGCATTTAGCATGCCTCTGGTTCTTGGCCTGCTTTCTGCATGCGCCGAGACTCAATCAACCCAAGGGAGCTCACGCTAATGAGATTGACCTTTCGCCTGACGGCGATCGCCACCATGGCATCGCTTGCGGCCTGCGCAACGACACCGGCGCCGGATCCGGATGCGCAGCGCGCCGCACAGTTGCAGCAGCAGCTCGATACCTCCAGGGCCGAGCAGACACGCTTGCAGAACCAGATCGTCGCACTGCGCTCGCAGCCACCACCCCCGCCGCCGCAGGCGGCGCCCCCGGACAGCGACGACAACAGCAGCCTGCCGAGCTATGCCAAGCCGGGCGAATGCTACGCGCGCGTCGTCGTGCCGCCGAAGTTCAAGACCGAGACCGAGCAGGCCATCAAGACCGCCGCCTCGGAGAAGGTCGAGGTCGTTCCCGCGCAGTACGAGTGGGCCGAAGAAACCGTCCTCGTGCAGCCGGCCTACGAAAAGGTCGTGCGCGTGATTCCGGCCCAGTACCGCACGGTCGAGGAAAGAGTGCTGGTCAAGCCGGCCGGCAAGAAGCTCACCGACGTGCCGGCGACGTACAAGACCGTCACCGAGAAACAGCTCGTCAAGCCGGCGCACACCGAGTGGAAGCGCGGCCACGGCCTGATCGAGAAGACCAACGAAGCGACGGGCGAAATCATGTGCCTCGTCGAAGTGCCGGCCGAATACAGGACCGTGACCAGCCGCGTGGTCGACACGCCGGCGACGACGCGCGAGACCGAGATCCCGGCCGAATACACGACGGTCAAGAAGCAGGAGCTCGTCAAGGAAGCCACCGTCGAGAAGGTCACAGTGCCGGCTGTCTACAAAACGGTGAAGGTCCGCAAGGAAGTTTCCCCGGCCGGCGAGAAGCGCATTCCGATTCCGGCGACCTACCAGACCGTAAGCAAGCAGGTGCAGGTTGCCGACGGTTACACCGAATGGCGCGCCGTGCTCTGCCAGACCAACGCGACGCCGGCCACCATCACGCGCATCCAGACGGCGCTCAAGGGCAAGGGCTTCGATCCCGGCCCGATCGACGGCGTCCTCGGCGCCGAGACGGCCGCCGCGATCAAGTCGTTCCAGAAGGCCAGCGGCCTTTCCCAGGGCGGCGTGACGATCGAAACGCTGGACAAGCTCGGCGTGTCGCTGCATGCCGGCATCTGAGGCCTGAGCGGTTCCGTGGCATGACGAACGGCGCCAGCGATGGCGCCGTTTTCATGTGCGGCCCGCTTCGGGCACCGCGCCGGCGACAGGCCGGCGCTCAGCGGATCAGCTTCGCCGCCGTCCTGTTGTGCCGCGCGATCAGCTCGCGCAGATCGACGCCGACGACCGCACCGTTCTCGACGACGATGCGCCCGTGGATGACGGACAGCCAGGCGTTGGCCGGCGCGCAGGTCAGCAGCGAGGCGACGGGGTCGGACTGGCCGCCGGCGTGTTGCAGGCCGTCGATGCGGAAGGCGACGACATCCGCCGCCTTGCCCGTTTCGAGGCTGCCGATGTCGTCGCGGCCGAGGATGGCCGCGCCGCCGCGCGTCGCCAGGCGCAGCGCTTCGCGCGCCGACATGCGGTCGGCGCGCGATTCAAAGCCGGGCCAGCCGACGCGTTGCAGCAGCATGGTCTGCCGCGCCTCGCCGAGCAGGTGATTGCCGTCGTTGCTCGCCGAACCATCGACGCCGAGGCCGACGCGCATGCCGGCGTCGACCATCCGGCGGATCGGCGCGATGCCGGATGCGAGGATCATGTTGCTGGTCGCGCAGTGACAGACGCCGCTGCAGGTGTGCGCCATCCTGGCGATGTCGCCGTCGCTCGGATGCACCATGTGCGCGAACCAGACGTCGTCGCCCAGCCATTCGAGCGATTCGGCGTAGTCGACCGGGCGCAGGCCGAACTTCTGCAGGCAGTAGCGATCCTCGTCCAGCGTCTCGCCGAGATGCGTGTGCAGGCGCACCTGGCGATGGCGGCGCGCCATGCGCGCGGTCTCGCGCATCAGTTCCGCGCTGACCGAGAACGGCGAGCACGGCGCGAGGCCGATGCGCAGCATCGAGCCCGGCTCGGGGTCATGGAATTCGCCGATCACGCGCTCGCAGTCGGCGAGAATCGCGTCCTCGCCCTCGACCAGGTGATCGGGCGGCAGGCCGCCACGGCTCTCGCCGACGCTCATCGAGCCGCGCGTCGGATGGAAGCGCACGCCGAGTTCGCGCGCGGCGCGGATCTCGTCGTCGAGCTTCGCGCCGTTCGGAAACATGTAGAGATGATCGGCCACCGTCGTCGCGCCGGACAGCAGCAGTTCGCACAGACCCAGCCTGGCGCTGAGGTAGACGGCCTCGCCGTCCATGCGCCCCCAGATCGGATAGAGCTTCTTGAGCCAGTCGAACAACACCATGCCGCCGCCGGTGCCGATGGTGCGCGTCAGCGTCTGGTAGAGGTGATGGTGACCGTTGACGAGGCCCGGCGTCAGCACGCAGCCGGAAACGTCGATCGTGCGATCCGGCGCGCGCTCGGCGGGCGCCTCGGCGATCCACGCCGCGAGTTCGGCGCTGCGGCCGACGTTCGCGATCCAGCCGTCGCGCAGGTACAGCGCGCCATCGGCGATCTCGCGGCCGGCATCGTCATGGGTCACCAGCACGTCGGCGCCGGTCAGCAGCAGCTTCATCGTCACTCCCGTCTTTATATTGTGGTTGCGGGGCACCGCTGAACCCGTCCGTCAGCGCGCGGTCGCGCAGCGGCCGCGGCGATCCGGAGACGCCGCTTGCGTTGTGCCAGCTCCTTCGCGGGCCCGGGCTTCGTCGCCGCTGGCTCCGCGCAATGACGGCGTGCCAATCAATAGCAGGCAATATCAGGCAATATCAGGCCATATCAGGGCTCGGCCGCCGCGCGTACGCGCCCGGCTTCTTCGCCGGCCGCCGTGTTGGCGAGCCCGGCCCGCGAGCCGCCGAGCTTGGCGGCCAGATGCTCGGCGACGGTGATCGGCGGATAGGCTTTTCCGTCCGCGCCGATGCATGACGGCAGCGTGCGGATCAGCGCATCGTAATTGCCGTCGTGGAAATACGCGGCCGAACGGCGGCGGCGGATTCTGCCGTCGACGACCGGCGGCTGCACGCGGTGCAGCGTCGAGCGCCAGCGATCGTTGGTCCATCGCGCCGTCAGGTCGCCGAGATTGACGAGCAGCGCGCCGGGCGCCGGCTGCACGTCATGCCAGACGCCGTCGCCGCCGAGCACCTGCAGGCCCGGCACCGGATCGGCCCACAGCACGGTGACGATGCCGTAGTCGGTGTGCGCGCCCATGCCGGTCGGCGTCGCATCGCCGACCTCGAAGCCGTCCGGCAAGGCGTAGTGATTCATGCGCAGCACGTCGATCGAATGATCGCTGACCGACGTGAACGTCTGCGCCGGCACCGCGAGCGCGTCGGCGAAGATGCGGCACAGCGTGCGCGCGACGCGACCGGCCTCGTGGAAATACGCCGACACCGCGTCCTTGAAGCGCGCCGCGTCGAAGCCCGCAGCGGACGCCGGCCAGACGTTGTCGGCGTAGATGTCGGCCGGCAGCGAGAGCTGCGGAAACGCCGACGCCGCGGTGCCGACATTGAAAGCCTCGAAGTAGTCGTTGAGCTGCGTGCCCGTTTCGACGCCGAGCGACAGGCTCAGCGACTCGCTCTGCGGCGGCGCGTAGCCGCGGTTGATCTCGGGCGGCGTGCGGTAGCGCTGCTTGGTCTGCGGCGGCTGTGCGAAGAATGCGTCCATGGCCGCGGCGAGGCCGGCGATGACGGCCGGAGCGATGCCGTGACCGCGCACCTGCACGAAGCCGACCTCGCGGCAGGCGTGGCCCATTTCGGCGGCCACGCGGGCGCGCGCCGCGGCATCGGCGCAGGCGTGGGCGCCGGCCGCATACGGCGTGATGTCGACGACCGGCACGGCGAACGGCGGCCGCGGGACTCGAACAGCCTGACTCATCTGCACTCCATCCGCGCGCTGCGTGCGGCGATCTGAAGGGGCGGCCGGCGCCCCGGAAATTTTGTGCACAATCCTTGCTGCGGATTGCATGCACTTTTCCGGCCGCCGTTCACGATGCAAATCGCCTGCCGTTTTTCAGGCACACGGCTACGCCGGAAAACGATGCATCGCCCGCCGCGCGGATGCGTGACGGCCAGCCCGCGCCAGCCCTGGAATCCGCGCATGACCGCTTTCATCGCCAAACTGCCCAAAGCCGAACTGCACGTGCACCTCGAGGGCACGCTGGAGCCGGAACTGAGCTTCGAGCTCGCCACGCGCAACGGCGTGAAGCTCGACTACGACACGCCCGAAGCGCTGATCGCGGCGTATGACTTCCACGACCTGCCGTCGTTCCTGAAGATCTACTACAAGGCCATGGAAGTGCTCGTCACCGAACAGGATTTCTTCGATCTGACGTATGCCTACCTGAAGAAGGCGCGCGAACAGAACGTGCTGTATTGCGAGCCGTTCTTCGATCCGCAGGCTCACACAAGCCGCGGCGTCGCGTTCGCCACCATGATCGGCGGCATCCACCGCGCGCAGCAGCAGGCGCGCACCGAACTGGGGATCGAGTCGCAGCTCATCCTGTGCTTTCTGCGCGATATGAGTGCCGAGTCGGCGATGCAGACCCTGCTCGCCTCGCTGCCGTTCAGGGACTGGATCGTCGGGGTCGGCCTCGATTCGGACGAGAAGAACCATCCGCCGCGCAAGTTCGCCGAGGTGTTCAGGCTGGCGCGCGAGCACGGCTACAAGCTGACGATGCATTGCGACGTGCACCAGCTCAACACGCACGAGCACATCCGCCAGGCGCTCGACGAAATCGCCGTCGACCGCATCGACCACGGCATCAACACGCTGGACAAGCCGGTGCTGTACCGGGAGGTCGCCAGGCGTGGCCTTGGCCTCACCGTCTGCCCGGTGTCGAACCGCTTCGTCGTGCAGAACCTGACGACGAAGGAGATCCGCCGCATGCTCGAACTCGGCATGCGCGCGACGATCAACTCCGACGACCCGGCCTACTTCCGCGCGTACCTGAACGAGAACCTGCAGGCGCTCGTCGACGACGGCATGACGCGCGACGAGATCGCCCGGCTGACGCGCAACGCCTTCGAGATCGCCTGGCTGCCGGACGAGCGCCGCGCGCACTACCTCGGCGCACTCGACCGCTATCTCGCGCAGGCCGCCTGAACATTGAACGTGGAGAGAGATCGATGAAGACCGTCAAAGCCCTCGCCGCTGCCGCCGCCTTCGCCTGCGCCGCCGCGCAGGCGCTCGACGCACCCGATACGCCGGTGCACTACCGGCCGACCGACACCATCGTCGTGCTCGGCGCCGTGCCGCAGGAGATTCCGCCGTTCGTCGAGGCGATGAAGGATGCGCAGAAAAAGGATCTGTGGGGCATTCCGTACTGGCAGGGCCACATCGCCGGCAAGCCGGTCGTCGTCGCCATCACCGGCATCGGCAAGACCTCGACCGGCATGACGACGACGCTGTTCGTCAGCACGTTCAAGCCTCGCCTCGTGCTGATGAGCGGCACCGGCGCGCGCATCAACCAGGCATTGCGTACCGGCGACGTCATCGTCGCCACGCACATGACCGAGCACGACTACGGCAGCCTGACGAAGAACGACATGGTCTACCGGCCGTTCAACGGCCCGGACGACGGCGCCGAGATCGTCAACGACTTCTCGCCGTCGCCGACGCTGCTGCAGCGCGCCGACGCGGCGATGAAAACCTACGAAGGCCCGCAAGTGAGTGCGAACGGCGCGACGTATGCGGTCAAGGTGCGCCGCGGCATCGTCTCGTCTTCGGATCTGTTCGGCGTCACCGAACAGCGCATCGCCACGCTGCGCAAGGACTTCCACACCGACATCATGGAAATGGAGTCGGCCCCGATGGCCCACACGCTGCAGATCCTCGGCGTGCCGTACATCGTCGTGCGTGCCGGCAGCAATGTTGCGCAGGAAGCGCCGAACGACGACTACCTGCGCCTGGGGCCCATCGCCGCCAGGCAGGCGGCGCTGTTCAGCCTGCATCTGCTGAGGTCACTCTGATCGACGACGAAACGACAATGCCCATGCGCCGCTTTGCCCGGATCACCCTCGCCGCCTGCCTGCTGCTGGGCAGCACCCAGACCTTCGCCGCCGACGACGACGGCGCATGGTTCGAATCATTCAAGGCCGGCGCCACGCCGGAGCAGATGTATCGCTTCCTCTACGCGCTGCCCAAGGGCGGCGACCTGCACAACCACCTGTCCGGCGCCGGCCTGTCGGAGTGGTGGTGGCAGGCCGCGCTCGACGCGGAGAAGGACGGCTACGTCTATTACACGAAGGTCCGCATCAACAACTGCATCGAGTACGGCAGCAGCAACGAGTACGGCGGCGATCCGTACTACCTGCTGTTCCATACGATCCAGCAGTCGAGCTACGCCAGGCTCGACGATTGCCGCAAGTCCGAATTCAAGCCGCTGAAAGCGCTCGACGCCAGGGAAAAGGACGGCTGGCTCAACAGCATCCGCCTCGACCGGCCGTACGAAGGCCGCGACGAATTCTTCAGCACGCACTGGACGCGCCTCGGCGATCTCGACCGCAATCCCTACGTCACCGCCGAGATCCTGTTCCAGAACATGCAGGCCTTCGGCAAGGAGGGCCTCGCGTATCTGGAAACGCAGGACGGCGCGTTCGGTTTCCTCAAGCCCGACGGCAGCATGCTGTCGCCGGACGAGACGACCGACATCCTGCGCCGGCGCCTGAATGCCGCCGACGCGAAAGCGACCGGCGTCATCGTGCGTTTCCAGAGTTCGATCCAGCGCTTCTCGCCGAAGGCCGAAGACCATCTGCGCGCGCTCTACGCATTCACCGACCAGCACCGCGATCTCTACGTCGGCATCAACATGGTCGGCCGCGAGGACAACGACAAGGGCTATCCGCTGCGCTTCCTGCCGACCCTGCGTGAACTGCGCCGCCACTACCCGGACATCCATCTGTCGATCCACGCCGGCGAGGTCGACGAGCCGAACTTCCACATCCGCGACACCCTGCTGCTCGGCGCCGAGCGCATCGGCCACGGCGTCAACCTGCTGAGCGATCCCGAGACCACGGTGCTGATGCGCAACGGCCCGTACCTGATCGAGATCAACCTGATCAGCAACCTGCTGCTCGAATACGTACAGGACTTCCAGCAGCATCCGTTCCCCGAATACCTGCGCATCGGCATCCCGGTCGCGCTGTCGACCGACGACCGCGGCATGTGGGACTCCAACCTCACCGACGAGTACTACGTCGCCGTCCACGAGTTCAATCTGTCGTGGGACGAGATCGTCAAGATCGGCCGCAACTCGCTGCAGTATTCGTTCGTGCAGGAGCCGGTCAAGCAGCGCCTGCTGCAGGAATACGACGAGCGCGTCGCGCGGTTCGCCGCACAGTTCCGGAAAAAAGGCATGGCCGCGCTCGACGGCGTGAAGCCGGTCAGTTACTCGTTCACCTGCA
>JASGFY010000056.1:0-20286 GCA_047605265.1 Solimonas sp.
ACCGCAGGCTATGGAAAAACTGCGAGCGGACACTCAACACCAGTCTTCAATTCCTGAGCCTGTCAGGATTTTTGTGTTTTGAGCCATACACTGCCTGTTGGGCAAGGAAGGACGTATGGCAAAGAAAGACACGGAGCCGTTTTCGGCCGAGCTGCTGGACTCACTGCTGGCGGGGCATGATCCCAAGACGATTCTGGATTCAGGCGGTCTGATCGGCGATCTGAAGAAGGCGCTGGCGGAGCGCATGCTCAATGCCGAGATGGACGTTCATCTCGAAGGTGAAGCCGAAGCCGGCCTGTCGAATCACCGCAACGGCAGCAGCACCGAAGACGGTGCTGACTCCGGAGGGGGCGATCGACCTGTCGATTCCGCGGGATCGGCACGGCCGCTTTGATCCGGCGCTGATCGCCAAGTACCGGCGCCGGTTTCCTGGTTTCGACGACAAGATCATCGCGCTCTACGCCCACGGCATGAGCACGTGCGACATCCAGGGCCACGTGCGGGAGCTGTACGGCATCGAAGTGTCGCCGGACCTGGTCTCAGCGGTGACCGATTCGGTGATCGACGAGGTCACGGCGTGGCAGACCCGGCCACTAGAGTCGACCTACGCCATCGTTTTCTTCGATGCCCTGCGCGTCAAAATCCGCGACGAAGGGCTGGTCCGCAACAAGGCGGTGGGCGGATTCAAATTTGAAGTGCAACACCCACAGCTTCAATGAACGAAGTTCGATTGTGGTTGAGCGTGGGTGATCAGCAATTGGCGGTATACCGCCGGAGGGGTTTTCACGCCCAGCCCCTTGCGCGGTCGGTTGTTGATCTCATCGGCAATGGCATCAAGCTGCTCCTGGCTTTGGAGCCGCGTTGCCAGGGGCTGTGCGAATCGCAGAAGTACACCGCGATGCCCGTGTTGGCCGTCAACTCCTTTGGCGCGCCATCTCTCGGCCTTAGCAGCCGGCTGGTGCGCTCGACCAGCGTTCCCACTGCACTGGCGTTGGCCTTTCCCTTGATCAGGTCGCCTTCCCAGTGGCCGGGGAGCTGGCGGTCCTGAACCTCGGGCGGGCGCACGTGAATGCTGAGCATGTCCGGGATCTGGCCGCGCCGGTCCTGCCCCTTGCTGCGTGGGGTGCGTTGTTGTGCGCTTGGCGCAAGCAGGCCACCAACTCACGGCGCAGCTCGCCCACGGGCTGGGCGTAGATGCAGTTGCGGGCCGGGGCGCGGCTCCGCCACCTTCCGGTGACGCCATCTGCCGCCTTCCTCAGACATATTCGATCGCATGGGACACGCCAGCGGCGCGCAGCACCGATCGAAAGACCGCCTCCGCCATCTCGCTCCCGGAAACGCCGACGGCCGCCTGCTGGCGCCGGATCGACAGAAGCGATCCATCGGTGCCAGCGGCGTCTACCACCAGTTCCAGATGGTCGATGCCGAGATCGGCCACTAGCCGAGCCTGACAGCGGTCCAGTCCGACCGTCGCCAACGCACAGGCTACCATCGCGTTGACGTTGCGCGGATAGCGTGCAGCGATGTCGCGCACGCTGCCCTCGAACACTGTCGTCGCATGGTCGAGCGAACCTGGATCCAGACCGAGGCTGGCGGGAGGCTTACGGAAGGCGATGGTCACGTCCTTCCACATAGACCGCCATTCGACGAGGCTGTCCATTCCCACCAGTGCGCCGTGCGGGACGATGAGCGAGTGTCCCGATCGCCCCACCGGCATCAACAAGGCATTCGCGCAAGCCATCGTCGGCGAGCGCGGTGAACGACAACGGCATGTAATCGACAAAAGCGAGGAAATGCTCGCCGCAGCGGCGCGTGACCTCGGGGCCTGCGACCTCGACGATCAGGTCAGGCGCGTAATCCTGCGCGTCGGCGAGGTCGTCGAGTATCAGCGCCTGTGCGATCTTCGCCAGCCGATCGCGACTGCGGTTGTAGATGAACGCGATGTCCAGCCAGTCGCGGTCGCGATCGGCCACTCGGCCACGATGCGCCAATGGAGTTCCGATCCGATGAAACCGTAACCGACAAGTCAAGTCCGATCCGCTTCGCCACCGTTCAGCGCCTCGTGCGCTGCACGGTGCTGGGCCGAAGGCAACTGCGCCCCGTCAGCGATGCAATGATCGCATCGATACCATGCGCGGCCGTCACCGTATTGGTGCCGCCACTGGCTGGATTGGGCGAGGACGTGAACTTGACCGCCACGACGTCAGCGGCCGGATCGACGATCAGAAGCTGGCCGCCCAGACCATTGGCGGAGAACCGGCCGCATTGCGGACCCGTGATCCACCAGAAACTCCGGTACGTCTCCCCGTCCTGGCCCGGCATGGGCTGATCGAACATCGACAGCGATCCCCGTCCCCGCGCCATGACCTCGGGATCCCCGCCTTCGCGGATATCGCGTATCCAGGTGCCGGGAACGATCTGGCGACCGTTGAACCGGCCGCCGTCCTTCATCATCATGCCGAACCGTGCCATGTCGCGCAGCGTGACGTTCAGGCCCGGTGATGCATAAGCCTGCTGCCGACCGTCGAGGAGCATGTACGCATCCTGCTCCGCGCCCAGCTTCGACCATATCTCGTCGGTCAGCAAACGCGAGAAATCCCGACCGGTCGCGCGTTCCATGACCCATGCCGCCAGCGTCGTCGACTGCGTGAGATAGAGGAAGGCCCGGCCGTTCTGTCCGGTCGGCCGCCGCATCGTAGCAAGCCAGGCGCGCAACCCCAGCGATCCTTCGGGAGGCGGCGGCAGCCATCCGGCCGCGGTATCGACACCCTTGAAATCGGCGGCGCGGACCTCGGCATTGCGACTGGGGTCCGCCACGGTCATGTCGATTAGTTCCCGAACCGTCGCATCCTTGTAGATGGTCCCCGATACTTCGGGAACGTAATCGGCGACCTTGCGTGTCAGGTCCAGTTGCCCGCGATCCACGAGGATGCCGGCAAGCGCGCCGGTGACCGATTTGGTCATCGACATCAGGAGATGCGGGTCGTTGCGCGTCATGCCGTTGCGATAGGTCTCGAAAAGGACCTTGCCGTGCCGCACGACGATGAAGCCGTCGGTATCGGTCGCATCGAGCATCTGCGCTATCGTCATCTGGCGCGACGATACGGGATCGACGAAGGCGACCCTGCCGAGGTCTGCAGGCGCGCTCGGCAGATTGACGGTCGGCCCGTCGCCGCGGCCGACCTGGGAGGTGGGGAACAGCCGGCGCATGTTGTGCCACGACCAGCGATTTTCCGGCCCCCAGTACCAGTTGTCCCTCGTCGCGGGCGGCGCCTCCGACTCAGGAGCCGCGCTGTGCACCGGTGCACCAGCCCGATCGTTCATGGGTGAAGCCCCGGCCGGCGACAACAACAACGTAGTTGTCACGGCGAACGCGCTGATCGAACGCTTCATACAATACTCCCTTGCTGATCACCGCGGTTGCCAACGGCCAACGGCGGATGGCGGATTCAAATTTGAATCTGCCCATCGTCCATCATATCCACCCCTTCACGCAACGGAGTCCGGATTGCCACATGGATGCGCCAGGCTGCGCCAGAAAATGTTGACGGCACATTGCCATGTTCTCCTTCGATAGCCGTGCCCTACCATAATGCCCGTCGTTCTCAAAATGTGAGCCTCGATTAAAAGCGCCGGACGCCTGCCAGCGCACGCTTTCGCGATCTACGCGCATATTGCGCAGTTGCAGCATCGGGACCGGGCAGCAAGCAAGCGCCAGGGAAGATGCCGTAGCGTATATCGAAGATCCCTTCGCCCGCGGTGGCCAACTCGCCACACAATTTCCAGGAATGCCGGACGCCCCAAATAGAAAGGCCCGCTTGCGCGGGCCTTTCCAGTCTCCGAAGGATGGAGTGAGCTTTACTTCAGCAGCGACAGCATCGCCGCGCCGAGGTCGGCCGGCGAGCGAACCGTCTTCACGCCGGCCGCTTCGAGCGCCGCGAACTTCTCGTCGGCCGTGCCCTTGCCGCCGGCGATGATCGCGCCGGCGTGGCCCATGCGCTTGCCGGGCGGCGCGGTGACGCCGGCGATGTACGCCACGACCGGCTTCTTGACGCTGGCCTTGATGTAGGCCGCCGCTTCTTCTTCCGACGAGCCGCCGATCTCGCCGACCATGATGATGCCTTCGGTCGCCGGGTCCTTCTCGAACAGCGAGATCACGTCGATGAAGCCCATGCCGCGCACCGGGTCGCCGCCGATGCCGACGCAGGTCGACTGGCCGAGACCGTTCTGCGTGGTCTGGTAGACGGTCTCGTAAGTCAGCGTGCCCGAGCGCGAGACGACACCGATCTTGCCCGGCTTGTGGATGTGGCCCGGCATGATGCCGATCTTGCACTGGCCCGGCGTGATGACGCCCGGGCAGTTCGGACCGACCAGCACGGCGTCCGGATACTGCGCGCGCAGCGTGGCCTTGACCTTGATCATGTCATTGACCGGGATGCCTTCGGTGATGCAGATGATCACCTTGATACCGGCATCGGCGGCTTCGAGGATCGCATCGGCGGCGCCCGGCGCCGGCACGTAGATCATCGTCGCATCGGCGCCGGTTTCCTTGACGGCGTCGTGCGCCGTGTTGAAGACCGGCAGGTTGAGGTGCTTGCCGCCGCCCTTGCCCGGCGACACGCCGCCGACCATCTGGGTGCCGTAGGCAATCGCCTGTTCGGAGTGGAAGGTGCCCTGCTTGCCGGTGAAGCCCTGGCAGATGACCTTGGTGTTCTTGTCGATGAGGATGGACATGGTGCTTTACTTCCCCTGCGCCAGACGCACGACGGTCTGGGCCGCTTCGGTGAGATCGGAAACCGGCGTGAGCGCGAAACCCGATTCGCGCAGCAGCGCCTGGCCCTTTTCCATGTTGGTGCCCTGCAGACGGGCGACGACCGGAATCTTCAGGCCGGTCTGCTTGACCGCGGCGATGATGCCCTCGGCGATCAGATCGCAGCGCACGATGCCGCCGAAGATGTTGATGAAGATCGCCTTCACTTCCGGCGACGAGGTGATCAGCTTGAACGCTTCCGTGACCTTCTCGGCCGTGGTGCCGCCGCCGACGTCGAGGAAGTTCGCCGGCTGGCCGCCGTGCAGCTTGACGATGTCCATGGTCGCCATGGCCAGACCGGCGCCGTTGACCATGCAGCCGATGTTGCCTTCGAGCGTGAC
The DNA here is from genome assembly GCA_047605265.1 of Solimonas sp. Taxonomy (GTDB): domain Bacteria; phylum Pseudomonadota; class Gammaproteobacteria; order Nevskiales; family Nevskiaceae; genus Solimonas. Next base: position 5,152 of record JASGFY010000056.1, read on the forward strand.
GTAGTTGAGGTCGTACTTCGAGGCGAGGCGCTCGCGCTCGTCTTCCTGCGAAGGATCGCGCTGCGCGGCGATCTCCTTCTGGCGGAACAGCGCGTTGTCGTCGAAGTTGAGCTTGCCGTCTAGGGCGAACAGCTCGCCTTCCTTAGTGACGATCAGCGGGTTGATCTCGACCAGCGACGCGTCGCGCTCGGTGAAAATCTTGTAGAGGCCGCCGAGCACCTTGGTGAACTGGTCGACCTGTTCCTTGTTGAGATCGAGGAAGAAACCCAGCTCGCGCGCCTGGTACGGCTGCAGGCCGGCGGTCGGCGAGACGAACACGTGCTTGATGCGCTCCGGCGTCTCGTGCGCGACCTTCTCGATGTCCATGCCGCCGTCCGGCGAAGCCATGAACACGATCTTCTCCTGCGTGCGATCGACCAGCGCCGACAGGTACAGCTCGCGCGCGATGTTCGACGGCTTCTCGATGTAGACCGAGTTCACCGGCAGACCCTTGGCGTCGGTCTGGATGGTGACGAGGTTCTTGCCGAGCAGGGCCTTGGCGACTTCCTCCGCGGCCTCCGGGCTGTCGACCAGCTTGACGCCGCCGGCCTTGCCGCGGGCGCCCGCGTGGATCTGCGCCTTGACGACGACTTTCTCGGTGCCGAGGGCCTTGGCGGCGGCGCGGGCCTGCTCCGGGCTGGCCGCCAGCTGGCCTTGCGGAACCGGGATGCCATAGCGCGCAAAGAGTTCTTTTGCTTGATATTCGTGGAGGTTCATTGCCTTTTACCAAAGAGGGGGCGTGCGTAGCGCGCGGCATTCTCGCGCAGCAAAGCCGCGGACGCAAAAAACCTTGGCCGCTGTGGCGGCGCACGCCGGGCTGCGCGGTCCCGGCCGGCGATAGAATGCACACTCACCGTCCGCTTCCGGCTCCATGAACCTGCTCCGCCTGCTGCTGCTCGGCATCGCCGCCTATGTCGTCTGGCGCCTGCTGAAAGTTTCGAGCCGCGCGGCCGTGCCGCCGGCGCGGCGCGATCGCGAGCCGCCTAGGGAACGCTACGAAGCCATGGCCCGCTGCGTCGCCTGCGGCACGCATCTGCCGGCCCGGGCGCTGTCGCGCAGCGGACGCTGCGACCGCTGCGGCGAATGACGCGCGACGAGGCGAGCGCCGGCCGCGGCGAAGACTGGCGGATTCTCGCGATCCTCGGGCCGTACCGGCTGCTGCTGGTCGCCGTCCTGCTGTTCCTGTTCCGCTTGAACTTCGCGCCGGACTACTTCCGCGACGTCTCGCCCAAGCTCTTCAGTTTCTGTTGCCTGGCCTACGCGGCGCTAGCGCTGGCGCTGCAGATCCTGTCGCTGTATCAGCGCCTCGCGCTGCTCGCGCAGACGCTGCTGCACTTCGGCGTCGACCTGGCCGCGATCGGCCTGCTGGTCTATACCACCGGCGGCGTCGGCGGCGGCCTCGGTATCCTGCTGGTGCCGCCGCTGGTCGGCTGCAGCCTGATCCTGGCGCCGCGCCCGGCGGCCTTTCTCGCCGCGGCGGCGACGCTGACGATCTTCGGCGAGGAAACGCTGCGCCAGCTGCACGCGCAGCTGTTCGACAGCGGCGATTACTCGCAGGCCGGCCTGCTCGGCCTGATGTTCTTCGCGTCCGGACTGACGGCGGCGATGGTCGGCCAGCGCGCGCGGCGCAGCGAAGCGGTCGCCGAACGCGTCGGCAGCGCGTTCGTCAACCTCACGCGCCTCAACGACAACATCATCGCGGCGATGCAGTCCGGCGTGCTGGTCGTCGACGTCGACGGCCGCATCCGCACCGCCAATGCCGCGGCGCTCAAACTCACCGCCGGCCGCGCCCGCGTCGACGCACGGCTCGCCGACGCCGTGCCGGCACTGCAGACCGCGCTCGACGGCTGGCGCTACGGCTTCGATGCCGAAACACCGGAAACGATCGAGGGCCCTGCCGGCCGCGAGTTGCTGCCGCGCTTCACGCGCCTCGGCTGGTCGGAGCAGGAACCGGCGCTGGTGATGCTCGACGATGCCGCCGCGCTGCGCGCCCAGGCCCAGCAGATGAAGCTGGCCGCGCTCGGTCGGCTGTCGGCGAACATCGCGCACGAGATCCGCAATCCGCTGTCGGCGATCGCGCAGGCCGGCCAGCTGCTCGCCGAGCAGCCCGGCCTGCCGGCCGGCAACCACCGCCTGCTCGACATGATCCAGCGCCACGCCGCGCGCATCGAGCAGATCGTCCGCAACGTGCTGGAGATCAGCCGCCGCGAGGCCGCGCCGCGGCAGACCCTAGCGCTGCGCGACGCCCTGCGGCGCAGCGCGGCGCTGTACCACGAGAGCCACGCCCGGCAACCGCGGCCAATCGAACTCGGCGACATCCCGGCGGCGATGCAGGTGGCGTTCGCGCCGGACCAGCTGCAGCAGGTGCTGTGCAATCTGTGGGACAACAGCTTCGAGCACGGCGCGGCCGGCGGCGGCACCGTCAACGTGCTGCTCGAGGCCGGCATCGAAGCCGGCAGCGGCCTGCCCTATCTCGACATCGTCGACGACGGCCGCGGCGTGCCGGACGAACTGCGCGAACGCCTGTTCGAGCCGTTCTTCACGACGCACCGTGCCGGTACCGGCCTCGGCCTTTATCTGTCGCGCGAGATCTGCGAATACAATCGCGCCCGTCTGAGCTGCGTGCCGCGGGCGCGTGGCGCCTGTTTCCGCATCGTCTTCTCGCCACCCGAGCCGCGTCCTTTGCTGTCATGAGATTCGCTCTGCCTCGTTGCCTGCAACCCGCGGCCGGCCTTCGTCGGGGCCGCGCCGCGCTGCGACACCGCCCATGACCGCCGTCAGGCCTTCGGTGCTGATCGTCGACGACGAAGCCGACATCCGCGAACTCGTCGAGATCGCGCTCGGCCGCATGAACCTGACGACGTCGCCGGCCGCCACGCTGGCCGAGGCGCACGCGCGGCTCGCGCAGCAACACTTCGACCTGTGCATCTGCGACATGCGCCTGCCGGACGGCAACGGCATCGAGCTTGTCGCGCAGATCGTCAGGCAGCACCCACAGACGCCGGTCGCCGTCATCACCGCCTACGGCAACGCCGAGGCGGCGGTCGAGAGCCTGAAGGCCGGGGCCTTCGATTTCGTCTCCAAGCCGGTCGACCTGACGGTGCTGCGCAAGCTGGTCGACAGCGCCCTGAAGCTGCGCGGCCAGGCCAGCAGCGGCAACGGACCGGTGCTGCTCGGCGAGCACGAGAGCGTCCGCCAGCTGCGCGGCCTGATCGAGCGTCTCGCGCGCAGCCAGGCGCCGGTGCACATCGCCGGCGAATCGGGCACCGGCAAGGAGCTGGTCGCGCGCCTGATCCACCAGAAAGGTCCGCGCGCGACCGGCCCGTTCGTGCCGGTCAACTGCGGCGCGATCCCGTCCGAGCTGATGGAAAGCGAATTCTTCGGGCACCTGAAAGGCAGCTTCACCGGCGCGCACCGCGACAAGGCCGGCCTGTTCCAGACCGCCGAGAACGGCACGCTGTTCCTCGACGAGGTCGCCGACCTGCCGGCGCACATGCAGGTCAAGCTGCTGCGCGCCCTGCAGGAGCGCGCGATCCGCCCGGTCGGCGCCGAGAGCGAAACGCCAGTCAACGTGCGCGTGATTTCAGCGACGCACAAAAATCTCGCCGAGCTGGTCGCCGCCGGCGCCTTCCGCCAGGATCTCTATTACCGCCTCAACGTCATCGAAGTCCGCACGCCGCCGCTGCGCGCGCGCGCCAGCGACATCCCGGCGCTCGCGGCATTCGTGCTCGGCAAGCTGGCGCGCGAACTGGGCCTCGCGCGCCCGCCGGTGCTCGCCGACGACGCCATCGTCGCGTTGCAGTCGTACGCCTTCCCGGGCAACGTGCGGGAGCTCGAGAACATCCTCGAACGCGCGGCGACGCTGTCGGATGGCGAATGCATCACCGCCGCCGACCTGCAACTGCGCGAACCCTCCGCCTGGCCGGCGCCGGCGACCGCCGGCGCGCTCGGCGACCAGATCGAGGAGATGGAAAAGCGCGCGATCCGCGAGGCGCTGCAGAAAACGCGCTACAACAAGACGCGGGCCGCCGAGCTGCTCGGCATGTCGTTCCGCGCGCTGCGCTATCGCATCAAGAAGCTCGGCATCGACGACGAATAGCGCGCTCGACGACCGACGACCGACGAACGGCCGGGCCGTCGATGACGCTTCTGTTAAAATCGCTGGCAAAACGGGGCGCCGGCAAAACGGGAGTGGGCGGTCCCGCCGTCGAAGGCTGCGGTGAAGCGTTGCGGCGACCGTGGCACGGAGCTTGCGGTAGGGCAGGCCTTCAGGAGAATTCAATTTGTCGAACCGACTTCCGATGGCCGCGCACCTGCGCGGTGTCAGGGCATTCTCGCGATTGGTGCTGCGCCGTCGCCGCCCGGCCCAGCGCGAACACACCCCGGCGGGAATCGCCTGGGCCTCGACGTCGGCGAGCGACACGGTGCAGCAGATTCTCAGCAATACATTGCGCTCGGCCTGTGGCGTGATCGGCGCGCACGGCGGCTTCGTCGTGCAGCTGCGCGACGACACGGTTCTCGAGATCGCCTGCGCGCACGCGCTGCCCGGTCAGGCCGTGCTCGACGCCGTGTTCGGCAGTGCCGCCCGCGCGCTGCACCGTGCCCTGCTCGACGCGCGCCGCGGCCTCGCCGGCGCGGGTGGCGAGCTGCTCGCCGAGTCGCAGCAGGACGCGCCGGCCGTCATCAGCCTGCCGCTCGAACTCGGCCAGCATCGCCAGGGCGCCTTCTGCCTGCTGCGCGAGAACGCCGGGCGCAAGCTCAGCGCGCTCGACTTCGAGATTCTCGACGCGCTCGCCGACCAGGCCGCGCTCGCTCTGGCCGCCGCCTGCCAGCGCAGCGCGCTGAGCCGGCTCGAGGCGAGCCTCAGCGTGCCGCCGCCGCAAGCGCGTTGAGCGTCGCCGTCCACGATGTCTCCCAGCCGTCGGCGCCGCGCGTAAAGTAGCGGTCATGACCGGCCGCGCCGACGACCAGCCCGAAGACTTCCGCCAGGCCGTCCTGCGCCAGATCCAGGAGCTGACCGCCGACAACCAGCGCCTGCTGCAGTCGGTCGTGCGCAGCGAGAAGCGCTTCCGCACGCTCGCCAAGTCGGTCTGGCACGTCCAGGAAGAAGAGCGGCGGCGCCTCGCCCGCGATCTCCACGATGGCATCGGCCAGACGCTGACGGCCCTGGCCAACCAGCTGCAGCGCATCTACGACGACGCCCGTGGCGCCGGCAATCTCGGCCTCGAGCACCGCCTCGCCGACGCCCTCGACATCACCCGCGGCGCGCTGCGCGACACGCGCGAGCTGTCGCGCCTGCTGCGGCCGACGCTGCTCGACGATCTCGGACTCGACGCGGCACTGGCCTGGCTCGCGCGCACACTTTCGGAGCGCACCGGCCTGGCCATCGGCTTCCAGTCCGAACTCGACGAGCAGCGCCTGCACCCGGACGTCGAGACCCTGCTGTTTCGCATCACCCAGGAGGCGCTGACCAACGTCATCCGCCACAGCGACGCGAAGACCGCGCGCATCGCCGTCAGGCACACGCCGATGCTGCTAATCCTGCGCGTCGAGGACGACGGCCACGGCTTCGACGCCGCCCAGGTCGCACTCGCCGGGCGCAACGCCTCGAGTTCCGGCCTGCGCGGCATGCGCGACCGCGCCGAGCTGTTCGGCGGCCGCGTCGAAATCCGCTCGGCGCCCGGCCAAGGTACAGTGGTCCAACTGACGCTCACGCTCGACGGCCCCGACACCGACGCCCCCACGCCATGAATCCGATCCGCCTGCTGGTCGCCGACGACCACACCATCGTCCGCGAAGGTCTGGTCTCGATGCTCGAGGAAACCGGCGAATGCCAGGTGGTCGCGCAGGCCGCCGACGGCTACGAAGCCGTGTCGCTGGCCACCAGAACCAAGCCCGACGTCGTCGTCACCGACATTTCCATGCCGCGCATGTCCGGCCTCGAAGTCGTCAAGCGCGTGCGCGCCGAGCTGCCGGGCACGCGCACGCTGGTGCTGACGGTGCACGAAGAGGATGAATACATCCTGCCGATCCTGCGCGCCGGCGCCAACGGCTTTCTCAACAAGGACACGTCGGTCGCCGAGCTGATGACGGCGATCAAGTCGATCCACGGCGGCAAGCCCTATTTCGGCCCGCGCGCGACCAAGGCACTCGCCGAGCGCCAGCACCGCTCGCGCGAGCACAGCGACGACCCGTACGCCAGCCTGACGGCGCGCGAGCGCGAGGCCTTCCACCTGGTGATCCAGGGCAAGACGACCAAGGAGATCGCGCAGATCCTCGACATCGGCGTGAAGACCGCCGAGAACCATCGCGCGCGCATGATGGAGAAGCTCGCCCTGCGCAACACGGCAGAGGTCGTGCGCTTCGCCGCGCTGCGCGGCCTGCTGTCGTAATCCGCCAGCCGCCGCGCCGGCGGCCGGGCCCGCCCGCGCGTTCACGACGGTTGATCGCCCGCTGCCACGCCGGCCGCGACGCAAGGCCGCTGGCGCATCCACTTGGTCAGCGCCCACTTCTCGCCGCGCAGGACCGGCGCGCCGGCGTGCAGCGATTTCGGATCGAGCTGGTTGCGGCGATTGCAGTATTCGAAATAGACGGCGGCGCGGCGCCGCGGCGCAGCGCGATCGACCAGCCGAGTTCCGGAAACACCGTCTCGCCGCCGGCCTCGACGTCGTTGAGGTAGACGATGAGCGTGCTCACGCGCTGGCCGCTGCGCGTGATCGAGGCGCGGTTGGCCTCGTTCGACGGGATCAGGAAATCGAAGTGCGGCGCGCTCCGCGCGCCAGGCTCGTAGCGCAGCACCTGCAGACCCTCGCCATGTTCGAACGGCAGGTTCATCAGCGCCGAAATGCGCCGGTCCAGCGCCGCGATCAATGGCGACTCGGCCGGACGGAAGAACATGCCTTCGCTGTTGCGGTAGTCGGCGCTGACGTCGCCCGCGCAGACGCTCAGCGCGCCGGCGGAACTCGGCCGAAAACTGTTTTTCGACCCGACGCTGTCCGGCTCCGGGCGGATGTCGTGCGCGAGCTGCCACGATCCGGCGCACGCCTATGCCCCGCCCAACGCCCTCGCCGTGCAGCTCGGCGGCGCCGACCTGAAAACCCCGGGCCTGCGCGCCGTGCCGTCGCTGATGTACAAGGATTACACGCTGCCGTACTCGGACGAATACCAGAATCCGGACATGATCAGCCCGCCCGCACCGGGCGGCGGCTTCGCCTGGGACGGCCGCGCCGATACGCTCGCCGAGCAGGCGGCGATTCCGCTACTGTCGGAATTCGAGATGGCCAACGCCTCGCCGGCCGACGTCGTCGCCAGGCTCAGGGCGGCGCCCTACGCCGACGAATTCCGCCGGATCTTCGGCGCCGACGTCTTCGGCGACACCGCGAAAGCATTCGCGCAGGCCGGCGCCGCATTGCAGGCCTTCCAGACCGAAGACCGCAGCTTTCATCCGTACAGCAGCAAGTTCGACCTGTACCGCCGCAACAAGATCGGCGGCACGCTCAGCGAGCGGGAACGCCGCGGCTTCGCCGTCTACCTCGATCCGGACAAGGGCAACTGCAACGCCTGCCATCTGCTCGGCGGCAGCAACGACGGCGCGCAGGACGTCACCTCGGATTACTCGTTCGCCGCGATCGGCGTGCCGCGCAACGCGGAAATCCCGGCCAACGCCGATCCGCGATATTTCGATCTCGGCCTTTGCGGCCCGCTGCGCCGCGACCATCTGCCGAAGCGGCCGGGCGCGGCGGACGAATACTGCGGGCTGTTCAAGGCGCCGATCCTGCGCAACGTCGCCACGCGCCGCGTCTTCATGCACAATGGCTACTTCAAGTCGCTGCGCGACGTGCTCGAGTTCTACGCGACACGCGACACGGACCCGGCGCGCTGGTATCCGAAGGACACGGCCGGCCGCGTGCAGAAATTCAACGATCTCCCGGAAGTCTATCGGGCCAACCTCGATCCGCAGGCACCTCTGGACCAGCGCAAGCCCGGCAGCACACCGGCGATGACTGAAACCGACATCGACGATCTGCTAGCCTTCCTCGATACCCTCAGCGACGGCTATCAGGTTCCAGCCGACGCGGCCAAGGGCCTTCTCCATCCAAGCCACCAGCCATGATCCGCCGCCTTGTACTGACTCTCGCCGGTTTCGCCATCGCCGCCGGCCTCGCCGCCTGTGACGACACCCGGGCGAGCAGCGAACACAACTTCCGCATGGTCGTCAGCCGCCAGCTCGCCGAGCACGGCCAGCTCTGCATCGGCCGCCATCAGTGGCCGGCCGATCTGCGCGACGACACCGGGCCCGGCGTTCGCGATCGCATCCAGCTGCCGGCGCTGGAACAGGCCGGCCTCGCACGCTCGAGCCCGACCCGCATCACCGTCAAGAACCGCGACGGCAGCATGGGCGAGGTCGACGGCCGCCGTTACGTGCTGACGGAACTGGGCGAGCGCTATTACGTCGAGCGGCCGCTCATCGCCACGCGCAATCCCGATGCGCGGCGGCCGGACGTCTGCTACGCGCAGCTGTCGCTCGATCGCGTCGTGCGCTGGGATCCGCCGCATCTCGAAAACGGCGCGCCGACGACGGCGGTGTGGTTCACCTATCGGATCGATGCCGCCGACTGGACGCAGAAGCCGGAGATCCGCAAGGCCTTCCCGATGATCGCCAAGATCGTCGATGGCGCCGGCAAGCTGAAAGTGCACCAGCGCGTGCAGCTACAGGCCGACGGCTGGCACGCGATCTGATCGCGCCACAAACGGTTCCTTCGGGGCGCGGCACCCGTAAGCGGCGGCGATGCCGGCCCTCGGCAGCAGGTCGATTGGAATTTCGCGCATTGCGGGCCGCGCTTCGCGCGCGGCGCTGCGTGTTCGCGACTGAGAGTTCCCGTTTCAAGTCGATTCCGACACCTACAGCCACTTCTCGTTCGTGCGCACCCTGCAGGACCTGTACGGCCTCGCCGATCCGGCCGACGACACCTCGTACATGAACCGCTCGAAGTACACCGAGAGCTACATCGCCAGCAACCTGGACCAGCTCGCCGAATACTCGGGCAGCGCCGACACGCACTTCGACGCGGTGCGGCCGATGAACCACCGCTACGTGATGCAGGCCGGCGACCGCATCTCCGGCGGTGCCGCGATCGGCGTCAGCGGCAGCGGCGGCTACGGCATCGGGCTCGATGCGTTCGCGCTCGGTCCCGACGCGACGCAGACCGACATCTGGGCGCTGACGGCGGAATAAGAAGCCGGGGCGGAATGCCACCGGGACAGCCCCCGGCGGCGGCCCGTCCGCCTGCGGTCCATACGACGCCGCCAGCGTCCGCCGCGGATGCGTCCGGAGCAGCCAGGGGCGCCGCGCAACGCTTACGTTCGGCCGCGGCCCGCCGCTATACTGGCCGGGTTAACGGGCGCAGTACCTCGTGCCGGTGCGGCAGACGCCCGCGAGCAGTCGTTTTTAAAAATATCCCGTACAAGAGGCCTTCTGGAATGAGCAATCAAGGCGTGGATCCCGGCCGGCGCCGGTTCCTGACGCTGGCGACCTCGGTCGTGGGCGGAGCAGGGGTGGTGGCAGCCGCCGTGCCGTTTCTCGCATCGTGGAAGCCGAGCGAGCGCGCGAAGGCGCTCGGTGCTCCGGTCGAGGTCGACATCAGCAATCTGGAGGCCGGGCAGCGCCTCGTCGTGGCTTGGCGCGGCAAGCCGATCTGGGTCCTGCGTCGCACCCCGGAAATGCTCGAAAGCCTCAAGAAAGTCGAGCCCAGCCTGCTCGATCCGGAATCCAAGGCCAAGCAGCAGCCCGACTACATCAAGGGCGAGGCCCGCGCGATCAAGCCGGAACTCCTGGTGCTGATCGGCTCGTGCACGCATCTGGGCTGCTCGCCGGGCTTCCGCCCCGATCATCCGGCGCCGGACGTCGATCCGAACTGGCAGGGCGGCTTCTACTGCCCCTGCCACGGCTCGAAATTCGATCTCTCCGGCCGCGTGTTCAAGGGCGTGCCGGCTCCGCTGAACCTCGTCGTGCCGCCGTACCGCTTCGACAGCGAAGTCAAGATCGTCATCGGCGAAGACCCCAAGGGAGCCGCGTAATGGCGATCACACCGAACCCGTACAAGACGACCGGCCTGCTCGGCTGGATCGACGACCGCTTCCCGCTGACCAAGCTGTGGAAGGATCATCTCTCGGAGTACTACGCGCCGAAGAACTTCAACTTCTGGTACTTCTTCGGCTCGCTGGCGCTGCTGGTGCTCGTCAACCAGCTGCTGACCGGCATCTGGCTGGTGATGCACTACAAGCCGGACGCGACGCAGGCCTGGGACTCGGTCGAGTACATCATGCGCGACGTGCCCTGGGGCAACGTGCTGCGCTATCTGCATTCGACGGGCGCCTCGGCGTTCTTCATCGTCGTCTACCTGCACATGTACCGCGGCCTGATCTACGGCTCGCACCGCAAGCCGCGCGAGCTGATCTGGATCTTCGGCTGCCTGATCTTCCTGATGCTGATGGCCGAGGCGTTCTGCGGCTACGTGCTGCCGTGGGGCAACATGAGCTACTGGGGCGCGCAGGTGATCATCAACCTGTTCGGCACGATCCCCTTCGTCGGGCCCGATCTGGTGGTCTGGATCCAGGGCGACTACATCCCCTCGGACGCCACGCTGAACCGCCTGTTCTCGCTGCACGTCATCGCCCTGCCGTTCGTGCTCGTCGGCCTCGTCGTCGCGCATCTCATCGCGCTGCACGAAGTCGGCTCGAACAACCCGGACGGTGTCGAGATCAAGAAGCACAAGGACCCGGTCACGCACATTCCGCTCGACGGCATCGGCTTCCATCCTTACTACACGGTCAAGGACCTCTTCGGCGTCGGCGTGTTCCTGATCATCTTCCTCGGCGTGGTGTTCTTCGCACCGGACGGCGGCGGCTACTTCCTCGAGAAGCCGAACTTCACGCCGGCCAATCCGCTGTCGACGCCGGAGCACATCACGCCGGCCTGGTACTTCGGCTCGTTCTACGCGATGCTGCGCGCCACGCCGTCGTTCGCCGGCACGCAGATATGGGGCGTCATCGTTATGGGCGCCGCGGTCGTGATCCTGTTCTTCCTGCCGTGGCTTGACCGCTCGCCGGTCAAGTCGATCCGCTACAAGGGCCCGATCTTCAAGATCGCGCTGACGCTGTTCACGATCTTCTTCGTGCTGCTCAACTACTACGGCATGCAGCCGCCGAGCCCGACCGGCACGCTGGTCTCGCGGATCGGCACGATCGTGTACTTCGCGTTCTTCGTGCTGATGCCCTTCTACACCAAGATCGACAAGACCAAGCCCGTTCCGGAGCGCGTGACCTATGAAGCCCATTAAGCTCGTGCTCAAGGCCATGCTGAAGACCCGCCTGCAGACCCTGCTGGCGGCCGCCACGCTCGCGGTCGCCGGCCCGGCCTTCGCCGAAGGCCATGCCCTGCCGTACCGCTTCAAGCCGGACACGGACAACCTGGCGTCGGTGCAGCGCGGTGCGCGCGATTTCATGAACTACTGCTCGGGCTGCCACTCGATGCGGAATCTGCGCTACAGCCGCATCGGCCAGGACCTCGGCATCTCCGACGACCTGTTGAAAGCGAACCTGATGTTCACGTCGGACAAGGTCGGCGATCACATCCTGTCGAGCATGCCGGCCGACTCGAAGGCCTGGTTCGGCCAGCAGCCGCCGGACCTGACCGTCGAAGCGCGCTACCGCGGCGCCGACTGGGTCTACAACTACCTGCTGACGTTCTACGTCGACCCGTCGCGCCCGCTCGGCACGAACAATCTCGTGCTGCCGGGCGCCTCGATGCCGCACGTGCTGTGGGAGCTGCAGGGCCTGCAGGTGAAGAAGGCCGACGAGGGCGAAGCGCATGCCGAAGGCGGCCCTGAAAGCGAGGCGCTGTTCGAGCCGACGACCAAGGGCAAGCTGACGCCGGACGAGTACCGGAAATTCGTCGCCGACACCGCGAACTTCCTGGCCTACGCGGCCGAACCGGGCAAGGCGCACCGCGTGTCGGTGGGCGGCAAGGTGATCCTGTTCCTGCTGCTGTTCACCGCCCTCGCCTATCTGTTGAAACGCGAGTACTGGAAGGACGTGCACTGATCGACACCCGTGTCGACGACGGCGCCGCTCGGCCATTCCGACCGGCGCCGTTTTCTTTTGGCCGCGAACCGGCGGCGCCCATTTGGGGCCGGCGCGGCGAAGCGGTTAATCTTTGTTCATTCGCCTTTCCTGCCGCCAGACTGAACCGATGCCGATTCCAGGCAAGAGCCGTTACGTGATCGATGCGCGCCCGGCGCCGCGGGCCGGCGTCACGCTGTATTGCTCGCGCGACGGGCTCGCCAGCCGCTGGACGCGCATCGTGCTCGCCGAGAAAGACGTCGATGGCGCGCGCATCGAATGGAGCAGTGCCGCCCAGCCGCATCACGATCTGCTGCTGCTGAATCCCTCCGCGCAGCTGCCGACACTCGCCGACCGCGACACCGTGCTGTATCCCGCGCACATCGTCGTCGAGTATATCGACGAGCGTTATCCTCATCCGCGCCTGCTGCCCGCCGATCCCGCGCAGCGCGCGCTGGTACGCATGCTGACGAGCCGCCTCGACCGCGAACTGTTTCCGCTCGCCGAAGGCATTCGCGCCGCGCCGAAGGCGCCGGAAGCCAAGATCGCGCGCAAGCAGCTACAGGAAACGCTGGCCGGCAGCGCGCGCCTGTTCGCCGGGCGCGGCTGGTGCCTCGGTCTCGACTACAGCCTCGCCGACTGCGCCTGGGCAACGCTGCTCGGCTCGCTGCCGCTGCTCGGCCTCAAGCTGCCGGCCGACACCGGCCTGCAGCGTTACGCGGAACGCCTGCTGATGCGCCAGGCCGTACAATCGGCGTTCCGTTGACCCGCACCGAACGCCGATGTCCAAGTCCCGCCGTCCGTATCTGATCCGTGCCATCCACGAGTGGGCCTGCGACAACGGCCACACGCCGCACTTGCTGGTCGCCGCCGACTACCCCGGCGTCGTCGTGCCGGGCGAATACGTGCAGGACGGGCGCATCACGCTGAACGTGAGCCCGATGGCGATCCAGAGTCTCGACCTGCAGAGCGAGCCGATCTGGTTCTCCGCCCGCTTCGGCGGACGCCCCTTCGACGTGCAGGTGCCGACCGGCGCGGTGCTGGCGATCTTCGCCCGCGAGAACGGTGAAGGCGTGATCTTCGGCGAGACCGAGCCGACCGACGCCAAGGCCGCGACGCCGGCGTCATCGGCGACACCCGAGCCCGAACCGCCGAAGCCGACCAAGCCCGGCCGGCCGAACCTGCGCGTCGTCAAATAGCCGCTGCGCGCCGGCCGGCCGGTGGCCGCTCAGTGGCTGCGCGCGGCGGCGAATTCGGCGGAATCGATCTTGCCGTCCTTGTTCTTGTCGAACTGCGCCCAAGGCTTGCGCAGCAAGCGCTGATTGCCCTTGGCCTCGTCCTTGGTGATGAAGCCGTCGTGGTTCTTGTCGAGCTGACTGAACGGATCGCTCGCGATGAACGGCGCTTCCGGCTCGCCCGAGGTCGGGAAGGTCGCGGTCTGCGCGTTCGCGGACACGGACAGCGCGGCCAGGAACGCCGCGCCACAGAGGGGCATGCTGATCTTCATATGCGGCTCCATGCAAAACCGGGAAATCCGGCGAAGACCATTAGATTAAGTGAGCGCGCTCGCCACTGACAAACGGCAGTGTGAACCGGCCGATCAGATTCCCGGCAGCGCCTTGCCCGGGTTGAGGATGCCGTTCGGATCGAGCGTTTTCTTGAGCGCGCGCATCACGCCCAGCGTGTCCGCGGCGATCTCCCAGCCGACGAAATCGCGCTTCTCGATGCCGACGCCGTGCTCGCCGGACAGCGTGCCCTCGAGATCGAGCACGAGGCGGAAGACCTCGTGCAGGCAGGCCTGCACCGCCGCCATCTGCGCCGGATCGTCCGGATCGGCGAGCAGATTGGTGTGCATATTGCCGTTGCCGGCATGGCCGAAGTTGACGATGCGGATGCCGTGCCTCGATGACAGCGCGGCGAGTCCCGTCACCAGTTCGGGGATGCGCGTGACCGGCACGACGACATCCTCGTTGACCTTCTTCGGCGCGATCCGGCGCAGGCTCGGCGACAGCGCCTTGCGGCAGGCCCACAGCGCTTCGGTTTCGGCGGCGCTCGCCGCCGTCTTCAGCTCGATCAGGCCCTGCCCTTCGGCGGCGGCGGCGACCGCGCGCAGCGCGACGTCGATCGATTCAGGATGGCCGTCGACTTCGATCAGCAGCATGCTGCCTGTGCCGGTCGGCACGCCGGTCGGCTGGTATTCCTCGGCGAGCCGCACCGCGTCGCCGTCGAGGAATTCGAGCGCGCTCGGCGTCTCCGGCTGGTTCATCACGCGCGACACCGCCTCGGCCGCCGACTTCACGTCGGCGTAGCAGGCGCGCAGCGTCCTGATCGCCTTCGGCTGCGGCAGCAGTTTGAGCGTCGCCTCGGTGATGATCGCCAGCGTGCCCTCGCTGCCCACGAGCAAACGCGTGAGGTCGTAGCCGACGACGCCCTTGGTCGTCGTGCAGCCGGTCTTGATCGAGGTGCCGGCGCCGGTCACGGCGCGCAGGCCGAGTACGTTGTCGCGCGCCGTGCCGTACTTCACCGCGCGCGGCCCGCCGGCGCAGCAGCCGAGATTGCCGCCGACCGTGGCGTACGCGAGGCTGGTCGGATCGGGCGCCCAGAACAGGCCGTGCTCGCCGGCGACTTTCTGCACGTCGCCGTTCAGCGCGCCGGCCTCGCATTCGATCAGGCGATCGCCGGGCGAGATGCGCACAATGCGGCTCATGCGCTCCAGCGACAGCACCACGCCGCCGGCGATCGGTACGGTCGCGCCGGTGGTGTTGGTGCCGCGGCCGCGCACGACCAGCGGCAGTGCGTATTCGTTGCAGACTTGCACGACCGCGACGACGTCGTCGTGCGACAGCGCGAATGCCACCGCCTGCGGCAGCGCGACGCGCTTGGAATTGTCGTAGCCGTAGGCCAGGCACTCGGCCGGATCGGTCAGCACGCGCTCGGACCCGAGCGCGTGCCGCAGTCGGGCGACGGCGGCCGGCG
>JASGFY010000057.1:0-20116 GCA_047605265.1 Solimonas sp.
GCGCGCCGCGCACTCGAAGCGGGCGCCCGGATCGGAATCCGGGCGCCCGTGCGTAACAGCAGGCGCAAGGGATAGTTCTTGGGGCTGTAGTAGATAAGGCCGGGTTTAAGCTCTGGATATGAGGTTAAGCCACTGTAAATTGAGCCTTAAAGTGCAATCCCGGCTGGTCGAGTTTTTCGTGCTCGAAGTGACCGCCCGTTCTGCTGCCGATGTGCTGGGCCTCCAGCCCAACACAGCGGCGCTGTTCTATCGCAAGTTGCGGCAACTGATCACCGATCGACTTGCTTTGGTCGAACATGAGGTGTTCGATGGCGCGGTCGAACTGGACGAGAGCTATTTCGGCGGCGCGCGCCAGAGCAAGCGCGGTCGAGGCGCTGCCGGCAAGGTCGTCGTGTTCGGCCTGCTCAAACATGGCGGCAAGGTATACGCCAAGGTCGTGGACAACGCCAAGGCGACCACGTTGATGCCGGTCATCCAGCGGAAAATCGCCCCGGACAGTTGGGTCTATACCGACAGCTTCGGTAGCTACGACGTGCTGGACGTGAGCCAGTTCCGCCATGTCCGCATCAATCATTCCGTGGAGTTCGCACGAGGGCGCAATCACATCAACGGTATCGAGAACTTCTGGAACCAAGCCAAACGTGTACTGCGAAAATACAATGGAATCCCGAGGAACAGCTTCCCGCTGTTTCTCAAGGAGTGTGCGAGTTCCGCTTCAACTACGGAACCCACAAACAACAACTCAAAACGCTGAAGGAATGGCTGGAATCTAGCCTTATCTACGACAGCCCCAAGCGATTTTCGTGATTCGCCGTCCATTTGCCGGCTTCTCCTATAAGGAGAATCCGTACAAAGCACACGTCCGTGTGCGACAGTTGTCCGAATGGTCTGATTGTGCGGACGAACGGTCTGGCATGCCCGCGACCGATGTGCCAAAGCGCGGGCGCGCGTATGTCGCGACCGCGCGACGGCGCGCGGACTCCGCTGCGACGCATGAGGATTATGACGGGCGTCAACGTGTTGACGCTCGAAAACTCAGTTGCTATAAAGCGCCGCACCCGTGCTTCCCTACGAAAACGCGCTCGCCGCGAGCGCGGATCGCCTGCATCGTCGCTGCATGGGATGACACACAGACAAATCGCTGCGGCATTTTCCGGCTTGCGCCATTTCACTTTTTGAGAGAACGTACGTTTCATGAACAAGACTGAACTCATCAACGCGGTAGCCGACAAGGCTGACCTGTCGAAGGCCGATGCCGGCCGCGCAGTCGACGCTTTCTTCGAAGTCGTCGGCAAGGCGCTCAAGAAGAAGGACAAGGTTTCGCTCGTTGGCTTCGGCACCTTCCTCGTGCGCGAGCGTGCTGCCCGCGCGGGTCGCAATCCGAAGACCGGCGCGACGATCAAGATCAAGGCGAGCAAGACGCCGTCGTTCAAGGCTGGCAAAGGCCTCAAGGACTTGATAAAATAACGATCCTTTACCACGGTTGGTTGCTGAAGGCTGGAGCTCAGGCCCCGGCGATTGCCTGCAGGGTGCTTAGCTCAGTCGGTAGAGCGTCGCCCTTACAAGGCGAATGTCGGCGGTTCGAGCCCGTCAGCACCCACCATAAATTGCTCCGAACAGGTCCGAAGACGTACAAAAAGCCGCGCTAATGCGCGGTTTTTTTTTGGTTTTCCCAAAAACGGCGTCCGGAGGGCGTCCAGCTCTTGCGTCGGGTAAGACGGTAGGTAACTCGAGGTCAAATCCTGGCGGTCTGGGTAAGGGGCCCACAGATTCGGCGGGTGCACCGGGCGGTCAGGGGGCACCGCTTTCGGCGGTATTGACGGTGACCCCGATCAGCTTGCCTTGCGTGTTGCCGTAAACGCTGCCGGAGAACGTCAGCATGCCTTCGCCCTTGTAGTAGGTCTCCAGACGATAGGCATCTTTTCCGTAGTAGAAGGGGATCCACGCCTTTCCCGTCTGGTGGGACGCCACGCGATTGGGTGGACCGATCAGGCTTTCGACATCCGCATGCGACAGGCCGGGGCGCAGCTTGGCGAACTTGCTGCCCGGTGCTGGCGTTCCGATCACGCGCCAATCGGCGACTTCCGGTATGGGGCTGGCTTCGTTCGAAGCTGTCGGAGCCGGATGAGTGGACTGCGACGCGCATCCGGCGGCAAGAAGCGCAGCACCGAGCAGCATCGTTCTCAACGTGTTGTTCGTTTGCATGGCGAATCCTCAGGGCTGGACAGAGACGGAGCTTTGCCCGGCCGTCGTGGCCTGGCTCAGTCCGATGGCCGAAAGTGACAAGATCATGGTGATTGCATTGCGTTTCATCGTGAGTTCCCTTGATGTTGGATTTACGAGCCACGCCCATGAACGGATGGACGCTGTGGGGCAGTTGATCCAAAAATCGTCCGGCCGATCCTTCCCGAATCCCGAACAATTCCGACCGAACGGGATTCGAAGCCCGCAGGGCTTGCGAAGAGACGTCAGGGAGAGTGCGTGGCGGATTCCGCTGTCTCGAGTCCATTGCTGTGGTCTTTTGGCCGGTGCTCGCTCGACGAATGCCGCTTGGAGCTGACTGTGGACGATGAGGTAGTCGACACCGAGGCCCGTCCACTGGAACTGCTCGTGCATTTGCTGTAGCACGCCGGCGAGCTGGTAACTAAGGACGAGCTGCTGGAAGCCGTCTGGCCCGGCCGCATCCCCAGCGAATCCGTGCTGACCAAGACCGCTGCCATGCTGCGTCAGGCATTGTGCGACGAGGATCAGGCGCTGTTCGCACTGTGTACGGGCAGGGCCTATCGGCTCATCGCACCGGTCACCGTCAAGTCCTTGTCCGCGCTGGGCCGGGCGAAGCCACCGACTTTGCGCCGGGGCTCGAAGCCGGCGCCGCGCCGCCGCTTCGGCCGCACTGGAGGCTGGAGGTGCGCCTCAGCGGCAGCGAGCGCAGTGAAGTCTGGTTGGCGCGCCACGAGAAGACCGGCACGCTGTGGGTCTTCAAGTTCGCGCGCGACGCGACGGGCCTGCGCGCGCTTAAGCGCGAGATCACGCTGTTCCGCCTGCTGTCGGACACGCCGGGCGTCGCGCCGCACCTTCTTGAGATTCTCGACTGGAATCTCGACGAGCCGCCCTACTTCGTCGAATGCCCCTGCATCGCGGGGGGAACCTCGAGTGACCTCCTCCCTGCGGCTTGTAGTGTTTGAAAGTGGAGTTTTTCGGCGAAACTGACCCTGTAAAGGAGCTTTTTTGCCATGAAGAAGACGAAGTACACCGAAGAGCAGATCGCGTTCGCGCTGCGCCAGTCGGAAAGCGGTACGCCGGTTGCCGAGGTTCGTCGAAAGATGGGGGTCTGCGAGGCGACGTTTTTCAACTGGAAGAAGAAATACGGTGGCCTGGGCGTATCTGAGCTGCGCCGGCTGCGTCAGTTCGACGAAGAGAATCGCAAGCTCAAGCAGCTGGTCGCAGACCTGAGCTTGGACAAAGCAATGCTGCAGGATGGCCGAAGCCAGCGCCTCGGCGGTGCTGGCGTTGGCGCGTCACGGCTGGATGGTTCGCGGTGGCGACCCTTCGGCGTGCAGGAGCCGGCGAACGGGCTGCGCATCACGGTTTCGAACATCAACGAGGCAGCCGCACAGGCGTTCGCCGCCGTGCTGCGCGGTGTATTGGAGACGGGATAGGGGTGTCTTCCAGTGCCATATGGAGTTCACGCCTGACGTGATCGAGTTGCTGATCGCCGCATCCGAACGCGAATTGGCGACGCTTGACTGAAACGGACGCTCGCGCTGCGCAATCGACGCAAGCCCGTTGATCGGACACCGAGAGGAATTTCGCCCCGGCAATCGCTGCGCGCAAACTCACCTGTTGAACTCGCGGCATCTCCGACCGTTCGGCAGATAAATTTTTTGCGGATTGGCATTTTCAGGCAGAGAACGCTTACAATGCGCGCCCCGACAATGACGGTCGGGCAACTTCTCAGGTAAGCGCAAAGTTTTAATTTTAGAAATCGTCTGAATACAGGCGGTTAGAGTGTGATTCCGATGGGGTCAGCACCCAAAAGTTTGAAGTGGAGCGGTAGTTCAGTTGGTTAGAATACCGGCCTGTCACGCCGGGGGTCGCGGGTTCGAGCCCCGTCCGCTCCGCCACAAAATGCAAAAGGCGCCTTCGGGCGCCTTATGTTTTTTACTCGCCTTTTTCCTGCCAAGCCACGACACGGATCCGGTCTTGCCCCGCATCCTTTGCCTGCTGCGGTTTGAGACGCGGGACGCGTCCGACTAGATTACGGCAGCGCGTTCGCGCCTTCATTCGGGGAAGTGGCATGGGGCATCCGGTGGTGTTGGTTCATGGCATGTGGTGCACCGGCGCGAGCTGGAAGCGAGTGGTCGATATCCTCGCGCCGCGTGGTTATCACTGCCATGCTCCGTCGCTGCCGGCGCACGACGACGCGACCGATCAGCCTTTGCAGGTGCGGCACCAGAGCGTGCGCGGCTATCTGCGGTTCCTAGAACGATCGATCGCCGCGCAGCGGTTCGACCGGCCGCCGATCCTGATCGGCCATTCGATGGGCGGCCTGCTCGCACAGCAGCTGGCGACCCGCATCGATCCGCTCGCGCTCGTGTTGCTGACGCCGGCGGCGCCGTACGGCACGAACGGCCTGACGCCCACGGTCGTCGCCGCGTTCGCGCCATGGATGTTCGGCGGCCTGTTCTGGCGCAATCCGCACAAGCCGTCGTTCAAGCATGCGCAGCGTTATGCGTTCAACGGTGTTCCGGCCGATCGCCATCGTGCGCTGTACGAGAGTCTCGTCCACGAGTCCGGCCGTGCGTCGTTCGAGCTCGGGCTGTGGCCGCTGGATTTTTCGCGCGCGACGGCTGTCGAGGCGGCCAAGGTGCGCTGTCCGGTCTACGTCGTAAGCTGCGGCCAGGACCGGCTGACGCCGGCCGGTATCGTGCGCAAGGTGGCGAAACGCTACGCGCACGTCACCCAGCGCCACTATGCCGAGCGCGGGCACTGGGTCATCGACGACGAGGAGACCGACGAGATGATGCACGCGATCTGTGGCTGGCTGCGACCGTACGAACGGCGCTTCGAGCGCGCGGCGCGCTGACATGGCCGCATCGGCGAAGGATCGCCGGACCTTGCGGATTGCGGCGGGCGGCCTGCTGATCGTCTGCAGCGCGGCGCTGGCGCAGAACGACACGCTCGGCCGCGCGCTCGATGCCGCGCAGCAGGCGCAACGCGCATCGACGGCCTCGCAGCAGCGTATCGATCAGCTCGACGATCAGACGCGCGCACTGCTCGAACGCTATCGTTCGGCGACGTGGCGGACGCAGCAGCTGAACGTCTATGCGCAACAGCTCGACGAATTGCTCGCCCAGCAGTCCTCGATCCGTGAGGGACTTAAGATGGCGCGCGAGCTGACGGCGGCGAACCTGCTCGAGCTGCTAGTGCCGGCGCCAGCGGCGCGGAGCGCGCCATGATTCGCCGCCTGCTGCTGTGCCTGCTGTTGCCGTGCGTCGCGCAGGCGGCACCCGCCGCCCCGGCCGCCGATTTGGGCGGGCTCGACGCCTTGCTCAAGCAGGTGCAGGACGCCGCCGGCCAGGACGCCAGGCTCAACCAGGAGCGCGAGCAGCGCTTCCTGCGCGACAAGAACGCGCAGGCTGCGCTCGTGCAGAAAGCCGAGGTCGAACTGGCGACCGCGAAAGCGAAGGCGGACGCGGTGCGTGCGCGTTTCGCGGCGAACCAGAAGGAGATCGCCGAGCTGAAAGCACAACTGCAGTCGCGCGCCGGGGCAGGAGAATCCGAACGCCGCCGTCATCGTGCAGGCCGATCGCGACGCGCGCGCCGGGCTCGTCGTCGAGGCCATGGATCAGGCGCGGCTCGCCGGCTTCAAGAACGTCGCGCTCGCCGCCACGCCGGCACCGCGGCCATGAACGGGACCGACGACGATGCCCCCCCGCCGCGCCGGCCATTGCTGACGCGCGCTGGTCGCGCTTCGTCGTGCCGCCGCTGCTCGGCGTTGTGGCGGCGCTGCTGATGGTCCGCCTGATCCAGCCGGCGGCGCACGACGGCACGGCGCTGCGCACGCTCGATGACATCGAGCTCGTCGCGCCACCGCCGGCGCACGACGAGCCGCCCGATGCGCAGCTCGCCGCCGCGCCGGCGCCACCTCCCGAAGCGCCGCCGTCGCTGGCGCGGCCCGGTCTGCCGTCGAGCTGTAGGTGACGTACGACAGCTACCGTCTCGGTGACGGCCGCTACCCGTACGCGCGGCTGCTGACGCCGAAGTTCTTCAACCCGGACGGCGTGCGCTACGAGCTGCATCGCGTCTGGGTCATCGAGGCGACCGAGTGGGGCGGCAAGACGCATCGCTTCGGCAAACGCGTGTTCTATGTCGACGAGGACAGCTGGAACGTGCTGCTCGTCGAGAACCACGATCGCCAGGGGGCAGCTCTGGCGCTTCCAGGAAGGCCACCTGCTGCCGGCCTACGGACCGCGAATTGCGCGCCGGTCGTCACCTACGATCTCGAGGACGGCCGTTATTTCGTCAATCGCCTGTACGCCGAGGATCCGCCGGTGCAGTTCGACGTGCCGATGGGCGAAGCCGAGTTCCTGCCGGACAGCGTGCGTTCGCGCTATGGGCGTTTCTAGGAAGGCCGCGATGGGTAAGCGCCGCCGGACCGCCGCCAAATTTTCGTGACGATGCAACTTTTCCGCCCGCTCCTGCATCCAAGCTTATGGACACCGTCAGGTGTTCGTATCACTCCCAAGATTTCCGGGCGGCCGCCCAGGCCGCCCGGTTCTTTTTGCCGTTTGTTCCCGCAACGGCTCAGTGGCTTTACAGATAGCCGCGGATCAGCCGGCCGAGCGCCGGGATCGCGGCTTCGATCTCGCTCTCAGCGCTGCTGCGCAGCTTGCGGTACGTCGACTTCAGCGCGCCGTTCGCGCTTTGCGCCGCGCGCGCATCGGCGACGCCGAGCAGGGCATCGCGTGCTTCGACGGCATGCTTTTGCAGGAATGCCGCGAAGTCGGGCTCGCGGCCGTTGCGGAATGATTCATACAGCGGTTCGAGGGCGGCGATAAACTGCGGCGCGTTGCGGCGCAGCGCGCTGTCCAGCAGATCGGGCTTTGCGGCTTTGAGCAAGGTGAAGCCGGTCCTGACGGCCATGCCGCGCAGCCCGCCGCGATTCGCGACCTGCAGTTCGACGAGCGCCGCGAGATCGGCGGCGAAGGCTTCGCGCTGGAGCGGCGACCACAGAATATCGTTCAGGGATTTCACGATCGGATCGGGCATGACATTGCGTGACGACAGGGATGGCAAGGGTAGCATCACGGCGCTGAAGACCCGGCCGTTCGAGCGCAGCATCGCGCTGACCAAGCTCGGCGTTGGCGCTGGCGCCAAGATCATGGCGCACTCGCTCGCCAACATCTTCCGCGGGGAAGTCTCGCGCGATGCAGCGGACCGCGAGTTCTATCAGCGCCAGGCACAGATCCTGGCCGACGAACTCGGCAAGCTCAAAGGCAGTGTGATGAAGGCCGGGCAGATGCTGTCGCTGTACGGCCAGTACTTCCTGCCCGAGGAAGCGGTGACGGTGCTCTCGCAGCTGCAGGACGACACGCCGCCGGTCGCGTGGAGCGTCGTCGCGCCGGTGCTCGAGCGCAGCCTCGGACGCACGCGCCTGCAGGAACTCGACATCGACACGCGGCCGATGGCGGCCGCCTCGCTCGGGCAGGTGCATCGCGCGCGGCGCCACAAGGATGGCCTCGAGTTGTGCGTGAAGATCCAGTACCCCGGCGTCGCCGACGCGATCGAGAGCGACATCCGCACCCTGTCGCGGCTGCTGATCATGACGCGGCTGTCGCCGAAAGGGCTGGACCTGACGCCGGTGTTCAACGAGGTCCGCGAAATGCTGTATCGCGAGGTGGACTACGAGACCGAGGCGCATTTCACCAACACGTTCGCGGAGAAGCTCAAGGACGACCGCCGCTTCGTCGTGCCGCAGGTGCTGGATGCGTACAGTAACGCCAAGGTGCTGACGACGACGTTCGAGGCCAACAGCCACGTGCGCGATCCGTGCGTGCAGAACCTGCCGATCGAGCGGCGCAACCGTCTCGGCCGCGCGTTCCTCGAACTGTTCTTCGACGAGTTTTTCCGCTGGGGCATGGTGCAGTCCGACCCGCATTTCGGCAATTACCGCTTCCGTGTCGGCGAGACGGCCGACGACGATCGCATCGTGCTGCTCGACTTCGGTGCGACGCGCATCTTCGGCCGTGGCTTCGTCGCGCATTACAGCGATATCGTCGAAGGCGCTCTCCGGCGCGATCGCGCGCAGATCCTGCGCGGCGCGATCGCCATCGGCCTGATGCACGAGCGCATGCCGCCGCCGGCGCTCGACGCCTTCGCGGCGATGTGCGAAACCATCGTCGAACCGTTCGACGCGGCCGACGACCCGCGCGCCGACCGGCGGCTGCGCAACGCCGACGGCGCCTACAAATGGGGCGACAGCGATCTGCCGATGCGCAGCGGCCGCATCGCCGCGACCAACGCGCTGTCCGTGCATTTCCGCGTGCCGCCGCGCGAGATCGTCTTCCTGCACCGGCGCCTGGCCGGTGTTTTCATCATGCTGGCGACGCTGCGCTGCGAGGTCGATGCCCGCGACGCGTTGATTACTGCACTGCACGATGCGCAGCGGGCAGATGGCTGACAGCGCGTAGGCCGGTACAGCCACGGACGCTTGTCCATTCGTTACGAGTTCCAGGAAGGCCACATCATCAACGCGCCGAACCTGCTTGCCGCGACGACGGTGCCGGAAGTGATCTACCACTTCACCGCCGGCCGCTACTTCATCACCGCGGCCTGGAACGAGGACAGGCCGATCGACGCGACGGTCCAATTCAATCCGGATTACTTCACCGCGGCGTCGGTGCAGAAGATGACGACGAAGTAAGCGCCCGCAAGCAACATCTGGAGCCGCCGGCGCAAGCCGGCGGCTTTTTGCTTTTTTGTAGAGAAATAACGACAACTACGGAATCACCATGAAGTACGAGCAGAAGCAGACTTTCGACCAGCCGCCGGAAACCGTGCTGCGCATGTTCGGCGACCGCCGCTACTTCGCACGTAAGTACGAACTGCTTGGCTTCAAGAGCGTCGAAGTGCTGGAGCATGAAATCAGGGGCAGCCGGTCCCGCATCCGGATCCGCTACGCGGCTGGCCCCAGCATCCCCGTGCCGGATTTCGCCAGGAAGTTCATCGGCGATGAGGTGATGGTCGTACAGGTCGACAGCTGGGATTTCGAGCGGTGCGCCGGCCGGATCGACGTCGAATCGCGCGGACTGCCGGCCAGGGTCGGCGCCGACATGAAAGTCGCCGCGCACGGCAACGGTGGGGCGGTCAATACGCTGAGCTGGGATATCAGCTGTTCGATCCCCCTGCTGGGCGGCAAGCTCGAGAAGCTGCTGGTTGCCGACATCAAGGCCAAGGCCGAAGCCGATCTCGCAGCGTCGCGGGAAATCCTGCTCGATTACTGAAGCCCTGCATGGAGAACCGGGCTTCTATCGCCCTCTGGCGGAATCCATTTGAAATAAAATGAGACTGTTTCCTATTTACATTATCGTGCATCATATGCGCGATTCCCCAGGAGCTTTCTCGCATGACCTCATCCAGTTTTCGCCTGCCGTATATTCTCGCGGCCGCCTCATTGGCGGGCGCCGCCACCCTTCCAGCCGCCGCCCAGACCGAGGAGCCGGCGGCGGAGTCGGCCGCCCAGTCATCCGGCGACGACGTCGAGACCGTGCTGATCATCGGACAGCGCAACGATCGCCGCAGCTCCGGCGCCACCAATCTCAACCTGGACGTCAAGGACACGCCGCAGTCGATCAGCACGGTGACGCGTGAGCAGATGGAACAGTTCGGCGCAGACAGCATCAATGACGCACTGCGCCTGGCGACTGGCATTCAAGTCGAGGAGTGGGAAACCAACCGCACCAATTACCTCTCGCGTGGTTTTGAGATCGAGAACACTCAAATCGACGGCGTCGGCCTGCCCAATGACTGGGGTATCGTGACCGGCGCGGTGGACTCCTTCGGCTATGACAAGATCGAAGTGATCCGCGGCGCCAACGGCTTGCTGACTGGCGTGGGCAATGCCGCCGGCACCGTCAACTTCGTGCGCAAGCGGCCGACTAACGACGAGCAGGGCTCGGTCAGTGTCAGCGCCGGTTCGTGGGGCACGCGGCGCATCGAGGCCGATTATTCGACGCCGCTTACCGCCAATGGTTCCTGGGCCGGGCGCGTAGTCGCCGCACAGGAAGATGGCGATTCGTACCTGCGCGACAATAGCAACAAGCGCGACTTCCTCTACGGCGTGGTCGATGGCCAGATCGGCGAGAACGGCACGCTGACCCTCGGTTATTCGTACCAGAAGGTCAAGTCCAATGGCGTCATGTGGGGCGCGTTGACGTTCGATTACAGCGACGGGACTCAAGCCGAGTGGGATACCAGCGCCTCGACCACGCAGGACTGGACGTACTGGAATACCGCCACCCAGACCGGCTTTGCCGAGTACACCCATCAGTTTGGAGCGAACTGGCAGCTGAAGCTGTCCTACAACTACCGCAGCATCGGCAACGATGATCAGCTGTTCTTCGCCTACACCACCACCGGCCTCGATCCGGACACCAACGAAGGCTTGTACGGCTGGGCCTACAAGGGCCTGGACGACATGACCGCCCATCTGGGCGACGCCACGATCAACGGCAATTTCCAGTTGTTCGGCCGCGCCCAGGAAGTGGTGGCGGGCGTCAGTATCGGCAAGAGCGAATTGACCTACTGGTACTACCCGGTGTCTTATTCCGACGCCGCTTTTGGAGCGCTGCCCGCGTTTCCGTATGCCGGCAATGTCATCGCCGAGCCGGACTGGGGCGATCGCACCTTTTCCGAAAGCCTGAACCAGCGGCTCGTGCGCGCGTTCGGTGCGACCCGGTTGGCGCTGACCGACAGGCTCAAGGCCGTGATCGGCGTCAACTATGCCGAGTACCACCGCGATGGCGACAATGGCGAGCTCTTCGACCAGACTGACGGCCATGCCAGCCCCTACGGCGGCCTGACCTTCGACTTCACCGAAAACCTTCTCGGCTACGTCAGCTATTCGGACATCTACCAGGCGCAAAGCCAGTACGACGTCAACCATGTCTATCTGGATCCGACCAAGGGTGAGAATTACGAGTTGGGTATCAAAGCTGACTGGTTCGGCAAGCGTTTGCTCACCACGCTGGCCTGGTTCGATGCCAAGCAGGATGGGCTCGCCACCTATGCCGGCTACGACTCCGACACCGCCCTGTATTACTACACTCCCGTGGATGTCGAGTCGAAGGGGGCAGAGTTCGAGGCCACCGGCAAGCTCAGCGATTACGTCGATCTGGTATTGGGTTACACCAGCCTGAAGATGGCCGGGCAGGACGGCGGCAATACCTATCCCTGGGTCCCCCGCCATACCGCCAATCTGGCGCTCAGCGCGCGCGTTCCGGATTACACGGCGCTGTCCTTTGGCGTCAGTGGGCGTTGGCAGAGTGAGGTTTCCAACGCGGACAACTACACCGGCTACACGGTGCGTCAAGGCGGCTACGCGGTGCTCAACGCCTTCGCCGCCTGGGACTTCCTGCCCCACGCCTCGTTGCAGGTTAACGTGAAGAACATCACCGACGAGAAGTACATCAGTAGCCTTTACTCGATCGGCTACTACGGCGCGCCGCGCAACTACACCGTCAGCCTGTCCTGGAAGTTCTGATGGCCAAAAGCCTGCCGATACGGCGATATCGGCAGGCCCACCCGCACTCGTACGACGGCTGCCGAAGGCTTTCGCTGTGCCGGGCGATGTCTGATCGCCGGCCGGGACATTCCCCCGGCTGATCGTGATGCCGGAGCGCAGTTCATAATCGTCGCTTTCCTGGAGTCGCCGGAGAAGACGATGAAGATGATCCGTATGGTGGTTCTGGCCTTGGCCGTCGTCTGCGTGAATGCGCAGGCTGAGGCGCCGGCCTGGGTCGCCGAGAGCAATCGCAACGCCGAGGTGCTGCTCAAGGTCATCGCCGAGTTCAATCCGGAGAGCGCCGGCGAGATCGGCTTCGACGGCTTCGACGACAGAATCGTCGACCTGCAGCCGAAGGTCTACGAGCGCAGCACAGCGGCGGCGAAGAAGGCGATAGCCGAGCTGCAGGCGATTCGTGCCAGGACGAAGGACGCTGCCGTCCTGCAGGACCTCGACATCCTGATCGACTCGGCGCGGGACAGTATCGGTACCGGCACGCTGAATCACGACTTGATGTTGCCGTACTACGCGGTGGCGTCGATGGCGTTCAGCGGCATCAAGGCGCTGCTCGATCCGCGCGTGCCGAAGGAGCGCCAGGTCAGCGCGCTGGCGCGCCTGCGTCGCTACGCCGGCCTCGACGGCGGCATGCCGCTCGTCGAACTGGCGAAGGCGCGCAGCAAGGAACGTTTTGGCGTGAAGGGTCTGACCGGACCCTATCGCGGCGAAGTCGAGCAGGATCTGTCCGACGCACCGCGCTACGTCGATGGCATTGGCGAACTGTTCGCCGCCTCCGGACTCGACGGCTACGAGGCGCCGCTCGCCGCGCTGCGCCAGCAGCTGTCCGACTACGGCGACTGGGTGCAGAAGGAAATCCTGCCGCGTGCGCGCGACGATCACCGCCTGCCGCCGGCGCTGTACGCCGACAACCTCAAGCAGGTCGGTGTCACCGATCTGGCGCCGGACGAGCTGATCCGCCGCGCGCAGCTGTCGTTCGTCGAGATTCAGAACGAGATGCGCGCGCTGGCCCCGCTGGTCGCCAGGGAGAAAGGCTACAAGTCGGGCGACTACCGCGACGTGATCCGCGAATTGAAGAAACAGCAGGTCACGGGCGACGCGATCCTGCCGCTGTATCGCGACACCCTGGCGCAGATCGAGGACCGCATCCGCGCTGGCCACGTCGTCACGCTGCCGCAGCGCGAAGCGAAGATCCGTCTCGCCAGCGAAGCGGAGTCGGCACAGATTCCGGCGCCATTCATGAGCCCGCCGCGCCTGATCGGCAACAGCGGCGAGTACGGCGAATTCGTGCTGCCGCTCAATGTGCCGGGCAAGGCCGGGCGTGCCGATCTGAAGACCGACGACTTCACCTACGATGCGGCCGCCTGGACGCTGACCGCGCACGAGGCGCGGCCCGGCCACGAACTGCAATTCGCGGCGATGATCGAGAAGGGCGTGTCGACGGCGCGCGCGGTGTTCGCCTTCAACAGCGTCAACGTCGAGGGCTGGGCGCTCTACGCCGAAGCCGAGATGAAGCCGACGTTCCCGCTCGACGGCCAGCTGATCGGCCTGCAGTTGCGCCTGATGCGCGCGGCGCGCGCCTTCCTCGATCCGATGGTCAATCTCGGCCGCATCACGCCTGATGAGGTCGATGCCTTCCTGCAGAAGGAAGTCTGCCTGTCGCCCGGCATGGCGCAATCGGAGACCGACCGCTACGTGTTCCGATCGCCCGGCCAGGCCACGGCCTACTTCGTCGGTTATCAGGCGATCATGGGCGTGCGCGCCAAGGCCGAGCTGGCGCTCGGCGACCGGTTCGATCGCCAGCGCTTCCACGACTTCGTGCTCGCCCAGGGCCTGCTGCCGCCGAAGCTGATCGACAAGGCCGTCACCGAGCAATTCATTCCGGCCGAGAGGGCGCGCGGCTGAACCCTGCGCGGCGGGCCTGCTGCCGCCACGGTGTCAGCAGGCCCTGCCGATACTGGCTCCCTCACTGCATGCAGGAGCCACAGATGATTTTCGGACTGCGCGCCGCATGCTATCCGTCGCCGGACCTCGCCGCCGCCACACGCGAAACCGGCACGGTCTTTCCCGATCAGGCCGGCCGGCGGCTCGAAGATTTCGCGCGGCGCTGGTGCGCCGGATGAAGAGCCGCGCTCAGTGCGCGCCTTCCGGCGCCTTGCTGCCGGGCTTCACGCGGCGCGACAGCCAGATGACCGGGATCAGCACGACGGCGATGACGGCGAGGAAGTAGAAGACGTCGATGAACGCGAGATTGCCGGCGTGCCGCGCGACTTCTCCGGCGATCGAGGCCTGCGCCAGCTGCTCGCTGCCCATGCTCTGCGCCAGCGTCTGCACGCTGCTCTGATAGACCGGATCGAGCACGCTGACGCGATCGACGAGATGGACCTGCTCGGCCTGCGTGGCACGCGCGAGATAAGTCGTCACCAGCGAGATGCCGATGCCGCCGCCGATGTTGCGCATCAGGTTGATGATCGCGGTCGCGCTGCCGGTTTCGCTCGGCGGCAGGCCGGCGTAGGCGAGCACGTTGATGGGCACGAAGATGAAGCTGACACCGAGCGTGGTGATGATGCGCAGCAGGATCAGGCGCGACTCGGAGATGTCCAGGCTGAGCGTCGTCAGCCCAAGCATGGCCAGCGCGATGCCGACGAAGCCGACCGTGCACAGCACGCGTGCGTCGACCCGGGCGGACAGGCGGCCGACCAGCGGCATCATGAACACGCTGAGCACGGCCGCCGGCGACATCACGATGCCGGCGTCGAACGCCGAGTAGCCGAGCAGGGTCTGCATGAACTGCGGCAGCAGCAGCGTGGTGCCGAGCAGCGAGATGCCCATCGCCAGCACCATGAGGTTGGCGACCGCGAAGTTGGCGTTGCCAAGCAGGCGCAGGTTGACGATGGGATGTTCGTGGTTCAGCTCGCGGTAGACGAGGAGGATCGTCGCGGCGACGAACACCGCGAGGCAGGCGACGATGAAGTCCGAGCTGAGCCAGTCTTCCTGCTGGCCCTTGTCGAGCATGATCTGCAGCGCACCCATGCTCAGCGTGATCAGCGCGAAGCCGATGTAGTCGACGCGCCAGCCGCGTTCGCGGCGCTGCTGCTGTACCGCCAGCTGCGCCGGCGAGTCGTGCAGCAGCGCGCCGGCGAGCGAGATCAGCAGCGCGCCGACCGGCGCATTGATCAGGAATATCCAGTGCCAGCTGAAGTTGTCGGTGATGTAGCCGCCGAGCGTCGGGCCGATCGCCGGGCCGGAGACCACGGCCATGCCGTAGATCGCCGTCGCCATGCCGCGCTTCTCGGGCGGGAACGAGTCGGCGAGGATCGATTGCGAGACGGGCTGCAGCGCGCCGCCGGCGATGCCCTGCAGGATGCGGAAGACGATCAGTGCCGGCAGCGACGTGGCTAGGCCGCACAACACCGAAGCGATCGTGAACAGCAGCATCGACAGCAGGTAGTAGCGCTTGCGGCCGATGGTGTCGGCGAGCCAGCCGGTCATCGGCAGGATGATCGCGTTCGACACCAGGTACGAGGTCAGCACCCAGGTCGATTCGTCGCGGCTCGCCGAAAGGCTGCCCGCGATGTGCACGAGCGCGACGTTGGCGATCGACGTGTCGAGCACTTCCATGAACGCCGCCATGCCGCAGACGAACGCGATCAGGTATGGCGCGCTCGCCCTCGGGCCGGCATGGGCGGCGGTCATCGCTCAGCCCTTGCGTTCGAGCTGTGCGCCGCTGTCGTCGCGGATGTCGACCTTCGGCACCGCCGACATGCCGGGCGCCAGGTGCAGCTCGGCCGACGGCGCCGGATCGAAGACCAGCTTGACCGGCACGCGCTGCACGACTTTCACGTAGTTGCCGCTGGCGTTTTCCGGCGGCAGCAGGCTGAAGGCGGAGCCGGTGCCGGCCTGCAGGCTGTCGACGCGCGCCGTGAATGTCTGGCCGGGATAGGCGTCGATTTTGACCGACACCGGCTGGCCGATGCGCATGTGGCGCAGCTGCGTCTCCTTGAAGTTGGCGACGACCCACGGCACGTTGCCGACCAGCGCCAGCACCGGCGCACCGGCGGCGAGCTGCGAGCCGGGTTGCAGGTTCTTGCGTGTGATGCGGCCGTCGCCCGGCGCGACGACCTTGGTGTACGAAAGCTGCAGCCTGGCCTGATCGAGCGCGGCCTGCGCCTGCGCGACGGCGGCCTGCGCCGCGGCGAGCTGAGCCTGCCGGGCGCCGAGCTGCTGCGGCGTGGTCTGCGTGCTGCGCAGCTGTGCGGCGGCCTGTTCGGCCTGCGCCTGCAGCGCGCGCGCCGTCGTGCGCGCCTGATCGAGTGTCTGTTGCGAAATCTCGTCCTTGGCGTACAGCGATTCGTAGCGCCGGGCGTCGGCCTGCGCGCGCTCGGCCTGCGCGCGCGCCGCGACCAGCGCCGCCTGCGCCTGGGCGACAGCGGCCGGCGCGCTGGTCCGCGTGATCGTCAGGTCAGCCTGCGCCTGCTCACCCTGCGCCTGCGCGGCGGCGAGATTGGCCTCGGCCTGGCGCACGTGCGTGACGTAGTCGGCCGGATCGAGCTCGAACAGCGCATCGCCGGCCTTCACCGGCTGGTTGTCCTCGACGTGTACGGCGACGACGGTGCCGCCGACGCGCGGCGCGACCATGGTGATGTCGGCCTGGATGAAGGCATCGTCCGTCGATTCGTAGCCGCGCAGGATCCAGTACGCGATCGCCGAGACCACGAACAGTACCGCCAGGATGGCGATCAGCGCTTTGCGGCGCGAACGTTTCTGCGCGTCATTGGCCGGCGGGGGAATGGGGGGCTCGTTCATCTTGTCGTTCCATGTGGGGCGGGTGCCCAGCGTTCGTGTGTCGGCGCGCTACAGCGAGAAGCCGCTGGCGAGGCCCTGCGCCGCGGCGAGATTGACGCGCGCGCGCTGGTGCGCGGCTTGCGCGGCGATCAGCTGCGCGCGGGCGCGGGCCAGGCTGGTCTGCGCGGTGATCACGTCGGTGTTGTCGGCGACGCCGTTGGCGAAGCGGTCGCGCGCGATCTGCAGCTCGCGGTCGGCGAGATCGCGGGCCGCCTGCGCGGCGCGGATCTGTTCGCTGGTGTTGGCGACGTTGACCATCGCCAGGCGCACGTCCTGCTCGATCTGCTGGCGCAGGTCCTCGAGCTGCGCGCGCTGCTGTTCGAGCTGGTGGCGCGCGGCGCTTTCCTGCGCGGTGATCGCGCCGCCGTTGTAGATCGGCAGGTCGATCGACGCGCCGTAGCGATAGGTGTCTTCCTGGTTCTTGACCGGCGTGTTCGCCGACCAGCCGTAGTCGGCGAACAGCGAGACCGTCGGCAGGCGCTTGCGTCTGGCGGCCGACAGCTGCGCGTCGGCCTGCTGGAGCGAGGCGTCGATGGCCGCGAGCTCCGGACGCTGGCGCCGCGCGTTCTGCAGCGCCTGCGCGACGTCGAGCGGCGCGCCTTCGGCGGCGCCGAGGTCGCCGCGCAGCGCCGGCGCCGTGTCCATCGGCAGCACGGCGATGCGCTGCAGCTGCAGACGTGCCCCGGCGATGTTGGTCTCGGCGATCGACACCGCGTATTGATCCTGCGCGACCGAGGTTTCGGCCCGCGCGACGTCGACGCCGGAGGCGATGCCGGCGCCGCGCTGATCGCGCGACAGCGTCAGCAGATCGCCGGCGAGCGCGAGATCGGCCTTGGCGCTGTCGAGCATCTGTTCGCTGCTCAGGACTTCGATATAGGCGAGCGCCGCTTCGGCGGCGACGCGCTCGCGGCTGGTCTGCGCCTGCGCCTCGGCGGCCTTCACCGCGAAATCGGCGCTGCTCAGTTCGCTGCTCGCGGACAGGTCGAGCAGCTTCTGCGAAATCTTGGCGCGGGCATCGAAGATCGAGAACGGGCCGATCAGATCCGGCAGGCCGGCGAACGAAAAGCCGAACGTCACCGGATTCGTCGTCTGGCGGATCTGCGAGGCGGCGATGCCGAGCTGCGGCAGGAGCGCCGAGCGGCTGACGTCGCGCTGCGCGGCAGCGATGCCGACGGACTCGTCGGCGATTCTTTGCGGCGGCGACAGCCGCAGCGCGCGCTGCACGACGTCCTGCAGCGTCAGCGTCGCCGGCGGTGCCTCGCCGTCCTGCGCCGGGGCCGCGGCGGCACCGAGCGCGAGCAGGGCCGAAGCGGCCAGCGCGGCGCTGCGGCGTGCGAGAGCGGAGCCTTTCATTTCGTCACTCTTGATGATGGTTAGCGTACTTTCGATCGAAGGCGGCCGACACCAGGCGCAGCAGCAGTTCCTGCATCAGCGTGCGCTCTCCCTCGCTCAGCGGCGCGAGAAAGACCGCCTCCCGTTCGGCGAGCCGCGGCA
Organism: Solimonas sp.; assembly: GCA_047605265.1. Lineage (GTDB taxonomy): Bacteria > Pseudomonadota > Gammaproteobacteria > Nevskiales > Nevskiaceae > Solimonas. The sequence goes on from JASGFY010000057.1 coordinate 18,140, forward strand.
GCATGCGCTCGCGCCAGCGCCGTCCCTTCTCCGTCAGCTCGAGCGCATTGGCGCGGCGGTCCACCGCGTGCGGTGTGCGCTTCACCATGCCGCGCCGCTCGAGTCCGTCGATGACCTTCATCGTCGTCGTACGATCGATGCCGATGACGCCGGCGATGTCGGTCTGGCGCAGCCCGCTGCGCCGGTGCAGCAGGCCGACGATCGCGAAATGCCGCGCCGCCAGGCCGTCGTCGAGCACCGCGTCGATGTCGTCGACGAGCGCGCGCTGCGCCTTGTTCAGCAGAAAGCCCAGGTGCCCGCGGAATTCCGGCGGCACCAGCAGGGCGGGGTCGGGGCGGTCGCTCGTCGTCATGGCGGTAAAGTCAGCGTTGCTGATTATATTGACGCTAACTTTTTCGACAAGCGGGTCCTGCGGCACGCACGAAAAAAGCCGCCGCCGTCACCGGCGACAGGCCGCGGCGGATCCGCTCAGAGTTCCTTGCGGCGCGTCTTCTTCAGCTGATACAGCGCGTCGAGCGCAGCCTTCGGCGACAGCTCGTCCGGGTCGAGCGCATCGAGCATCTTCATCGCCGCCGACGGCACGGCGGGCGCGAACAGCGACAGCTGCGGCCGCTCCGGGGGGGCGGGCGCGATCGCGGCCGCCGGGCTTTCGTCCTGCGGCCGGTTCTCCAGCGTCCGCAGATGCGCGCGCGCGGCGCGGATCACAAGCTGCGGCACGCCGGCCAGCGCCGCGACCTGCAGGCCGAACGAACGGTTCGCCGGACCGTCCTTGACGTTGTGCAGGAACACCAGCTTCACGTCCTGCGCATCACCCTCTCCGACGGCGTATTCCGCCGCATCGAGATGCACGTTGGCGATGCCCGGCAGCGCGTCGGCGAGCGCCGTCAGCTCGAAGTAGTGCGTCGCGAACAGGGTGAACGCCTGCACGTCGGTTGCCAGGAACTCGGCGACGGCGCGCGCCAGCGACAGGCCGTCGTAGGTCGAGGTGCCGCGGCCGATCTCGTCCATCAGCACCAGCGACTCGCGCGTCGCGTTGTGCAGGATGTTGGCGGTCTCGCTCATCTCGACCATGAACGTCGACTGGCCGGAGGCGATGTCGTCGCCGGCGCCGATGCGCGTGAAGATGCGGTCGACCGGGCCGAGCGTGGCCTGTTCCGCCGGCACGAACGAGCCGGCGTGCGCGAGCAGCACGATCAGCGCCGTCTGGCGCATGTACGTCGACTTGCCGCCCATGTTCGGGCCGGTGATGACGAGCAGGCGGCGCGCGTCCGACAGCTGCAGATCGTTCGGCACGAACGGCTCGCGCAGCGTCTGCTCGACGACGGGGTGGCGGCCAGCCTTGATCGAGAGGCACGGATGCTCCACCAGGTGCGGCCGGCACCAGCGCAGCGTGCGCGCGCGTTCGGCGAAGCAGGCCAGCACGTCGAGTTCGGCGAGCGCCTGAGCCATCTGCTGCAGCGCCGGCAGGTCGGCGGCGACGCGGTCGAGCAGCGCCTCGTACAGCACCTTCTCGCGCGCCAGCGCGCGGTCGCGTGCCGACAGCACCTGGTCCTCGAACTGCTTCAGCTCGTCGGTGATGTAGCGCTCGTAGTGGGTCAGCGTCTGGCGGCGCGCGTAGTCGGCGGGAATCTTGGCGGCGTGCGTTTTGCCGACCTCGATGTAATAGCCGTGCACGCGGTTGTAGCCGACCTTCAGTGTTTCGATGCCGGTGCGCGCGCGTTCGCGCGCTTCGAGATCGACGAGAAAGCCGTCGGCGTTCTGCGAGAGGTTGCGCAGCTCGTCGAGTGCGGCGTCGAAGCCGGCGCGGAACACGCCGCCCTCGCGCGCCAGCAGAGGGAGTTCGTCGGCGAGCGCCGCCTGCAGGTGCGCGCACAGCGCGTTCCCTGCGCAGAATCGGTCGACGCCGAGCCGCGCGCACAGCTCGCGCACCAGCGGTGCCTCGATGTCGTGCAGCGCGCGCTGCACGGCCGGCAGCGC
>JASGFY010000058.1:0-19443 GCA_047605265.1 Solimonas sp.
CAGCGCCGTGAGCGCCGCACCGGCCGCCCTGCAAGGCGCCGCCACGCGGCCGGGGCTCGATGCCGCGATCGGCGCAGCCCCGCACCCCACCCTCCTTCGCGCCGTTTGAGCGCCTGCATTTTCCGAACATACGGGAACCCTCCAATGAGTGAATCCGCAGCAATCGCGACCGCCTTCAAGGGTCGCAAGATCATCGACGCCGATACCCATCTGACCGAGCCGCACGACCTGTGGACCCGGCGCGCGCCCGCCTCGCTGCGCGCGCGCGTGCCGCAGGTGAAAATGCACGAAGGCCAGATGTCGTGGATCATCGACGGCGACAAATCGATCGGCACCGGCGCGCATCCGAACAGCGCGATCCTCAAGGACGGCACCAAGGTGCGCGCGCTCGATCAGTTCCTGAAGCTGAAGTTCGCCGACGTGCATCCGGGCTCGTCGTCGATCAGGGAACGCCTCGCCGTCATGGATGCGGCCGGTATCTACGCGCAGATCGTTTATCCCAACATCCTCGGCTTCGGCGGCCAGGCGGCGGCCAAGGTCGACGCCGCGCTGCGCCTGGTCTGCGTGCAGATCTACAACGACGCGATGGCCGAGCTGCAGCGCGATTCCGGCGATCGCCTGCTGCCGATGGCGCTGCTGCCGTGGTGGGATGTCCGGGAAGCGGTGAAGGAAACCGAGCGCTGCGCCGCCATGGGCCTGCGCGGCATCAACATCAATTCCGACCCGCACTTCCAGAAGGACGAGAGCGGCCGGCAGATTCCCGACCTCGGCTCGCCGCACTGGGATCCCTTGTGGGAAGTCTGCGTGGACCGCGAACTGCCGGTGAACTTCCACATCGGCGCGTCGGAGACCTCAATCGACTGGATGGGCCAGCAGGGCTGGCCCTCGCTGCCGCGCGATCTGCGCAGCGGCATCAGCGGCGCGATGCTGTTCTTCAACAACGGCAAAGTCGTTTCCAACCTGATCTTCAGCGGCATGCTCGACCGCTTTCCAAAGATCAAGTTCGTGTCGGTGGAGAGCGGCGTGGGCTGGGTGCCGTTCCTGATGGAGGCGCTCGACTATCAGCTCGCCGAGATCGCCGAGGGCAAGCGCTTCGAGCTCAAGCCGTCGGAATACTTCCGGCGCAACTTCTACGCCTGCTTCTGGTTCGAGCAGAAAGACCTGTCGACCAATCTGCGTGCGGCCGGCATCGACAACGTGCTGTTCGAGACCGACTTCCCGCACCCGACCAGCCTGTTTCCGTTCGACGATCTCGAGGGCCGCCTCGGCAGCCTGACCGAAGACGAGCGCAACAAGGTGCTCAGCACCAACGCCGCCAGGCTCTACCGGATCGCGGTCTGAAGCGGCCATGACGACGCGCGCGCACACGCTTGCCGGCACCAGCACCGTCGCCGCGGCACCGGGCTCCGCCGACGCCGACGATCGTCCGCCCGGCGCCGCCGCCGAATGGCGCGCGCACTGGCCGCTGGTCGTCGCGGCAATGGGCGGACTGTCGTTCGCGTCGGTGGCCGCGTCGTCGATCGGCCTGTTCATGGAACCGCTGAGCCGCGAGTTCGGCTGGAGCCGCGCGGCGATCGCCTCGGGGCTGACGGTGTTCGCGTCGATCGCCGTGCCGCTGGCGCCGGTTGCCGGCGCGCTGATCGACCGGCTCGGTTCGCGGCGGATGGCGATTCCGGGACTGATCGTGTCGGCGACGCTGCTCGCCGCCTTCAGCCTCGCCAGCGGCACGGTGCTGAACTGGCTGCTGCTGTGGGCGCTGTACGCGCTCGCCGCAGTGTCGATCAAGGCGCCGGTGTGGACGACGGCCGTGACCAGCATGTTCAGCAGCGGCCGCGGCCTCGCGCTCGGCGCGACGCTGTGCGGCACGGCGGTCGCGCAGACGCTGTCACCGATCGTCACGCAATGGCTGATCAGCACCCAAGGCTGGCGCGCGGCCTACGTCTGGCTGGCGCTCGGCTGGGGCACGGTCGCGCTGCTGCTCGTGCTGCTGTTCTTCTTCGATGTGCGCGACCGCCAGCGCCTGAAGCCGGCGGCATCGGCGTCGGGGCCGGCCAAGGCGGGTGCCGCCGCGCCGCTGCCCGGCCTGAGCCTGCGCGAAGCGCGGCGCAGCGCGCCGCTGCTGAAGATCGCGGCGGCGGCGCTGATCAGCAATTGCGTGGTCGGCGGCATCCTCGTCCATCAAGTGCCCTTGCTGCGCGAGCACGGGTTCACGGCTGCGCTCGCCGCCGCCGTCGCCGGTTCGGCGGGCATCGCCAGCCTGTGCGGCAAACTGTTCTCGGGCTGGCTGCTCGACCGCGTGCACGGCGGACGGATCGCCAGCATCACCCTGGCGCTGCCGGCGCTGTCGTTCCTCATGCTGCTCAACAATCAGGACACGCCGCTGATCGCCATGGCCGCGATCATGATCACCGGCTACGTCACCGGCGCGCAGTTGCAGCTGACCACGTATCTGACCGGCCGCTACGGCGGACTGCGCAATTTCGGCAGCCTGATCGGCGTACTGTCCGGGCTCATCGCGCTGGGCATCGGCATCGGGCCGGTACTGGTCGGCGCGGTCTACGACCACCTCGGCAGCTACGCGCCGATGCTCAAGTGCGGCATTCCCGCGGCGTTGTTCTGCAGTCTGCTGCTGGCGCGGCTCGGGCCCTATCCCGACTGGACTGCGGCTGAAGCGCGCGACGGAGTGCGCGGCCGTGCCGGCTGAAGCCATGCCCTGTCCGCTGCCGGCAGCGCCGCCGCGGCGCTCGGCGGGCGCCGCGCCCTTGCGCGTGCCCGGCTCGGCGCGGCGCACGTCGAGCATCGACGTCAGCTGGCCCGATGGCCGCGCCGGTCCCCTGCGCATGCTCGGCCACGCACGCGACATCGTCACGCCGCCCGGCGGCGGTGCGCCGCTCGTCGTCGCCGAGGACAGCTTTGCCGCGTCGCTGCGGCCGGACCGCGTCATCGCGTCGATCGACGCCGTACCGCCGCGTCCGGCGCTGTCGCGTCTGGTCGGCGCGCGTGGCGGCGGCGGGCTGCGGCAGGCGCTCGCCGAAATCGCGCCGGAAGAACGCCGCCGCGGCACGCCGCTGTATCTGATCCTCGACGATCTCGCCGGCGCCAGCCTCGTCAGCGGCTGGGCGTGGTCGCAGTGGGACCCGCAATGGATGACCACGTCGCGCGAGGCGCTGAAGGATTTCGATCTCGAAAAAGCGTTCCGCAGCCGTGTCGGCATTTGCGCGGGCTTTGCCGAGCATTCGAGTGGCCTGGACGCCGGTACCGACCGCTCCGGCACGCCGACGGTCGATCTGCGCCATCCCGACGATGCGCAGGGCTGGCACGCCTATGCCGAACAGACTGGCGCACCCGGCATGCGCCGCGCGCGGCGCATCGACGTTCAGTGGCTGGCCGCGCAGATCGTCATCGACGCCGCGTTCCAGGACAGCGCGACGACGCCGGCCGGCGGTCGCGCCGTCGTGCACGAGTACACGCTCGCGGCAACGGCCGATCCGCAATCGCTGCGGCTGCTGTCGATCGCCGCCGAACCGCGTGTGCTGCCGTTCGTCGAATGTCCGAACGCCGTCGCCAGCCTGCCGCGGTTGCTCGGCACGCCGTTGCCGGAGCTGCGCGAGAAAGTGCTCGCCGAATTGCGCGGCACCGTCGGCTGCACGCATCTGAACGATGCCTTGCGCGCGCTGGCCGAAGTGCCGGTGCTGGCGCGGCATCTGCACAAGCCCGGCAACAACCCCGAGACCGACGGCAACCCGTCGACCTGAAGCCCGCATCTGAGGAGAGACATCATGGCTGCATCCGCTTCAAAGACCGTGATCAAGGCCGGCGCCGACGACGCCCGCAGCTACTGGCTCGCCGAAGGCCGCGCGCCCGGCGGCTATATCCGCGAGGTCGATTTCGCCAGGCATGGGCGCGGCGTCGATCCGCTGTTCGCCGGCATCAAGATCGTCGACTGCGACACGCATTTCACCGAACCCAAGGACCTGTGGACCGCCAACGCGCCCGCCGGCTTGAAAGACAAGATGCCGCATGTGAAGCGCATCGACGGCGCCGACCAGTGGTTCGTCGGCGACAAGAATTTCGGGTCGATCGGCGGCAACGTGATCGCCAAGGACCGCAACAAGCTGCTCGGCCGCCTCGCGTTCCAAAACTACGACCAGATCAACCCCGGTTCGTACGACGTGACCGAACGCCTGAAGGACATGGACGCGATGGGCGTCTGGGCGCAGATCTGCTTCCAGAACGGCGGCGTCACGCAGGCCGGATCGCTGGTCGCGCTCAACGACGAACCGCTGGCGATCGCCATCACGCAAATCTTCAACGACGCCTGCGCCGACCGCATGAAGGCCTCGGGCGGCCGTATCAACGGCATGGGCACCTTGCCGTATTGGGACCGCGACATCCTCAACCGCGAGATGCGCCGCATCGTCGATCTCGGGCTGAAAGGCATCGTCCTGCCGGATCGGCCAGAACGCCTGTCCGAAGGCTATCTCGGCAGCGACGGCAAGGTCTCGCCGTTCTGGGAGGAAGTGTTCGACATCTGCAATGCCACTGGCATTCCGCTGAACTTCCACCTCAACGGTTCGCTCGACGCCAACTCGGCGATCTGGGACAACCTCGGCTTCGACCAGCGCCTGCCGATCCATGCCTTGATCCATCACATCGGCTGCGCCGCCACCATGTCCAATTTCATGGTGTCGGGCATTCTCGACAAATACCCGAACCTGAAGATCGGCCTGATCGAGAGCGGCGCCGGCTGGGTACCGTTCTGGCTCGAAGGCATGGAACATCAGCTCAACGAGTTCCGCACCAGCGAGAATCGTGGCCTCAAGCTGCGGCCGAAGGAATACTTCAGGCGCCACTTCTGGGTCAGCTACTGGTTCGAACACTTCGCGCCGACGCGGATGCTCGACGAGATCGGCGTCGATCGCGTGATGTTCGAGACCGACTTCCCGCACCCGACGTCGTTGTATCCGGGTGTGCAGGACAAGCTGGTCGAAACGCTCGGCGCCTACGACTACGAGACCCGCCGCCGCGTTCTCGAACGCAATGCGGCCGAGCTGTACAACCTATCGTTCTGAGCATGACAGCGCCATGCCCATTCGCTCAAAACAGGGACTGGATCGATGAGCAAACCACTGAGTGGCGTGCGCGTGCTCGAAGTCGCGTCGCACGTCTTCGTGCCGATCGCCGGCGGCGTGCTGACCGAATGGGGCGCCGATGTCGTCAAGATCGAACATCCGGTGACCGGCGATCCGTATCGCGGCCTGGTGACGGCGGGGCTGCACAAGAGTTACGACGGCGTCGATCCGAGCTTCCAGTTCACCAATCGCGGCAAGCAATCGGTGACGATCGATCTGAAACAGCCGGCCGGCCGCGATCTCGTCTATCGCCTCGCAGCCGGTTGCGATGTCTTCCTGACGAATTTCCGGCCCGACGCGCGACGCCGGCTGCAGATCGAATGCGAAGACATCCGCGCGCACAATCCGGCCATCATCTACGTGCGCGGTTCCGGCTATGGCGCGCGCGGTCCCGATGCGCAGCGCGGCGGCTATGACGCGGCCGCGTACTGGTCGCGCGCCGGCCTCGGCGAGGCGCTGACGCCGCGCGGCGCCGAATATCCGGTCATGCAGCGGCCGGCGTTCGGCGACGTCGCCGGCGGCATGACGATCGCCGGCGCCATCGCGGCGGCGCTGTACCGCCGCTCGACGACCGGCGAACCGTCGATCGTCGATGTGTCGCTGCTCGGCGCCGGACTCTGGCAGATACAGCCCGACATCACGCACGCCAAGCTCAATCCCCAGGGCGGCCGCGCCGCGCCGGACCGCAAGGCGACGTGGAATCCCTTGTCCGGCACCTATCGCACGCGCGACGGCCGCTTCATCGTGCTCGTCATGCTCGACGCGGACCGCTACTGGGCCGATTTCTGCAAGGTGATCGGCCATCCCGAGATGATCGCCGACCCGCGCTTCATCGACATGGCGGCGCGCAAGACCCATGCGCGCGCCTGCGTTGAACAGCTCGACCAGCTGTTCGCGACCCGCGACTACAGCCAATGGTGCGACGTGCTCAAGCAGGCCAAGGGTGTCTGGTCGCCGTTCCAGACGCCGCTGGAAATTCACGACGATCCGCAAGTCGCCGCGAACGGCTATCTCGCCGATGTCGAAATGGCCAACGGCTCATCGCTGACGATGGTCACGTCGCCGGTGCAATTCGACGAAACCAGCGCACGCCCGACGCGCGCGCCGGAGCATGGCGAACACACCGAAGCCGCGCTGCTCGATCTCGGCCTGTCGTGGGACGAGATCGCCACACTGAAGGACGGCGGCGTGATCGGCTGAAGGTGATGGGGCCTTATCATCATTCCCGCGAAAACGGGAATGACCACGCAGAGCGGCGTACTTGTCTGCGCCGCCGAACAAAGAAGTGATCCATGAGCAAGAGCAACTACGTGTTTCTGCACGGCGGCGGGCAAGCCGGCTGGGTCTGGAGCGAGACCATCACCGCGCTGCGTCAACAGAGCGGCGGCCGTTGCGGCGCCACCGTAGCGCTCGATGCGCCGGGCTGCGGCGCCAAGCGCGGCCGCGATACGGCGGCGCTCGGCGTCGATGAAGTCGTCGCCGAACTGCTCGGCGACATCGCGGCGGCGGGCCTGCAAGACATCGTGCTCGTCGGTCATTCGCAGGCCGGCACCATCGTGCCGCGCCTCATCGAGAAGCAAGCCGGGCTGTTCCGCCGCATCGTCTACGTCTCGTGCATCGCGCCGGCACCGGGCTTGACGATCCTGCAGCAACTCGGCGCAGGACCGCAGGGCAGTCATCCGCACGAAGTGGGCTGGCCTTTCGATCCGCGCACGGTCGATCCGCGCGAGCGGCCGCGGCTGATGTTCTGCAACGACATGAACGACGACGAGACCTCGGCCTTCGTCGCCAGGCTCGGCCACGACATGTGGCCGGCGCAGACGATGAGCGCTGCGGACTGGCGATACGATCATCTCGACGCCGTGCCCTCGACTTATGTGATGTGCCTCGCCGATGCGATCCTGCCGCTGCCGTGGCAGGAAATCTTCGCCGCGCGCCTGAAAGCCGGCAGGCGCGTGCGCATCGACGCCGGCCATCAGGTGATGAATACCCGTCCGCAGGCACTCGCCGAGATCCTGCGCGACGCAGCCGCCTGAACCCGGCGCCGGCGATGCCGGCAGCCGGGCGGACTCCAATGCGAGGCGCGCGAAATTGAGGACCGCGATCGGGGCAGGCGACGGACGCCGCCCCCATAGCGCGCTTCTCAACCGCCAAAGCCGACGCGCACGCGCGCACCGTACATTCTTGGTTCGCCGGGAATCTCGCTCTCGAAACCGAACGACGTCCAGCTGTTGGTGATGCCGGCGCGGTATGCCTTGTCGAGCACATTGGTCGCGAACAGCGCGGCGTCCACATTGCTGCCGTAGATCGCGTCCCAGCCCAGATTCACGTTCAGCAGCGAGTACGACGGAATCGTGCCGTACGGATTGGCCGTCCCGCTGGTCGGATCGGACGTCGTATGACTGATGAACTGATCGCTCTGATAGGTGTACGTCAGACCCGCCGACACGCGGCCGATGCCGGCGGCCAGCGGCAGCGTGTAATTCGCGCTCGCCGACACCTTGTGCCTGGTCGAGAACGGCAGCGGATCGCCCTTGATGGTGATCGGACTCTTGACGTTGTAGAGCGCGGTCGAATCAACCACCGGATCGGTGATCTCATCGACCTTGGTGTACAGATACGCGTAGTTGACGCCGACCCGCAGGCTGCGCAACAACACGAACGTGCTTTCGACTTCGGCGCCGTAGATCGTCGACTTTCCGGCGTTGATCACCGCAGCGTTCCCGGACGCGCCGTTCGTGCTGCCGAAGCCGTAGAGCAGCTGCTGATCGATGAAATCGTTGTAGAACAGCGCGGCGTTGAACGTGCCACGCAGCAGCGCGTGGAAACTGCTCTTGAAGCCGAGTTCGTAGGTATCGACTTTTTCGGGGTCGTAGGTATTGAACGGATAGGCCGAGAACGGCTGCACGCTGCCCTGGCGATAGCCGCGCGAGTATTTTCCGTACAGCAGGAGGCCGTCGATCGGCTGGTAATCGAGCCCCAGCACCCACGTCGGCGCATCGCTGTCCTTCGAATATTTCACGCGGCAGTCATGCACGCTGGCGACGACTTCCGTCACCTCGTGACCGGAGTCCGGATTCTGGCAACGCACGATCGGCGCGCGGTAGCTGGGCGCGGGAAAATAGCGCAGCGCGGTTTCGGAGTCGCTCTCCGCGCGATCCATGGTATAGCGGATGCCACCCGTGGCTTTCAGCTGCTCGGTCAGGCTGTAGGTCGATTGCGCATAGACACCGGCGTTCCGGAAATCGATGGTGCCGACCAGCCAGTTGACGCTGCCGACCAGCTGGCCTTTCGACTGGCCAATGACGTCGTAGCAATCGAGCGTGCCGGCATTGCTGCAATGGATATTGGCCAGAGACTGCGCGCCGGCCGGCTCGGTGCCTCGGCTCAATTCGTAGTACGCGCCGGTCTGCCAGATCCAGCGGCCGTCGAGCTGATGACCCTGCAGTTGCAGCTCTTCGGTGAACGTCGACTGGCTGGTCGAGTGACGTCCCGGCGGCACCTCCGAGGTATTCGACGCCACCTGGTACGGATTACCGTCGGTGCCCGTCCAGTAGAACGCGGAGCCGAACAGATCACCGCGCAAGTCGTTGACCAGATCGGCGTAGCTGATGATGTTCTTGACCGTCAGCTCATCGGTCGCCGCCCAGGTCGTGGTGTTGATCAACTGGGAACGTTCGGTCGGCGATTGCGCGTTCGGACTGTCGCTCTGCACGTCGAAGCGGCCTGGCACGCCGGCCCTCTGCAACTGATCGCAGGCGAGTGCGCCGGTGACGCCGCGCCTTGCGTCGAAGTTGGGATTACAGACGAACAACCGCGGCACCTGGCCGTTGGTATTCGATCCGCTGTGCGTCGCGATGGTGTAGTTCTCCAGCGACGGCGCCAGATCCCATACCAGGCTGGCGCGGAACGCCGTGTAGTCGACGTCCTGGAAATGATCGGGACCGATACCGCTCTTGTTGGCGAGATAGCCGCCGCGCTCGTTGCGGTCGATGCCGAGGCGGAACCGCAGGCTGGCGCCGATCGGCGTGTTGAGCACGGCCTGCGTGCGCAGCATGTCGTAGTTGCCGAACGACTGTTCGCCATAGCCTTCGACCTGCGACGTCGGCTTCTGCGGCACGAGCAGGATCGCGCCGCCGGTGGTATTGCGGCCGAACAGCGTGCCTTGCGGCCCTTTGACGACCTGCACGTTCTGCAGATCGAAGAAGTCGCCGGGGCCGGCGCCGTCGCCGCTCGGTGTGCCGGCACCGCTGCCGCGCGGCGCGACGACATCGGCGAAATAGACGGCGACCGAAGGTGTCGTGCGGATTTCCTGACTGAATCCGCGCAGCGAGAACGACGCGTTCTCGGTGCCGTAGCGGCCGTTGACGGCCAGCGACGGCGTATACGTCGCCAGATCACGCCCCGACAGGACGTTGCGCTCGCTCAGTTGCTCCTGTTTGAAAACAGTGATCGAGATCGGCACGTCCTGCAGCCGCTCTTCCATGCGCCGCGCGGTGACGATGACCTCGGCATCGCCGTCGGCCGCAGGCGGTACAGCGGCTGTTGGAGTTTCAGGCGGCGGCGCCTGTTCAACCTCCTGCGCGCCGAGCGCTCCGATACCACTGACGCCGACGATGACCGCCGCGTACAGTCCCGGTCTGCAATGTCTTTTGCTCATGCTGTCTCCTCCCTCGTTTTCGTTGTTTCCAGCTGCGTCCACACCTGGCCTGTTCAGCAGCCTCGTGCAGCGATCCGGCGCTCTGCCTCGTACGGACGTCGTCGCCGGAGTTTTTTTGGAAAAACGGGGAGGAAGCCGATCCCAGCGCAAACAGATTGGCGGCGCGTGATCGTCGCGGGGCTCGATGCGACCAGCGCTCAGCGATTGGCCGGCGCCGGCATCAGCCACGGCGCCACCCGTCGCACTGCACCGGCCCCGGCCATCGATGGCTCATCTGCCATGGCTCGTCATTGTTATCGGCCTCCTCCGGCCTTGAATCACTATGTGAGAGGAGGCCGCGACCGGCGCGCGGGAAGCGGCCAAACTTGCGTCAGAACGGGCCAACGAACGGCGCAGGCGATGGCGGAACGGTTGGCATTGGAGAGGCTGGGCGATCGGGATCGCCTCCCGCATTCCTTCTTGCCCTACGGGAAGGCGGCGCTGGGTACGGGTCGCACCGGCCTGTGAAGGAATGACGGTTCCGACCTGTACAGAGCGCGGCCTAGCGGTTCAGCGCCGGATCGCGCACGCGACCGCGATAATCGCGCGGCGTTTCGCCCATCTCGGTACGGAACACCTTGGCGAACGCAGACGGACTTTCGAAGCCGCAGCGCGCGGCGATCTCGCTGACCGGCTCGTCCGTTTCGCCGAGCAGCGAAATCGCCTGTAGCAGGCGACTGCGGTGGCGGAATGCCTCCCACGTCATCCCCGTCTCGGCCTTGAGGTGACGGCGCAGCGAGCGCACCGAAATACCGGCGTGCTGGCAGATGTCTTCGAGCCTGAGATCCATGTGACGGGCGGTGTGCTCGAGCACGCGCGTCACACGCGTGTCGCTGCTCGCCGGCAGGAACAGCTGCGCTTCATGCGTGATCCATTCGCTGCACAGCTGCGCCATCGCTTCGAAGAACGCGGCGCGCATCGCCGAATCCGCTCCGTCGACGCGCCAGCGCATCGCCTCCTTCATCATCTCGCGCATCAGCGGCGAAACGGTGACCGTGCGCACACGGCCTTCGCGATCATCGAGCATCCACGCTGGAAAGAACACCGACACCCAGCGGATGCCGTGAATGCTCGTGCAATGCGGCACGCCGGCGGGTATCCACGCCGCAAGCTGCCGTGGTACGACATTGCGCCCACGCGTGCTCTCGACCTCGATCGCGCCCTCGAATGCGTACAGCAGCTTGTGCATGTCGTGGAAATGCCACTGCAGATCGACATGCATGCCGTCGCGGTACAGCGAACCGGCACGGACGACGCGACCCGCTTCATACATCGGCAACAAACCGGCTCCTTGCGCCGAGGTGGCCGATGGCATTTCGCCGTCGGGCCACAAGCGGTCGGCCTTGGGTACCGTGATCTCCGCCGTCCTATAGACATCCTGGCGCATGGCTGGGTTTCTCCTCCATCAATACCACGCGACTAAGGTACCCGATTGCATGCGCGCGGATCAGAGAGCGGCTGGGGTCGAGTCAGGATCAATCACAGCACATCCGTGAGCCCCAGCAGCGCAATTGCGAACGGGGCCAGCCGATCCGGCCGGGCGACAACGGTCTGCGGCCCACCCGGGCCAAGCCGCAGCGTCCCGACGGATGGACGCACACGCCCATGGCGCGCGCCGGATCAATCCCATATCGGGCGGGCGTGACGGCCGCTACAACGCAAAAGCCCGCCATGCGGCGGGCTTCCGTGGAAAAACTGCAGCGGTTGCGATGGTTCAGAACGGAATATCGTCGTCCTCGAACGGCGCGTCCATGTCGGACGGCGCGGCCGCGGACGGGGCGCTGCGCGCCGGCGCACGGCTCGGAGCGCCGCCACCGTAGCCACCGCGCGGTTCCTCGCCCATCGGCGCCGAACCGCCGGGGCGGCCGTCGAGCATCTGCATGTCCTGCACGCGGATCTCGGTCGTGTAGCGGTCCTTGCCTTCCTTGTCGGTCCACTTGCGCGTGCGCAGCGAGCCTTCGACGTAGACCTTGGAACCTTTCTTCAGGTACTTGCCGGCGATCTCGCCGAGCTTGCCGGGGAACACGACGTTGTGCCATTCGGTCGCTTCCTTCTGCTCGCCGGACTGCTTGTCCTTCCAGCCCTCGGTGGTGGCGATGGTCGCGTTGGCGACGGCGTCGCCGCTCGGGAAATAGCGCACCTCGGGATCCTTGCCGAGGTTGCCGATCAGAATCACTTTGTTGACGCCACGGGCCATGTCCAGTCCCCAGAATTTTCGGTGGAGCCGCCGCGGACCGTACCTGTATCGCGGGCATGTGCGCATGCCCAGCCGCGGCGAAAACGAGCGGCAATTAGACCATGAAACGGCCCGGCGCCGCCGCCGCCGGAACCGCCGCGACGATCAGGATTCGCGCGATTCGAGCCGGTGCACCGGCGGCGGCGCCAGCGAGGCGGCGAAGCTCAGCCACAGCAGCGGCAGCAGGCCGGCCGCCGCGAACGCACCGCCGATGCCCCAGTGGCCGAGCGCGAAGCCGCCGAGCGTGCCGCCCGCGAAGCCGCCGAGGAACTGACTGCTCGCGTAGACGCCGAGCGCCGCGCCCTTCTGGTCGGGCGGCGCGCGGCGCGAGATCATCGACGGCAGGGTGCCTTCGAGATAGTTGAAGCCGACGAAGAACACCAGCAGCGTCGCGCACAGGCCGACCGCGCCGGTGTGCCATTCGGACGCGGCGAGCAGGGACACGCCGAGCAGGCCGATCGCGCCGAGGAAAGCCGGCTTCAGCAGGCCGGCGCCTTCGATGCGCCGGATCATCGGGAACACCGGGATCACCGACACGAGCAGCACCGGCAGGTAGAGCTGCCAGTGCTTCGCGCTCGGCAGGCCGAGCGTCTGCTCGATGGCGTGCGGCGCGGCGATGAACAGCGTCGTCATCATGGTGTGCAGCAGGAAGATGCCGCCGTCGAGGCGCAGCAGCTGCGGATCGGACAGCACGCGGCGCAGGCTGCCCGCTTCGCCGGCGATCAGCGGCACGGTCGGCACCGTCAGCAGCACGCCGGGGATCGCCAGCAGGGCCAGCAGGCCGGTCAGGTCGAAGATGCCGTCGACGCCGATCCAGCCGCTGAACAGCGGGCCCAGCACCAGCGCGATGATGAACGACAGGCCCATGCCGGCGCCCATGATGGCCATCGCCTGCGTGCGCACCTGCGGCCGCGTGATGTCGGCGAGCAGCGCCGACAGCGCGCCGGAGATCGCACCGGCGCCCTGGATGGCGCGGCCGGCGAGAATCCAGTGAATCTCCTGCGCGTGGCCGGCGATGAAGCTGCCGAACGCGAACAGCAGCAGGCCGAGAACGATGATGGGCTTGCGGCCGACGCGATCGGACAGCATGCCGAACGGAATCTGCAGCACCGACTGCACGAGCCCGTACATGCCGATCGCCAGGCCGATCTGCTCGGGCGACGCGCCGCCCGGCAGTCCGCGCGCGTACAGCGCGAACACCGGCAGGATCATGAACATGCCGAGCATGCGCAGAGCCTGCAGCAGGGACAGCGCCGCGGTGGCGCGCCATTCGAAACGATTCATGCGTGACGTTGGATCAAGAAATTTCGATTGCGGAGCACGATCCGAGCCAGACCGGAGACTGGGCAGCCGCATCATCGACGCTGCGATGCAGGGGCGGCACGCCGCTGTGCCCGCCCGGCCGGACCACGATCCGGCCGGCGCGTATGGTAGCGCGTTGGCCGGCCGGCGCGTTCAGCCGCCGGAGCGACAGACCGTCGAAGCCGGCGCCGGTTCCGGACGCAGCCACAGCCAGACCGCCACCGCCGCCATGCAGGCCGTCGCCAGCTCGGCGATCCACAGTTTCCTGACGACGGCGAACAGGATCACGGCGCTCAGGCTCATCGTCAGCGTCGCCATCCACTTGGCGCGGCGCGGCACGGCGCCGTTCTCGCGCCAGTGGCGCAGCATCGGCCCGAAGCGCGGATGGTTTTCGAGCCAGGCATGGAAGTGCGGCGAACTGCGCGCCGCCGCCCAGCCGGCGATCAGCACGAACACCGTCGTCGGCAGGCCGGGCACGAAGATGCCGATGATGCCGAGCGCGAGGCTCAGCGCGGCGAGCAGCATCAGGGCGTAGCGGGCCATGTGCGGGAGGATCGTAGTCGGGCCTGAAAGGCTAGCGTTTTTTCGCCCGCCTTTCAGGCCTGCGTGCGCCGTCACGCCCGCATTCAAGCCGTCGCGGCCCGGCGCCGCCGACAGTGCCGCGCCAGCCCCGCAAAGCCGGCGAGACCCGCCAGCAGACCGGCGCCCAGCGCGCCGCCGTTGCCGTAGCTCGCGCTGCTGACAACCGCGTTGGTCGGCGCGTTGACGCGGACGCTGACGGTCTTGACGGCGTCGGTGGTGCCCTCGGTGCCGCTGCAGGTCAGGGTGTAGTCGTAGCTGGTGACGTCCGTCGGCGACAGCGTTTCGCTGCCGGAGACGTCGCGGCTGCCGTCCCAGTCGCCGCTGGCGGTGCAGCTGCTGGCGTTGCTGGCGGACCAGCTCAGCGTGAAGCTCTCGCCCTGCGTCACGGCCTCGGGCGAGGCGGCGAAGCTGTCGATCGACGGCGCGTCGGCCTGCACCAGGGTGACGGCAAAGATGGTGCCCTGGTCGTAGTAGGCGTTCTTGGTGCCGGTCGAGTAGTACCAGGTGCCGTCCTCCTTCCAGTAGAGCGTGTAGCTGATCTCCTGGAACGTGCCGCCGCGGTCGGCCGAGCCGTAGATCACGCTGCCGTCGGCGCTGACGTTCAGGCCCACCACGTCCTTGCCGGTGGTGTAGCGGCTGAAGGCGTGCTCCATCGTGTAGGCCGTGTCGTCGCTGTCGATCAGCGTCGGATCCAGGCTCCACAGCACACCGTCGGTGGACGCGTCGCGGTCGCAGACGTAGCTGTCGTCGTAGTCGGTCGGGCAGATGTAGTCGTCGTCACGCGTGTTGCCGCCGCCGGCGCGGGTCACGCCGTAGATGCGCCCGTCGCCGCCCAGCGCCAGCGGCCCGTACGGCCCGGCGCCGGTGCCGCTGTCCCAGTCGAAGGTGTGCACTACCTCGTAATCCTCGCCGTCGGTCGAGATGCGCCAGATGAAGCCAGGATCGTCGCTGGCGCTGCCGTCGATAGTCGTGGTGTAGTTGCCCTGGACGGCCGTCGTGGTGCTGTCGGTGACGAGGCCGCCGGCCGTGCCGTAGATCATGCCGTCGGCGCCGACCACCATGCCGGCTGCCATGGTCGCGGCCGGCAGCACCGCGCTGTTGTCGAACTCGTGGATCACCGTGCTGCCGCTGCCGTCGACGGCGATCTTGTGCAGCGCGACGCTGGTGGTCCAGGACAGCGCGCCACTGTCGCAGTTGTTCGTCGAATAGGTCTTCAGCAGGTAGAGGTAGTCACCGGACAGGATCATGCGGATCGGCGTGCCGAAGGCCACGGTGCTCGCCGTCGACACCGTTCCCGCCAGGCAATTGGCGAGCGTCGTGTAGTAGGTCCAGATCGGCAGGTCGGCGACGACGCTGTAGTTGCCGTCGGCGTCGATCTTGAACACCACCGGCCCGCCGTTGGTGGTGCCCGCGGTGTAGTCGTACTGGCAGATGCCGTAGAGGTTGCCGCTGCCGTCGGGCAGCAGCGGCGCCAGACAGGTGCGCAGGCCGCCGGAGGTGCTGTAGGACGCGATGCTGCTGGCGACGTTGCTCGCGCTGTAGTCCGAGTCGAGCTTGAAGATCAGGCTCAGGCCGTTGCCGGTGTCGGCGCTGCTGTTGCCGCGGATGCCGTAGAGCTCGCCGTTCGATTCGGCGTACGCGCCCAGGCCGAGGGAATTGGCGGGGCTGTTGCTGCCGACCGCCTCCGGCGTGCCGCCGGTCGCCAGCAGGCGGTACAGGACGTTGACGCTGGAGCTGGTGAGATTTTTCCGGCCGTAGAGATAGCCATCGCTGGCCGGCAGCGGCGGATAGTCCTGGCCCATGCAGTTCGCGGCGGTGTTGGTCGTGCCCGAGGGCCAGCACCAGGCGAGCCGATCGACCTGGACCTCGCCGGTGTATTCGGTGGCCGCGCGCGCAGGCGGCGCGCCGAGCGTCAGCAGAACGAGGCCGGCGACGAGGAGCAGCGCACGCAGACCGGCGCGGCGGCGGAAGAAGAGCGTCGTGGACATGGATCAGAACTTCCAGTTGACCGTGAACAGATAGGTACGGCCGGGGCCGCGGTAGAAGTCGGCACCGCTGAGCGCGTCGTAGTAGAGCTGGTCGCGCACGTTCTGCACGGAAGCCCGCAGCGTCAGGTGCCGGTTGAACGTGTAGCTGGTCCAGACGTCGGCGAGGTGATAACCGGACCAGGCGCCGGCGCGCAACTGCAGCGTCGAGTTGCCGAACACGTCGGGCGTGCCGGAGGTGTAGGTCCAGCGGCCGCCGAGCATGAGCTTGCGGTCGAACAGGTACACGCCGGTGTTGAGCGAGAACTTGTCCTCGGGCGCGATCGAGTAGAACGAGATGCCGGACGCGTCTCCCTTGACGCCGTAGTAGTCGAGCTGCTCGGCCGAGGCGCCGAGCGACCATTGGTCATAGCTGCCGGGGCCCAGATCGGAATGCGTGCGCGTGTACGAGAACTGCGTGAACCAAGGGCCGACGTCGTAGTCGAGCTGCAGCTCCAGGCCCTGCAGCACGGCGGTGCCGTCGAGGTTGACGTAGCCCATGTGCGAGAGGATGCCGGTGCCGACCTCCTGCGACGGCGACATCACCTCGGCGATCAGGATGTAGTGCTTGACCTCGTTGCGGAACAAGGCCGTCTTCAGCCGCGCCTTGTCGCCGCGCAGCAGCCAGCCGTCGCGCTTGAAGCTGACGCCGATCTCGTAGTTGCGCGAGCGCTCGGCTTCGATGTCGGGATCGGGGAGGTAGATGACCACGGCGCCGCTGTGCAGGCCGGACATCATGGCCTCGGTGATCGCCGGCGGCCGGAAGCCGAGGCCGGCGCTGACATAGGCCATGATCCCGTCGGCCGGCGTGACCGACAGCATCAGCTTGGGTTGCACGCGGCCTTCGTGGCGCGCGAGATCGACGTGCGCCCAGCCTTCGGTGACGTCATCGCCGTAAGCGACCTCGCCCAGATAGACATCGCCCTGGCCGTCGATCGTGTAGTAGTCGTAGCGCAGGCCGGCCGTGATCTGCAGCCAGTCCCGCGGCATCCAGCCGAGCTGGCTGAAAGCGCTGGCGACCACGCGCGCGCCGGCCGGATTGGACAGCGTGGTCAGGACCGCGCTGTCGCCGTCGAGCAGGTAACTGGAGGCCTGGCTGTCGTTGGTGCTGGCGGCCGAGGTGGTGCGGTCGCGGAACACTTCGCCGCCGTAGATCCATTCGAGATCCTGGCCGAACCATTGCGGCCGCGCGGCGTTCTCCAGTGTCGCGCCCAGCGTGACGGTCCGGTAGCGCTGCAGATCCGTGCCGAGGTTGTTGGCCGACGAGGTGCCGCGGCGGTCGCGCAGGCTGTCGGTGCGGACGGCATAGGCATGGGCCTGCAGGTCGATCCAGCGCGAATCGGGTGCCCAGATGTAATTCGCGGTGACGGTCTGATTGTCGAGCGCGTCGCGACTGGTGCTTTCCTTGTACTTGGCGGAGTACCCGACGTAGCCGAGCTGCAGGTGCTGCTGCGGCGACAAGTCCAGCCCGGCCTTGAACAGGCCGCTGAGCTGGTTCTGGCTGGTGTACTGCACGATGTCGCCCGTCGCGGAGCTCGCATAGCTCGCCGGCACGTAGGGATCGCCGTGCGTGCCGGGTTCGTAGGCGCTCATGCTCTTGCGGCTGACGGCGGCGACGAGCTCGAGGCTATCGCCGGCACGCCAGCCGGCGGCCGTGCTGCCGGCGAAGTCATAGCCGTTGGTGCCCGTGCTCAGGTTGACGCGACCCCCGAAATGCTCGTCTTCATCGAGCAGATCGCCGATCTCCAGCGTCCGGAAGTTGATGCTGCCGGCGAGGATGCCGGCGCCGCCCGAGGTCGAGCTGAGACCCTTGAGGACATCGACGCCGCCGAGCAGATCGGCATCGACATAGGCGCGCGTGGTGTCGGCGTGGCCGACGACCTGGCGGAAGTTCTGGCGCGCGCCGTCGAGCATCATGTTGACGCGGCCGAAGTCCTGCAGGCCGCGGATGTTGACGCCGACGCCGGGGTTGGTGCGATTGACGGCCGCGTAGACGCCGGACAGGTCGGTCAGCAGGTCGCTGGTGTTGCGCGCCTGCAGGCGGTCGATGTCCTCGCGCGAAAGGCCGACGGCCGAGCCCGGCTGGTCGTAGACCGGGTCGAAGGCCTGGCCGATCACCGTGACCTGCGGCAGCACGACGGTCGCATCGGACGCCGGCGGCAGCTCGACCAGCATGTAGGTCGCCGAGCCGCTGTGCGTATAACCGAGCCCGGTGCCGAGCAGCAGCCGGCGCAGCGCTGCATCCGCGGCGTAATCGCCGAGCACCGCCGTCGAGCGGCGCGCCTGCGTCAGCGCCGCTTCCGCCGTCACCTGCGCGCCGGACTGCCGGCCGAACAGCGCCAGCGCCTCGATCAGCGGCAGCGACGGAATGTCGTAATGCGCGCTCGCCGCGTCGACCATCGCCACTGGTCCCTCCTGCGCCGGCACGACCGCCGGCAGCACCGCGAACGCGCAACCACCCAACAGCGCAGCCCGGAGCCGCGCGCACCACGCTTGCCTTTCCATCCCTGCCCTCTTGCGGCGAACGGTCGGCCACGCCGGGGATTCGGCGTATTGCGACTTATTCGCATTTAAAGGGAAGACGAACGGACGATGGCTTTTTTCAGAGAGGCGGCGCCCGGGCATCCGAACGCCCGGTGCTTCACGCCGCGGCGCCCGCCGCGACGATCAGCAGAAACGGCGTCAGCCGGCGCACGCGGCCACCGTAAGGCTGCACGGCGGCCTGCAGGGCGGCAGCCGGGTCGTCGAGCGCATAGCTGCCGCTGACGCGCTGCGCCGCCAGGCGGCGGTCCATGACGACGATCACACCGGGCGCATAGGCGCGCAGGCGATCGGCGATGCTGGCGATGCTTTGATCGTCGATCACGAGCCGCCCGCGCCGCCAGGACGCGATCAGCGCCGGTGCCACGGCATCGCGCTGCGCGGCGGCCGGGGCCTCGCTGTCGACGGCGAGGCGCTGCCCCGCCAGCAGGCGCGCCAGCCGGGCGCCGCCGGCTTCGACGTCGACGATGCCGCTTTCGACGGCGACGGACACCGCACCGGCGTCGCGTCCGACCTCGAAGGCGGTGCCGATGTCGGTGATGCGCAGCCCGCCGGCCTCGACGCTGAACGGCCGCGCCGGATCGCGAGCGACGTCGAAGAAGGCGCGGCCGGACAGCACGCGCACGGCACGGCGCCTCGGCTGGAAATCCACGGCCACGGCGCTGCCGGCATCCAGCTGCAGGCGGCTGCCGTCGGGCAGCGCGAGTTCGCGACGTTCGCCGGTGCCGGTGCGGTAATCGGATAGCGCCAGCAGCCGGAGCTGCGGCAGCAGCGCGACCAGCGCCACGCTCACCATGGCCGCCGCCGCGAACGCGAAGCGGCGGTGGCGGCGCGCGGGACGCATCGCAGGCGACGCGCGCTCGCGCAGCGGCGACGGTGCGGCGACG
The DNA here is from genome assembly GCA_047605265.1 of Solimonas sp. Lineage (GTDB taxonomy): Bacteria > Pseudomonadota > Gammaproteobacteria > Nevskiales > Nevskiaceae > Solimonas. Next base: position 19,404 of record JASGFY010000058.1, read on the forward strand.
GTGGTTCCCTTGCCGGCGACCGGCGCGGCGTCCAGCGCGC
>JASGFY010000059.1:0-18978 GCA_047605265.1 Solimonas sp.
CGCCGGCGCATCGGCGGCGCCGAACCAGCCGGCGAGCAGGCCGTTGAGCCACAGCCGCCGCGCTTGGTCGACCGGCGCGTTCGCCGGCAGCGTCGGCATGCCGCCGTCGCGGCGCTCGCGCACGCCGGCGAAGAAGCCGCCGAGATAGAGGCGTTCCTCGTCGCTGAACACCGGCGGTGGCGAACCCGGCAATTGCAGCATCGCCGTCAGCGCGTCGATGCGCGCATCGAGCGGTGTCGCGGCGCGCGCGGCGACGGCCTGCGTGCCGGCCGGCGCGGTGGTGGCGAGCGCGGTGCCCAGCGCGTCGCGCATCGTTTGCAGATCGTCGAACAGCGTCGCCGGCGCGTCCTCCGACGCGACGCGCGCCAGCGCCACGGCGCAGAACTTGAACTCGGGCTGCAGCGACAGCGGGTCGACGGCGTCGTTGGTGACGGCGTTGATCGCCAGCGCCTCGCCGAACACGTCGTTCCAGTGGAACGGCGAGAAGCCGTTGCCGGGCAGCACGCGGTCGGTGACGACGGCCGGCAGCACGGCGCGGCCGCGGCGCGAGCGCACTTCAACCTTGTCGCCGTCCTTGATGCCGAGCGATTGGGCGTCTTCCGGATGGATCTCGACGAACGGTCGCGGATTGAGCTTGTTGAGCGTCGCGATCTTCCCGGTCTTGGTCATCGTGTGCCACTGGTGCGGCAGGCGGCCGGTGTTGAGGATGAACGGGAAGCCTTCGTCCGGCAGCTCGGCCGGATCGAGATGCGGACGGCCGATGAACTGCGCCTTGCCGGACGGCGTCGGGAACACGAGGCGCGGCGCGCTGCCGTCTTCGAGTGTCTTCAGTGTCTGGCTCGTGCCGTCGTTGAGGTAACGGATCGGATTGCGATCCTGCTGCGCATCGGGCGGGCAGGGCCACTGCACCGGCGTCTCGCGCAGCTTCCCGTGGCTGATGCCGCGGATGTCGTAGCCGGTCTTCGGATTCCAGGTCTGGCGGATCTCGTCGAAGATCTCGCTGGCGTTCGCGTAGCCGAAGCCATCGGCGAAGCCCATCTCGCAGGCGACGCGGGCGATGATCCGCCAGTCGGCCAGGGCCTCCCCCGGCGGCTCGATCGCCTGCTGCATCAGCGTGAGGTTGCGCTCGGAGTTGATCATCACGCCTTCCGCCTCGGCCCACAGCGCGCCGGGCAGGAGGATGTCGGCGTAGCGGTTGGTCTCGGTGTCAAGGAAGGCGTCCTGCGTGACGACGAGTTCGGCCTTCTGCAGGCCGGCGATCACCGAATCGCGGTTGGCGACCGACGCGACCGGATTCGTGCAGATGATCCAGCAGGCGCGGATGCTGCCTTCGGCCATGCGCTTGAACATCGTCACCGTGTCGGGGCCGGGCTTGGGCTGAATCGTGCCGGCCGGCACTTCCCACAGCTGCTCGATGAACTGGCGGTCCGCTTCGCTGACGACGGCGCGCTGGCCCGGCAGGCCGAGGCTGAGATAACCGACTTCGCGGCCGCCCATCGCGTTCGGCTGGCCGGTCAGCGAGAATGGGCCGCTGCCGGGCCGGCAGATCGCGCCGGTGGCGAGATGCAGATTGCAGATGGCGTTGGTGTTCCAGGTGCCGTGCGTGCTCTGGTTGAGACCCATGGTCCAGCAGCTCATCCAGCCATGGTCGCTCTGGCCAGCCTCGCCGATCCACTGCGCGGCCTTGCGGATGTCGGCTTCGGCCAGGCCCGTGAGTCCGGCGACGCGCGCCGGCGGATAGTCGGCGAGAAAGGCCGGCATCGCGTCCCAGCCTTCGGTGAATTCGGCGATGAAAGCCGGATCGACGTGGCCGTTCTCGACGAGCAGATGCAGCAGGCCGTTGAGCAGCGCGAGGTCGCTACCGGGGCGGATCTGCAGGAACAGGTCGGCCTTCTCGGCCGTGGTGTTGCGGCGTGGATCGACGACGATCAGCTTCGCGCCCTGCTTGACGCGATCCATCACGCGCAGGAACAGGATCGGGTGGCAGTCCGCCATGTTGGCGCCGCTCACGAAGAACAGATTCGCGCGGTCCATGTCCTGGTATGAGCCGGGCGGGCCGTCGGCGCCGAGGCTCAGCTTGTAGCCGCTCGCGGCGCTGGACATGCACAGCCGCGAGTTGGAATCGATGTTGTTGGTGCCGACGTAGCCCTTCGCCAGCTTGTTGATCAGGTACTGCGCCTCCAGCGACATCTGGCCTGAGACGTAGAAACTCAGCGCATCCGGGCCGTGCGCATCGAGGATGGCGCGCAGGCGCCGCGCGGTTTCCGTGATCGCCGCGTCCATCGCCAGACGCGTCGGCTCGCCGTGGCGCTCGCGGCGCAGGTAGGCGGCGTCGAGCCGGCCGGAGTCGCGCAGCGCCTGCGCGGCCGTCGAACCCTTGGTGCAGAGACGGCCGAAGTTGGTCGGATGTTTCTTGTCGCCGCTGACCTTGACGACCTTGCCGCCGTCGACCTGCAGCTCCATGCCGCAGCCCACGCCGCAGTACGGGCAGACGGTCCTGACGGTCTTGAGGTCTCTGGGGGTCGACATGCTTCGCTCCGGCGCAGGCGAGCACCATCCCGGTGCGCGTCGCGGCGTTGCGACTGGCGTCTTGGCTGCTCGTTATGTGCTTCGCTGAATAACGAATTCATCTCAGCAACTCGCGTGCCATCGGCCGCGCTGCTCGTCCGAATCGGTGCCGTGATCAGCGATCCGGCGTGCGCGGCAATGCCGCGGGCAGATCCGCGAAGCGGCTGATGATGCGCGGCCGCGGCCTCAGCGCGCCGAGGCCGGCGGCGCCGTAACCGTAGTCGACGCCCACGAACGCGACGCCCGCCGCCGCGGCCGCCTCGGCGTCGTGCGCGCCGTCGCCGATCATCACGGCCCGTGTCGCATCGATGCCGATCGCCGCCAGCGCCGCGCGCAGCGGCCGCGGGTCCGGCTTGCGCGCCGGCGTCGAATCGCCGCCGATCACCGCGCCGAACAGCGGGGCGAGGCCCAGCGCGTCGAGGATCGCGATGCTGACCGCCCGCGGTTTGTTGGTGCAGACGGCGAGGCGCCAGCCGTCCGCGCGCAGCGCCGCGAGGGTTTCCGGCACGCCGGGGTAGGGCCGCGTGCGCGCGGCCGGCGCGGCGAGATAGTCCGCCATGAACGCGCCGCAGGCGGCGTCGAGTGCAGCCTCGCTGCATGGCGCCGGCGGCGTCGAGGCCGCGCCGCAGCAGCGCGCGCACGCCGTCGCCGACCATCGCGCGAACCTGTTCGCGCGGCAGCGGCCCGAGCCTGCGCGCGGCGAGCAGGCGGTTCAGACAGGCGCGCAGGTCGTCGAGGCTGTCGACGAGCGTGCCGTCGAGGTCGAAGAGCAGGCCGCGGGGCTGCCCCGGACCGTGCTCCGAAAGAGGGCGATCGCGGCTTTTCGCGGCAGAAGCGGGGCCATCAAACATGCGAAAATTGTAGCCCGCCCGCCAGCCGCTCCCCGCCCGTAAATGTCCCTGACGATCCTTCCCGGTGCCGAGTCCCTGTCGGCGTTCCGTGCCGAACGCCTGCTCGCCCGGCTGCGTGCCCACGCGCCGGGCCTGCGCACGCTGCGCAGCCGCGACTTCTACATCGTTCAGCACGGGGCCGACGCCGGAAGCACCGCCGAAGCCGGGCTGCGCCGCCTGCTCGGGCCGGGTCCGGCCGCTTTCGACCGGGCCGATCTCGCGCTGTTCGTGGTGCCGCGCGTCGGCACGCGGTCGCCGTGGTCGAGCAAGGCGACCGACATCACCAGGGTCTGCGGCTTGTCCGGCGTCGCGCGCGTGGAGCAGGGCCGCGCGTTCTTCCTCGACGGCGTGACGGAACTGCCGGCCGCCGCGCTCGACGCGCTGCACGATCCGATGACCGAATCGGTGCTGCGCGACGCGTCCGCGCTGCGCCACGTCTTCGACGGCCAGCCGCGCCGCGCGCTGCGCACGGTCGACGTGCTCGTCGGCGGCCGTGCCGCGCTGGTCGCGGCCAACCGCGATTGGGGCCTCGCGCTTTCGGACGACGAGATCGACTACCTCGTTTCCCACTACAGCGGCGCCGGCAAGAATCCGACCGACGCCGAGCTGATGATGTTCGCGCAGGTCAACAGTGAGCACTGTCGTCACAAGATCTTCAACGCCGAGTTCACCATCGACGGTGAGCCGCAGCCGCACTCGCTGTTCCAGATGATCAAGATGACCTACGCCGCCGCGCCCGAGGGCGTGCTGTCGGCGTACAAGGACAACGCATCGGTCATCGAGGGACACACGGCGATGCGCTGGTTCGCCGGGTCCGATCACGTGTACCGCCCGCACGACGAGCCGGTGCACATCCTGATGAAGGTGGAGACGCACAACCACCCGACCGGCATCTCGCCGCATCCGGGCGCCGCGACCGGCGCCGGCGGCGAGATCCGCGACGAGGCCGCGACCGGCCTCGGCGGCAAGCCCAAGGCCGGCCTCGCCGGTTTCTCGGTCGCCAACCTGCGCATTCCGGATTTCACGCAGCCGTGGGAAGCGGACCTCTCGACGCCGCCGCGCATGGCGAGCGCGCTGCAGATCATGCTCGACGGCCCGATCGGCGCCGCCGCGTACAACAACGAATTCGGCCGCCCGAACCTCAACGGCTATTTCCGCACTTATGAGGCGGTGACGCCGGATGCCCGCGAACAGGGCTCCGATCGCGCTCGCAATCGCGGCTATCACAAGCCGATCATGATCGCCGGTGGTTACGGCAACATCCGCGCCGAGCATGTGCAGAAGCGCGAGGTTGTCGAGGGCGCGAAGCTCATCGTGCTCGGCGGTCCGGCGATGCTGATCGGTTTGGGCGGTGGTGCGGCGTCGTCGATGGCGACGGGCGCATCGAGCGCCGAGCTCGACTTCGCTTCCGTGCAGCGCGCCAACCCGGAACTCGAACGCCGCTGCCAGGAAGTCGTCGACGCCTGCTGGGCGCTCGGCGAGGACAATCCGATTCTTTCCATTCACGACGTCGGCGCCGGCGGCATCTCCAACGCGCTGCCGGAACTGGTGCACGCCGACGATCGCGGCGGCCGCTTCCAGATCCGCGACGTGCAGAGCGCCGACCCGGCGCTGTCGCCGATGGAAATCTGGTGCAACGAATCGCAGGAGCGCTACGTCATCGCCATCCGTGCAGAAGACGTCGCGCGCTTCGGCGCGATCTGCGCGCGCGAGCGTGCGCCGTACGCCGTCGTCGGCACGGCGACCGCCGAGCAGCGGCTGCTCGTCGAGGATGCGCTGCTCGGCAGCGACACCGTCGACATGCCGATGCCGGTGCTGCTCGGCAAGCCGCCGCGCATGCAGCGCGAGAGCCGGCGCGCCTCGAGCGCGTTCCCGGCTCTCGACACGAAGAAAATCGATCTCGCCGACGCCGCGAAGCGCGTGCTGCAACTGCCGGCGGTGGCGAGCAAGCAGTTCCTCATCACCATCGGCGACCGCACCGTCGGCGGTCTCACGGTGCGCGACCAGATGGTCGGTCCGTGGCAGGTGCCGGTCGCCGACTGCGCCGTCACCGCGAGCGGCTTCGAGGCGACGACGGGCGAGGCGATGGCGATGGGCGAGCGCACGCCGCTCGCGCTGCTGAACGCGCCGGCTTCGGGCCGCATGGCGGTTGCCGAGGCGGTGCTCAACATCGCCGCCGCGCGCATCGCAAAACTGTCGGACATTCGGTTGTCGGCGAACTGGATGGCGGCCTGCGGCCAGTTCGACGAAGACGCGCGTCTGTTCGACACGGTGAAAGCGGTCGGCGCCGAGCTGTGCCCGGCGCTCGGCATCGCGATTCCGGTCGGCAAGGATTCGCTGTCGATGAAGTCCGTGTGGCAGGACGAGCAGGGTCGGCAGCGCGCGCAGACCGCGCCGCTGTCGCTGATCGTCTCGGCGTTCGCGCCGGTGGCTGACGTGCGCGCGTCGCTGACGCCGCAGCTCAAGCTCGACGCCGGCGACACGCGCCTCGTGCTCGTCGATCTCGGCGCCGGCAGGAACCGCCTCGGCGCCTCGGCGCTGGCGCAGGTCTACAACGAAGTCGGCGACGTCGCGCCGGACCTCGACGACGCAAAGCTGCTGCGCGCTGCGTTCGAGCAGATCCAGCGGCTCAATGCCGACGGCAAGCTGCTCGCCTATCACGACCGCAGCGACGGCGGCCTGTTCGCCACGCTCGCCGAGATGGCGTTCGCCGGCCACTGCGGTGTCGACGTCGCGCTCGACCCGCTCGGGATTGACGCGGTCGCTGCGCTGTTCAATGAAGAACTCGGTTTCGTCGTGCAGGTCCGTCAGCAAGACGTGGTATTCGCCATCGCCGCGCTGAACGACGCGGGGCTCGCGGCGATCGACATCGGCACGGTGACGGCGAGCGATCGCATCGCCTTCACGCAGGCCAACCGGATCGTGCTCGAAGCGTCGCGCACCGAATGGCATCGCCTGTGGGCGGAGACCAGCCAGCGCATGGCCGCGCTGCGCGACAACCCGGACTGCGCGAACGAGGAATTCGCCGCGCTCGCCGATGCCGACGATCCGGGCCTGAACGTCAGCCTGACGTACGTGCCGGAAGTTCCGGCGCCGCATGTCGCGCGCAAGCCCAGGGTCGCGATCCTCCGCGAGCAGGGCGTCAACGGCCAGTACGAAATGGCCTATGCCTTCGCCGCAGCCGGCTTCGAATCCGTCGACGTGCACATGAGCGACGTGCTCGAAGGCCGCGTCAAGCTCGCCGACTTCGCTGGCCTCGCCGCCTGCGGCGGTTTCTCCTATGGCGACGTGCTCGGCGCCGGCCAGGGCTGGGCGAAAACCATCCTGTTCAACGAGCGCAGCCGCGCTGAGTTTGCCGCCTTCCTCGCCAACCCTGAGCGCTTCGCGCTCGGCGTCTGCAACGGCTGCCAGATGTTCGCGGCGCTGAAGGACATCGTACCGGGCGCGCAGGCCTGGCCGGCGTTCCGCCGCAACCGCAGCGAACAGTTCGAAGCGCGCTGGTCGCTCGTCGAACTGCTCGATTCGAAGTCAGTCTTCTTCGCCGGCATGGCCGGTTCGCGCCTGCCGATCGCCGTCGCGCACGGCGAAGGCCGCGCCGAGTTCGCGAACGCTGGCGATCTGTCGGCGCTGCAGCTCGCCAGCCAGACGGCGATGCGCTACGTGACGACGCGCGGCGACATCGCGACGACGTATCCGGCCAACCCGAACGGCTCGCCGGAAGGTCTGGCCTCGGTTTGCAACGCCGACGGCCGCGTGACCATTCTCATGCCACACCCGGAGCGCACGATCGCCGGCACGACCGGCTCGTGGTGGCCGCAGGACTGGGCCGCGGCCGGCGGCCTCGGCAAGACACCGTGGTTCCAGCTGTTCGTCAACGCGCGGAAGTTTTCCGGCTGAGCGCGCAGGGCCCGCATCATCGGGCTGCGCGCACCGGCGGAACAGGCACTCCATCATTCCGGCGCGGGCGGGGATTCAGCGGTAATGAAGCTCGCGCCGTCGGCGGGCGTTCCGGCGGCGCCGACGTTCTCGATGACGGTGCCCGGCGCCAGCCTTTGCGCGACCTGATACGTCGACGGCTCGGGGAACGCGGCGTGGATCGCCGGCAGATCCCGCGCCGCCTGTTCGCGCAGGGTGACGCTGGCGCCGGTCAGCACGGTGCCAATGTGCGTGGTTTCGCTGAACTGGTAGCTGCCGAGGTAGACGCTCTGGTTGGGCGTCACGTCGAAGCGGATCGCCGGCGGGGCCTGCGAGAGGATGACAGCCGATCCGCAGTTGAGCTGCCAGCCCTTGAGCGTGTACGAACCGGCCGGCATCTCGACGGCGAACGGCACGCCATGCGCGACGATCTCCGCGCGCGCTTCGCGCTCGGCGAACAGCGGCACGAGCTTGTCGACGAGGTCGCGATTCTGTTCGATGCCATAGGTCTTGCCCGATGCCCGATCGGCGACGTACAGCGTGTAGCCGGTGCAGTGGCCGTCGGAGGCGATCGTGCCGACGGCGACGCCGGTCGGAACGACGACGGGCGCAGGGCGGTAACGCGGAGCGGCGCAGGCTGCCAGAAGCAGCGCGCTGGTGATGACGATGCGGCGCATGAACGATGAGAGGCAGTGGGGGGAGGTTTAGCCTAGCCTCTGCGCGCGCTGCTGCGCCAGCGCCGCGCCGGCTTTACAGGTCCAGCGCCGCCGTCAGGTCGCCCGGCGGCGGGCCGCCGGCGGCGAGCATCGCACGTTCGCGTTCGATCAGGCCCGGCAGCGTGGCGAGCCCGAAGCGGCGCGTGAGGAAGCGCGCGATCGAGCCGGTGTCGTAGATCGTGTGGTCGACGTGTCCGCGCCGGGCGTGCGGCGAGACGATCAGCGCCGGAATGCGCGTGCCCGGCCCCCAGCGGTCGCCCTTCGGCGGCGCGACGTGGTCCCACCAGCCGCCGTTCTCGTCGAAGGTGACGACGACGAGCATCCGCTCCCACTGCGGGCCGTTGCGCAGCGCGTCGATCACGCCGGCGATGTGGCGGTCGCCGGCGTCGATGTCCGAGTAGCCGGCGTGCATGTTCAGATTGCCCTGCGGCTTGTAGTAGCTGACGGCGGGCAGGCGGCCGGCGACGGCGTCGGCGAGGAAACGGTTGGTGCGCGGCGTTTCGCCTTCGCCGCCGTCGCGCAGATGCCGCGCGCGCGCCGTCGTGCCGGGTGCGAACTGCGTGTAGTAGTTGAACGGCTGGTGGTGCGGTTGGAAGTTGGGCCGCGACGGAAAATCCCCGCTGTTGAGCCGGCCGGCCAGCGCGGCGTCCCAGCCGCCGGCGTACCAGGCCCAGTCGACGCCGCGCTGCGACAGCAGGTCACCGATCGTCCGGTGCCGCTGCGGCACCATCGTGCGTGCGCTGCTCCAGTCGGCATAGCCGGGCCGCGCGGCGTCGAGCTCGTAGGTCGGCGCATAGGGCGGCATCATGGTGTTGACGCTCCAGAAATCCGGCGTCAGCGAGTTCGGCACGAACGTCGGCGGTCCGTCGAGCGCGCTGGCCGGCGACGACGGATTGAGCTTCAGGCGGATGCCGGCCGGATCACCGCCTTCGACGACGGCGATGCGCTGGCTTGCGGGGCTGCGGTCGGCGTGCGGATAGAACGGCGGCCGGGCGGCGATCAGGTACTGATGGTTCAGGTACGAGCCGCCGAACGCGCCCATGAAGAAGTTGTCGCACAGCGTGAACTCGCGGGCGAGCGGCCACAGGCGCAGGCGCGCGCGCGCGTCGCCGTAATGGCCCATGACGAGTCCGCCGCTGTCGCTCCACGCGGCAAAGCCGTCGTTGCGCCCGCCGTTGATCTGCAACTGATGGTGATAGAAGGCGTGCACGAGATCGCGCGTGACGACGCCGTGCGGCAGCGGATCGCCCTCCGGCGTGCTCAGTGCGAACGGCGCGTTCGGCAGGGCCGGCAGATCGTTTTCGCCGATCTGGAATTCGCTGTGCTCGACGGTCTGTCGGTTCGGCGCGAGTCCGCCCCAGATCGTCGGCAGCTGCTCGAGCACGCGGCCGTCGCGGTCACGTTGCCGGTAACGCTCCGGCGGCACTGCCGACAAGGGCTGCTGCAGGCCGGGAAAGTCCGCGAACAGATTGTTGAAGCTGCGGTTCTCGGCGTAGATGACGACGACGGTGTCGATCTTGGCGCGCAAGGTCGCGTCGACGGCGGTTTCGGCCGACGCGGCGCGGCCCGGAACGCCGAGTCCGAGCGACGCCGAACCGATCGCCGCCGTCAGGCCGCCGAGCAGGCGCCGGCGCTCGGGATTGTCCGGCTGATCGGCCGTCGGTGGGTGGGCATCGGCATCGTTCATGGTTATTCCTGCTGCGTGGCCGTCGGCCGCCGCCGCGAGCCGCACGGTCCCGGCGTGCCACTCAATGGTGAGAAAGACGCAATCAGCGCCGTGGCGCCAACGGTGTTCAGGCCAGCGGCCTACGGAAACGACGCTGCATGAGCGCGACCTTTCCGGTATTGCCTGGACCCGACGTCACACCGGCAGCTCATCGAGTTTGCCGAATGCGCGTACCGAGTGCGGGCAGGTCGGTTCGAGGAAGACGTCGAGCATGCGCGGGCCGTGACCCCCGCTCAGCGCATCGGCGTGCCCTGTCGTCTGTTGCATGCGCGAATCGTACTGCATGCGACGTCAGCGGAGCGATGCCCCGTGCAGACGCGCCGTTGCACGATGGACCGGCATCTCAGACCCGGCGCGCCGCATCGAGAATTTCGTCGGCCAGATCGCTGGGGCGCACCGCGCGCGCCATCAGCAAGGCGCCGACCATCGTTGCGATCATGCGGATCGCCTCGCCGCGCCTTTCCCGTTCAGGCGCGTCCGAGACGCCGGCGGCGATATCGATCAAGGCCTCGATTTGCGCCTCGAAGCTGCGCCGCGTCCTGACGCCCTGCCGCGCGATATCGGCGCCGAGCGCGGCGATCGGGCAACCGCGGTCAGCACGTTCGCGATGCTGCGGGCTCAGATAGCGCTGGATCAAGGCTTCGCGTTCATGGCCCGGCTCGGCCGATTCGATCGTCTTGCGCAGCGAATCCTGCGTCTGCGCCGATGCGGCGGCGATCGCCTCGGCGAACAGTGCGTCCTTCGATCCGAAATGCGCGTAGAAACCGCCGTGCGTCAATCCGGCCTTCTTCATCAGATCGGCGACGCCGATGCCGTCGAGACCGTGTGTGCGGAATTCCGCTGCGGCGGTCTCGATGATGTGGCGCCGTGTTGCTTGCTTTTGCGTGGTCGAGTAGCGCATGCCGGTCTCCGGATGATGATCGTCATCATATCGCGCGCGGCGTGGTCGCCCGGCGCGTGCCGGCACCGGCGGCCGGCATGCGGCGGCTCAGCGGGATGATGACGAGCGTCGCGAAGAACCCGCACGCGAACAGCAGCGCGCAGTCGGCGTAGGCCATCGTCAGCGCCTCACGATTGACGGTACGGACCAGCAGCGCCATCGCGGCCGGCTGCCGTGTCGCGGCGTCGGCGATCACCCCGCCCGTCGCGGCCTGAGCGCTGGCGAGCCATTCGTCGAGCCGCGACGCGCGCAGCGAGTCGGCGAGGCGCGAGAAGTGCAACTGGTAGCGATGATCGACGATGGTGTTGCTCAGCGCGATGCCGATCGCGCCGCCGAGATTGCGCATCAGGTTCGACAGGCCGCTGGCCGCCTTCAGCTTCGTTGGCGGCATGCTGCCGAGTGCCATGTTGGTCGCCGGCACGATGCAGAACATCGTCGCGAAACCGCGCATGGCCTGCGGCAGCAGCAGCTCATGTCCGCCCCAGTCCGACGACAGGCGGCTGAGTTGCAGGAACGACAGGCCGAACAGCGAAAAGCCGAAGACGATCATGTGGCGCGGATCGATGCGCCGCGACAGCACGGCTGACAGCGGCGTGGCGGAGATCTGCGCGACGCCGGTGATGAACACGGCCTGGCCGATGTCGAGACTGCGATATTCCTGGACACGCGCGAGGTACTGCGGGATCAGATAGATCGCCGAGAACATGCCGATGCCGAGCACGAACTGGAACAGGCAGCCCATCACGAAGCGCGCATCGCCGAAGAGGCGCAGATCGATGACGGCACGTGGATGCGTGAAGCTGCGCCGGACGAAGGTCACAGCGCCGAGTGCGCTGGCGATCGCGACGCCGCGCAGCAGCGGATCGGCCAGCCAGTCCCGGCGAGGCCCCTCCTCGAGCACGTACTGCAAGCCGCCGAGGAACAGCGCCATCGCCGCGAGGCCGCTGGCGTCGAAGCCGCGCAACACGTCCGGCTCTGCTTCGTCGATGCGGCACAGCGCCGGCACCAGCGCGCAGATCAGCAGGCCCGGCGCCACGTTGATGAAGAACAGCCAGCGCCAGCTCAGCACATCGGTGATCCAGCCGCCGAACGTCGGCCCGAGGATCGGCGCGACCGTGCCGGTCAGGCCGAGGATCGCCGGGATCAGCGCCTGCTGTCTGCCGGTGAAGATCGTGAAGCCGGTCGCGAACACGGTCGGGATCATCGCGCCGCCGACGAAGCCCTGCACGGCGCGGAAGACGATCGCCGACTCGATGTTCCAGGCGAAACCGCAGGCGACGCTCGATACGGTGAACGCCGCCGCCGAGGCGGTGAACAGCCAGCGCGTCGAGAATGCCTGTGCGAGAAATCCGGACAGCGGAATCATGACGATTTCGGCGATCAGGTACGAGGTCTGCAGCCACGAGCTTTGATCGGCGCCGGCGGCGAGGCCGGAGGTGATCTCGGGCAGCGACGCCGCGACGATCTGCACGTCGAGCAGCGACATGAACATGCCGAGCGCCATGACGGCGAACAACAGCATCCTGGCACCGTTGGACATGGCGGCGGGCGAAGTGTGCGGCATGCTCGGGTCGGCCACGGCCGGCCTCCTTGTTGTTGAATGACGATCATAATATTATGATCGTCATTCAATTGCGAGGCGGAGTGGCAGATGGACGATGCAAGCGGTGCGAAACCGAAACCGACGCCGGCGCAGCTGGCCGTGCAGATGCTGACGCCGCGCCGTCTACCGCGCGCCGGCGGGCTATGGGTCGAGGATGCGGAACGCCTGTGGTTCGACAGCGATGGCGAGCGTGTGGCCGTGCTGCGTGTCGGCGAAGGGCCGCGCGTCCTGCTCGTGCACGGCTGGGAGGGCGCGGCAGCCGATTTCGCCGCCGTGCTGCCGGCCCTGCTCGGTGCCGGCTTTGCGGTATCGCTGCTCGATCTGCCGGCACACGGACAGTCGAGCGGCACGCGCGTGAGCTTGCCGGCGGCGGCACGGGCGCTACGCGAATACGGCCGCCGATTTGGCGCGCTGCATGCGGTCGTCGCCCACTCACTCGGCGCGGCTGCGCTGGGCGAAGCGCTGTCGCTGGGATTCGACGCCGGGCGTGTCGCCCTGCTCGCGCCGCCGCGGCGCTACCTCGATGGCGTCGATGCGGCGGTGCGTGCCTGCGGCTACGACGAAAGCGAGCGCGCCGCGCTGCTCGCGGAATTATTGAAGCACGGTGTCGATGCGCACGCGCTGGACCTGCCGCGTACCGCGGCGATGCTCGAGGTTCCGGCGCTGATCGTGCATTCCGACGACGATGCGATCACGCCATACCGGGCCGGACACAGTGTCGCGGCAGCCTGGCGCGGCAGTCGCTTTGTCGGTGTCAGCGGGCTGGGCCATCGCCGCCTCCTGCGCGACGCGGCGGTGATCGACGCGATCGTCCGTTTCGTCAGCGCCGGGTGTGAAGCGCGGGACGATGCCGCGACGCTTCACTCGTCCGGCAGTTCCGGTTCGACGTACTTTGCCGGCGGATTGCCGTCATAGACTTCGTTGAGGCGACGCTGCAGATAGGCGGTCCGCATGAAGACATAAGGGTCGATCTGCTGACTCAGGATGCTATCGACGCCGAGCAGCTGCGAGCGGTTGTCGACGGCAAGCGCCCCGTTGATGGCGATGCGCTCCGGCCACGTGTAGTCGACATAGTTCGACGGACTCATAAAGTAGTTGCCGACGCGGCCGACGACATCGCGGTTCGTCGATGGGCCGAAGAACGGGATCATGATGTACCAGCCCTCGCCGACGTCCCAGCTGCCCAGCGTCTGGCCGAAATCCTCGTCGTGCCTGGTCAGGCCGACCATGGTCGCCGGATCGAGCAGGCCGGCGAGGCCGAACGTCGTGTTCATAAGGAAACGCGTGAGGTCGAGGCCGGACTGCCTGAACTTGGCCTGCAGCGCGTCGTTGACGATGACGGTCGGGTAGAACAGATTGTCGAAGAAGTTCGAAACGCCGGTACGCAGCGGCGACGGCACGTAGCTGACGTAGCCGACGGCAACCGGCCGCAGCACGTACTTGTCGGCCGTCATGTTGAAGGCGTAGATGGGCCGGTTGATCTTCTCGAGCGGATCGGCCGGTTCGTACGGCGAGTTGTGCGCGCAGCCGCTGAGCGCTGCGGCGACCGCGAACGCGGCCGCCGGGCCGCAGCAACGGGAAATCCCCTTGTCCATCGCTTGCATCCAGTGCCGCTTCAGGCGGCGAGACCCAGCACCGGGCCGAGACCGAAGAACGTGACGAGATCGCGCAGTTGCGCAGGCGCATTGGCGTAAACCAGGCGCTGTCCCTTGCGCCGGGCGACGCGCTGCAATTCAAGCAGAAGCGCGGCGCCGGCGCTGTCACAATGCGTAACGGCGCCGAGGTCGACCGTATCGTGCGCGGCGAGCGCGTCGAGGCGGGCGAACCACTGCGCCGCGGTCGCGAACGTCAGCGGCCCGCTCAGCACGGCAGGCGTTTCGCTCACTTGGCCTGGCCTTGCTGTTTCGACGCGGCGTCGACCTGCAGCTGGCCGGCGTTCAGACGCTGAATCACCGAGGCGACGTTGCTCTTCTTGATCTCGGCGTCGATCTGCGTGCGGAAGTTCAGCACCAGCGAGATGTTCTCGGCCTTGATGTCCCAGACCTTCCACTCGTCGCCGCCGTTGCGCATCGAAAACGTCACCGGGATCGGCGGCTGGCCGTCCTTGCGCACGATCGTCGTCGCGACTTCGGCGCGCTTGCCGTCCGGCTGCACGACGCCCGGCTTCACCTGGATGTCGACGCTATCGTAGTACTCGAGCAGCTTGTCGGCGTAGCTGTGCACGAGCATGTCCTTGAACGCCTTCTCGAACTGCGAGAGCTGATCGGGCGTCGCGTCCTTGAGATGCGCGCCGAGGATGACCTTGGCGATGTACGGCGTGTCGAAGTGCGGCACGATCTCGCGGTCGACCATGCCGTAGAAGCTGGTCTTGTCGCTCTGGTACTTCTGCACGTTCTTGCTGATGTCGGCGCGCAGCGCGTCCGTCGTCGCCTTGATCACCTGATCCGGCGCGGTCGCCGCCGAGGCGCCGGCGGCGAAGCCGAACGCGGCGACGACGCCGACGACGAAATGGCGGAACGGGTGGTGGGTCGTGAGGCTCATGTCAGTGCGCTCCTGCGGTGGCGCCGGGGTTGTTCTTGCCCTGCAGTGAATCGGCGAGCTTGCCGATCGCGTCGGCGAGCTTGTCATCCTTGCCGGACGAGCCGGTGAGGAACTGGCCGATCAGGTTCTCGAGGACCAGTGCGCTCTGCGTCAGCGTCAACTCGCTGCCGTCCTTGATGTAATCGTCCATGCCGCCCGGCTCGAGGCCGATGTACTGCTCGCCGAGCAGGCCGGACGTGAGGATCTTGGCGCTGGAGTCCTCGGGGATCTTGTCGTATTGCCCGTCGATGTCCATCGACACGCGCGCCTGGAAGCTCGCCGGATCGATGCCGATCTCGCGCACGCGGCCGATCCGCACGCCGGCTATCGACACGGCCGAGCCGACCTTGAGGCCGCCGATGTTCTGGAACAGGCCGGAGACGCGGTACGTGCCCGCGCCCTTGCCGACGGTGTCGAGGCTGGCGACGCGGAAGGTCAGCACGAAGACCGCGGCGACGCCGAGGCAGACGAAGAAGCCGACGAGGATTTCCAAGGCTCTGGATTGCATGGCTAGCTCTCTACGCTGAGGCCGTTAACGGAACATGAATGCGGTGAGGACGAAGTCGAGCGCGAGGATCGCGAGCGACGAGACGACGACCGTCGAGGTCGTGGCGCGCGACACGCCCTCCGACGTCGGCGCCGCGTGGTAGCCCTGGTAGACAGCGATCCAGCTGACGACGGCGCCGAACACGAGGCTCTTCGCGAAACTCTGGATCAGGTCGAGCCCGTCGACGTTGGCGCGGATCTGCGACCAGTAGCTGCCGGCGTCGACGCCGAGCAGAGCGACGCCGATCGCGTGGCCGCCGGCGACGCCGATGGCCATGACGTTGAAGATCGCGGTCAGCAGCGGCATGGCGATCACCGCGGCGACGAAGCGCGGCGCGATGACGTGGCGCATCGGATCGACCGCCATCATTTCCATCGCCGACAGCTGGTCGGTGGCGCGCATCAGGCCGATCTCGGCGGCCAGCGCCGAGCCGGCGCGGCCGGCGAACAGCAGCGCCGTCACCACCGGGCCGAGCTCGCGGATGATCGACAGCGCCACGAGCACGCCGAGCGAGCTGGCGGCGCCGAAGCGCACCAGCGTGTGATAGCCCTGCAGCGACAGCACCATGCCGATGAACATGCCGGAGATGACGACGATGATCAGCGACAGCACGCCGATCATGTAGACCTGCCGGACGATCGCGGCGGGCCGCAGCAGCGCCGCCGGGATCGCGCGCAGGATGCCGAGCAGAAAGAACTGCGCGCGGCCGAGGCCGGCGAGAAAGTTCGAGAGCACGGTGCCGATGCCGCTCATGCGGGCCCCATCAGATCGTCGGCCAGCGCGCGGGCCTTGTAGTGGAAGGCGACCGGGCCGTCCGGCCGTCCCCGCAGGAATTGCTGCACGTACTCGAGCTTTGACGTGCGGATCTCATCCGGCGTGCCGCGCGCCAGCACCTGGCCGCCGGCGATGACGTAGGCGTAGTCGGCGATCGACAGCACCTCGTCGACGTCGTGCGTGACGATCACGCTGGTGATGCCGAGCGACTGGTTCAGCGAGCGGATCAGGCGGATCAGCACGCCCATGCTGATCGGGTCCTGGCCGGTGAACGGCTCGTCGTACATCACCATTTCCGGATCGAGCGCGATGGCGCGGGCCAGCGCGACGCGGCGCGCCATGCCGCCCGACAGTTCCTCCGGATACAGATCGCGCGCGCCGCGCAGGCCGACCGCTTCGAGCTTCATCAGCACGACGTCGCGGATCGCCGCTTCCGGCAGCTGCGTGTGCTCGCGCAGCGGGAAGGCGACGTTTTCGAAGACCGACAAGTCCGTCAGCAGCGCGCCGTTCTGGAACAGCAGGCTCATGCGCTTGCGCAGCGCGTACAGGCCCTGGCGCGATTGCCGGTGCACATCGATGCCGTCGAACTCGACGGCGCCGGCGCTCGGCCGCCACTGCCCGCCGATGATGCGCAGCAGCGTGGTCTTGCCGGTGCCGGACGGCCCCATGATGGCGGTGATCCTGCCGCGCGCGATGTCGACGTCGATGCCGTCGTAGATCTTGCGGCTGCCGCGGTCGAAGTGCAGGCCGCGCACGCGGACCAGCGTGCTGCCGGGCGTGGCGCCGCCGGCGGCGTCGGGAGTCGGAGCGTTTGGCGGCATTGGTTCGAGTCGGAAGCTCAGGAAGCCCGGCGTTTCGGATAGAGGCTGAAGCCCTGCAACGGTCGTATATTGTAGCCGAGCCGCCGAACGCGCCCTGACTGATCGTTAAGCAGACGTTTCCATCGTGGGCGGCAGCGTGACGTTTCGCAACAAATGCGCGAGCAGCGCCTCGCCGGCCCCGGCGACCGTGGCCGGTCCGCCGAACGCCGACAGCTGCGTCATCCGCAGGCCCTGATGGCCGCAGGGATTGATGCGCGAGAACGGCTCGAGGTCCATCGCCACGTTCAGCGCCAGGCCGTGATACGTGCAGCCGCGCCGCACGCGCAAGCCGAGCGAGCCGATCTTCATGCGCCGGCCGCCGGCATCGTCGACATAGACGCCGGGCGCCTCGGGATCGGCGTAGGCGCGGACGCCGCAATCGCCGAGCAGCGCGACCATGCTCTGTTCGAGCCGCGTGACCAGCGAGCGGATGCCGTAGCCGCGGCGATGCAGATCGATGAGGAAATAGGCGACCAGCTGGCCGGGGCCGTGATACGTGACCTGGCCGCCGCGGTCGGATTGCACGACGGGAATGTCGCCGGACGCCAGCACGTGCTCGGTTTTGCCGGCCTGGCCCTGCGTGAACACCGGCGGATGTTCGAGCAGCCAGATCTCGTCCGGCGTGTCCGGACCGCGCGCGTCGGTGAACGCGCGCATGCGCGCGAACGTCTCGGCGTACTCGACGCGGCCGAGCCGGCGCACGACCGGCGGCGGCACGAAGGGCTCGGCGGCGCTCACGGCAGAGCGCCGTTCGAGTCCGGCGGAAGGCGGGCGCAAAAACCCTGTTCGATGAGAACGTTCAGCATCGTCATTTCGGAAATGCGTCAAGAAGTCGGTCCAGAAATTGCGTCGCCATGACACCGACACCGGAGTCGAGGACGCAGCAGATGCAGGCCGTGGCAAGCACCGTGGAAGCGGCAGAGGCGACGAGGCCGGCGGACGCCGCGCAACAACCCGACCGGACGCCGCTCAGCGCCGCCGCGCGCTCGGAAATGGTGCGCCGCCTCTTCCAGGAACACAACCGCGCGCTGATCGGCTTCCTGATCGCCCGCCTGCACTCGGAAGCTGAGGCGCAGGACGTCGCCCAGGAAGCGTACGTGCGCCTGCTGCAGCTCGATCAGGGCTCGGCCGTCAGCTTCCTGCGCGCGCATCTGTTCACCATCGCCGGCAATCTCGCCATCGACCGCCTGCGCCAGCGCCAGGTCCGCGAGCGCAATTCGCCGCAGCATTTCTTCGAGGAACTGCTGACGCGGCCCGGTCCGGATCGCACGGCGATCGCCCAGGAGGAGCTGGCGGTCATCAAGACGGCGCTGCGCGAACTTCCGGAAAAGTGCCGTCGCGCGTTCATGCTGCATGTCTTCGCCGGACAGAGCGTGCAGGAAATCGCGGCCCAGATGTGTCTGACCGACCGCATGATCCGTCACTACGTTGCCCGCGCGATGGCCACGTGCCGGCAGCGTATGGATGAAGCCAACTCCGAATAAAGAAGACGACCCGATTGGTGCGACGCGCGCCGCGGAACCGCCGCGGTGCGGCGTGCGGGTCTCGCGCCCGCGCCGCGCGAATCTGGGACAATGGCCGCCGGAGGGGCGGCGAATGAACCAGCGGGACACGACGACGGCGGGCCTCGAGCAGGCGGCCCTGTGGTGGCAGCGCCTGCGCGAAGAGGACGTGCGTCCGGAAGAAATCAGCGAATGGCTGGATTGGTGCCAGCGCGATCCCGCGAACCTGCAGGCCTTCGAGCGCATCGAAGCGCTCGGCGGCCGTTTCGACGCGCTCGATGCGCCGACGCGCGCCGGGCTGCTGCGCGAGCTGCTCGGCGACGAATCGCCGTCGGCGCCCGCCGCGCCGGCGGCCGC
>JASGFY010000060.1:0-18493 GCA_047605265.1 Solimonas sp.
GGCGCAGCAGCGCGAGCAGCACGCCGCCGGCGAGCAGCGCGCCGATCCCGAGCGTGCCGAGGCCGGCCAGCGGCGCCAGCCAGCGGCCGAGCAGGCCGATGCCGACGCCGCCCAGCGTTTCGCCGGCGGCGTCCTGCGCCGTCGACAGCGCGTTGACGCGACCGAGATAGGCGTCCGGCGTGTGGCCCTGCACGAGCGCGTACTGCAGAAGGGAGGCGATCGACACGAGATAGCCGAAAGCGGCGAGCAGCGGCAGCGCGAGCGCCGCGGGCGGCGCGAGGCCGAGCAGCGCGACGCAGGCGAACGCGCCGAGCGCCGCCAGCTGCATCGTCCGGCCCGGCTGCGCGAGGGTTTCGGTCCAGCCGCTCAGCAACATGCCGAGCGTCGCGCCGAGCGACACCGCCGCGTACATCAGGCCGAGCATGAAGGCGCCGCCGCCGTCGTCGGCAAGGCGTCCGGCCAGCGCCGGGAACAGCACGCGCACCGCCGTCACCAGCGTCACCAGCGTGCCGGCGAGCGTCGCGCCGAGCACCACGCGGTTCGTCAGCAGGAAGCGCAAGCCGTCGGCCAGCGCGCGCAGCGGGTGCTGTTCCTCGACCTGCGCCGGGCGCAGCGCCGGCAGGCCGAGCAGCGGCAGCAGGGTCAGCGCGGTGGCGAGCGCGACGGCGAGATACAGCCAGCCGACCTGCGTGGCGGCGACGATCGCCCCGCCGAGCACGGGCGACAGCACTGTGGCGAGGCGCATGCTGACCATGCTCAGCGCGCGCGCCTGCATCAGCTGCGCACGGCCGACGAGGGTCGGCATCGCCGCCAGCAGCGCGGTGACGCCGATGGCGCTGAAGAAACCGTCCCAGGCCGACAGCAGATAGATCGCCAGCAGCGACGGCAACGGCAGACAGGCATTGAGCGCGAGGCCGAAGAAGCCGAGGCCGCAGACGCCGCGCGCGAACAGGATCAGCGTGCGGCGATCGTGGCGGTCGGCGAGCACGCCGCCGAGCAACAGGCCGGCGAACAGGCCGATGCCTTCGAGCGCAAGCGCGACGCCGACGCGCAGCGAATCGCCGCTGAGTTGGTAGACCTGCAGCGGAATCGCCAGCGCCAGCATGCCGAGGCCGAGCAGCGAGATCGTGCGGGCGACGAAGACGTTGCGGAAGTCGCGGTTGTGGCGCAGCAGGCCGGTGTCGACGAACAGCGAGCGTGGGGTCATGGCGTTTTCCTTCAGGCGCTGCGGGCGCGCGGCAATGCGGCGGTCGGCGCCTCGGCGATCAGCGTGTCGAGCAAGGGGCCGAGCACCTGCAGCGAAGCCGGCGAGAGGATGGTTTCGTGCGAGCAGTGCGCGAGCCGGTGCACGCGTGGTGGCGGCGCGTATGCGAGCCAGCAGCGATCGGCGTCGATGTAGTCCGGCAGCGATTGACCGGCGACGAACAGCTGGATCTCGCCGTCGTGGCGCGGCGTGCGCGTCTGCGCGAGCAGGCGCACGGCGTCGCCGTAGTTGGCGAAGACCTGTTCGAGCACGGCATCGCGTTCGCGGCGCATCGCCTCGTCGGCCGCGGCGCCGTCCCCGAATGCCTCGCCGAGCAGCTGCGCCTGCTCGCGCTCGGCGCCGAGCGCCGCTTCGGCGCCCTGCGGATCGCGCCAGTCGTGCACTTCGGCCGGGTAGGTGTCGAGCAGGCCGAGGAAGGCGACGTGCTCGCCGAGTTCGCGCAGGCCCGCGGCGACGGCGTAGGCGACGGTGCCGCCGAGCGAATAGCCGAGCAGGTAGTACGGCCCCTGTGGCTGCAGCTGCCGCAGCAATGCGAGCTGGCGCTCGACGAGTTCGTCCATCGTCGCGCTGTCGGCGAGCAGGCCGCCGGG
This sequence comes from Solimonas sp., assembly GCA_047605265.1. Lineage (GTDB taxonomy): Bacteria > Pseudomonadota > Gammaproteobacteria > Nevskiales > Nevskiaceae > Solimonas. The sequence goes on from JASGFY010000060.1 coordinate 1,855, forward strand.
CCGCGGCGACTGCAGGCCGATGATCGGCCGCCCCGGCCGCAGATGGCGCGACAGCACCGAGTACTGCCACGCGAAGCCCGAGCCCGGATAGAAGCAGAACAACGGCTCCCGGCCTGGCTCGTGCGCGCCGCCGTCGCCGTCGCGCAGGCGGATCCAGTGCTCGTAACCCTCGCGGCCGAAGTCGTTGAGCATGCCCTGCTCGTTGAGCACGGCGGCGAGCCGCGCGACGCTGGGCGCGGTGATGATCTGGCCGACCGACACCGGCCGCTGCAGCTCGCGGCGAATGTCGGCGGCCAGGCGCATCGCCAGCAGCGAGTGGCCGCCGAGCGCGAAGAAATCGTCGTCGGCCAACACCGTCTCGCATTGCAGCAGGCGCGCGAACAGTTCGGCGAGGCGCGTTTCGAGACCGCGCGCCGGCGCGCGGCCGGCGCGACGTTCTGTCGCTGCGGCCTGCGGCTTCGGCAGCGCCTTGCGGTCGAGCTTGCCGTTGGCGCTCAGCGGCAGCGCGTCGAGCAGGACGTACGCGACCGGCCGCATGTGCGCCGGCAAGCGCGCTTCGAGCGCGCGCTGCACGGCGGCGACGTCGGGCGCGAGCTTGGACTTCCCGTCGGATAGGGCGACCAGATACGCGACGAGCTGGCGCTCGTCGGCCTGCGTGCCGCTGTTGCCGAACGCCAGCGCATGCACGACGGCCTGCGCGACGCCGGGCTGTTCCAGCAGCACGGTCTCGATCTCGCCGAGTTCGATGCGCTGGCCGCGGATCTTCAGCTGATCGTCACTGCGGCCGAGATACTCGATCGCGCCATCGGCGAGACGCCGCACGACGTCACCGGTGCGATACAGACGCGCGCCGTCGGCGGCGAACGGATCGGCGACGAAGCGGCCAGCCGTCAGGCCGGGTTTGCCGAGATAGCCGAGCGCCAGCTGCACGCCGCCGAGATACAGCTCGCCAGGCGCGCCGACCGGCAGCGGTCGCAGCGCGTGATCGAGCACGTGCAGCTGCGTGTTCCACACCGGCAGACCGATCGGCACACTGCCGGCGTCGCCGTCGAGCGCGGCGGCGGCCGGCTGGTAGCTGACGTCGATCGCCGCCTCGGTCGGACCGTAGAGGTTGTGCAGCGTCGCGCCGAAGCGCGCGATGAACGCGCGCGCCTGCAGAGTGCCCAGCGCCTCACCGCTGCAGAACGTCAGGCGCAGGCTGGTGCAGACCGGGCGCTGCGGATACAGCGTCTCGACGCTGGCCGTGAAGATCGCCAGCATCGACGGCACGAAGTGCAGGCAGGTGACGCCGTAGTGTTCGATCGCCGCGACCAGCTGCTGCGGATCGCGATGCGCGTCCGGTTCCGCCATCGCCAGCTGCGCGCCGACGATCAGCGGCCAGAAGAATTCCCAGACCGAGACATCGAAGCTGCTCGGCGTCTTCTGCAGCACGACGTCATCGGCGCCGAGCTCGTACTCGTGCTGCATCCACAGCAGACGGTTGACGATCGCCGCGTGCGACACCAGCACGCCTTTCGGCCGGCCGGTGGTGCCCGAGGTGTACAGCAGGTACGCCGGATGCGCCGGCGTCAGCGTGATATCCGGTGCCGCCGATGCATCCGGCAGCAGCGCGTCGAAACCCAGCAGCGTCGGCGCGCCGGGCAGCGCCGCGCAGCGCGTGCGCGCGGCGGCATCGCTGATCAGCAGCCGCGGCCGCGCGTCGCCGAGCATGTACGCGAGGCGCTCGTCGGGATACGACAGATCGAGCGGCAGATACGCGGCGCCGGCCTCGATCACCGCGAGCAGCGCGATGCCGAGCCGCGCCGAACGCGGCAGCGCGACGGCGACGATGTCGCCCGGCCGCACGCCTTGCGCGATGAGCGCCTGCGCCAGCGCGCAGACCTGCGCGCGCAGTTCGGCATACGTCAGGCCGACCGCGGCGTCGCGCAGCGCGAGCGCCTGCGGCGTGCGCCGCGCCTGCGTGATCAGCGCGTCGCGCAGTGTCAGCGGCGGCAATGCCTGTGCGGTCGCGTTGATCGCGGCGACGGCGCGCTCCTCGGCGACGCTCTGCAGCGGATAGCGCGACAACGGCCGCGCCGGTTCGGCGACGGCGCACTGCAGGATGCGTTCGAGGCGCTGCGCGAGCGCGGCGGCGTCGACGCTGCGCGCGCGATTCTCGACGAGCAGCGTCAGGCGCTCGCCCGGCAGCACCAGCAGCGCCAGCGGATAGTGGCTGTAGCCGCGGTTGTGGATGTCGCCGACGCGCAGCGGCGCGCCGTCGCGGCCGGGCAGCTCGCGCGCGAGATAGTCGCTGTCCGGATAATTCTCGACGACCAGCAGGCTGTCGAACAGCGGGGCGTGACCGGCGAGCTGCTGGATCTCGGCGAGACCCAGACCATCGTGTTCGAGCAGCTGCGCGTGGCGCTGCTGCAGCGCCGGCAGCAGATCCCAGAGACTTGCGTCCGGCGGCAGATCGACACGCACCGGGATCGTGTTCAGCAGCAGGCCGACCTGTTCAGCGAGGCCGGCGATCGCCGCGCTGCGACCCGACACCGGCGTGCCGAACACGAGCTCGCGGCGGCCGCCGAGCGCGCCGAGCGCGAGCGCCCACACCGCCTGCATCAGCACGTGCAGCGTCACGCCGCGCGCGCGCAGCTGCTCGTGCAGCGCCGTGGTCAGCGACGGCGACAGGCTCAGCGTCTGCTCTTCGACCTGTGCCTGCGCTTCACCGAACAGCACGCAGGGCTGCACGCCGTGTAGGACCTCGCGCCACTGTTCGCGCGCCGGCTGCGGATCGCGCTGCTGCAGCGCGGCGAGCAGTTGCGCGTAGTCGCTCGGCGGCTGCAGCGCGATGCCGGGCTGGCGATACGCCTCGAACAGATCGCGCAGCAGCAGCGGCGTCGACCAGCCGTCGATGAGCAGGTGATGGACGACCAGCAGCAGACGCCAGTCCTGCGCATCGACGCGCACCAGCGCCGCGGCGAGCATGCCGCCGAAGCGCGTGCAGTCGCAGGCGCGGTCGAGCAGCTCGCGCTCGATGGTCTGCAACGCCGCGGCGCGCGCGGCGGCGTCGAGCGCCTGCAGATCGTGCGTCTGCCAGGCCCACTGCAAGCGCCGATCGGCCGGCGGCAGCACGAACACCGGCTCGTCGCCGCTGTCACTGTCGAACAGGCCGCCGAGCTGCGGATAGCGCTGCAGCAGCGCATCGAGCGCGCCGCGCAGGCGCGCGGCGTCGACGGCGCCGTGCAGGTTCAGCCGCGTGTACGCGTTGTAATGGCCGGCCGCGCCGCCGAGCTGCGCGTGGTACAGCATGCCCTTCTGCAACGGCAGCACCGGCGCGAAACGCGCCGCCTCGCCGTGGCGCGCGCGCAACACGCGCTGCTGCGCGGCCGGTGGCTGCCACGCCGCCGCGGTCGCGGGCGCCGTGGCCCCCTGCTGCAACTGCGGCGCCATGCGCTGCGCGCTGCGCAGCGCGAACACGTCGCGCGGCCGCAGCGCGCGGCCGTGCCGGCGCAGCGCCGTGCACAGCATGATCGCCGTGATGCTGTCGCCGCCGAGCGCGAAGAAATCGGCATCGGCCGCGACGTGCAGCAGCTTCAGCACCTCGGCCATGCACGCGCACAGCAAACGTTCGTCGGCGTTCGCGGCGAGCGCGCCGTCGGCATTCAGCGGCGGTGCCGGCAGGCGGCGACGATCGACCTTGCCGCTGACGTTGCGCGGCAACTCGGCCAGCAGCACGACGATCGCCGGCACCATGTAGTCGGGCAGGCGTGCGCGCAGCTGTTCGATCAGCCGCGCCGCCTGCGCCGGCTGCGCGGCGGCGGCGACGCCCGGCACCACGGCATAGCCGACGAGACGATGGCTGCCGTGCAGCGGCTGCGCGACGACGACGGCGCTCTCGACGCCGGGCAGCAGCGACAGCGCGTTCTCGACCTCGCCGATCTCGACGCGATGGCCGCGCACCTTGATCTGGTCGTCGCCGCGGCCGATGAATTCGAGCTGGCCTTCGCGTGTCCAGCGCACCAGATCGCCGGTGCGATACAGGCGCGAGCCGTCGGCCTTGAACGGATCGGCGACGAAACGGCCCGCCGTCAGGCCGGCACGCGCCAGATAGCCGCGCGCCAGACCGGCGCCGGCCAGATACAGCTCGCCGACGGCGCCGACCGGCACCGGTTGCAGGCGCGCATCGAGCACGTGCGCCTGCGTGTTGGCGATCGGCCGGCCGACCCGCGGCGCGGCGTGCGCCTGCAGCTCGGCACGTAGTGCGTCGACCGTGTATTCGGTCGGCCCGTAGAGGTTGTGCGCGAGCAGATCCGGCACCGCGCGCAGCTGCCGCCACAGCGCGGCCGGCGCGGCTTCGCCGCCGATCAGGATCAGCGCCGGCTGATGCTCGCCGGCGGTAAACAGTCCGTTGCCGAGCATCTGCGCGAGCAGCGACGGCGGCAGGTCCATCGCGTCGATGCCGCGACGCCGCACCTCGAGCACCAGCGCGTGCGCATCGCGGCGCAGCTCCTCGTCGAACACATGCAGTTCCTGGCCGAGCAGCAGCCAGAAGATCTGCAGCCACGACGAGTCGAACGAGAACGAATGCGTGTGCGCGGCGCGCAGCGCGCGCTGCGGCGTGCGCTGGCGCTGCGCGAGCAGCGTCGGCATGTAGAAGCTGTGGCGATGCGAGCCGATCAGATTGAGCAGCGCGGCATGCGTGTTCATCACGCCTTTCGGCCGGCCGGTGCTGCCGGAGGTGAAGATCACGTAGGCGATGTCGCCGCCGCCCGGCGCGCGGCGTTCGTCGTCGCGCAGCGGCTGCGCCGGCAGCGCGGCGAGTTCGCGCTGCAGCGCCGGATCGTCGAGATCGACGCGCGCGAGCGACGCCGGCCAGAGCGCCGCGACGGCGCCGCGGCTCAGCACCAGGCGCGGCCGCGCGTCCTCGCACATCCATTCGATGCGTTCGGCCGGGTAATCGAGATCGAGCGGCAGGAAGGCGGCGCCCGCTTCGAGCACCGCGAACATCGCGACGACGGCATCGACCGAACGCGGCATGGCGACGGCGACCGCGGCGCCGCGGCCGATGCCGCGTGCGTGCAGCCAGCGCGCGAGCTGTGTGACGCGTGCGGTGAGCGTGGCGAAATCCAGCACCTCGTCGCCGCAGATCAGCGCCCGCGCCTGCGGCTGCTCGCGGGCCTGGCGATGCAGCAGCTCGACGAGGTTGCGCAGCGCCGGATCGGCAGGCCGCGTGATGCCCCGCGACCACAGCGCCAGCGCCTCGTGTTCCGCCGCCGGCAGCAGCGGCAGCGCGGCGATGCCGCACTGCGGATCGGCGATCCAGCCATTCAGCATCACCTCGATGCGCGCGGCGTGCGCGCGCAGCTCGGCGTCGTCGTAACGCGACGCGTCGGCGCGCAGTTCGATGCTGATCGTTTCGCCGTCGACGACGAGGCCGAATTCGAGATCGTCGACCGGACCGGTCGCCAGATGATGCGTGCGCGCGGCGCCGGCGCCGAGCACCAGACGGTAGTCGAACAGCTTGTAGTTGATGACCGGCCCGTACAGGCGCTGGCCGGAGCCGACGAGGCCGAGATCGCGCTGGATCTGTTCGGCGGGATGGCGCTGGTGGCGGCGCAGCGCCTGCAGCGCGCGGCGGAAGGTGTCGGCCGCCGTGCGCCAGTCGTGCGCCGGCTGCAGGGCGACGCGCAGCGGCAGCACGTTGACGACCGGTGCGGTCGAGCGCATCGCCACCGAACCCATGCGGCCCATCAGCGGCACGCCGATCGCCTGCTCGTACTGCCCGCTGCTGCGGCACAGATAGGCGGCGAGCAGCGCCAGCAGCAGGTCCGGCGCGGCGAGCGCACCGTCGCCGGCGATCGCCTGCAGCGCCGCCAGCGTGCCGTGCGGCAGCGCGAGTTCATGCACCTGCAGCGCGCCGGCCGGTCGATCGGACGCGGCGTTGCGGCGCGCGAGACTGATCGGCGCCGGCAGCTCGGCGGCATACGTGCGCCAGAACGCGCGGTCGCGTTCGGCGGCCGGCGACTGGCGATACGCGGCGACCTCGGCCAGCACCGCATCGACGGCGATGAACGGCGTCGCCTCCGGCTCGCGGCCGGCGGCCAACGCCTCGTAGATCGCGGCGATGCGCCGCGTCAGCGCGACGAAGCTGAAGCCGTCGAGCATGATGTGGTGATAGCGCTGGTACCACAGCCACAGCGGCGCGCCGTCGTCGCCGCGCACGCGGAACAGCGCGTGGCGCAGCAGCGGCGCATCGCCGCCGAGCGCGAGCGGCGCGCGCGTGTCGTCCCACATCGCCTGCCAGGCGCGCTGCAGGCCGTCCGCTGCTTCATGCCAGTCGTGACATTCGAGCGGCGGCACGATGTCGGCCGCCGCGCCATGCCACTGCTGGAACGCGCCGTCGTCATCGCTGCCGTAGCGCGCGACGACCGTATCGGCCTCGGCGAGCGCGCGGCGGATCGCCGCATCGAGCCGGCGCGGATCGAGCGCGGCACGGCTCTCGACGCAGTGCGAGATCGTGTAGGCGTTGCCGCTGCCGTCGAGCTGGTCGGCGAGCCAGATGCCTTCCTGCGCCGGCAGCAGCGGCAGGCGACGGACGTCCGCCGTCATGCGCGCGCACCGGTCGCGGCGAACGGCTGGATGTCGAGCCACTGTTCCTCGACATGCGCGATGCAGGCGGCGCGCGTGTCGGGGCCGAAGCGGATTTCCCAGCCGCCCGGCACGGCGGCGAACGTCGGCCACAGGCTGTACTGGCCCTGTGCATTGCGCAGCACCAGAAAGCTCAGGCTGTCGTCGTCAAACGGATTCGGCAGCGATTCGGGTGCGCGCATCGGCGGGGCTCCTTGCGGTTGGGGTGGCGTCGTCGCGCGGCGCGTGAAGAGCGGCAAACAGCCGCGCCAGTGCAGCCGGCAGCTCGTGGCGCCAGCACAGCCAGTCGTGGCCGCCACGGAATTCGCGGTACTGCGTGCGGCAGCCGGCATCGCGCAGCGCCGCGTGCAGCGCGCGATTTACGCCGAGCATGTCGGTCTCGTAACAGCCGATCTCGATGTGCAGCGGCGCGGCGCAGCCGTCGGCCAGACCGGCGCGGATCTGCTGCGTCAGCCAGCCGCCGGTACCGGTCTCCTGCGGGTCCGGCCACCAGAACGAACCGGACTGGCTCAGCGCCGCGCCGTAGCGCTGCGGCCAGTGCAGCGCCGCGTGGACGGCGGCGAGTCCGCCGAAACTCTGGCCGACGACGACGGTGTCGCGCGCCTGCAGGCCGGCAGCGCGTTGCGCGGCGACGCGCGGCAGCACCTCCTCTTGCAAGGCCAGCCAGAACTCCGGCGCGCAGCACAGCTCGCGCGCGCGGGTCGCCGCGTCGAGCGCGTCGATGAACAGGTACTGCGCCGGCGGCAGCAGGCCGTCACGCGTGTGCGTGGCCAGTGCCGCGAGCAGCGCGGCATCGCGCGCCCAGCACTGGCCGTCGAGCAGGATCAGCAGCGGCAGCGCGCGGGCATCCGCCGCCGCCGTGCGATACAGCCAGACGTCGCGGCGATTGCGCAGTCGCGCGCTGTTCCAGGACCAGGTTTCCAAAGCGGCGGCCGGCTGCGCGCGCATCGGCTCGTGCGGCCGTTCGTCCGGTGGCACGATCGCCGACAGCGCAAGACCGCGGCCGTTGCCGTGCGGCGGCAAGGGATTGCAGGGATCGGCGCTGCCGTGCCGCGCCATCAAGGCGATCCACCAGTCGCGGCGCGCCGCCGCCGATGGCGGCACCGGCAAGGCGTCGGCCATGACCGGCACGAAGAAATAGCTGCCACGCCAGTCAGCCGGCAGGCGCGTGCGCCAGTGCCAGACGTCGCTGCCGTCGACGCGCTGCAAGGCCGTCGGTGATGTACTGACGTGCGGCGTGTGCGACCAGACGTCGATGTAGACGGCGGCCGCTTCGGCATCGCGCCAGAAGAAATCGAGTTCGAGCGACGCGTCGTCGCGCACGCGCCGCAGCGGCGTGCCGAGCACGCGCAGCGCGTGCCACCAGGCGTCGCTGCCGAGATCGGTGCGGGCGAGCAGCGCATCGGCGTTCATGCCTTCAGCTCCGTGGCTGGCGTCGCGGCCGGCGCCGCGCCGTGCACCGACCACACCGAATCGACCGGGCCGTGCAGCGCGCGGCGGCGCGCGGCGTACGCGGCGTACGCGAACAGCAGCGCAGCGGCCAGGCCGCCGGCGTCGACGGCCAGCGCAGCACGCCCGCCGTGCGCCCACCAGCCGAGCGATGGCAGCAGCAGCGCGAGCAGCGAACTCAGCGGAATCGCCGCGCAGGCCAGCGCGCAGGACGCGAGCAGCACCGGCGTCGCGCGCGCCGCGCCGCGCATGAATGCGTACGCGAGCGACAGCCCGAACGCGCCGTAGTACAGCGCCAGATAGCCGTCGTTGATGTTGGCTAGCCGGCCGTGCAGAACCTTGGCGCCGACCAGCGCCGCGGCAACGCCGAGCATGCTGCCGAAGCAGACGCCGATGGTCAGCGCCGCCATCGCCTGCGTCGTGCGCGATTGCGCCGGCAGCGGCTGCCGCGCCTTGGCGCGCTTGCGGCGCGATTCGATCCACAGCAGGTTGCCGGTGTAGAACAGGAACGCGCCGCCGATGCCGAGCAGGAAATAAATCCAGCGCACCGCGTTGCCGCCGTAGCTGCCGAAGTGCAGCGCGAAGAAATTGCTGACGATCGCGCTCCAGCGGTCGGCCTGCCCCGGCAGCATGCTGGTCATGACGATCGCGCCGGTGTACGGCTGGATGCCGACGTAGGCGGTCCTCGGTCCGTGCAGCACGTGGCGCGCGTCGACGATGCCGGCGCGCACGAACGGCCGCTTCGATTCGAGATTGCGGTACAGCAACTCGGTCACCGTGAAGCCCGGCGCGGCCTGCTCGACGCGCTGCACGAGCTGTGATGGCGGCAGCAGCGCGTCGATCGCATACGGTTGCGCGGCGGCGGGCGGCGGCGTGAACATCGCCTGCTCCCGATAGACGACCTTGGCGAGCGCGCCGTAGAACTGATCGTGAAACGCGAACACCACGACCGTCAGGCTGATGACGATGTGGAATGGCAGGCTGGTGATGCCGATGACGTTGTGCGCATCGAGCCAGAAGCGCTTGCGGTTCTTGCCGGGCCGCAGCGCGAAGAAGTCCTGCAGCAGCGTCGGCAGCAGCACGATGACGCCGGAGACGAGCGCGACGAAGTACAGCAGGCCGGCGACGCCGAGCACGTAGATGCCGAGATATTCGTCGGCGACGAAGCCGGGAATGCCGCCGGTGCGATGCAGCATGTCGATCAGCTCGCCGAGCAGGCTCGGCGTCTGTTCGGCGATCCGCAATTCACCGTTCGCATCGAGCGTCGCCAGCCGGCGCGCGCCCGACAGATCGAGCTCGTGCCCGCCCTCGCCGGCGCTCCAGACCAGCGGCGCCGCGATGTGCGCATCCTGCGTCAGGTGCAGCGTGAACTCGTGACGGGCCGTCGGCTGCGACTGCAGGGTCTGCGCGACCAGCGTGTCGAGATCGGGCGTGAACGCGAGCCGCTGCGACGGCGCGTTGGCCCAGCCGTCGAGCGGCTGCTTGAACATCGTCAGCGCGCCGGCGAAGAAGCCGATGAACAGCAGCAGGCCGGTCGTGATGCCGACCCAGGTATGCAGCGTCAGGTAGACGCGCAGGATGTCGCTGCGCACCTTCATGCGCGCACTGCCAGCAGCAGGCCCCAGGCCGCGGCATTGGCCAGGCCCAGCCACAGCAGGGCGCGCGCGCCGCTGCGGAACAGATAGACGAGCGCGAAGCACAAGCCCCACAGCGGCGCGATCATCCACATCACGAACTGCGCCTTGTCCGGCGCGGCGATGCCGCCGGGCCCGAGCCAGGCGAACAGTCCGCCGAGCGCGAACGCCAGCGTCAGGCCGAGCACGGCACCGGCGAAGGTCTTGCGCCACCAGTCGGGCTGCAGGCGTTGCGGCGCGGCACTCATGCGCGCCTCCACAGCAGCGAGGCGAATGGCAGCGCGGCCCAGACCAGCATCAGCAGCGCGATGCCGGCGAATGCCAGCGTCAGCGGCGCGTAGACGCTCGCGCCGGCGGCGAACGCGGCGATCAGCAGTAGCGCACCGAGCGCGCGCCACGGCCGCACTGGCAACGGCCGCGCGCGCCAGCGCTGCTGAGGGTGCGTCAGATAGAGCAGCGCGGCGGCGAACACGAGCGTGCCGAAGAACATCGCTGGCACGGCGGCCTGCATGGCGGCCGGCATGAAGATATCGAGCATCTCAGGCCGCCAGCGTCGCGCCGCCGTCGACGACGAGGTCGTGCAGCGTGATGTGGCTGGCGAGATCCGACGCCAGGAACAGCACCGCGTCGGCGATCTCGCGCGGCTCGGCGATCTTGCGCAGCGGAATGCCGAGCTTGTAGCGCTCGGGCAGACCGCCGATCGTGCGGCGCATGGCGTCTTCGCCGCCGAGCATCGCGCGCAGCATCGGCGTGTCGGTCGAGCCCGGCGACACCAGATTGCAGCGCACGCCGTATTCGGCGAGCTCCAGCGCCGCGCAATGGCTGAGGCTGGCCAGCGCCGCCTTCGAGGCGCAGTACGCGCCCATCTCCAGGCGCGGCACATGCGCGGCGTTCGACGCCACGTTGACGATGCTGCCGCGGCGTCGCGCCTTGAAGTGCGGCAGCAGTGCGCGCAGCAGGTAGAACACGCCGTCGACGTTGACCTCGAAACAGTGCAGCCAGTCGGCGACGCTGAGCGCGTCCAGCGCGCCGAGGCGCAGCACGCCGGCGGCGTTGACCAACACGTCGGGGCCGAGGCCGGCGTCCAGCAGCTCCCGGCACGCGCTTTCGACCGCCGCGTGATCGGCGACGTCGAGCCGCACGCGACGCTGGGTCGCTTCTTCAGGCGGTGCGTCGAAGCGGCAGTCGATGGCGACGACCTCGGCGCCGAGCCGCGCGAAGTCGGCGGCGATCTGCGCGCCGATGCCGCTGGCGGCGCCGCTGACCCAGACGCGGCGGCCGGCGAACAGGTGCTCGGCGTACGAAAGCGTTCGCGGCTGCGTCATGCGAGCGCTTCCGCTTCGCGCCGCGCGATCAGCGTCGCCCACGCCGCCAGCGTCGGCGTCTCGGCGAGTTCCTCGAAGCGCAGCGCCAGGCCGCGCTTCTCCCAGCGACCGACCAGCTGCATGAGCTGCACCGAGCTGAGCCCGTAGTCGAGCAGATTGTCGTGCTCGCCGAGGCCGGCGCCGTCGTCGAGATGCGGCAGCACCTCGCGGCGCAGCCACTCGACGCCGGGTTCGTCTTCGGCGGCGGCACGGTCGGCGACGTTCAGCAGCTGCGCGGTATCGAGCACGACGCCGCAGCGGCCGGCGACATACTGCAGCGCCATGCGATGTTCATCGGCGGAAAAATCGGCGACGGCGTCGGCAACTATGAACGGCTGGATGTCGCGCATGAACGCATCGAGCGCGGTCGTCAGGCAGCCGATGTGTGCGTAGACGCCGACGATGATCAGCTGGTTGCGCTGCCAGCGCTGCATGCGCGCTTCGAGATCGGTGCGCTGGAAGGCGCTGTAGCGCCATTTGGTTAGCACCGTGTCGTCGCTGTCCGGTGCGAGCGGCGCGACGATGGCCTGCAGCGCCGGATCGGCCGTCGTCAGGCCCGGGCCCCAGACGTCGTTGAGCAGCGCGCGCTGCGCGGCGCTCTGCTGCGCCGGCTGCGCGGTATAGACGACCGGCACGCCACGCGCGCGTGCCCAGCCGCGCAGGCGCGCGATGTTGGCGAGCACGCGCTCGATCAGCGGATTGGCATCGCCGTAGTAACGCAGGAAATAGTCCTGCATGTCGTGGATCAGCAGCACGGCGCGGCGCGCATCGGGCTGCCATGGCGCGCGGCTGGCCGGCAGGACTTCGGGCAGCGCGTACGCGCCGAGCTGGGGAATCGACATGGCTTGATCCGTTTCTGGTTTCAGTGCGCCGCGGCGACGGCGCGCGCTGGCGGCGCGAGCAGGGCCGCACGCAGCGCGCGTTTGTCGGGCTTGCCGACGGCGGTCAGTGGCAGTTGTTCGATGACGTGAAAGCGGTCCGGCAGCTTGTAGTCGGCGATGCCGCGCGTGCGCAGGAAGCGGCGCAGCTCGGCCGGCCTCGGCGCCGGCTCGCGCAGAACGACGCAGGCACAGCTCTTCTCGCCGAGCTGCTCGTCGGGCACCGACAACAGCGCGGCGTGCAGCACGCCGGGATGCGTCAGCAGCAGGCTCTCGACTTCCTCGGCGGCGATCTTCTCGCCGCCGCGGTTGATCTGGTCCTTGGCGCGACCGACGACGCGCAGGTAGCCGTCGGCGCTGCGCTGCACGATGTCGCCCGAGCAGTACCAGCCGTCGGCATCGATCACCCGGGCGTTGTGCTCGGGCGCTTCGTAGTAGCCGCGGAAGGTGTACGGGCCGCGCGTCAGCAGCAGGCCGCTGTCGCCGTCGGCGACGTCGCGGCCCTGCTCGTCGACGACGCGCACTTCGTCGTCCGGGCTCATCGGCCGGCCCTGCGTCGTGTAGACACGCACGTCGTCATCGTCGAGCCGCGTGTAGTTGACGAGACCTTCGGCCATGCCGAACACCTGCTGCAGGCGGCAACCGAGTTCGGCCGGCACGCGACGCGCGAGCGCTTCGGCGAAGCTGGCGCCGCCGACCTGCAGCAGCCGCAGCGTGCGCAGCTGTGCGCGGCGCGGCGCCGCCGCTTCCAGCCACAGCACGACCGCCGACGGCACCAGCGCCGCCATCGTCACGCCGTGGCGTTCGATCAGCTCGAAGCAGTGCAGCGGCTCTGGATCGCGCGCGAGCACGACGCAGCCGCCGGCATGGAAAACGCCGAGCGCGCCCGGCGAACTGAGCGGATAGTTGTGCGCGGCCGGCAGCGCGCACAGATAGCGCGTGTCCGCATCGAGCGCACAGAGTTCGGCGCTGCGGCGCACGCTGTAGTAGTAATCGTCGTGCGTGCGCGGAATCAGTTTTGGCGTGCCGGTGCTGCCGCCGGACAGCTGAAAAAAGGCAATGCCACCGGCGGCGCTCGGTGCGCCGCCGGTGGAGGCTGGATCGTGCGCCACGTCGAGCAGGGCATCGAGACTTTGCGCCGGGTCCGTAGCGCCACGCATCAGCAGCAGCGCGCCCGCCGGTATCGCGGCGCGCAGTTCCCGCATGACGTCGCCGGACGCGAACGCGCTATGGCGTGCGTCGCCGATCAGCAGGCGCGGACGCAATTGCTGCGCATACGCCAGCAGTTCGAGACGCTGATGTCGGTACAGCGCGTTGACCGGCGCGACGCCGATCTTCAGCAACGCGAAGAACACCGCGTAGAACTCGGCGACGTTCGGCAGCTGCACGAGCGCGGTGTCGCCGCAGCGCAGGCCGCGCGCATGCAGCGCCTGCGCCAGGCGGGTCGCGCGCCGGTCGAGTTCGGCGTACGTCCATTGCCGCGCGCCGCAGATCAGCGCCGTCGCATCGGGACGCAGCCGGCGTTGCCGACCGAGGATTTCCGTCAGCGGCGCGCCGATCCAGTAGCCACGCTCGCGATAGCGCTGCGCGAGGGCCGGTGGCCACGGCGTGAAGGCGCTCATGCGCGCACTTCCACGGCCGATGGCGGCGCCACGGCCGGCAGCGGCAGGCAGGCCGCGTCGTCCGCCGGCAGCTCGATGCCGAGCGCCTGCAGCATGGTCTGCAGCTTGGCCTGCGTCTCGGCCCATTCGGCGTCGGGGCACGAGCCCTCGACGATGCCGGCGCCGGCGAACAGCTGGATGCGGTTGCGATGGATGCGTCCGCAGCGGATGGTTACGACCCATTCGCCATCGCCGTCGGCGTCGCACCAGCCGACGGCGCCGGTGAACATGCCGCGCTCGAACGGCTCGACCAGATCGATCAACTTGCGTGCCTGTCGCGTCGGCCAGCCGCAGACGGCCGGCGTCGGATGCAGGCGGCAGGCCAGCTGCAGCGCGCTCGGCGGCGGCGTGGCCAGCGTGCCTTCGATGCGCGTCGACAGATGCCACATCGCGCGGGTACCGAGCAGCGACGGCGCCGCGGGAATGTCGAGGTCGTTGCACAGCGGCGCGAGCGCGGCGCGGATCTCGTCGATGACGAAACGGTGCTCGTGGGCGTCCTTCTCCGAGCGCAGCAGCAGCTCGCTGGCGCGGCGATCCTGCTCGGCGTCCCTTTGCCGTTTCGCCGAGCCCGCGAGCGGGTTCGACGACAGCCGCGCGCCTTCGCGCCGCACCAGCAGTTCAGGACTCGCGCCGACCAGTTCGGCGCCGTCAGCCAGCGGCAGCCGGAAGTGGTAGGCGGACGGGTTCTGCTCGATCAGCCGCGCGAACAGCGCGGCGACGTCGGGTTCGGTTTCGAACTCCACCTCGAGCACACGCGACAGCACCGCCTTGCGGATGTCGCTGTGCTGGAAATTGGCGACCGCCTGGCGCACGGCCTGCTTGAAGCGCGCTTCGCCCGGCACGCTGCTGGCGCGACGCACGCCCGGCTGCCGCGGCCACGGAGCGAACGTCTCGCCGCGGTGCGTCGCGCGCTCGCGTGACACGGTTTCATGCCGCAGCGGAATCGTCAGGCAGCACGGCTGCGCCGCGTCGAACGGGATCGCGCCGATCACGATGGGGTGGCCGATGCCGGCCGCGCGCGCGCGCGACAGGCCGGCCTCGATTTCCCGCTGCAGGGCGTCCGCGCCGCCGTCGCCTCGCGTCGGCAGGCTGATGCGCTCGAACAGCCCGCGCGCCTGAATGCTGCGACGCGGCGACAGAAACTGCATCCGGAGGCCCGCGCGGGCCCCATGATCGACGTCCATTTCGTACTCCCAAGTGAAACGGGGAAAAGCCGGGAAATGCGATGGCTGGCCGTCGAGGGGCTGGCTATCAGGCGCGCGGCGTCGCGCGCGGACCTTCAGTGGCTGATCAGCGTGATGACCTCGTCGTCGAGTGGTAGGAAGCTGCCGGTGAAACGTCGGCCGGCGGCGTGATCCATCGAAAGCCGCGTTTTCAGACGCAGCGCGATGCGCCGTGCCGCCGGATCGATCCCGGTGACTTCGGCATCGAGAAAATCGAAGTAACGGCGCACGGACGGGTACAGGGCCTTGTAGAGGCTTTCCTTCGCGGAGAACAGCAGCGTGACGAAAGCCGCGGTCGAATCTCCCAGGCCGGAGAAGCGGCGGCGCTCGGCGTCGTCCATCACCTGATCGGCGATGGTCGCGGCCTGCGCGTCGTCGAGCCAGCGTTCGACGTCGACGCCGACCGCCGCATATTGCGATGTCGAGGCCAGCGCGCAGACCGCGCTGCGGTCCGTGTGGCTCAGCGAGCCGCACAAGCCCCGCGGCCACTCCGGCAGCCGCTCAGGGCTCATGCCGACTGGTTCGTCGGGACGGCGCAGCTCTCGCTGCGCCGCCGCCGCCGCGAGGCGGCCCGCCAGATAGGTCGCCAGCCGGCGACGGCTTGCCCTCCTGAGCGGCGGCGGACATTCGATGCCGTGCCGGGCGAAAGAAGTGCCGTCGCACCGTTCTTCGCGGAACGTGCAGTGGGCGATGGCGCCATCGAAGCCCGGCCATGCGAGCCGTCGCACTTCCTCAATGAACCAGCCGCTTCCCGGCGGCGCGAAGCGCGGCCTGCACCCCGCAACAGAACGCAGTCCGGACCAATGCCATGGCCCGGCCGGCATGCTCGGCATCCGGCGGCCATCCTGTAGGTCACGGTGCGATGCTTCCCGTCGCATTGCAGCTCTTCAGTCGAGTAAATTTACTTATGATAATGATATTAATTTACATCTGATAAGTCGAAATTTGTCAGCAAATTGACAGGTTTCGTTTCGAAGCAAGGCAGGCGATGCAAGATTCGGCCTGCCGCCGCAAGTCGTGGGCGCGCCAGTTCCGCTACGAAGCTATCCGCCTGCAAGCGGTCATCCGGCTTTCTTCGTCGGTCAAGGAGTCTTGCTGTAAACGCTCAGTCTCTGGATCTGAGCCTGGGCATTCAGATAGTGGAAATTGGTCGTATGCCGCACAGTGCCGTCCGGCCGGCGGGCTTCGATCTCGACGGCGATCGAGTGGTTTCCGGCTGCTGGAAACCGGCGTTGGAACCGGGCCGCTGGCAGCAAATGCGCTGCGTACAGCTCGCGAATGGTTTCGATGCCGGCGAACTGCCTGCCGTTGGGCAAGGGGAAGCCCGCGTCCTCCGCATACCATCCGCGAACAGTGCGGCCGGACATCGCAGGTCGCGGGGCTTCACGGCGATGGACGCGCACGGGTGTGCAGCGCCATTCGCCAGCGCCCAGGTCAGCGGTGTCCACGCCACGCGCCGAATCTCGCCGGGCGCTGAAACGGCGGCGGCGACAGCTTCACGGCGGCACCCACCCCGTATATCGCCTGCATCAAGCGCGCGACATCGGCCGGCGTGGTGAACGTCGGGAAATGACGAACGGCCTTCACGAGACGTTCGGTGCCGGCCGCGACCAAGCGGCGGGCTTCGTCGCGTCGCTCGCGTGCCGGACTCAGCCGCCCATCGGGATAGGTGCCGAGTGATAGAGCTTTGCCTTGCCGTCGAAGGAATACGAAAAGCGACAGCACTTGGAGCCGCTCGAGAGGCATGTATCCCGACACTTGATATGGGACAGGGCGGGATGAGTCGGGAAATAGCGGGAA
>JASGFY010000061.1:0-17697 GCA_047605265.1 Solimonas sp.
GCGCCGAACCACGCGGCCGTGCCAAGCCCCCGGACGCGCTGGCTGCGCGTCGCACTCGCCGCGGCCGGCCTCGCCGGCCTCGCGCTGATGACGCATGCGCGCGCGGACCTCTGGGGCAACGTGCGCGAACAGGCCGTGCTCTGGGCGCGGCTGAACCCGGACTCGCCGCGCGCGCAGGCGAACGCCGCGCAGATCGAGATGTCCGCCGGCATGCCGGCGCGCGCGCAGGCGCGGCTGCAGCGCGCGCTCGCCGCGCATCCCGATGAAACGCAGCTGGCGCTCAACCTCGTGGCGGCGCGCTGCCGGCTCGGCGGCGCCGACGACGCCGCGCTCCGGGCCGCCGAACACGCCCTGGGCTCGGCCCGCGAAGCCAGCACGCTGCTGACGTCGTGGTTCGAGCGCATGATCGGCGACATCGATGCCGGGCATTGCCCCGGACTCGATGCCGCCGAGGCGGACCGGCTGATCGATGCCGCCTTCGCGAATCCTTACGTCGCGCAGCAAAACGGCCGCCTGCAGGACCTGCACTACCTGCGCGGCATGCTGGCGCTCGGCCGCATGGACGGCGCCGCGGCGCTGGCCGAATTCAACCGGGCGCTCGATCTGCAGGTGCGCTGCGGCGCCGCCCTGCGCTACGCGGCGACCCTGGGCACCGCGGGTTTCCCGCGCGAGGGACTCGCGCATCTCGATCATTACGAATCCGTGAAGGACCGCGAGGCCGCGCCCGGCTGGGGCATGCCGCGCCTGCACGCATGGATTCTGGCGCGCCAGGACTACTGGTCCCGCGAAAAGACCCGACTGCGCGCCACGCTGGAAGCAGATGCGCGCGCCACTCCCCATCAACCGTAGGCAACCGAACGTGTCGCAGGCCCGATCCCTTTCCCGTTCCGCGTGGTTCCTGCTGCTCGCCGCGATGGCGCTGACCGTCGCGGTTTACCGGCCGTCGCTGTACGGCGGCTATATCTTCGACGACACGATTTATTTCGTGAACAACACCGACGTACACGTGACGACGCGGATCCCCGGCGACTGGGTCCGCGCCGCCCTGCAGCAGTGGAGCTCCCACAACAATCAGTTTCGCGCGCTGAGCATGCTGAGCTTCGCCGCGAACTATTACTTCACCGGGCTCGATCCGTTCTGGCCGAAGCTGACGAATCTCGTCATCCACCTCGTCAACGGCCTGCTGCTGTTCCTGCTGATGCGCGAGCTGTTCCGGTTGCGCCAGCGGGTGGCGCCCCGCGCCGACGAGGCCATCCCTTTCGAGGCGATCGCCGCCGCCATCGCCGGCATCTGGCTGCTGCTGCCGATCAATTTCACCGGCGTCGCCTACGTCGCGCAGCGCATGGAGTCGCTCGCCAACATCTTCATCTTCCTCGGCCTGTTCGGGTATCTGCGCCTGCGGCAGCGCGCCTATGCCGGCGCCAGCGGCGCACCGCTGGTCGTCTGCCTGCTGGCCTGCACGGCGCTGGCCTACGGCGCCAAGGAGACCGGCGTGATGCTGCCGCTGTATACCGCGTGCATCGAGCTCGCGCTGACCCGCTTCCGCAACGCCGACGGCCGGCTCAGCCGCGCGGCCGTCTGGACGCACGGCATCCTGCTCGGCCTGCCGCTGGTCGTGGGCCTTGCCTGGCTGGCGCCGGGGCTGTTCGCCGACCACTCGCACGTGCGCACGTTCACGCTCGGCGAGCGCCTGCTGACGGAGCCGCGCGTGCTCGTCGACTACATCGGCTGGTCGCTGCTGCCGAACATCAACGCCCTGGCGTTCTATCACGACGACATCCATGCCTCGCACGGCCTGCTCGACCCGCCGGCCACGCTCGCCGCGATCCTCGCGCTGCTCGCACTGCTCGGCTTCGCGCTGTGGTGGCGCCGGACGATGCCGCTGTTCTGCCTGGGCATCCTCTGGTTCTTCGCCGGCCATGTCTTGACCGCGACGGTGATCATGCTCGAACTGGTCTTCGAGCACCGCAATTACTTCGCGTCCGCCGGTCTGCTGCTGGCCGTCGCCTCCCTGCTCGCCATCGAACCCGGCCTGCGCCTGCCGCTCGCCAGAAAGGCCATCGCCGGCGCCTTCATCGCGGCCTGCGCGTTCACCACGTTCCTGCGCGCGCAGGAGTGGTCGAATCCGCTGCGCCTCGCCTATGCGGAAGCGTTGAAGCAGCCGGACTCGCCGCGCGCCCAGTACGAGCTTGCCCGCGCCTTGCTGCTGGTGGCGGACAAAACCGATAACGTGCCACTGCTGAAGGAATCCGGGGACAGGCTGGAACGCATCGCCATGCGTCCCGACAGCGGCATCGCGCCCTTGCAGGCGCTCATCTTCCTGCACCGCCACGAGCCGCAGAAGATCGACCCGCGCTGGTGGCAGGCAATCTCCGAGAAGCTGCGCAGCAACGCGCCCTCCCAGACCGACATCAACGCTGTCATTTTCCTGTTCCACTGCCAGAGGGACGGCGACTGCCCGACGCAGACGCAGGAAATGCTCGACGTCTTCATGGCGGCGCTGGACGCCACGGACGGCAACGTCAATCTGATGAGCGCCTATGCGGACTTCGCGCTCGGCTCGCTCGGCGATGCGGCGCTGGCCGAACGGATGGCGCGCGCGGTGGTCGCGGCCCAGCCCGACGTTCCCGGCTACCGTGCCAATCTGGTCGCCACCCTGATCGGCGTCGGTAAGCTCAACGAAGCCGAAGCGGAGATCGACAGGCTGGCCTCGCTCAACCGCGCCGGCTCGCTCGACGGCATGATTTCCAACCTGCGCAGCAAGCTGGCCGAGGCCCGCGCGGCTCGACAGGGCGCACCGGCGCCCGCCGCCGAATAAACTGGCATCGGCCCTCCGCACGTCCCTGCCATGAAGCTGATCATCCAGATTCCCTGCCTCAACGAGGCGGACTCCCTGCCCGTCACGCTGGCGGCGCTGCCGCGCCGCGTGACGGGGTGCGACTCGGTGGAGTGGCTGGTGATCGACGATGGCTCCAGCGACGAGACGGCGGCCGTCGCCCGGCGGCACGGCGTGGATCACGTCGTGCGCCATCCGGCCAACCGGGGACTGGCCGCGGCGTTCATGACCGGACTCGACGCGGCCATCGGACTGGGCGCCGACATCATCGTCAACACCGACGCCGACAACCAGTACGACGCGCGCGACATCGAAACGCTGGTCCGGCCCATCATCGAGAAGCGCGCCGAGTTCGTGATCGGCGCGAGGCCGATCAGCCTGATCGCGCATTTCTCGTGGATCAAGCGGCACCTGCAGAAGCTCGGCAGCCTCGTCGTGCGTCTGGCTTCGCGCACGACGGTCGCCGACGCACCGAGCGGATTCCGCGCGATCACGCGCGACGTGGCGCTGCGCCTCAACGTGTTCAACGCCTACACGTACACGCTGGAAACCATCATCCAGGCCGGTCGCAGCAACATCCGCGTGCTCTCGGTGCCGATCCGCACGAATCCCGATCTGCGCCCGTCGCGCCTCGTCAAGAGCAATCTCGGCTACATCATGCGCTCGCTGGGAACCATCGTGCGCATCTTCGCCACGTACCGGCCCATGCTGTTCTTCTGGCTGCTCGGCACCTTCTTCGCCGTGGCGGGGCTCGTCGCGGGCGTGCGCTTTCTCATCTATGCGTCGCTCGGCCACGGCAACGGCCACGTGCAGTCGGTGGTGTTCGGCGCCGCCTGCATGATCATCGCGTTCCTGCTGTTCGTGCTCGGCTTTCTCGCGGACCTGATGGCCACCAACCGGCGGCTGCTCGAACGCATCGAAGGGCGCGTGCGCAAGCTGGAACTCGACCGCGCCGGCGACTCGCCATGACCGGGGTTTCACCTTAACCGACCCGCCACCGGAATCCAGCGAGCCCTCCTCATGCTGCGCAACCTGCTTGAACGCTTCGGACTCGGGCGCCTGGCCTACAACACCGTGCTGGGGACGCTCTGGCAGTTCACGCGGATCGGGACGCAGGCATTGTGGCTCGTCGCGATCGCGCACTGCCTCGGGCCGGGTGGCTACGGCGCGCTCGCAGGGCTGGCGGGTCTGGCGGTCACGATGAGCGGGTTCTCCGGCCTTGGCAGCGGACCGCTGCTGCTCAAAGAAGTCTCCCGGGAACCCGGGAAGTTATCCGCGCAATGGCGCAAGGCCGTCGTCACGACCGTCGCGAGTGGACTCGCCCTCACCGTCATTTACGGTGTCGCCGCCTGCTGGCTGAACACGACGATGGCGTCATGGTCCACGCTCGTGGCGATCGGAGTGTCGGAGCTGATCTGCTTTCCTCTGGTGAACGCCGCCGCCGCCGCCTTCCAAGCGCATGAGCATCTGCCGCTGGCCACGATGATGCCGGCAGGCATGAGCGCCTTGCGCCTCGTCGCCGTCGCCGTGTTCTGGGCATCGGGCCTGCCTCATCACCTCTCGGCTTATGTCTGGTTTCACTTCGGCGCGTCGATGCTGGCCGCGCTGTTCGCACTGGCGCTGGTTCACGCCATCCTGCGCCCGGGGAAGTGCCGTTACCGCATCGATCACCCTGAAATACGCGAAGGGCTCGGCTTCTCCCTGACGTGGTTCACCAACAACGCGCTCGGCGAATTCGACAAGACCCTGACCCTCAGGCTGGCCGACAGTCATGTGGCGGGGATTTATGCCGCCATTTATCGCCTAGCGAACATCCTGACCGCGCCCGCCATCGCCCTCATCGGAGCGGCGCAGCCGCGCCTGTTCCGGCAGGCCCGCGACCACGAGGGCAACTGGCGTTCCGGGCTGGCGTACCGGCTTTTCGTGTTCGCGGGCGGCTACGGCATCGTGGCATCGCTCACGCTGCCCCTGCTCTCGCACGCGCTGCCCGTTCTGCTGGGCCCCGACTTCGCCCAGACCGCGCAGGCAGCCGGCTGGCTGATGCTCGTCCCTCTCGCATACTCCCTGCGGCAGGCCGGCAGCACGATTCTCATGACCTCCGGGCATCAGGCCGTTCGCATCGCGATCGAAGTCTGCGGCATTGCGCTGATGATCGGGCTCTTCGCCGCTCTGGTTCCCGGTCACGGCCTGCCGGGCTCGGCCATCGCCATGACGGCCACGGAAGTCGTGCTGGCCTCGAGCATGTGGATTGCCTTGCTGAAACAGAAAACCGGGATTGCTTCCGCGAATGGCGAAGGTGCGTCGCGGAAAACGGGATGAGGCATCGACGCATCAGGCGGCCGTCGACGCCACCATCTGTTTCCGGTAGATGCGCCACCCGAGCGGCAGGGCTCTGATCGGCGTCAGGCTTCGATGGCGGACCGCGCGCAACAGCGCGCGACAACCCAGCATCAGCCACCGCAACAGCACGAGCAGACCGCATTCGACCGTTGTCCGGGCCAGTTTACGGGCGAGGATGAAATGCGCCGCGACCATGCGGGTTTCATAAAAGATCGAGGCCATCCCGCTGCTGGCCGAACCTTCGTGCCCGACGAGCAGGCGGGGGACATGGATCATGCGATTCTGCCGTCCGCCGGTCAGCCGCCAGCCGAGTTCCCAATCCTCGCCGTACATGAAGAAATCTTCGTCGAAGATCCTGTTCCGGCAGACTGCGGGAGAAAACATTAGACAGCAGCCGCTCGCGTACATGAACGCGCCCGGCAAGGCGCGATCGGAGATCAGGCCGGTCAGCCGCTGGTAGTACACCTTGCCGCGTACCCAGCCGCCGTGGTCGATGTCCGGAAACGCCGCCCAGGCCTCGGGAGAAGTGCGCAAGGCTTCCCGCAGGGCATCCAGTGCGCCGGGCAGCAGGTGCGCATCGTTGTTGATCAGCACGATGAAACGGACCGGATATCGGCCGTGCAGCCATTCGACGCCACGGTTGACGCCCGCGGAAAAGCCGAGGTTGGCCCCGGCATCGACGACTGACACCCTTGCGTCGTCGGCGAACTGTTGCATCAGGGTCTTCGCTGACGCGCCGTTGTCGTCGGAGTTGTCCCAGACCAGCGCGTGCCCGGCACCTTCCGCCAGCAGGTTACGCACGCAGGCGGCGGTGCGGACGGGATCGCGGTAGTTCAGCGTCAGGGCGGCGATGTCGCTCATGGGCTGCCCGGTTCGGCGAACAGCGCGCGTTCCAGCGCCTGCATCGATGCCGCATTGGACAGGTGGCCGGCGTAAAAACGGCGAGCCGCATCCGCCAGACGCACGCGCTCCTCGGGGGCATCGGCCAGGCGGCGAATGGCATCAGCGAGGGCGGCGGCATCATGGACCGAAACACCACGGAAAGGCAGCGATCCGTCCGGCGCGGCCACCGATCGCAACCACTGCGTGTCGCCGGTGATGGTGGCCCGGCCGACCGAGGCATAGGAATACAGCTTGTAGGGACACACCCGCTGGGTCTTGTCAGTATCGCCGAAAATGCCCAGACAGATGTCCGCCTCCCTGATCTCGCATGCCAGTTCTCCCGCCGTGTGCCAGCGGCGCTTCCACGTCACGTTCGACAGGCCGGCGATGCCCGATTGCAACACCGGCGCGCCGGCGCCATCGCCAAGAATGCGGAATTCGATGTCGCGCCGCGAAGCCAGCCGGCGGGCGGCTTCGGCCAGCGTGCCGATGCCGTGCAGCGGCACCAGCGTGCCGATGAACAGGACGCGACAACGCCCCGCCAGCGGCCGGTAGGGTGCGGGAGCGTAGTCATCCTCGTTGGTGGCCAGCGGCAATGCGAAAAAGCGTTCCGGCGGCAGGCGGAACAGGCCGGCGTAGAAAGCGGCGTTCTGCGGGGTATCGACCAGCACGAGATCGGCTCTGGCGAAGGCGCGCCGTTCCAGCGCGTACAGCAGCCGCGACGGCAGCGCGGCGGGCGACCACAGCTTGCGGTCGTTGATCACGGTGTCGTACAGGGAGATGAACCCGTCCAGCACCACGCGACGCGAACGGCGCGGCAGCAGCGAAAGCAGCCACGCAACCGGCGGCGCGGGATACGGGATATAGAGGCAGCCGAAACGCGGCCCACGCATGACGGCCCATGCGACTTGCAGATGCGAGGGAATGGCGCGCCGCAGTGCGCGCAGCGGCGAGCGCGCGCTTTTCCAGCCTGCGGCCGGCGCCGACCACATCGGGCGGTTCACTTCATGCGCGCCCAGCCGGTCGCGCAGGTAGCGGACCCGGTACAGGGTGTTGGGATAGGCGTCGCTCGATTGATGCACGCCGGCCACGAGCAGCGAAGCGGAGTCAGGCGTCTTCAAGCGGGCCGCTCCTGCCGATCAGGCCGTGCCACAGGCCCCGTGCGAAGGCACGAAGCTTGGGGCCTTTGCCGGATTCGAGAAACACGATGGCGAATCCCTCGCCCGCCAGCCGGCCAATCTGGCGCAAGGCCCAGAGCGGATATCTGGAACCCTGTCCCCGAATGGTGAGCAGCGCGTTGCGCGCCAGGTAGTAGCGCCGTGTCGCAGGATGCTGGAAGGAAATCCGGACGCCGAACAGATCGATGCCCGATTTTCCCATCCGGTGGCGCATGAAGGGTTCGACGGTCAGCAGCACGTCGGCGCCATGACGGCGCGCGCGCAGGCAGAACTCGTGATCCACCGAGTCGATGAAGTAATCCTCGCGGAAACCGCCGATCTCCCGGGCGAAGCGCGCCGGCATGAAGGTTCCGGAAGTGATGAGGGTGCGACGCGGCCATGCGTCGGTGGCATCGGCGGGCGCGGCATGAACGGGGGCGGTGCCGCGGTCGCGTCGGTAATTGCAGCCGACCAGAACCGGCTTTGGCGCGCGACGGGCCGCAACGGCGACCACGCGCTCCAGATAACCCGGAAGGAGTTCCGAATCCTGATCGAAGGTGGCGACCCATTCACAGCCCCTGTCGATCGCAAGGTCGATGCCCCGGTTCAGGGCGGCCGCGATGCCCAGATTGCGGCCATTGCGCAGCACTTGGACGGACACAGGCATGTCGGGCAGAACCGCTCCACCCGGCGTGTTGTCGACGAGGACGACGAGCGGAAACTGCATCAGAACCGCTTGCAGCCGCGCGCCGAAGTCCGCATCGGGATGGAACAGCACCACGACTGCGCAGGTGCGCGCGATCGTCGGTACAGGCGGCATGACACGCATCAGGCGTCGCGCCGGTAGGTCAGCGCCGTGATCTGCTCCGAAATCAGCCCGATCAGAAACACGATCACCGCCGCGCTGAACAACAGCGCGCTCATGTTGGTGAAGCGGTGTTGCGTGACGAACGTGTACACGTAGTGCCCGAATCCGAGCGCGAAGAACAGGCCGCTCGCCGGCGCGAACAGCTTCAGCGGCGAGTACAGCGTGGCGATCTTGAAGATGATGAGAAGAAAGCGGACGCCGTCGCGCAGCGGGCGGATGTGGCTTTTGCCGACGCGCTGGCTGACGGCGATCGGAATGTAGGCGACGGCATACGCGCTGCGGAAGAACGCCATCGTGCTCGTCGTCGGATACGAAAAGCCGTTGGGCAGGAGGTGCAGGAACTCGCGGAATCTGTCGGCGCGCGCGGCGCGGAAGCCGGACGTGAGGTCGGCGACTTTGTAGCTGGTCATGCGCGAGGCAAGCCAGTTGTAGAACGTGTTGGCGACGCCACGGCCGACGCCGGCCTGGCCTTCCCAGTCCCGGGCGCCGACGACCATGTCGTAGCCTTCGTCCAGCTTGTTCAGCAGGCGCGCGATGTCGGCGGGATCGTGCTGGCCATCGGCGTCCATGAACACCAGAATGTCGCCGCTCGCGGCGCGCGCGCCGCGCTTGATGGCGGCGCCGTTGCCCATCGAGTAGGGCGACGACAGGCACTGCACGCCGGCGGCGAGGCACCGTTCACGCGTCGCGTCGGTCGAGCCGTCGTCGACGACGAGGATTTCCGCATCCGGCTGCGCCGAACGCAGGCGCGGCAGCAGCGATTGCAGCGCGGCGGCTTCGTTCTTGGCGGGCAGAATGATGCTGATCTTGCTCAAAGTGGAATCTGCCTGTACGGAAAATTCGTGATTCGTTGCTATAGCTCTCACCCCAACCCTCTCCCCGCAAGTGGGGAGAGAGAGTTTATTTTGGAGTTCATTTTGTTGGGCATGCTCAGAGCCGGGCGTCGGCAAATCCCGGTGGCAGCGCGCCTTTGACGTCGAACACCACATGCGGCGTCCGCCCCAGTTGACGCAGCCGCGCGGCGCCCATTTCCGCGAACGCGGCGTGTGCGACCGCGAGGATCACGGCATCGTAGGTTCCCGGCACCGGCGCGCCAAGCAGGTCGATACCCAGCTCGGCTTTCGCTTCCCGCGGATCGGCCCAGGGGTCATGGACGTCGACTTCCGCGTGCAGCCGCTTCAGTTCGTTGACGATGTCGACAACCTTGGTGTTGCGCAGGTCGCGGCAGTTTTCCTTGAACGTCAGGCCGAGCACGAGAATGCGGGAACCGACGATGTGGATCTTCCGCGAGGCCATCAGCCGCATCACCTGGTTGGCGACGTAGATGCCCATCTTGTCGTTGATGCGACGCGCGACGAGCAGCAGCTCGGGGTAATAGCCGAGCACGGTCGCCTTGTGCGTGAGGTAATAGGGATCGACGCCGATGCAGTGACCGCCGACGAGGCCCGGACGGAACGGCAGGAAGTTCCATTTCGTGCCCGCCGCCCGCAGGACTTCGCCGGTATCGATCTCCATCTTGTTGAAGATCATCGCCAGCTCGTTCATCAGCGCGATGTTGACGTCGCGCTGGGCGTTCTCGATGACTTTCGCCGCCTCGGCCACCTTGATCGAGCTGGCCCGATGGGTTCCGGCCCTGATGATGCTGCGATAGACCGCGTCGACGAACGCGGCGCACGCTTCGCTCGAGCCCGATGTCACTTTGACGATGTCGGTGACGCCGCGCTGCGCGTCGCCGGGATTGATTCTTTCCGGGCTGTAGCCGCAGTGGAAATCGCGATTGAAGACGAGCCCCGATTCGCGCTCCAGGATCGGCACGCAGATTTCTTCCGTCGTCCCCGGATAGACCGTCGATTCGTAGACGACGACATCCCCGCGCTTGAGACGCTGCCCGATCAGCCGGCTCGCGCTTTGCAGCGGCGCCAGATCGGGCCGCAGCGCGCTGTCGACCGGCGTCGGCACGGTCACGACATAGAAATTGCAGCCGTCGAGCGCCGCGGCGTCCGCGCTGAAGCGCAGCTGCGTCGCGGCGCGGATGCGCTCCGCACTGATCTCGCCGGTGCGGTCGTGCGCGTTCCGCAGTTCGGCGACGCGCTCCGGCCGGATGTCGAAGCCGACGGTCGGATAGCGGCGCCCGAATTCGCTCGCCAGCGGCAGGCCGACGTAGCCGAGCCCGACGACGCCTATGCGAACGGCGGCAAGATCGGCGTCTCGGTTCATGGTCGGTGGAGCGTGCAGGATGGTCAGAGACGGGGCGCGTGCGCGCGGGTCCGGTCATGCCGCTCCCGCGATGCCGGATTCCGCTCCCGGCCCCACAGCCCCGGCGAAGTATGCCGGCCGGCACCGCAGCCGTCATCCCATGAACCGCGCGGCCGGGCGACAGGACGGGCGCGACATCAAGCGTGACGAAACCGGCGCCACTCGTCGGGCTGCCGTCATAGCTGCGCAGCGCTTCACAGATTCACGGGCCGCGAGCTTCGACACTCGCCCTGCACAACATCGTGCTTGGACAGGGGAAGGCGTCATGAAACGATGCATCGCAGCGGCTCTTCTGGGCCTCGGCCTCGCGCTGTCGGCTCCCGCATTCGCGGCGGTCGACCTCAATACGGCGAGCCAGGCGGAGCTTGAGGGCCTGCCGGGCGTCGGGCCGGCAAAGGCCAAGGCGATCATTGCCGGGCGGCCGTACAAGAGCAAGGAAGACCTGAAGAAAGTCGACGGCTTCGGCGACAAGACGTACAAGAAGCTGGAGCCCGGCATCACAGTCGGCACCGCCAAACCGGCCGGCAAGTAGGACGGGCAGCGGCATTCTTGGGCGGGCGAGTCCTTCGCCCGCTTTTTTATTGCCCGCGGGGCCGTGGCACGATGCGCGGCATGAAGCATCTGCTCGTGATCCACGGCGGCCACGGCGGGCATACGCGAGCCCTGTGCGAAGCGGTGTGCGCCGGCGCGGCGGCCGGCGACGCCGATCTGCGCTGTCTCCACGCGGCGCAAGCCGGCCTCGAGGATCTCCTGTGGGCCGACGGGCTGCTGCTCGGCACGCCGGAGAACTTCGGCTACATGAGCGGCCTGCTGAAGGATTTTTTCGACCGCACGTTCTATCCGGCGGAAGGCAGGACGGTCGGTATGCCATATGCCTTGTTCGTCAGCGCGGGCAACGACGGCACCGGCGCGGCACGCGCCGTCGGACGTATCGCGATCGGCTACGGCTGGAAAGCGATCGCCGAACCGCTGATCGTCAAGGGCGAGGTCGGGGAAACAGCGTTGCAGGCATGCCGCGAGCTTGGCGAGGCGATGGCGGCGGGACTGGCGGGCGGAATTTTCTAGGCAATGTCCGCATCGTCATTCCAATTCGGAAAGACGGTCTCTTTCAAGCCGCGCAGGGTGACGCAGAATTCCTGCGCAGCTTGATCGTCGCGACGCTCGATGCGCGCGGACCGCTCAGCGCACGTAGGTACGCGGACCGAAGTTGTAGCACACGCCGAGATCGAAGCGGTCGTCCTGTCCGGTCTGCACGCCGCCCTGCAGGTCGAGCACGCCGGTCAAAGGATAGAGCGCGCCCAGGCGAACCGATACGCCGTCGGCCTTGTCGTGATCGATGTCGACGTAACGCAGTTCCGGATCGAGTTCGAGGCGCGTGTTCGGCACCGTCCAGCGGATGCCGCCACGCAGGCCGAAGCCGGTATCGTCGCCGCCGCGGTCATGATCGAACTGCTCGATCGACACGCCCAGGTTCAGGTCGATGTCGCGCGTCAGCGGCGTGTGGTAGAGGCCGCCGACGCTGAGCTGGCTGAATTCATCGACATCGTCGTACTCGGCGAAAATGGCGACCGGTGACAGCACGTCGAACGATCCGCCGATGCGCAAGCCGCTTTCGTCGCCGGCCTGGTCGCGGTGCAGATAGCCGCCCTCGAGATCGTTGTAGTCGTATGCGAGCGCGAGACCTGGAGCGAGCAGCAGCGCCGCGGCCCCCAGCGTCCAGCGATGCATGCGATTCGCCTGGTTCATTTGTCCTCCGAAGACGTTTCCGATGGCGGCGCGAGCATCATCTCGTCCGGCTTGATCGTGGCTGAATCGATCAGGCGGATGATTTCCGATTCTGGCGCGCAGCCATGCCGGCCCGCGAAGGCCGCCGCAACAGCAGACAGAATTTCTGCGCACCGCGCTTCCCTTGCATGGAATTTGCGGGACAATGCTCGCCCGCTTATCGCTTTGTATTCGAGATGCCCCGCAACCTTGTTCTCCGCCGCTCGCCGATCCACGGCAACGGCGTGTTCGCTGCCCGCGATCTGCCGCACGGCACCCGCCTCATCGAATACCGCGGCACCCTGCGCAGCCATGACGACGTCGACGACTGCTACGGCGGCGACTACGAATCAGGCCATACCTTCCTGTTCACGCTCAACGACGAATACGTCATCGACGCCAACGTCAAAGGCAACATCGCCCGCTGGATCAATACCAGCTGCGATCCGAATTGCGAGGCCGTCATCGTCGAGGACGGCAAGGGGCGGCGCGATAAGGACCGGATATTCATCGAGACGATCAAGCCGGTCCGCGCCGGCGAAGAGCTGACGTACGACTACGGCATCACGCTCGACGAAGCGCATACGCCGCGGCTGCGCAAGATCTGGGCATGCCGCTGCGGCAAGGCGAACTGCACGGGCACGATGCTGCGCCCGAAGCGTCCGCGTGCCAAAGCCAAATAATCCGGGCGCCTGATCAGGCGCGGTCCCGCATCAGGCGCCGAACGCGCGGCGCCGACGCCAGCAGAACGTCGCCAGCCAGATCGCGAACGCGAGGCAGGCGAAATTGATGGCTGTCTCGATCGCCATCCCGACGCTGCGCAAGGCGTACATGCCGTTGCCGAGGTTGTAGGCGATGTCGATGAACGCCAGAAAGAAGAAGCCGCCGGCCATCAGCAGCGCCCACAGGACGCCGGCCGGACGCCGCCGCCGCAGTCCTTCCGCGGCCAGCGCGGCGCTCAGCGCAACGAAGCCGTCCGGCAGTGGAAAGCTGCGCTCGAACACGAGGTAGCAGCGATCGGCCGACGCCCTGCACGGCCCCGCCGGCGAGAAGAAGGCCGCCCAATACGCCACGATGGCCAGGGACGCCAGCCAGAGCATCACGATAGCGACGATGCGTCCGTCGGAAGATGGCCATTCAGGCGTCACGGTGTTCTCCGGCGATGCGCTTGCGGCGCGGCGATGCTTTCTGACAGCCGGCAGACCTTGAGCGGAGGCGCCGTGGAGTGGCGTGGAACACGGCGCGCCCGGTCAACCGGATCGGCACGCGCCGCGCGTGCCCCTGCGAGATCGCCGGCCTTGCCGCAGGCGAAAAAAAACCGCGGCGCGAGCCGCGGTTCTTGATCGGCAAGCTGCCGAATGCGATGGCTCAGAGCGGACGGATCGCGGCGGCCTGCAGGCCCTTCGGGCCGCGGCGCACTTCATACTGCACCTTCTGGCCTTCCTTCAGAGTCTTGAAGCCGGTGCCCTGAATTTCGCGGAAATGCGCAAAAAGATCTTCACCACCGCCTTCCGGTGTAATGAAACCAAAACCCTTGGCATCGTTGAACCACTTGACGGTGCCGGTCGAGACATTAGACATGCAACTTTCCCTCTGACGTCAATTGAAAAACGGGCTCACACCCACTCCAGTGCAAGACGCGATCAAGAAACGTAGCCGGAGGTCTGTACCACACGTCGAACGCCCGCCGCCAAGAACTTTGCTTGAAACACGACTGCGGTCTTGAATGTACACCGACATTCGGTGCGCCGCCAAGCGATGAGGCTGGCGGCGCACCGGACGGTCATTCTTCGTTCTGCTCGTGCACGGTCACCGTACCGTACTCTTGCAGCTCTCCATACGTATCGCTGTCGATGGTTGCGAAAACACGGGCGATGCCGCCCGAGTCGTTCGGCGTCAGCAGGCCGCCGTCGATGCCCGAGCTGGTCACGCTCAGCAGATCCGAGTCTCCGGTATCGATCAGGCTCCAGGTCGCATAGCGCGTCACCGGGCGCTCGACGCCATCCTCGAAGGTCCCGTAGGCGTACAGCTGCCCGAGATACGGATAGGTGATGCTGGTGGTGGTCGGATCGACCCTGAGCGACTCGATGTCCGTGTCGGTGAAGGTATAGACACGCGTCGTCGTGGTCAGATCGATACCGTCCTCGTCGTACGTG
This sequence comes from Solimonas sp., assembly GCA_047605265.1. Lineage (GTDB taxonomy): Bacteria > Pseudomonadota > Gammaproteobacteria > Nevskiales > Nevskiaceae > Solimonas. The sequence goes on from JASGFY010000061.1 coordinate 14,260, forward strand.
AGCGCGAACGCGATCTCGCGATTCAGGCGGTCCGAATCGCCGGCGACGAGCAGATAGGTATTGGACTCCAGGCACGTCGTGCCGCCGCAGTCGCCAGCCGTCGACGTGGTGACCGTCGTCGCGGTGGTCGTCGACGTGCTGCCGTTGGCTTCGTTGTAGCCGTCGGCCGTTTCCACATCCACCTGATCGGAAAGATTCTGGTTGGGCGCGCTGGTGTCCTCGAAAACCGCATCGACGCGGATACGATCGTCGAGAATCACCGGGACCGGCTCGTCCTCCGGCTGCTCATACGTCACCTGCAGCTTGGACACGGCGCCGATGCTCATGGTCTGCGTGATGTAGCGGTTGCAGACCGGCAGCATGGCCTGGAGCGTGAAATCCTCGTCCAGGGGTTTCCTCGCCACCGTCACCGTCGACGTGTCGGACACGCTGGCAGGGGCATCCGCATCGACGAGCGTCCACGTGGCGTCGGACGTCAGATCCTGTTCCAGCTGATCCGACTGCGGCTGCGCGTACAACTGGAACGTCGTTGCCGAATCCGGCGCCATGCGCGTCAGCGCCGGCGCGATGCGCATGCTCTCCATATCGCCCACGCTCACGCCGATCGAAGCCTTCATCGCACTGGCATAGGTCGCGGTGATCACGGCGCTGCCCGTCGAGCGCGCGATCACCGTTCCCGTCGCATAGTAGGTCCCGGAGCCCGCGTACGTCTCGATGTCGCCGTTGCTGACGTCGATGACGCCGGGCGAACTGCTGCTCCAGACCACGCGGCTCGTCACGGTCGAGGTGCTTTCGTTGTCGCCGTCATCGCTGCCGAAGGTGGCGGTGGCCACCAGGGCCACGGTCTGGCATTCGACCATGGAGACCGCATCGGTGCTCGAGTCGTAGGTCACGGCTAGCGACTGCGGCCCCCTGCCGGAACCCACGGGAGACGCATCGCTGCAGGCCGCCAAAAAAACTGCGGCGCCCATGACGGCGCCGCAATGGCAGAGGCGAAGGAATGTCACGGGGAGTACAGCTCCACTCGGCTGTTGCCACGGTCGGTGATGTACAGGACGCCACCCTCGACGTAGACGCCGGTCGGACCGTTGAGCGTGTGCTTGGTCGCCGCGCCGTTTTTCTGATCCGCGTCGCTGTTGTCCGTGCTGCCGTTCTGGTCGTTGTCGTTCGCGGCGTCCGCGGTGAAATCGTTGCGAGCCTGACCGTAGACCAGCGAGGCGCTCATGCCGTTCGAGGCCGGCATCGAGTCGTACTTGAGCACGCGGTTGCTGCCGTAGTCGGCGACCCAGAACTGCGCGCCGTCCGAGGTCACGCCGGTGGGCGAGACGTACGTCGACGCGGAGGTGCTGCTGACCGAGTTCGAGAACTTCGTCTGGCCGACGACGTAGGAAGCCTCGGTGGCCGACTCCTGCGGGAAGGTGCTCCAGTACAGCACGCGGTAATTGCCTTGGTCGGCGACCAGCAGCTGCGTGCCGTCCGTCCAGACCGAGGTCGGCTTGTACAGGCTGGCGGCATCGTTGTCGTCGTCGTTGGTCGTGAAGCTGCTCTGGCCGAGCACGATGTCGGCGTCTTCGGTGCCGTCTGTCGGAATGGTGTTCCAGATCAGCACGCGGTTGTTGCCACGATCGCAGACGATCAGGCGGTTGTTGCTGATGACCGCCGCCGTCGGGGCGTTGAACGACTGCGCGGTCACGCCCGACGCGTACGTCGTGAAGTCACCGCCCTGGCCGACGACCACGTCGGGGCCGGCGTCGATCTCGGTCTGCGTCGTCGGCGCCGTGTTCCAGATCAGCACGCGGTTGTTGCCGGTATCGGTCACGACAAGCTGCCCGCCACTGCCGACCGAGGCCGTGTACGGCGTCGCCAGCTTATACTGGGTGGTGCCGCTGGTCTTGGTGGTGAAGTCGTCGTCCTGGCCGATGACGAAGTCCGCGCTCTGCCCGTTGGTCGTCGGAATGGTCGTCCAGACCAGGACGCGATTGTTGGACGTATCCGCGATGTACAGCGAGGTGCCGTCGGTGCCGACGTTGCCGAACGGCGTCGCCAGCGTGTATGCCTCCGGCGTCGACTGTCCGTCGTTCACGCTGTCGTTTATGAAATTCGTGTGGCCGATCACCTGGTACGCGGTTTCCCACTTGATGTCGTCGTCGTCGTCGCCGCCGCAGGCGGACAGCAACAGAGCCGTGGCGGCAGTCACGGCTGCCGTGCGAGCCCAGCGGGCTAGAGTTGAAGAAGACTGAGCCGTGAAGGCACGACGGAAATGCATGGAAACTCCTAAACGCAGGCAGGACATTACGACCCCTCGGTCGCCGACCCTTGCATCATGCCGGGAAGCCGCGCAAGGGGCTGGAACATTATGTATCGACTCTTAACCGTTTCGCCGCCGATTGACCGCAAGTCTCACTGAAAGTTCTGCCGAATTTTGCAACCGTCAGGCGGTCGGGGTCAGCCGGTTGGGAAGCTTAGAGTAATCGCAAAAGGTACGCCATGGCTCGCTTCGCGCATCCGCAGGCTCCCATTGTGCTGCGCGACGATGCGCTGCACGATTGCCAGGCCCAAGCCGGCACCGCTGGGATTGCGCGCCCGCGATCCCTGCGCGAACGGCTTCAGCAGCAGCTCCCACTGACCGGCGGCGATGCCTTTGCCGTGGTCTTCGACGATCAGGGTGACCGACTCCCGGTCGCCGCGCGTCGTCACCTTGAGCGGCGACGCACCGTGAACCTCGGCGTTGTTGAGCAGGTTGCGCAGTGCGCGCGTCATCGACTGGCGGCGCAGATGCAGGATCTGCGGCGCCGCCAGATCGAGCTCGACCTCGTCGTCGTCCGGGCTGCGCAGCGCGCTGCGCACCAGCTCGTCGATCGACAGCGCGCTGGTCGACTCGTCCTGGCCGTCGCGCACGAAATCGATGCACTGGCCGACGATATGGTCGATCTCGCGAATGTCGCGCAGCACCGGCGTCCAGTCCTCGTCCGGCCGCGCGCGCAGCTCGATCGCCGCCTGGATACGCGCCAGCGGCGAGCGCAGGTCGTGCGACATGCCGGCCAGCATCAGCTCGCGTTCCTGGGTACTGCCGCGCAGCTGCCGCGCCAGCCGGTGCAGCGCGGCGCCGATCTGCCGCAGCTCACTGGGCGCCGTCATGCCGCCGGCGGCCGGAACGCCGCCATGCTCGATGTCCTCGATCGCCATCAGCAAGCCGCGCACGGGCCAGCGCACGATCATCGCGAACGCGAAGACCGTGAACACGACCACGATGCCCAGGCTGGCGAGATTGATCCAGAGATAGTGGGCCCGCAGCTCGGCCCATTCGGCCGGCCCGGGCTCGAGCAGGCTGCGGATCACCGATCCCGCGCCGCCCCCCTGGAAGGCGCCGAATTCCGGACTCGGCCCCGGCGGCGCGCCCCCGGCTGGCGGCGCGTGGGCCTCGTCCCGTGGCGGCGC
>JASGFY010000062.1:0-17393 GCA_047605265.1 Solimonas sp.
TCTCCCGCACCAGGCGCTTGTTCGGCTTGATGCGCAGGTTCAACTCCAGCTCCCGATAGATGCGGTAGACCCGCTTGTGGTTCCAGCCAAGGCCCTTGACGTTGCGCAGGTACAGGAAGCACAGGCCAAAGCCCCAGTCCTTGTGGGCCGTGGTCAGCCGCACCAGCCAGTCGGCGATCCGGGCGTTCTCTTCACCGGCCTTGGCCTGATAGCGCAAGCAGGTCTCGCTCAGCTCAAAGGTCTGGCAGGCGTGCCGGATGCTCGTTTGCCCGCCTTCGACCACAGTCCGGGCCATCTCCCGGCGCTGAGATGGCCTCACCATTTTTTTGACATCGCTTCCTTCAGCAGGTCGGCGCTGAGTTGACGCCCTCTTGAGCAGCGTGATCATCGAAGGAATGGCGACGTCGGCGATGACGTGCGTAGCGTCGATCCGCTGTGGCTCGTCCTTCGCAATCAAGCCCTCGGCGATGAGCCGATTCAGGATGAGGTCGAAGATGTCCTTCTCTTTGGCGTGCGCCATGAGGCGCGCGCGGAAGTCACCAAGCGAGGAATGATCGAAGGGCCGCTCGTCCACCGTCAGGCCGAGCGCGAACTTGATGCGCAGGTCGTAACGGCAGGCGTTCTCCATCTCGCGGTCGGAGAGGTTTTCGTGGAATTGCAGGAGCAGTGCCATTGCCAGCAGGGACGGCGAGATGGCCGGACGACCATTGCCGATGCAGTACAGAGTTTCAAAATCTTCGTCGCGGATCAGCGGCCAGACGAGTTCGCGGAACTGGCGGTAGAAGCTTTCGGCCGGAATCAGCCGATCGACGAATTGCTCGGTGTCGAGGAAGCTCCGTTGGGGGCCGCGGGGCTTGAGCATGGCGAACCTCCTGTCGATTTCCGATGCCAGATATGCGGTGCGTTTACAGCTCCTTCGGAAGCGAAAATCGCGCCAGCGCAAGGGCGCCGTGCCTCACGCATTGCGACGCGCATCCAACGATCAGGATTGAATCACCTGTGAATCAATCACGCTCCATCCACCGAATCCCTTCTTGAGTCGCACGCGAGCAACTGCCCTACCGCTAGTACCTTGTACGATAAATGCAAATTCCGCAGAGCCGTTTGTGTCTGAAACTTTCATCGAATATCCAAAAAATCGAAGCGTCGCGGCTACGGGAATTCCTAGTCGAGTTACTTCAGGTTCTTCCAAAACATATGCTTTAGCAACTTTAAAAGATTCCGTCTGTTGAACTCCCCAATACGCCGAGAGAGTTACTGCGCAGAGAAGCACTAATGCAATGGCAACCTTTCGAACGATGCCCTTGGCTTTTATATTCATTTATCTATCGCCTCCAAGCAGACGCCTCGAATCCAACGGCGGCGGATGCTTCTATGCCCCAGGCGCTACCAAGCGAAGCCCCCGGACTCAAGCTTCCATAGAAGCCATTGTAGCCATCCATATAAGCGCCCATCTGACCCTCCAAGCCGGCTTCCACGGGGCCAATGTTTCCACCAGCGTTGCCGTAAAGACCTGCCGCAATTCCTGACGGTGAACAGCTGCTATCCGCGGCACTCGCTTCCTGTGCCGGGTTTGAACCCTGCGGGTCCCATGAAAACCCCCCACCGGAGCCAAGGCCCAATCTAATACTGGCAAACCATCCGCCAGTAGTAGGACTTTGACCAACCGTAAATGTGCCGCCGAATCCCACATAACCGCCGGCTGTGACAGACCAGAGACCTAGCGGATCAACACACGAAATCGGATTGCATCCACCACCGAGTATTCCGACACTATCGGCATAGGCATAAGTATTGATGCCCCCCGCGATATCAATCGGATCAGTCTGCAGGTATCGGCCGGTCACGGCATCGTAGTAGCGGTTCCAGTTGTACCAGAGCGCTGATTCGGAGTCGAAGTACTGGCCTGGGAATCCGACATTGAAGAAGGTGGCGGTGCCGGTGATCTGCGTCCGGTCAAAGGCTTTGTTCCCGACCTTCCAGACGATCGCTTTGCTGCTGTTGGAGACCACCTCCGGGCGTCCGAGGTGGTCGTTCTGCACGTAGTACAGCTGATCCTGATCGAAGAACGCGATGATCTGACCCCTGAGCCAGATATAGTTTCGCGTCATCGAAAGGCTGTTCTTCTCCGTCTCCGACAGCAGATTCCCATACGGAGAATAGTTATAAAGATACGTGCCCGTCGTCGAGCCTGTTTTCTTCGCGCGCAGTCCCAGGCCGTTATAGAGATACGACGTGGTGGCTCCACCTGCCGTCAGTGAAGACAATTGCATGAAGGCGTCGTAGCCATAGGTCTGGCTGGTCGGGTAGCCCGTGCGAGAGGTGATGTTGCCGTTTCTGTTGTACGTGTAGGTCAGTGCGCGGCTTCCGGAGATATTGGTAATCCTGTTGGTGTAGTAATCCGTCCAGTAGGTATCGCTGAGCGAGCCGGAAGTCACATTGACTCGGTTGTTGTCAGCGTCGAGTGTCCAGCTTTCATTGCCAGACGACGATGTCACGGACGTCAGGCGCGATGTATCGTCGTATCCGTAGGTCTGGGTGTATGTCGAGGCCAGGCTATTGGTGATCTTCGTCACCAGATCGGTATTGCCGTACGTGTAGCTCAAGGTCTGCAGGGACGGAGCGCTTGTCATCGAGGTGGGGCGATAGTCGGTATCGATCGCAATCGTTCGCACCAGACCACTGCCGAAGGTCAGCTGTGTCATGGGGCCGAAAGGCTTGTACGTGAGCCCCGTCGCGACGTTCATCGTTGTGCCCGTACTCGATTTTGCCGTTACCGAAGAGACCTGGCCGTTGAGGTCATAGGTGTAACTGGCCGTGCTCGCATCGGGATAAGTAACCTGCGTCGGGCGATCCATTACGTCATAGATCCATGACGTCGTGTACGTCTCGCCAATGCCGGACACGCTCTGGCTGGTCACGTTTCCGTCGGCGTTGTAGGCATACGCGGTGGTAACGCCCGTTCCGATGCCGCAATCCGTGGCACTCCCGGACAGACAGGTTTGTTCGACCAGCGTGCACAGCTGCCCGCCGCCGTTGATGCAGCTGTCGTAGCTCAAAGTGCGTGACGCCAGCCCCGATGTGGCGCTCGTCAGTCGATTGAGGGCGTCATAGTTATAGGTGGTGATTGCTCCATCGTTGCGAGTCATGGAGATGCGGTTGCCGGCGGCATCGTACGCGTAAAGTATGTTTCCGGCGGTCAGTGTGCTCAGCTCGACGATGTTTCCGAAAGCGTCGCGTGTGTAATAGGTCTGCAGGCTGTTCGGGTCGTTAACGACCAGCAAATTGCCGAGGCCGTCGTATATGTACTCGACACTGCGGGCCAGCGAATCAGATATCTTTTTCAGCTCGTTATGGGTGTTGTAGATGTACGCCGTTTTGTTGCCGCTGGCATCCGTGACGGACCGGGGGCTGTCAAACCCTGCGTTTGTGTAAACATAGCTTAGCTTCTGGCTGTGCTGCCCCGACTCCGTGAGCACACGGCCCGCGGTGTCATAGGTCCATGTCTTCTTGTATTGAACCGTTCCGGAAGTGTCGACATGGTAGGTCAACGGCTTGCTGAGCGCGTTGTAAGTCCAGTGCATGACGTTGTCTGGCGTTGCCGTGTACCAGCTTGATGTCAGGCGCCCCACGGCATCATATTGACGATTGAGTTCCGATCCATCCGGGTTGGTCTGCTTTGTTATGTGGCCGAAGCCATCATAGGTATACGAGGTCGTTGCCACTGTGCCGGTTTCGAGAGTGCGCTTCCGCGTCGAGACTCTGCCCTTCTCGTCAAACGTGTAGTTTGTCTGGAAGCCATTGATGTCCGTGATCGTTTTCGCATGCCCCATGCTGTCGTAGTTGGAGTAGCTGACGTATTGTCCCAGCGCATTCGTGACCTTCGTCAAATCACCGGTGGCCGAATAGTCATACTGCGTGATGTCGGAAACGTCAGTGCGCGGGCCGTCCACCCATTTCGTCTTCAACAGGCCATTCGAGTAAAACTGATAACTGTAGGTCACCACACGGGACGTTACGGGTAGTGGTGAATAGCTCGTTGTGGTGATGGTGTGGATACGGCCGGCGGCCTCTCCCGTTGCAGGGTAGTAGTCATATACGACACCCTTCAGCAAGGTCAGGGTTTGGTCCCCGTAGTACATTGCCGTCTGTACACGGTTGTCGGCTGTGTAGGTGTAGACAGCCTTGCGCTGCTCGTCCGGATATGATGCGTTGATGCCCGTCGTAACATCGAGCAAATGGCCCGCGGCATCGTAGGTATAGTCGGTTGTGTTGTCGTTCCAGTCCACCGCATAGTCGATATGGCCGTTGCTGTCATAGGCGATCGACGATGAGCCGTTGGCACAACCGGATGCTGCGCGGGTCTCCCCGGTGACGACCTTCTGACCGGTCGAGAGCGTGGTAAAGGTATAGGTCGATGAAGAACCCGTGGCGTTGGTTACGACGGTGCTGTTGGTGTTATAGCTCAGCGTGCTTGTTTCGATGCTTCCGTCGAGTCCGCTCTGATAAGCCTTCCCGCCGCTGTAGTAGCTGACACGCGTGTAGCGAACACCATTGACGGCAATGCCTGTGAGGGCGCCCGGCAAAGAGGTGTTTTCGTAATAGTACGTTCTGGACCCTGTGCTTCCCGGATACGTGACGCCAGTCAGATATCCGTCGCTGCTGTAGGAATAGGTATAGACGTTGCCGTTGGGGTCCGTCACATATTGGACGCGGTTGTCGCTGTTGTAGGACAGGCTGACCACGCGTCCGGAGCTGTGTTGAACGCTCGTTACGAACGTGCCGGTATAGATGAAGTCCCAGCCGACATTGAAGCGGTCTTTGACGGAGAGGATGTAACCGCCGAGCCCGTAGGTTTCCGTCGTCCCGTCCACGTCATGAAAGACAAAAGTGTCGTTGATGCGCTCGATGTAGGCTGGAGAGCTCGGATCTGATTGGGACGTATAGATGCTGCCATTCAGCTGATAGGTATATTGAGCCCCGTGGGGGTCGAACCGGGAAAGCTCTGACTTGTTTTCCAGAGAACAGCCGAGTGTCCCTGGCCGCACGAGACATGATTTCGTGGAGATGCCGGCAACCCCAAGCTTGTAGTCGAAGCTGGTGACCCAGCCCTCGCCAAACAAGCCGGTTGAATAGACCTGTGTTGCGTAAGTCCTCACAAGGTTTAGCGGAAATTCTCCACTCGTTTGAAAATCGACTTCACGTTGAACCTTGTTGCCTGTTGTAATGATGACGGGATGGCTGGTGCTGGGAGCCGGATTGGGAACGCCGGGCTCACAAGGATCGTTACCCGTGTCCGCATCGGCCACGGGCTTGTCGACGGGCGCAGAATTCGTGCTATTACCGCCACCACCGGTCGGTAACGTGATGTAGTCACCAGGGTCGGCAATGTCGATGCAAACCTCTGCGCCGGGTACATACAAGCGTGCGGTGAGATCTCCTGCGTCACCTGGAGGGCCGATGTCAACCCAGCGACCTGTCTCGGTGACACAGAACGAGTACGCATGCGCCTGTGGCATGAAGGCAATCAGAGCCATGATCAGCGCAAGGCCCAGAAGTCCTTTGTGTGAACTCCGTGACGGCGGTACGCCATAAGCGTTATCACAAATTTCCATCTGCTGCCCCTCCCCCTGAGAGTGCTAATGATATTAGCTATCTTTAACCTTGCGGTGTTCTCGCCCCATTGGCACTGCGATGCGCATCACAGAAATCGGGTCGGTGAGCACACTTCCTTCTCCGCTTTGCGCTGAGGAGACAAAAAAGGCCGGCCGCTGTCGTCAGCGGCCGGCCTCGGCGATGTTGAAGCGCGCTAGAAGTGTTCGCCCTTGAACAAATTGGCGAACACGAACTGTTCGAGCGTCGGCTTGACGCCTTCCTTGCGGCCCTTGGCGGCCGACGATGACGGGAACAGGTGGAAGCCCTTGTTGAGGATGTAGTCGTTGAGCTTGGGCCACAGTGCGTAGCTGATGGCGGCGGCGGTGCCGAGCGGCGTGGCGATCGACTTCGGGCGGTTGAGGATCGCGCGCATCACGGTGTCGCCGGCCTTGTTCGGCGACCAGGCCGGCACGTAGTCGTAGAGCTTGGTCGGCGCGATCATCGGCGTGCGCACCAGCGGCATGTAGATCGCCGTGACCTCGATGTTCTTGTGCTTGACCTCGGCCGACAGGCAGCGCGAGAACGCGTCGAGCGCCGCCTTGCTGGCGACGTACGCCGAGAAGCGCGCGGCGTTGGCGAGCACGCCGATCGAGCTGATGTTGATGATGTGGCCGCTCTTCTGCTCCGCCATCGACGGCAGGAAGTTCAGGATCATGCGCACGGCGCCGAAGTAGTTCAGCTGCATCGTGCGCTCGAAATCGTGGAAGCGGTCGAACGATTCGAACACCGCGCGGCGGATCGAACGGCCGGCGTTGTTGATGAGGATGTCGACGTGGCCGAATTCGCGCAGGATCGCCTGCGAGCATTCGTCGATGGCGTTCAGGTCGTTGAGGTCGCAGGGATAGACGTGCGCCTCGCCGCCGGCGAGCTCGAGAATCTGCTGCAGTTCTTCGAGCTTCTCGCGCTTGCGCGAGACGAGAATGACCTTGGCGCCGGCCGCGGCCAGTTTTTTCGACACCACCATGCCGATGCCGCGCGAGGCGCCGGTGACGACGGCGACCTTGCCGCCGAGTTTGCGTGCCGCGCCGCGCGGCAGCGAGGTCTCGATGTCGAGGAACTTCTCCCAGTAGTGCCACAGCTTGTCGGCGTACGCGCGGATCGTCGGGCACTTGACGCCGGTGTCCTTCAGCGCGGCGCGCGTGTTGCGGTCGTCGAATACCGTGCGGTTGCCGACGTAGGCGACCACCGACAGCGGCACGCCGATCGCCTTCGAAATGCGCTGCTCGACGCTGGCGGGAATGCGGCCTTTGACCTGGCCCGCCAGCTCGCGCACCGCCGGCGGCAGCGTCGGCAGGTCGATCCTGCGCGCGAATTCGGGGCCGTGCGCGACCTCGAGCAGGGTCTGCAGCAGATCGCCGACGCTCGGCGACTTCGACTGGATCAGGCAGAAGCATTCGCCGTCGTGGCCGTCCTGATGGGCGATGGTGGCGATGGCCTTCGCCACGTAGTCGACCGGCACGATCGGCACCTTGCCGCCTTCGATGCCGAGCAGCGGCAGCCACTTGGGGATCGCGTAGCTGAGCTTCTGGATGGTCTTGAAGAAGTAGTACGGGCCGTCGATCTTGTCCATCTCGCCGGTCTCCGACGAGCCGACGACGACACCGGGCCGGTAGATCGAGAACGGCACCTTGGACTCGTTGCGGACGATCTTCTCCGACTCGAACTTCGAGCGGTAGTACGGATGGTCGACCCGCTGGCCCTCGTCGAACATCGCCTCGGTGAAGCGGCCGCTGTAGCCGCTGCCGGCGACCGCCACGCTCGACACGTGGTGTAGACGGACCTGGCCGCCGAGGCCGTTGGCGAACTCGACGACGTGGCGCGTGCCGTCGATGTTGATGCGGTCGGCCTGCTCGTCGCTCATCGCCATGTCGTAGACGGCGGCGAGATGGAAGACGTGGGCGATCCGGTCCTTGAGCTTCTCGCGCTCGGCCTCGTCGATCAGGCCGGGCTGCGTGACGTCGCCGTGCACGGCGATCAGGCGGTCGCCGGCCTCGCCGAAGCGTTCCCGCAAGGCGTCGAACTTGTCCTGCGAGCCCGCGCGCACGAGAACGTAAACGGTGGCGTCCGGCTTCTGCAGCAGCTCGCCGACCAGAAATTTGCCGATGAAGCCTGTGGCGCCGGTCACGAAGTAATTCATGGTTTCTTCCCCTCTTTTATGCGTGCGCATGACGTCGACCCGCGCATCTTAGCGAAGCCTTTCCTGCAAAGGTGTTGCTGCAGCGCGACGGGTGACGCAAGTCCGGGGCCAGGCGCCCCGGCGGCGAAGGTGTCCGCGCAGTCGCCGCGATCCGCTTGCGAGCGAGGCGTGCGGCTTGTCGCGCACCGGCCCGTCCGCCGCGCGTGCGCGCGGCGCGGCCTCTCACTTCATTTGCGCAGCAGCTCGGCCTCGCTTATCCAGCCGGAGACGTTGGGGCCGTCGACCAGCCACCACGGTCCGGCCGCGTTGAGGATGCGTGACCTCAGGCGCACGAGCGTCCCCGGCGGCAGGGTTTCGTCGCTTTCGCTGTACGCGGTCGGATGCAGGCGGAGCGGCATCGGCGTCCGCAGCGACACGGCGTCGCCTTCCTTCAGCGCGCTCGACAGGCCGGGCGGCAGATAGCCGACGGGCTTCAGCGGTGCCGAGACGTTCCTCGCCGCGAGCGGTTTCGGCGCGCGGCTGCCGCGCCGGCGTCCCGCCGGTGGCGCCGTTGCGAGAACGCCGTCCGTCACGGACCGGCGTTCCGGCGCGGATACAGCTTGCCGCCGATCGACGTGCGCGCGCCGGCGTGTCGCGGAACGTCGCCGACCGGGCGACGAAAGGCGCGCGGGCGCCGCGCTCAGCGCGGCCGGTCGCGGAAATCCGCCATCGAGTGATAGATGCCGAACACGTGGTCGGCGAGCCAGTCGTACAGCGCCAGCGGCAGCAGGCCTTTCAGCGCGTTCGACAGATACACGGTCCACGGCAGGATCAGGCGGCCCTTGCCGCGCTTCATCGCGCGCCAGACGCGGTCGACGACGTACTGCGGCGTCATCACCGGCGTCAACAGCATCGGCTTGGCGCCGTCGAACATGCCGGTCGAGATGTAGGTCGGGCATACCGTCAGCACCTTGATGTGCCCGTGCCCGGCCTGCTTGAGTTCGAGGCGCAGCGAATCGCTCCAGCCGGTGCACGACCACTTCGACGCGCAGTAGACGCTCATGCGCGGATTGGCGACCAAGCTCGCCGCCGAGGAGATGTTGACGATGCGGCGCTCGCTGCCGGCGTCGGCGATCATGCCGGGCAGGAATTCGCGCGCGATGTACATCGGCGCCAGCGCGTTGATCGCCATCGTCATCTCGATGTCCTTCTGCGCGTCGTGCTCCCAGAAATACTTGCCGCGGATGATGCCGGCGTTGTTGATGAGGATGTCCGGCACGCCGGCCGTCTCGCGCACGGTCGCCGCGGCGGCGGCGATGGCGTCGGCCTTCGACACGTCGACGACCTGCGTCAGCACGCGGCTGCCGCCCGCGGCGCGCAGCTCGGCGGCGGTCTTCTCCAGCCCGGCGGCGTTGATGTCCCACAGCACGACGGTCGCCGCACCCTCGGCGACGGCGAGCTGCGCGTACAGCTTGCCCATGCCCATCGCCGCGCCGGTGACCAGCAATGTCTTGCCGGTGATCGTGTCCATGAGCCACCCCCTCCTGATTTCGCAGCCGGCAAGTCTAGGCAGCGCGCGGCGCGGCGCCTAGCGCCGCTCAGACGGCGAGGGGGAACGGATCGGCCAATCGCGCGCGCAACTGCCGCAGGGTCGCCGCGGCGACGTCGGCGCTGTACGGCAGCGGCGGCTGGCGGCCCCAGACCGGGCCCGGCCACGCGGCATCGCCGGGCCAGCGCACGATGTGATGCACGTGCAACTGTGGTACCAGATTGCCGAGCGCACCGATGTTGAGCTTCTCGCCGATTGGAAACAGTGCCATCAGCGCGCGGCCGAGTGCACTCGATTCGCGCAGCAGTTGCCATTGATCCGCCTCGTCCAGCTCGTAGATTTCGCGCATGGCCGCGCGGCGCGGCACGAGGATCAGCCAGGGAAACTGCGCGTCGTTCATCAGCAGCACGCGCGACAGCGGCCAGTCGCCGACCGCGAGCGTGTCGGCGGCGAGACGTTCGTGCAGCGCGAAGGCGGCGGTCATGGTGTTCATGGTCCTCTGCAGGTGTGCGGCCGGCCATTGGCCGGGCCGGACATTCCGGTATATACGTAGGGAAAACGACGATCGCGGCGTGCCGCGCCGGACCGGAAACAAGGGGGATAGCATCGCATGGAGCGCAGTGCACTCGTAGCGGGCGCGACGGGGCTGGTGGGACGGCAGGTCGTCCAGCGTCTGCTGTGCGATCCCGCCTATACCCGCGTCTGCGTGATCAGCCGGCGGCCGCTCGACATCGCGCATCCGCAGCTGACGACGATCGTCAGCGATTTTTCCGACCTCGACGCGCTCGGCGCCCGGCTCGCCGCCGACGATGTGTTCTGCTGCCTCGGCACGACCTTGCGCGCGGCCGGCTCGCGCGCCGCGTTCATCGACGTCGATCTGCGCATGGTCGTCGACCTGGCGCGCGCGGCGCGCGCCGCCGGCGCCCAGCAGTTCCTCGTGATCTCGGCGGTCGGCGCCGGCGCGCGCGCGCCGGCCTTCTATTCGCGCGTCAAGGCGCGCATGGAAGCGGCGGTCGCCGCGCTCGGCTATGCCGCCGTGCAGATCCTGCGGCCGTCGCTGTTGCTCGGCGAACGCGAGGAGCCACGGCGCGACGAAGCGCTCGCGCAGCGCTTCGTCGCGCCGTGGCTGGCAAAGCTGGCGCAGGGGCCGCTGCAGCGCTATCGGCCGGTGTCCGCCGACGTCGTCGCCGAGACGATGCTGCGCCTCGCGCTACGCAGCGAGCGCGGCGTGCACGTGCATCATCTGCCGCTCGCCGAGCAGCAGATCGACGAGAGCGTCGAATGAGTGCGCGCCGCGGCGGTTACCGTCGGCAAGCCATGATCAACGCGAAAGACGCATGACCGACGCGAATGCCACCGTCGCCCACGGCGATCCGCTGCTGCTCCATCTGTTCCTGATGTTCGCGGCCGCCAAGCTGATGGCGGAGCTGTTCGAGCGTCTGCGCCAGCCGTCGGTGGTCGGCGAGATCGTCGCCGGCGTGCTGATCGGGCCGGGCGTGCTCGGCTGGGTCGCACCGGGCGAGCCGACGCGCGCGTTCGGCGAGCTGGGCGTGATCTTCCTGCTGTTCGGCGTCGGCCTGGAGACCCGGCTGCGCGCGATCCTGCAGGTCGGCGCCATGGCCGGCCTCGTTGCCGTGCTCGGCGTTGCCGTGCCGTTCGCGGCCGGCTGGGGGTATATGCGCTGGGCCGGGCACGGCGGCGTCGAATCGCTGTTCCTCGGCGCGGCGATGGTCGCGACCAGCGTCGGCATCACCGCGCGCGTGCTGTCCGGCATGGGTCTGCTGCACCTGACGGCCAGCCGCATCATCCTCGGCGCCGCGGTGATCGACGACGTGCTCGGCCTGCTGGTGCTCGCCGTCGTGTCGAGCCTCGCCGGCGGCAGCGTCGACTATCTCGAGATCGGCAGCACGGCGCTGATCGCGATCGGTTTCGTGGTCTTCGTCGCGGCGATCGGCGCGCCGGTCGTCACGCGCGTCGCGCCGGCGATCCGGAACCTGCGCATCGGTCACGCGCTGTTCATCGGCGCCATCGTGCTGTGCTTCGCGCTGGCGGTCGCCGCTGCCGGCATCGGCATCGCTGCGATCATCGGCGCCTTCCTCGCCGGCATGGCGCTCGCCGAAGCCAGCGAGAACCAGCGCGCGCTGCACGAGCAGGTGCGCGGCGTCACCGAGTTTTTCACGCCGTTCTTCCTCGTCGGCATCGGCATGCAGCTCGATCTCGCCGCGTTCGCGGACCGCGCGACGATCGTCGCCGCGCTCGTTGTCACGCTGCTGGCGGTGCTGACCAAGTTTGCCGGCTGCGGCCTCGGCGCGCTCAAGCTCGGCTGGCGCGGCGCCGCGCAGGTCGGCGTCGGCATGGTGCCGCGCGGCGAGGTCGGCATCGTCGTCGCGCAGATCGGTCTCGGACTCGGCGTGATCTCCGACCGCGTATTCGCCATCGTGCTGTTCATGGCGGTGGCGACGACGATGGTCGCGCCGCCCTTGCTGGTGCCGCTGTTCCGCGGCGCGCGCGCCGCCGAACGCTGAGCCCGTTCAGTCCTTGTCCAGCCTGCGGCGCAGACCGGCGAGGTGCTCGCGTTCGGCCGGATCGAGCGCCGGCCAGCGCAGGTCGAGCTGGCGCAGGCGCGTGACGACGATTTCGGCGACGGCCGCGCGCATGTACGGCTTGCTGTCGGCGGGGATCGCGTACCACGGCGCCCAGGGCTTCGAGGTCGCGTTGAGCAGGTCCTCGTAGGCTTTCTGGTAGTCGGCCCAGCGTTCGCGCTCGACGAGATCGCCGCTCTCGAACTTCCAGTTCTTCTCCGGCTCGTCGAGCCGCGACAGCAGGCGTTTGCGCTGCTCGCCGCGCGAGACGTTGAGCCAGAACTTGAGGATCACCGTACCGTTGCGCGCGAGGTGCTTCTCGAAATCGGCGACCGACTCGTAGCGCTGCTGCCAGAGCACGGCGTCCTTCTTCGGCCGCCACGGCAGGCGCTGTGCGGCGAGATAGTCCGGATGCACGCGCACCGTCAGCACTTCCTCGTACCAGCTGCGGTTGAACACGCCGATGCGGCCGCGCTCCGGCAGCTCGCGGATGCAGCGCCAGAGGAAGTCGTGATCAAGCTCGGTCTCGCTCGGCCGCTTGAAGGCGGCGATCCGGCAGCCGGCCGGGTTGATGCCGGTCAGCACCGCGCGGATCGTGCTGTCCTTGCCGGCCGCGTCCATGGCCTGGAACATCAGCAGCACGGCGTGGCGGTTGTCGGCATAGAGGCGTTTCTGCAGCGCGTCGAGCGCCTCGATTTGCGCGGCGAGGCGCTGTCTGGCGCCGTTCTTGCCGGCTTCGCGTTTCGGCGGCGCGGTCGGCGCCTTGGCGACGCGGAAGCCGCCGTCGAAGGGCACGAGGTAGTCGCTGCCGGCGTATTCGTCGGGTTTCGAGGCGGGCATGGTCTTCAGCCGTTCGGGCCGGGCACCACGTAGAAGAAGATCGCGAAATACTGCAGCACGCTGCCGGCCAGCACGAACAGATGCCAGATCGCGTGGTGGTAGCGCAGGCGCTCCCAGACGTAGAACGCGACGCCGCCGCTGTACGCGAGGCCGCCGGCGACGGTCAGCGCGATGCCGCCGGTCGGCAGGTGCTGGAGAATGGGGCGGACCGCGACGATCGCGCACCAGCCCATCGCCAGATAGATGACCAGCGACAGCTTCTCGAAGCGGCCGGTCGCGACGATCTTGAAGACCACGCCGGCCGCGGCGAGTCCCCAGGTGACGCCGAACAGGCTCCAGCCCCAGGCGCCGTGCAGGGTGACCAGCGTGAACGGCGTGTAGGTGCCGGCGATCAGGAAATAGATCATCGAATGATCGATGACGCGCAGCACCTGCTTGGCGCGCGGCAGCGCGTTGGGAATGCTGTGATAGAGCGTCGAGGCGCTGTACATCAGCACCAGCGTCGCGCCGAACACGCTGCAGGCGACGACGTGCCAGGCGTTGCCGTAGATCGCGGCGCGCGCGACCAGCACGGTCAGGCCGACGATCGCCAGCAGCACGCCGACGCCGTGCGTGATCGCGTGGGCGATCTCCTCGCCGAGCGAATACAGCGAATCGGGAATCTCCACCGGACCGATCCGGTGGTGCGGCGGCTGGGCGTCCGGCAGCGGCTTGTCGGGACTGGCGGCCATCATCGATGGGTAAGCGGGGGAATGGGCGGGCAGCGCCTCCAGCTTACACGCAGCGCCGGGAATGACGGTGACTTCGGATCATCCCGCGTCGACGACCGGCTCTAGGCGATGCGCTCGACGCGTAGCGTCGCGCCGTCGGCGGCGACGACGCGGACCCGCGCGCCGGCGGGCGCGTCGTGGTCGGCGCTGACGCGCCATTGCGAGTCGTCGACGCGCAGCGTGCCGACGCCGTCGACGATCGCCTCGCTCAGCGTGAAGTGGCGGCCGACGTACGATTGTCCGCGGCGGTTCAGCGTCGGCTGATCGGCCGCGACCCTGGCGGGGCGCCAGCGCCGCCAGGCCAGCACGGCGGCGATCGCCAGCACGCCGAAGACGATGAACTCGGCCTTCCAGCCGAGCGCGGGGACGACGAGCGCGAGCAGGCCGACGATGCCGGCCGACGCGCCCATCCACAGGAAGATCGCGCCGGGCAGCGTCGCCTCCAGCGTCAGGAACACGAGCGCGGCCACCCACCAGTGCCACCAGACGATCTGGTCGAGCGCCATCGCCCGCTCCTTCCTACTTGCCGCCGCCGGTTTTGCCGGCGACGCTCTTCGCCAGTTCGGCGATGCCGCCGATCGCGCCGATCACGTTCGACGCCTCGAGCGGCATCAGCACCAACTTCTCATTCGGGCTGGTCGCGATGCGCGCCAGCGCCTCGACGTATTTCTGCGCGACGAAGTAGTTGATCGCCTGCACGTCGCCCTTGGCGATCGCCTCGCTGACCATCGCCGTCGCCTTGGCCTCGGCCTCGGCGGCGCGCTCGCGGGCCTCGGCGTCCTTGAACGCGGCTTCGCGGCGGCCCTCGGCTTCGAGAATCTGTTCCTGCTTCTGCGCCTCGGCGGCGAGAATCTGCGACTGGCGCTCGCCTTCGGCCTTGAGGATCGCCGCGGCGCGGAAGCCTTCGGCGTCGAGGATATTGGCGCGCTTCTCGCGTTCGGCCTTCATCTGCCGCGCCATCGCCTCGACCAGCGTCGGCGGCGGACGGATGTCCTTGATCTCGATGCGCGTGACCTTGACGCCCCAGGGCGTCGTCGCGTTGTCGACCACCGACAGCAGCTTGGTGTTGATGTGGTCGCGCTGGCTGAGCAGCTCGTCGAGATCCATCGAGCCCATGACCGTGCGCAGGTTGGTCATCGTCAGCTGCATGATGGCGAACTCGAGGTTCTGCACCTCATAGGCGGCCTTGGCCGCGTCGAGCACCTGGAAGAACACCACGCCGTCGACGCCGACCATGGCGTTGTCCTTGGTGATGACCTCCTGCGAGGGCACGTCCAGCACCTGCTCCATCATCGACAGCTTGCGGCCGATGCCGTACATGTACGGAATCATGAAGTGCAGGCCCGGCTGGAAAGTCGTCACGTACTTGCCGAAGCGCTCGATCGTGTACTCGCGGCCCTGCGGCACGGTGACCACGCCTTTCCAGAGCGTCACCAGTGCGAAGACGACGAAGATGATCGCGATCACGCCCATGATCCACCCCTGCTGCTGACCGTCAGGCGACGGCACGACGATTCTAGCGTCATGCCTTTCGCGGGGCGTGACCGCTGCGACAGCAAGCGGTGGCGTGCCGTCATGGGGCGGATACGACCACGACGGTGCGGCCGGCGCGAAAAACGGTCGGTGTTGGTGCGAAACCCTGCCGGAAGCGCATCGCCCGCGAGGGCCGCCGCGGGAACTGCGGCGGCTGGCCACCGTTCTGTCACATGGCACCGATTGTGCTCGACCGGTTTCGGGTTGTCACCGGAAGACATCGATGAGCAGCAACACGGACGTGCAGGACCTGGGCGGCGCCGGCGCGGCGGCGGGCGGCAAAGGGCTCGGCGAGATTCGCGCCGGCCGCTGGATCGAACACTGGGACCCGGAGGACGCTGCGTTCTGGGAAGCCAGAGGCCGCGCTATCGCCAAACGCAATCTCTGGTTCTCGATTCTCGCCGAGCACATCGGCTTCTCGGTCTGGCTGCTGTGGTCGATCGTCGTCGTGAAGATGTACGGCACCTTCGATGCGGGCGGCGCACTGATCACGCCCGGTGCCAACGGTTGGGCGCTGACCGCCGGGCAGGGCCTGACGCTGCTGGCGCTCGCGTCCGGCGTCGGCGCCTTCCTGCGCATCCCGTATACCTTCGCGGTGCCGGTTTTCGGCGGCCGCAACTGGACGATCGTCTCGGCGCTGCTGCTGCTGATTCCGACCCTCGGCTTGGCATGGGTCGTCAATCATCCGGAGACGTCGTTCGGCACGCTCGCGCTGATCGCTGCGACGGCCGGCTTCGGCGGCGGCAACTTTGCCTCGTCGATGGCCAACATCTCGTTCTTCTATCCGGAGAAGGAGAAGGGCTGGGCGCTCGGCCTCAACGCGGCGGGCGGCAACATCGGCGTGGCCGTCGCGCAGAAGCTGGTGCCGCTGGTCATCGGCCTCGGCGGCCTCGGCCTCGCCAATGCCGGCCTCGTCTATGTGCCGCTGGCGCTCATCGCCGCGCTGCTGGCCTTCCTGTTCATGGACAACCTGCGCGAGGCGAAGGCCGATCCGGGCCCGACGCTGCGCTCGCTGGAGCAGGGCCACACCTGGCTGATGGCGGTGCTCTACATCGGCACCTTCGGTTCCTTCATCGGCTACTCGGCCGCCTTCCCGACGCTGCTCAAGGTCGTCTTCGACCGCGGTGACATCGCGCTCGCCTGGGGCTTCCTCGGCGCGCTGGTCGGTTCGCTGGCGCGTCCCTACGGCGGCAAGCTCGCCGACAGGGTCGGCGGCTCGAAAGTGACGCTGCTGTGCTTCCTGGCGATGGCCGCCGCCGGCTACGCCGCCGTGCTCGGCGTGCAGCAGAAGGCGCTGCCGCTGTTCTTCGCCAGCTTCATCCTGCTGTTCGTGTTCACCGGCGTCGGCAACGGCTCCACGTACCGCATGATCCCGTCGATCTTCCGCCGCCTGCAGCCGGGCCCGGACGCGGCGCTCGAGTTCAAGCGCCAGGCGGCGGGCGCGGTCGGTATCATCTCGTCGGTCGGCGCGTTCGGCGGCTTCGCGATTCCGTTCGTCTACAAGTGGTCGAAGGAGACCTTCGGCAGCATCGTGCCGGCCCTGGAAATCTACGTCGCCATCTTCCTGTTCATGGCGGCGCTGACCTGGGTGTTCTACCTGCGCAAGAGCGCGCGGATGTACAACGTCTGAGCGGGCGTCCGAGCGGGCGTCCGGGGCGCGCTCAGGCCTTCGCCGCCTCGGCCGCCGCCAT
Organism: Solimonas sp.; assembly: GCA_047605265.1. GTDB lineage: Bacteria > Pseudomonadota > Gammaproteobacteria > Nevskiales > Nevskiaceae > Solimonas. The sequence goes on from JASGFY010000062.1 coordinate 16,737, forward strand.
CTGCCGGATGCGCTCGACCATCGCGTAGAAGCCGTTGCGGCGGTTCATCGAGATGTTGCTTTCGAGCCCGAGGCGCTCGAAGGCGTTGCCGATGTCGAGCGCGAGGATTTCCTGCGCCGTGCGGCCCGACGTCAGCTCGAACAGCACGGCGATCAGGCCCTTGACGATGTGCGCGTCGGAGTCGCCGCGGAACGCCAGTGTCTTGGGCGAAGTCTCCGACGGCCCCGGCCGGACCTCGCCGGCGAGCCAGACCTGCGACATGCAGCCGCGCACCTTGTGCGCGTCGTCGTGCTCGTCCTCCGGCATCGGCGGCAGCTTGCGGCCCAGTTCGATCAAGTAGCGGTAGCGTTCCTCCCAGTCGCCGAGGAATTCAAAGGTTTCCGCCAGTTCGTCGACCGTCATCATCACCGCGCGTCCCAAAATCCTGCTGATTCGTACAAACGCATATGGTAGCGGCGAACGTCTGCCGCACGCGGCGGTCCCGAAAGCCATGAGTCCGAACCGGAGCCCGATATGCTGATCCGCATCCTGCCGCCGAACGCGCTGCGCGAGTCCGACGTCACGCCGGAAGCGGTCTACTTGAACCGCCGCCGCTTCCTCGGTGGTCTCGGCGCCGGGGCCGCGGCGCTGGCGCTGCCGCCGCTGGCCGCGGCCGAC
>JASGFY010000063.1:0-17385 GCA_047605265.1 Solimonas sp.
CTCTTTGCCGCAGACCACGCGCCGCCGGCCGGCACCGGCAACGCGCCGCCGAGCGGCGGCGGGCCGCTGAGCGACCCCGTCGGCGTCAGGTGCAGGACGCTGCTGCCGTCATCCCGAACCTGGCGGCAATCATCGGTGCTGCCAGCGAGCACCTCGCTCGGACGGCAATCGCGCAAATGAAACGCCGGGATCATCGGCGGCGGGAACAGGCGCAGCAGCATCCAGTTCACGGTCGGGACCGCCACCACCGCAACCGCGACCAGCAGGCCCATCCACCAGCGCAGGCTCATGCCGGCTGGTCAGGAACGAACATGTATCCACGGCCCCAGACCGTCTGGATGTAGCGCGGCGTCGCTGGATCCGGTTCGAGAACCTGGCGCAGCCGCGAGATGAGGATGTCGATCGAGCGCGACAGGGCGTCGCTCGGCCGGCCGTTGGTCAAGGTCATCAGCTCGTCGCGATTGAGCACGCGCCGCGCATGCATGACCAGCGCCTCGAGCAGCTGGTATTCGCGGGTCGTGACGTGCACGGTCTCGCCGCCGCGGTTGAGCGTACGCGCCCACAGATCGAGCTCGAATTCGCCGATGCGCACGACCTTCGGCGGCGACGCCGTTTCGGCGCGCGCGGTCTGCCCGATGCGGCGCAGCACGGTGAAAATGCGCGCGACCAGCTCGCGCAGGTTGCAGGGCTTGGCGAGGTAGTCGTCGGCGCCGACCTCGAGTCCGACGATACGGTCGATGTCGTCGCCCTTGGCCGACAGGATGATGATCGGCACCGGCGACGACGCCGAGCGGAGGCGCCGGCACAATGCGATGCCGTCGTCGTCCGGCAGCATCAGATCAAGCACGATCAGGTCGAAACGCGTGCGCGCGAGCGCCCGCACGGCGGTGGCGGCGGTCGATACGCCTTCCGTTTCAATGCCGTGACGCAGCAGATATTCGGACATCATCTGGCGCAGTCGCACGTCGTCGTCGACCAGCAATACTTTGGCTTTTGTCACAGCAGATTCCACTCGACTCCCTATATCGGAGTGTGACAGGTGGAGCGGCGGACTGTTCCAGCCCGATACACTTCGAAACAAATACAAGGGGTCCGGCAACCCGCCCGCGCATGTCTGGCATTATCGTGCAACCGTTTAGGATTCCAATAGTGTCCATGTCCCTGCCCCGCCGTCTGCTGCCCACACTGGGCCTGCTCGCCGTTCCCCTGTTCACCGCTTGCCAGTCGGAGCTTTCGGCCGACCTGGCCGTCTCGGCGCCCACGGGTGCCAGCAAGGTCGTCCTGAACGTCACCAAGGTCGACCTCGAAAAAGAGAGCGGCAGCGTCACCGAGTACTCAACCGGCATCGATGACGCCTTCGACCTGCTTCCTTACAGCCAGGACGAAGATTACAACGATGACGACAGCTACGAGGGCCGCCTCGAACTGATCGACAAGGACAGTGTCACCGGCGACTTCGTCGGCATCCGGCCGGTCTTCGACGCCACCGATTCGTACGTGCAGCTGACCAGCGGCACGCAGGTGCCGATCTCGATCAGCAGCCAGGCCGACTACGCCGCCATCAGCCTGTCCCTCTCCAACAACGATACGTCGGGCAGTGACAGCGAGGACATCGTGATCACGCTCGAGCTGCCGTTCTCGCTGGTCGAGAGCAGCGACAGCAGCGAGTACGAGTTCACGCCGGTGATCCGCGCGGTGAAGAAGGACAAGTCCGGCTCGATCAGCGGCACGATTCCGGAAAGCTCCGTCACCAGCGGCAGCTGCAACAGCTCGGCCGGCAGCGGCGTCGCCGTCTATGTCTACAGCGGCTCCGGTGTGACGCCGGTCGACTATTACGACGACGGCAGCAGCGCCAACAGCTATCAGCCGCTGGCGTCGTCGCTCCTGACGTACGACTCGTCGGACAGCGAATACATCTTCAAGATCCGCTATCTGCCGCCCGGCGACTACACCGTCGCCTGGACCTGCGATGCCGCCTCGGATGTGCCGAACACGTCCGACTCGCTGACCTTCATCGACAGCGAGGACGTCACCGTCACCGCCGGCAGCACATCGAGCGTCACGTTCGACTAGGACCGGGCCTCCTCACTGGCACGGGCCGGGATGCGATGCGCAAGACCATCCCATCACCGGCGCGAGTTCCGGCCTCGGCCGCGGCATGGCACGCGAATTCGCCGGGCGCGGCCACGACCTCGCGCTGTGCGCGCGCCGCACCGAGCAGCTCGCCGAACTGCAGGCGGAGCTGCACGCCGCGCATCCGCGGGTCAAGGTTTCGGTGCACGCGCTCGACGTGCTGGACCACGAGCAGGTTTTCGCGGTGTTCCGTGCATTCCGCGACGAGTTCGGCACGCTCTACCGCGTCATCGCCAACGCCGGCCTCGGCAAGGGCAAACCGCTCGGCACCGGCTATTTCCGGGCGAACCGCGAGACCGCCGAGACTAATTTCGTCGAAAAGGTGAAGAGCACGCCGTTCATGATCGATACCGAGACCGGCTGCCGCCTGCTCGCGCGTGAGATCGACGCCGAGCCGCAGAGCGCCTGCGTGCCGCGCTGGCCATGGACGCCGCTCGGCGTCGCGGTGCGGCATCTGCCGCTGTTGGTCGTGGCGAAGATGGGCTGATCATCACCCGCAAGCCGGAGCAGGCGCGCGCCGTCGACACGGCGGGAACGGCTTGCATCGGCGGCGGCGCACTGGCACCGTGCGCGCCGCCCGCCCCGTCACGCAAGGAACGACCCCATGCGCTTGCTCCACACCATGCTCCGCGTCGGCGATCTCGATCGCTCGATCGCCTTCTACCGCGACGTGCTCGGCATGAAGCTGCTGCGCCGCCGCGATTATCCGGATGGCCGGTTCACGCTCGCCTTCGTCGGCTACCAGGACGAGGCCGATGGCGCCGTCATCGAGCTGACCTACAACTGGGGCGTCGGACAGTACGAACTCGGCACCGCGTACGGCCACATCGCCCTCGAAGTCGACGACGCGCACCAGGCCTGCGAACGCGTCAGGCAGCGCGGCGGCAAGGTCACGCGCGAAGCCGGGCCGATGAAGCACGGCACGACGGTGATCGCCTTCGTCGAGGATCCGGACGGCTACAAGATCGAGTTCATCCAGAAGAGCTCGCACTGAACACGCGCATCGCCCGCGACGCTTGCGCAAGGTTTGCCCGCGCGGCTAGACTGCGCGCGCTTCAAATCCAACCGAATGCAATGAACTTCGAGCAGCAGGCCCTCATCCTCGTCGTAGCGGTCGTCGTCACCGACGCGCCGTAGGGGCTGCTGCACGCATCAACCCCCGCCGGCGCATCGACCGGCGGGGGTTTTCCGTTTCCAGGCTTCAAGAAGAAACCGCCGGTCCATCGCCTGAAGGGGTTCCAACAACGGGAACCGACATGGACATCAACGGCGCACAACTGATCACCCGCTTCCTCGAAGGCCGCTTCGAATCGGCCGGCCCGAGCGCGGCGCTCGTCGCCGGCATTCCGGGTGGCGCGCTGCTGCCGCTGTACCACGCGCTCGCCGACTCGCGGCTGACGCATGTCCTCGCGCGCCACGAGCAGGGCGCGGCGTTCATCGCGCAGGGTATCGCGCGCGTCACCGGCCGCGCCGGCGTCTGCTTCGCAACCTCGGGGCCCGGCATCACCAACGCGGTGACGGCGATCGCCGATGCGAAAGCCGACTCGGTGCCGCTGGTCTGCATCGCCGGCCAGGTGCCGCGCGCGCTGATCGACACCGATGCGTTCCAGGAAGTGCGCACCGGCCACATCGTCGAGTCGGTCACCAAGGCGCAGTTCCAGGTGCGCTCCGCCGACGAGCTGGCCGATCTGCTGCCCGAAGCCTTCCGCATCGCCGAGAGCGGCCGCCCCGGGCCGGTCGTGCTCGACGTGCCGAAGGACGTGCAGACCGAGCGCCTGCGGCGCGCGCGCATTCCCGCGAGCATCGCGCCGCAGCGCGCGCCGGCGCCGGACGCCGCGGCGATCGCGCAGGCGGCGGACATGATCACGCGCGCGCAACGCCCGGTGCTGTACCTCGGCGGCGGCGTCACGCAGGCACGCGCGCAGGCCGCCGCGCAGGCGCTCGCCGAGCGCGCCGGCCTGCCGACGACGACAACGCTGATGGCGCTCGGCACGCTGCCGCCGGACCATCCGCTGGCGCTGGGCATGCTCGGCATGCACGGCGCGCGCTACACGAACAGGGTGATCGACGAATGCGATCTGCTGATCGCAATCGGCGCGCGCTTCGACGATCGCGCCACCGGCCGGCTCGACCGCTTCGCGCCGAACGCGCAGGTCATCCACATCGACGCCGATCGCCGCGAGCTCGGCAAGCTGCGCAAGCCCGATCTGGCGGTCGAGGCCGACGCCGGCGCCGCCCTGCGCGCGCTCGGCGACGCGGTGAAGCCGCAACTGCGCGCCGACTGGCTGGCGCGCGTCGGCACGCTGCGTCGCGAATGCCCGCTGGCGCAGCCGGGCCGCGACGATCCGCGCCGGCCGTACGGCCTGATCGCGACGATCGCCGGGCTGATCGCGCCGGAGACGGCGATCAGCACCGATGTCGGCCAGCACCAGATGTGGGTCGCGCAGGCGTTTCCGTTTGCCAGAGGCGATCGCTGGCTGACGTCCGGCGGACTCGGCACGATGGGCTTCGGCCTGCCGTCGGCGATCGGCGCGGCGCTGGCACTTCCGCGCGCCGGCGCGGTCTGTTTCAGCGGCGACGGCTCGCTGCTGATGACGGTGCAGGAGCTGGCGACGCTGGCCGAGACGCAGGCGAACGTGAAGATCGTGGTGATGGACAATGGCGCGCTGGGCCTCGTGCGCCAGCAGCAGAACCTGTTCTACGACGCGCGCTACAGCGCCTCGCTGTATCGCGCGCCGCCGTCGTGCTGCGCGATCGCCGAAGCGTTCGGCATCCCGGCGCTCGATCTCGGCTTCGTCCGCGATCCGGCGCGGGCCCTGCGCGAGATCTTCGCGCGGCCGGGGCCGATGCTGATCCGCGCGCCGATCGCCGCCGACGAGATGGTGCTGCCGATGGTGACGCCGGGCAGTGCCAATACTGAAGCACTGGGTTGATACTTACGGACCAACGATGGAGTCCAAGATGCACATGCCTCCGACCGGGCCATTCAAACCGCTCTACGAAGCGCCCCTTCCCGCCGACTGGCCGGAGCCCGAGGAACTCGGCTTCGGCCACGTCCTCGGCCCCTATATCGTCCATGCCCTGCATGGCGAGGACGGCGGCTGGCACGCGCCGACCGTCAGCGCGCGCAGCACCTTGCCGGTGCCCGTCGCCAGCGGCGGCCTGCAGTACGGTTTCTCGGTGTTCGAGGGCCTCAAGGCCTATCGCGATCCGGACGGCCGGATCCATCTGTTCCGGCCGCGCGACCATGCGCGCCGCCTGCAGTTGAGCGCGCGCCGCCTCGTCATGCCGGAAGTGCCGGAAGACCTGTTCCTCACGCTCTGCCAGCTCGCCGTGCAGGTGCACGCCCGGTATGTGCCGGCGCACGGCCGCGGCGCGCTGTACCTGCGTCCGACGCTGTACGCCGAGGAAGACGCGCTGGGCTTCCGTCCGGCGAGCCGGCATCGCCTCGCCGTCGCCGTCACGCCGTGCTCGGACCCGGCGCCGAAGCGCGTGCGCCTGTGGGCCGAGCTCGAACTGACGCGCGCCGCGCCCGGCGGCCTCGGCGCGGCCAAGACCGGCGGCAACTACGCGGCCGGCCTCGCCGGCCTGCAGCGGGCACGCGAGCGCGGCTACGACGACGTGGTCTGGCTCGATGCGCTGACGCACCGCGAGCTCGGCGAAGCCGGCACGATGAACCTCTTCGTGCAGATCGGCAACGAGGTGCTGACGCCGCCGCTCGACGGCACCATCCTGCCCGGCGTCACGCGCGACAGCGTGCTGCGCCTGCTGCGCGCCGAAGGCGTGCGCGTGTCGGAACACCGCATCAGTCTCGACGAGCTGGTGCACGCGCAGATGGCCGGCCAGCTCGGCACCGCGTTCGGCACCGGCACTGCCGCGCGCGTGGTGACGATCGCCGAGATCGGCGACGGCTCGCGCACGATCCTGTTCAACGACACCGGCCTCGCGCGCCGCGTCTACGACGGCCTCAAGCACGTGCAGGAAGGCAGCTCGCGCGCGCTGCGCGAATGGCGCTCCGCCGTGCCGACGCCGCAGGAGGACTGACATGGTCCGGCACGTCATCGACGGCGACGCGCTGCCGTACGCGCCCGACGGGCTGCCGCGCAAGGATGTCTGCGGGGTCGACGGCTTTCTCGCCGTCGACTTGCGCGTCGGCACCGTGCTGTCGGCCGAGCCGTTCCCGCAGGCGCGCAAGCCGGCGTACCGGCTGCGCGTCGATTTCGGCCCCGTCGCCGGCGTGCTCGAAACCAGCGCGCAGGTCACGCATTACCCGGCCGAGTCGCTGATCGGCCGCCGCGTGGTCGGCGCGATCAATCTCGGCGAGAAGCGCATCGCCGGTTTCAAGAGCCAGTTCCTCGTGCTCGGCGCGCTGGCGCCGGACGGACGCGTACATCTGCTGAGCCCCGATGCGGGACCCGACGGTGATCCGCCGGACGGCGCGCCGGTCGCCTGAAACCCTCACGCGCTGAGGAGAGAGGGTCAGGTGAAGAGGAACGCGCTCGCCGCGCTACCCGACAGAGGGGAATTCGGTCATGGCGGAATCGCTTGCAAATGGCAGGCGCACCATTCACGGCCGCTGCCCTGCAGCACGGGTCGCGTGGTCGCGCAGACCTCCTGCACATCGGCGCAGCGTGGTGCGAACACGCAGCCTGCGCCCGGCTGGCCAGCGCGCGGCGGCAATCCCGGAATCGCGTACAGCGGCGCGCCCGTATCGCCGTCGAGGCGCGGCCGCGCACGCAGCAGGGCCCGCGTGTACGGATGCGCCGGCTGCGCGAGCAGGCGCGCCGTCGCGCCCGTTTCCATCACGCGTCCCGCGTAGAGCACCAGCGTGCGCTCGCAGAGTTCGGCGACGACGCCGAGATCGTGCGTGATCAGCAGCAACGCGAGCGCGAATTCGCGGCGCAGCTCGCCGAGCAGCGCGATCAGCTGCTGCTGCACGGTGACGTCGAGCGCCGTCGTCGGCTCGTCGGCGATCAGCAGCTGCGGCCGGCAGGCGAGCGCGATGGCGATCATCACGCGCTGGCGCATGCCGCCGGACAGCTCGTGCGGATACTGCCGCAGACGGCGCGCGGCATCGGCGATGCGCACGGCATCGAGCAGGCGCCGCGCCTCGGCGAATGCCGCCGCCCGCGCCGCGCCGCGATGCAGCTCGATCGCCTCGGCGATCTGCCGGCCGACGGTCAGGTAGGGATTGAGGCTGGTCGCCGGATCCTGGAACACGAAGCCGATGCGCGCGCCGCGCACGCGCCGCAGGACCGGCGGCGGCGCGCCGATCAGTTCGATGCCGCCGAAACGCGCGCTGCCCTGCGTCCGCAGGCCCGGCCCCTGCAGGCCGAGCAGCGCCAGCGCGGCCTGCGTCTTGCCGGAGCCCGACTCGCCGACGATCGCCAGCGACCCGCCGGCCGCGAGCGCGAACGACAGGCCTTCGACGATCGCGCGGCGCGCGGCGCCGGCACCGATCGTCACGCCGAGGTCGCGCACCTCGAGCAGGTTCACGGCGACGCTCCACGCGCCGGCGCGGCGAAAAGCGCGCGCAGGCGTTCGCCGACGACGTTCAGCAGCAGCAGCGTGATCGTCAGCATCGCGGCCGGGAACAGCAGCGACCACGGCGCCGCTTCCATCTCGCGCGCGCCGTCGTTGACGAGCGCGCCCCAGCTCGCCGCCGGCGCCTGCACGCCGAGGCCGAGGAAGCCGAGGAACGATTCGATCAGGATCACCTGCGGCATCGTCAGCGCCGCGTAGACGGCGACGACCGCGGCCAGGTTGGGCACGATGTGGCGCGCGATGATCTGTCGCTCGGACAGCCCGGCGAGCCGCGCCGCCGCGACGAAATCGCGCTGCCGCAGCGCCAGCGTCTGGCCGCGCACGACGCGCGCCATGTCGAGCCAGTTGACGGCGCCGATCGCGACGAACATCAGCAGCAGATGGCGGCCGAACAGCACCATCAGCACGATGACGAGGAACATGAACGGCAGCGCGTACAGCACGTCGACGGCGCGCATCAGCAGATTGTCGATGCGGCCGCCGACATAACCGGCGACCGCGCCGACCAGCACGCCGATCAGCAGCGACACCAGCGTCGAGACAATGCCGACGAGCAGCGACAGGCGGCCGCCGCACAGCGTGCGCACGAACAGATCGCGGCCGAGGCTGTCGGTGCCGAACCAGTGCGCGCCGGTCAGCGACGGCGGCGCCGACCATTGGCCGGCGAAGTCGATCTCGTCGCAGGCGTACGGACTGAACCACGGACCGATGATGACGACGAGCGCGAGGGCGGCCAGCGCGGCGAGGCCGATCATCAGCGCGCGATCGCGGCGCAGGGCGTTCATGGCGACGCGCTCACGCGGGGCGCAGGCGCGGATCGAGCGCGCCGTACAGCAGATCGACGACGAAGTTGCAGGCGACGATCAGCGCGCCGTACAGCAGCACGGCGCCGAGCACCAGGGTGTAATCGCGGTTCAGCGCCGCCTGCACGAAATAGCGGCCGAGACCGGGAATGTCGAAGACCTCTTCGACGACCACCGAGCCGGTGATGAGGCCGGCGGCCGCGGGGCCGAGATGCGAGATCACCGGCAGCAGCGCCGGCCGCAGCGCATGGCGCAGCAGGATCGAGCGCTCCGGCAGGCCCTTGGCGCGCGCCGTGCGCACGTACGGCATTGCCATCGCTTCGAGCAGACCGCCGCGCAGTAGGCGCGCGACATAGGCGATCTGCGGCAGAGCGAGCGCCACGGCGGGCATCACCATGTCGCCGAGCGTGCCGGCGCGCCAGCCGCCGGCCGGCAGCCAGCCGAGGCCGATCGCAAACAGCAGCACGAGCAGCGGCGCGACGACGTAGTTTGGAATCGACACGCCGAGCAGCGCCAGCGTCATCAGCGTGCGGTCGACCGCGCTGCCGGGCCAGCGCGCCGCCGCGAGCCCCAGCGCCGCGCCGGCCAGCAGCGCCAGCAGCAGCGCGCAGACGCCGAGCATCAGCGACACCGGCAGGGCCGCCGCGATCAGCTCGGAAACGCGGTAGCCCTCGTACTGGAACGACGGGCCGAGATCGCCGTGCGCGAGGCCCGAGAGGTATCGCGCGTACTGCCGCCACAGCGGCTCATCGAGATGATATTCGGCGCGCAAGGCGGCCTCGATCTGCGGCGGCAAGGTGCGCTCGCCGTCGAACGGCCCGCCCGGCGCGGCACGCATCAGGAAGAAGGCCAGGGTCAGCAGCACGAAGAGCGTCGGCACCGCAGAGAGCAGACGGCGCAGTGCGAAGGCGATCATGGCGCGATGGACTCCCTTTCTCCGCGCGCGGGGAGCGGGTTGGGGTGAGGGGCGAGCGAGCGCCCCCTCACCCTACCCTCTCCCCCGACGCTGCGCGTCGAGGGAGAAGGATTCCTCCCACCGGCGCGATTCCAATCGCTCATCCGGGACCAACGCTCAAGTCCTTGCTGTAGTGCACGTCCAACAGATTATCGCGCCAGCCCTGCACGCGCGGGCTCAGCAGGTGCTTGGACACGTACCAGTAGACCGGAATCACCGGCATCGCGTCGAGCGCGCGGCGTTCCGCCTCCTCCAGCAGCGCCGCGCGCCGCACCGGATCGCGCTGGCGCGCCGCTTCGGCGAGCAGCGCGTCGTAGCGCGCGTCATGCCAGCCCATGTCGTTGCGGCCGTTGTCGCCGGCCAGCACGTCGAGATAGGTCGAGGCGTCGTCGTAATCGCCCATCCAGGCGGCGCGGAAGATTTCCGTCTCGCGGCGCAGGCGACGCTTGGCGAGGAAAACCTTGTTCTCTTCGTTGATCAGCGTGGCCTGCACGCCGAGCGTCTGCTTCCACATCGCGGCGATGACGGTGGCGATGCGCTTGTGATCGTCGTGCGTGTTGTAGCGCAGCTCGACGCGCAGCGGCTTCTCGTCCGTGTAGCCAGCCGCCGCGTACAGGCGACGCGCCTCGGCGACGCGGCGCGCCATCGGCCACGCCGCCCAGTCGGCGCTCTGCGCGGCGTAGCCGGCGACGCCCGGCGGCACCCAGCCGTAGGCCGGCTGCGCGAGGCCGTTCATGACCTTGTCGACGAGCAGCTCGCGGTCGATCGTCATCGCCAGCGCGCGGCGCAGCGCGCGCGACGCGCCGAGCGGCGGCCGCGTCATGTTGATGCCGTAGAAGTAGCTGCCGAGATAGGTCGCGATGCGCAGCCGTTCGCCGTAGCGCGCGCGCAGCTGCAGCGCCTGCACCAGCGGGATCTCGGACGTCACGTCGAGTTCGCCGGCGCGAAAGCGTTTCAGCTCGGCGGCGACGTCGTCGGACGGAATGTAGGCCACGCCGTCGAGCCGCGTCTGCGCGTCGTTCCAGTACTGCGGATTGCGCAGCAGCGTGATCTGCGACTGCACGACCCATTGCTCGAGCCGAAACGCGCCGTTGCCGACCAGACGGCCGGGCCGGGCGAACTCGCGGCCGTATTGCGCGAGGCCCGGCCGGTAAAGCGGCGAGGCCGCCGGATGCGCGAGCAGGCTGAGGAAATACGGCGTCGGCTCGCGCAGCAGGATCTGCAGGCGCGTCGGCGACAGCGCCCACGCCGCGAGCATCGCCGGCGCAGCGCGGCCGGCAACGATCGCGGCGGCGTTGGCGATCGGCGACAGCAGCTGCGCGTACGGCGCGCCGGTGCGCGGATCGACGACGCGACGCAGTCCGGCGACGAAGTCGTCGGCCGTCAGCGGCTCGCCATTCGACCAGCGCAGGCCGTCGCGCAGGTCGAAGGTATAGCGCCGGCCATCGGCGCTGATCTGCCAGCCGCGCGCCGCCGCCGGCACGACGCGGCCGTCGTCGGCGATGCGCGTCAGTCCCTCGAACAGATCGCGCGCAATGTTCAGCGCGCTGACGCTGGACGCGCGCTGCGGATCCAGCGATTCGGGCTCGGGGCCGTTGCCGATGCGCAGCAGGGCCGGCGTCGCGGCCGTCGCGCTGGCGCCGCACAGCAGCGCCGCCAGCCAGACGATTGCCGCGGCACCGCGCACGCTAGCGATCCGCGCGGCGTCGCGACGCCAGGGTCACGGCGATCACCGAGACCAGAATGATGGCCGTGCCCAGCAGTTGCATCGCGCTGAACCGTTCGCCGAGCACCCGCCAGCCGAGCGCTACGGCGACGGCCGGGTTGACGTATGCGTAGGTCGCCAGCTGCGCCGGCGTGACCTGGTGCACCCGCCAGCAGTACGCGCCGAAGGCAATGCAGGAACCGAAGATCGCCAGGTACAACAAGGTGCCGAGCACGCCCGGCGTCCAGCGCCAGCGCGCAGGCTCACCGAGCGCGAGGCCGGACGCCGTCTGCACGACGCCGGCGACGAGAATCTGCAGCGCGGCCGTCATCACCGGTGCGCTGCCGACCGGACAACGGCGCGCCAGCACCGAGCCGGCGGCCCACAGCATCGGCGCGACGACGAGCAGACCGAGAATTGTCGCGCGATCGATCACTTCGCCGGCGCTGCCCAGCGTACCGAAGCCCGCGATCCACAAGGCCGACGTCGCGACGATCAGCGCGGCCTGGTTTGACTGCACCCATTGCTCGGACCACGTCACCAGACCGTTGCCGCCGACCAGCATCAGCAGCGACGTCGCCGCGATGACAAACCCGTCGCGCCGCGACATCGGCAAGCGCGCGCCGTGCCACACGGCGTAAGCCAGTATTATCGGCGACGCCGCCATCAGAAAGCGCAGGCCGGCGAACAGCACCGGCGGCGCTTCGCGCACGCCGATGCGGATCGCAAGACAAGTCGAGCCCCAGACAACATAGACGAGAGCGAAAGCCAGAAACACCGAACCGGCCTTGTCGCCGCGCATGATGGGCCGTGCCATGGAGTCCCTGTTCCCGCGCATCAAAACAAAAACCCGCGCACGACGCGCAGGCATTGGCAGCCCGGCTATCGTAGAAGCGAAGCCTGAAGGTCTCAAGCGGCAGAGCCTGCAGCAGGGTTCCGGACGCTGGAATGCGTCTTTGGCGCGACGCCTGGCGGCATTCGCCTGCGAAAAGTCGAGGCTTTCTTGCCCTCAAAAAAACGGCCCCGGTTTCCCGGGGCCGCCGTGATGAGACGTGCCTTGACGTCAGAAGCTCTGCTTGTAGCCGAGGTACGGCACGCGTCCCTCGATGGTATACACGCCCAGCATGCTGATGCGTCCCTGCGGATCGCTGGAGCCGGCGTAGTAGTCGCTGGCCGGCGGGTCCTTGTCGGTGAGGTTGCGCACGCCCGCCGTGATCGTGCCATTCCATGGGGCCATCCACGACACCTGCGCGTCGTACGTGATGAAGGACGACACATCGCCGAGGCCGCAGCCACCGTAATAGTCACAGTCGCGGGTCTTCGACGTGTAGTTCGTCGCCAGCGAGGTCGAGAAGCGGCTGTACTCCCAGTTCACGGCGAACTTGCCCTTCGTCGACGGGTACAGGACCGAGCCGATGTAGTCGTAAGTCGTCTCGCCCGCGCCATCCTGCTCCTTGTACGACAGCACGTAGGAGACGTCGAGCGCCAGGTCGAGACGGCCGGCGCCGCCCATGTTGACCTGGTACTTGCCGGCGAAGTCGAGGCCGTCGGTCTCGATGTTGGACGCATTGATCTTCGGGATGTACAGGAAGTTCACCGTGTCGTCGCTGTTGCGGTAAACATGGCCTTTGGTCGCCGAATCGGTGCACCCGTCTTCGCCGTCGTTGCGGCAGACTTCATCGTTGTTGAGAACCTTCTGCGCGGTCAGCGACTCGATGCCGTTCTTGAGCTTGATGTGGTAGTAGTCGATCTCGAAGCTCAGCTTGGCGAGCGGGTTGAAGACCAGACCGGCGCTGATGTTCTGCGACGTCTCCGGCTTCAGGTCCGCGTTGCCGACGAAGAACGACTGGCGCTGCACGCTCTCGTCGCAGGCGTCGGAATCGCTCGTCGTGTCGCACAGCCAGGTATCCTCCGCGGACTCGAAGCTCTGCGACGGCGCCATATAGAGATCGTACAGCGTCGGCGCACGGAAGCCGCCGCTGTACGACGCGCGCAGCAGCAGCGATTCGACCGGCCGCACCGAGACGGCGATCTTCGGGCTGGTGCGCGCCGACCCCGAGTTGTAGTGGTCATAACGCAGGGCACCGTCGATCGTCACGCGGTTCTCAAGGAAATCGAGCTGGCTTTCCACGTACATCGCATATTCGCTGCGGCCGCCCTGCGAAGTACCGCCTGCCGAACCGTAGACGTTCGATATTTCGTAGTCGGTGATCGTGCCGCTGTCGTCGAGAACGAACGACGTGCTGCTCTGGGAATCGCTGATCTGGTAGAACGCTTCGTCGCGATATTCGGCGCCGACGACGAGCGGCACGCGGAAATCGCCGCTCAGCAGATTATCGATCGACAGGTGGCCATCGATGCCCTGGTTCACGTATGAATTATTGCTGGAGATCGTGTAGTTGAAGGCGTTGGCGGCGCTTGCGGTGTTGGACGACGGATCGAGCGGATTGTAGGTGCCGTCGTCGATCGCCGCCTGCAGCGCCGACGCCAGACCGTAGCCGGTACCGATGTCGGTCTGCGCATAGCGCGCGTGCGACAGGGCGACCTCCCATTCCACCGGACGCCAGAGCGTGAAGCTGCCCTTCAGTCCGCCGACGAGATCGGCGATCGTGTCGGTGATCGTGTCGACGCGCGGGCCGTTCTCGGTCGGGCGCAGGTAGAAGTACAGGTCGTCGCCGGTCGTGTTGTTGACGTTGTCGGCCGACATCATCGGCAGACCAACATCGTTGTCGAAGCCCGACGAGGCCGGCGCCGGTGCGTAGACCGACTTCGTCTCGCCGCGCGTGAACGACATGCGGCTGAAACCGCTCACGTTGCCGTTGAAGTTGTAGTTGCCGCCGGCGGTGAGCGTGTCGCGCGCGGTCGCCGCGGTGATCCAAGCCACCGCGCCGAAGCGATAGCCGCAGATATCCCAAGCGTCGATCGTCCCCGAATTCTTGAACGTCGAATCGGAACCGAAACTCGACGGGCACGAGATCACGCCTCCGCTAACATATTCAAGGGAGGTGTCTTCTTCGTCAGTGCTGGGATTGACCGCATAGGCGACCGTGCCGGGGTTGCCGTAGGCGCTGTAGGCGCCTCTGGCCCAGCTGCGATTCTCGTAGGAGATTGCGCCCTTCTGGTCGTGATCCAGCGAGAAGTAGATGTTGCCCTTCTCGTTGCTGAGGCCGCCGGTCAGGGTGGCGCTCGCGCCATCGCCGCCGGCGCCCGACGGGCGGTCGAGCTGACCGCTGAACTCGAGGCCGTTGAAGTCCTTCTTGGTGATGACGTTGATGACGCCGCCGATCGCGTCGGAACCGTAGATGGCGGATGCGCCGTCACGCAGCACTTCGATACGGTCGACGATCGCGAACGGAATGATGTTGAGGTTCGCCGCGGTCGCGCTGAAGCCGGGATCCAGCGGCATGCGACGGCCGTCGATCAGCACGAGCGTACGCTCGGAGCCGAGACCGCGCAGGCTGATGTCCGCACCGCCGGCCGCACCGCCGGAGTAACCGGACGCCGCCACGAACGAGCCGAAGCTGTTGTAGTTCATGTCGTGCAGATAGTCGGACACCGTCAGCTTGCCGCTCTGCTCGATCTGTTCCTTGCTGATCACCGTCACCGGCGAGGGGCCGACCACGTCGATCTGCTTGATGCGTGAACCGGTCACGATGACGGTTTCGATCTGATCCGTCGAGTCCGTTTCCTGAGCCGGAGCAGGCGCCGGAGATGCCGCCTCTTGCGCATAGGCATTCGCCAAGACGAAGGTGCTGACGACGGCCGTCGCGACAGCGCTGAGCGTGAAAGCGCCCGTCGCACGCTTACGCCGCAAAAAATTTTCCATCTTTCACTCCCAAGTGAAGACCGTATAACTCTGATTTCGTCGGTTATTGATTCGAGCTTCGACCCAAGAGCTTTCACCGCCGATGAAGCTCTAAACCGAGTTGAGCCAGACTAGTCAGTGCTCCCAAAGTACGTCAAGAATGTGTAAGTAAATTGGGTATTTTTCCTTTTTCTCAGGCGGTTCGCGAACGCTGAGAGGTATCGCGATGAACGATCCGGTCACGGCGACAAAACAAGGCCCTGTCTGGAAAATCTCGATCGGTCGGCAAAACACGCGCAATGCGGTCAACGGCCCTGTGGCGCGGATGCTCTGGCGAGGGCCAGCGCGAGTTCGAACATGACGGCGATGCCCGCGCTGCCGTATTGCGCGGGGCCGGCCACGACTTCTGCGCAGGTGCCGACTTGGAGGCGATCGCGAATAGCGATCAGACGTTGATGAGCCGCCTGGCGGCCGACGGCGATAGCCCGATGGGACCAGTGCGCATGCAGTTGTCGAAGCCGGTCATCGCGGTGATCGCCGGATGCTGTGTGGCCGGCGGACTCGAGCTGGCACTTGTGGGGCAATCTGCGCGTAGCCGACACGACAGCCATATTCGGCGTGTTCTGCCGCCGTTTCGGCGTACCGCTGATCGGCGACGACGCGATCAGGCTGCCGCACTGGATCGGTCAGTCACGCACCCTCGACATGATTCTTATCGGCCGGGAAGCGCGCGCCGCGGAAGCGCATCAATGGGGCCGGGTCAATCGCCTCGTCGCGATCGCGCAGTTCGAAACGGAAACGATGCGGCTGACGCAGCAGATCGCCGGCTTTCCCCAGCTTCGCTGGCGCCACGATCGGCGCTCGAGCTACGAACCGTGGCCATGGCGCGAAGCGGATGCGATCCGCAAAGAGTTCGCGCTCGGCATGCAAAGCTTGCCGTCCGGCGAATCCGTCGCAGGCGCCCGGCGCTTCCTATCGGGCGAAGGCCGGCATGGAAAGTCACCTTCCTGGGTCGTTTTCTTGGCGACCAACAAAAAGGCCGCATCATCGACGCGGCCTTCGTGAATCAGCGGCTGCGCTCCATCGCCGTCATGCGCCCTTCTTGACGAGCAGCCACAGCTGCGCGATATCGCCCGCCCCTTCGCCGCCCGAAATACCGCGCAGGGTCTGCTGCGCATCGGCGGTCTTGCCGGCCATCAGCTGGGCATAGCCGAGATGCAGCTTGGCATCTTCCGGCTTCTTCAGATTGCCTTTGGCGATGCCCTGCTGGATCAGCGAGACACCCTTGTCGTACTGGCCGTAGCCGACGTAGTTCAGGCCGGTGGCAACCAGCGCCTCGCCACTGGCCTGTGCCGCCGCGGCCTTTTCGCCGGCAGCCAGAGAAGCCTGATCGGCACTGAGCTTGCTGGCCACCGAAGCGGCCAGCTGCTTTTGCGCGGGAGTGCCGGTCAGCACGCCAGCCGCCTTGCCGCGATCGAGATACTGCTGGGCCTCGCCGGGGAACCCGGCACGGACCGCCTGATCGGCCGCGCTTTCATAATCACCCGCGCCTTCCATCGAATCCGTCGCCAGCTTCAGCCGATAAAGGTCGAGGTCGAGGCGACTCGCGTAACCGGGCTGGCCGGCCGTGCGGGCAATCAGATCCTGCCAGTACTTCTTTTCCGGATAAACAGCGACCAGCTTCTTGAGCGCGTCGATGTAGCCGGCGCCATCGTTGAGCTTGATGGCGCACGAGGCCAGCAATTCGAGCTGCATCTTGGTCGGCGTCTGGCCCGCGGCCTCGCTCTTGGCGAGAGCATCCTTCAGCTCTTTCTGCGCCCCTGCAAAGTCATTGGACAGATACAAGGCCGGCGCCAGCACGCTGAGGATTTGCGGATCGTTTCCGTCGGCCGCCTGATACGCCTTGAGATATTCGACGGCCTTGGGATAGTTCTTGACATTGTAGGCAGTCTGCGCAATGGGACCGAGCAGCT
Organism: Solimonas sp.; assembly: GCA_047605265.1. Classification (GTDB taxonomy): domain Bacteria; phylum Pseudomonadota; class Gammaproteobacteria; order Nevskiales; family Nevskiaceae; genus Solimonas. The sequence goes on from JASGFY010000063.1 coordinate 16,919, forward strand.
TGAGCTTGTCCTCTTGCGGCATCAGCCCTGACGCCAGCGCAGTGTCGAATGCCTGCACGACGGCGGCATTGTCACCGGCGCCGCTGGCCGCAGCGATCTTCATGCGCGCCGCCGTGTAACTCTCGAACGGCGTCAGTCCGCTGACCCCCTCGGCCTCACCGATCTTGGCCAGTGCCGCCTTGTAGTCCTTGGACTGCAGCGCCTTCTGCGCTTCCTGCAGCGGCTTGGCGACTTCAGGCCGCACGGACTGTTGCTTGTCAGCAGCATGGACCGACGTGGCGGCGAGCACCAGCGACACGCCGGCAACGAGGGAGCGAAGGAAAGCATGCATTTTTCTGACCCCTGTAAACGAAACACCCGGAAGTGTGAGCTTCCGGGCTGAGTGTCACATGAACTGAAAACCTTACATCAGCTGCTCGTTGCCGACGATGCCGATGTTGGTGACACCGAGGCGCTGCGCGTCGGCC
>JASGFY010000064.1:0-17368 GCA_047605265.1 Solimonas sp.
ACCGCAGGCTATGGAAAAACTGCGAGCGGACACTCAACACCAGTCTTCAATTCCTCCATTTGGCCTTCCTCGCCGTGTTGCTCAGGAGACTTTGAACACGCTCTAAGGCAGTGCGCATCGCGCTTGATTGTGATGCGCGGCGGGCTGTCTTGGTGCCGTCGACCGCTGCTGGCGTCTGTAACGGAAGCGCAGGAGCGTTCCGCCGTGCAGCGTGCACCGTTTTGTGCAATCAGGGCGTCATCTGGCATACGGATTGCTTTGCGATTCGCAGGATCATTGCCGGATCCCCTCCATCCTTGCGGTCAACGACGCCCGCTCCCCAGGTCCTGTTTTTTCCAGGAGCACGAGCATGTCGAAGGCTACTTCGATCCGCCTGTTCAGCTTTGCCACCCCGCAGATGCGGGTGTTCCATCTCACGTGGCTGGCGTTCTTTGTCGCCTTTTTCGCCTGGTTCGCGGTCGCGCCGCTGATGCCCGTCATCAAGGAGGAGTTCGGCCTCAGCAAGGATCAGCTCGCGAACATCACGATCGCAGCGGTCGCGGTGACCGTCTTCGGTCGCCTGCTCATCGGGCCGCTCTGCGACAAGTACGGTCCGCGCCTGGTCTATACGCTGCTGCTGGCGCTCGGCGCCGTGCCGGTGATCGGCATTGCGCTGATGCACAGCTACATCGGCTTCCTCGTCATGCGCCTGGCGATCGGCGTCATCGGCGCGAGCTTCGTCATCACGCAGTACCACACCTCGGTGATGTTCGCGCCGAACGTGGTGGGTACCGCCAACGCGACGACGGCCGGCTGGGGCAACGCGGGCGGCGGCGTCACGCAGACCGTCATGCCGCTGGTGCTTGCCGCGGTGCTGAGCTTCGGCGTCGAGAAGACGCTGGGCTGGCGTATTTCAATGCTGGTGCCCGGCGCGCTGATGCTGATCGTCGCCGCGCTGTACTGGAAGTACACGCAGGATTGCCCGGAAGGCAACTACAAGGACCTGCGCGCCAAGGGCATCGAGATCGAGACCGGCAAGAAGGGTGGCTGGGCGGTGTTCGCCGCCGCCGCCGCGAACTACCGCGTGTGGATGCTGTTCGTGACCTACGGCTGCTGCTTCGGCATCGAGCTGTTCGTGCACGGTGTCGCGGCGAGCTACTACGTCGACAGGTTCTCGCTCGATCTCAAGACCGCCGGCTTGGCGGCCGGTAGCTTCGGCCTGCTGGCACTGTTCGCGCGTGCGGTCGGCGGCATCATCTCGGATCGCGTTGCGCGCATCAAAGGTCTCGACGCGCGCACGCTGCTGCTGTTCGTGCTGATGCTCGGTGAAGGAATCGGTCTGCTGTGGTTCTCGACGACCGATACGGCGCTGATGGCCGTGGTCGCGATGCTCGCCTTCGGCCTGTGCACGCACATGGCCTGCGGCGCCACCTACGCCCTGGTGCCTTTCATCGACCGCAAGGCGCTCGGCGGCGTGGCCGGCATCATCGGCGCCGGCGGCAATGTCGGGGCGGTCGCCGCCGGCTTCGTGCTGAAGGGCACGGGCGACGTGGCGCACACCTTCGGCCTGCTCGGCGGCTTCGTCACGGTGGCTTCGCTGTGCGCGATCGTCGTGCGCTTCAGCGCCGAGCACAAGGCGCGCGAAGAAGCGCTTTATCAGGAGGCGGTCGCGCAGCGGGGCGCCGAATCCGGCATCGCATCGGGCACCGCGCCCGTGGCGGGCTGAGTCCCCCGCTGTTCGTCACACGGTTCGTTACCGAAAATCATAAAGAAAGATGAATCACCGGAAAGTCGTCGTCGTCGGCCATGGCATGGTCGGACACAAACTGGTCGAGGCGCTCGTCGAGCGATCCGAGCTTTCACTCACGGTTCTCGCCGAGGAGCCGCGTCCCGCCTACGATCGCGTCCATCTGACGGACTTCTTCTCGGGGCGCACGGCCGACGATCTGCTGCTGGCGCGGCCGGACTTCGCCGAGGCCTACGGCGTCGACCTGCGCCTGTCGGCGAAAGTCGCGGCGATCGATCGTGCGGCGAAAGCCGTCACGCTCGCCAGCGGCGAGACGCTCGCCTACGACACGCTGGTGCTGGCGACCGGTTCGTTCCCGTTCGTGCCGCCGATTCCGGGCAAGGACCGTCCGGGATGCTTCGTCTACCGCACGATCGAAGATCTCGAAGCGATGCAGGCCGCGGCGGTCACGGCGAAGAGCGGCGTCGTCATCGGCGGCGGCCTGCTCGGCCTCGAAGCGGCGAAGGCGCTGAAGGATCTCGGCCTGGCCACGCACGTCGTCGAGTTCGCGCCGCGCCTGATGGCGGTGCAGGTCGACGACGGCGGCGGCCGGCTGCTGCGCAAGAAGATCGAGGAACTCGGCGTCACCGTGCACACGCAGAAGAGCACGACCGAGATCGTCGACGGCCAGACGGCGAAACACAAGCTCAAGTTCGCCGACGGCAGCGAGCTCGAGACCGACATGATCGTGTTCTCCGCCGGCATCCGTCCGCGCGACGAGCTGGCGCGTCAGGCCGGCCTCGAGGTCGGCCCGCGCGGCGGCATCGTCGTCGACAACGCCTGCCGCACCTCGGATCCGGACGTCTACGCGATCGGCGAGTGCGCGCTGTGGGACGGCAAGATCTTCGGCCTCGTCGCGCCGGGCTACGAGATGGCGCGCGTCGCCGCGAATCACATCGCCGGCGAGTCGGCGCTGGAATTCAAGGGCGCCGACATGAGCACCAAGCTCAAGCTCATGGGCGTCGACGTGGCGTCGATCGGCGACGCGCACGGCAATACGCAGGGCGCGCTGTCGTACCAGTTCAGCGACGAGATCAGGCAGGTCTACAAGAAGCTGGTCGTCTCGCCGGACCGCACGCGCCTACTTGGCGCGGTGCTGGTCGGCGACGCCGCCGAGTACGGCGATCTGCTGCAGATGATGCTCAACGGCTTGGCGCTGCCCGAACAACCCGAGGGCCTGATCCTGCCGCTCGCGGCCGGCGCGGGTGCGGCGAAGTCATCGGGCGTCGGCGTCGACGCGCTGCCGGCGACGGCGCAGATCTGCTCGTGCAACAACGTCTCCAAGCAGGCGCTGTGCGATTCGATCGCCGCCGGCTGCACGACGCTCGCGGCGCTGAAGAAGGGCACCAAGGCGGCGACCACCTGCGGCGGCTGCGCGCCGCTCGTCACGCAGGTGCTGAAGGCGGAGCTGAAGCGCCAGGGCGTCACCGTCAACAATCACCTGTGCGAGCACTTCCCGTATTCGCGCCAGGAGCTGTACCACCTCGTGCGCGTCGGCAAGCTCGAAACCTTCGAGCAGGTGCTGCACAAGCACGGCCGCGGCCTGGGCTGTGACATCTGCAAGCCGGCCGTCGGCTCGATCCTCGCCAGCTGCTGGAACGCCTTCGTGCTGCAGAAGGAGCACGCCGCGCTGCAGGACTCCAACGATTACTACCTCGCCAACGTGCAGAAGGACGGCACGTATTCCGTCGTGCCGCGCGTGCCGGGCGGCGAGATCACGCCGGACAAGCTGATCGCGATCGGCGTGGTCGCCAAGAAGTATGGTCTTTACACCAAGATCACCGGCGGCCAGCGCATCGATCTGTTCGGCGCGCAGGTGCACCAGCTGCCGGCGATCTGGCGCGAGCTGATCGACGCCGGCTTCGAGTCCGGCCACGCCTACGGCAAGGCGCTGCGCACGGTGAAGTCCTGCGTCGGCAGCACCTGGTGCCGCTATGGCGTGCAGGATTCGGTCGGCTTCGCGATCGACCTCGAAAACCGCTACAAGGGCCTGCGCTCGCCGCACAAGCTGAAGTTCGCGGTGTCCGGCTGCACGCGCGAGTGCGCCGAGGCGCAGGGCAAGGACGTCGGCATCATCGCCACCGAGAAGGGCTGGAATCTCTACGTCTGCGGCAATGGCGGCATGAAGCCGCGCCACGCCGAGCTGCTGGCCTCCGACCTCGACAGCGAAACGCTGATCCGCTACGTCGACCGCTTCCTGATGTTCTACATCCGCACCGCCGACCGCCTGCAGCGCACCAGCGTGTGGCGCGACAACCTCGAAGGCGGCCTCGACTACCTGAAGGACGTCATCGTCCACGACAGCCTCGGCATCGGCGCGGAACTCGAAGCCGAGATGGCGCTGGTGATCGCGACCTACCAGGACGAATGGAAGACGGCGATCGAGAACGAGCAGACGCTCAAGCGTTTCCGCACCTTCGTCAACAGCGACGCGGCCGACGATCACGTGGTGTTTGTCGAGGAGCGCGGCCAGATCCGGCCGGCGCGCGACGACGAGCGTGCGACGTTCAAGGGCATTGCGGTCACGGCGGAGAGCCCATGATGAACGCTTCCGCGAAATGGCAGCCGGTCTGCGCGATCGACGACATCGTGCCGGATACCGGCGTCGCGGCGCTGATCGGCGGCCGGCAGATCGCCGTGTTCCGTCTGCGCGTCGACGACCGCGTCTACGCCATCGACAACCGCGATCCGTTCTCCGGCGCCAACGTGCTGTCGCGCGGTCTGGTTGGCGATCTGCAGGGCGAGCGCGTCGTCGCCTCGCCGATCTACAAGCAGCACTTCAGCCTCGCCACCGGGCGCTGCCTCGAAGACGCCGCCAACAACGTCAATGCCTATGCGACGCGCGTCGCCGACGGCATGGTCTATGTCGATCCGGCGCCGTTGCGCAGCTACGCGCCGGCGCCGAAGCCGCGCGAGCGCATGCGCCTCGTCGTCGTCGGCAACGGCATGGCCGGCATGCGCGTGGTCGAGGAGCTGATCGAGGCGGCGCCCGAGCTGTACGAGATCGAAGTGTTCGGCGCCGAGACGCACGGCAACTACAACCGCATCCTGCTGTCGCCGGTGCTCGCCGGCGAGAAGAAGGCGGCGGACATCATGCTGCATCCGCCGCAGTGGTACGCCGAGCGCGGCATCGTCTTCCATGCCGGCGATGCGGTGGTCGCGATCGACCGTCCGCGCCGCACGGTGCGTTCGCAGTCCGGCAAGACGACCCGCTATGACCGTCTGCTGCTGGCGACCGGCTCGAATCCGATCGTGCTGCCGCTGCCGGGCCGCGATCTCGAAGGCGTGACGACGTTCCGCGATCTGAACGACGTCGACACCATGCTGGCGATCGCCAGCACGCATCGCCGCGCCGTGGTCATCGGCGGTGGTCTGCTCGGGCTCGAAGCGGCGCATGGCCTCGCCAAGCGCGGCATGCAGGTCGAGATCGTGCATCTCGTCGACCGGCTGATGGAACGTCAGCTCGACGCGCCGGCGGCGGCGCTGCTCAAGGCCAAGCTCGAAGCGCGCGGCATGAAGGTGCATCTGAACGCGAAGACCGAAGCCATCCTCGGCGGGCCGGAGTCTTCCGGGCGCGTGAGCGGTGTGCGGCTCGCCGACGGTCAGGTGCTCGACGCCGATCTCGTGGTCATGGCGGTCGGCATCCGCCCGAACGTGGAGCTTGCGCGGGACATCGGCCTGCGCACCGATCGCGGCGTGCTGGTCAACGACACCATGCAGACCTTCGATCCGCGGATCTACGCGGTCGGCGAGTGCGTGCAGCATCGCGGCCGCACCTACGGCCTCGTCGATCCGCTGTGGGGCCAGGCCTACGTCTGCGCGGCGCAGCTCGCCGAGCGCGGGCACATGCGCTATCGCGGCTCGCAGGTCTCGACGCAGCTCAAGGTCGCCGGCATCGAAGTGTTCTCGGCCGGCGATTTCGAGGGCGGCGAGGGTACCGAGGATCTGGTGCTGCACGACGCGCAGCGCGGCGTCTACAAGCGCCTGGTGCTGAAGGACCAGCGTGTGATCGGCGCGGTGCTGTACGGCGACGCGCGCGACGGCGCCTGGTATTTCGAGCTGATCAGCGACGGCAGCGACGTGAGCCGTTACCGGAACCGGCTGTTGTTCGGCCGCGAATTCGCGCTGCGCAACTGATACGGCGATGAAGGCGTCGCGGATCGGATCATGGCATCGCGTCGACCGCGCGATGCAGGCGGGGCCGTGGCGATGACGCAGGCCGCCGGCCCGGTTGCCACGACCTGCCCGTATTGCGGTGTCGGCTGCGGCGTTCGCGCCCGCAGCGACGGGCTGCCGGTCGAGGGCGATCGGCAGCATCCGGCCAACGGCGGGCGGCTGTGCGTCAAGGGCAGCGCGCTGCACGAAACGCTGACCCCGAGCGGCCGTCTGCTGGAGCCGTTGCAGCGGACCGGCGAGGGCGGTGCCGCGCGCTTGCAGCCCATTGCCTGGGACGCGGCGCTCGACCGGATCGCCGCGCGCTTCGCGGAAACGATCGCCGGGCACGGGCCGGACAGCGTCGCGTTCTACGTCTCCGGGCAGCTGCTGACCGAGGACTACTACGTCGCCAACAAGCTGATGAAGGGCTATATCGGCTCCGGCAACATCGACACCAACTCCCGGCTGTGCATGTCATCGGCGGTCGCCGGCCACAAGCGCGCGTTCGGCGAGGACGTGGTGCCTGGCTGCTATGAGGATTTCGAGCTGGCGGACCTCGTCGTGCTGGTCGGTTCGAACACGGCGTGGTGCCATCCGGTGCTGTTCCAGCGCATCAATGTCGCCAAGGAAGCGCGGCCGCAGATGAAGATCGTCGTCGTCGATCCGCGGCGCACGCCGACCTGCGACATCGCCGATCTGCATCTGCCGCTGCTGCCCGGCGCCGACGTGCCGCTGTTCAACGGCCTGCTCGCCTGGCTCGACGCGCACGGCGCGCGCGACGACGGTTTCGTCGCGCGGCATACGCGGGGTCTCGACGCGGCGCTGGCCGTGGCGCGCGACAGCGCCGGCGATCTCGAGCATCTGGCGGCGCAATGCGGCGTGCAGCGCGAAAAGCTCGAGACGTTCTACGAGTGGTTCGCGCGGCACGAGAAGACCGTCACCCTGTTCTCGCAGGGCGTCAACCAGTCGGGACAGGGCACCGACAAGGTCAACAGCATCATCAATTGCCACTTGCTGACCGGCCGCGTCGGCCGGCCGGGCCTTGGACCGTTCTCGATGACCGGCCAGCCGAACGCGATGGGCGGCCGCGAAGTCGGCGGCCTCGCCAACACGCTGGCGGCGCATCTCGATTTCGCGCCCGAACAGCGCGCGCTGGTGCAGCGCTTCTGGAACAGCCCGCGCATCGCCGACAGGCCGGGCCTCAAGGCCGTCGACCTGTTCGAGGCCGTGCACGCCGGCAGGATCAAGGCGATCTGGATCGTCGCGACCAATCCGATCGTCAGCCTGCCGGATGCCGATCGCGTGCGCGAAGCGCTGCGGCGCTGCGAGTTCGTCGTGGTCTCCGACGTCATGCGCAACACCGATACCACGCAGTTCGCACATCTGCTGCTGCCGGCGCTCGGCTGGGGCGAGAAAGACGGCACGGTGACGAATTCGGAGCGCTGCATCTCGCGGCAGCGCGCGTTTCGCGCAGCGCCGGGCGAGGCGCGGCCGGACTGGTGGGCGTTCGCCGAGGTCGGCCGACGCATGGGCTACGCGCCGGCGTTCGCGTACCGCGCGCCGCACGAGATCTTCGACGAGCATGCGCGCCTGTCGGCGTTCGAGAATCCGCTCGAAGGCAGCGGCGGGCGCTTCTTCAACCTGCGCGGCCTGGCCGGCATGGACGCCGGCGCCTACGACGCGCTGGCGCCGATCCGCTGGCCGGTGCTCGACGCCGGGCGGGACACCGCGCGCCTGTTCGCCGACGGCCGCTTCGCGCACGCCGACGGCCGCGCCGTGTTCGTGCCGACGGCGCCGGTCGCGCCGGCGCACCGGCCCGACGACCGCTATCCGCTGGTGCTCAACACCGGCCGTGTGCGCGATCACTGGCACACGATGACGCGCACGGGCCTGGCGCCGACGCTCGGCGGTCATCTGCCGGAGCCTTACGTCGACCTGCATCCGGCCGATCTGCTCGCGTGCGGCGTGCGCGACGGCGAGCTCGCGCGCGTGAGCTCGCGCTGGGGTTCGCTGGTCGTGCGCGTGCGCGCCTGCGGAGAGATGCGCCGCGGCCAGGTGTTCGTGCCCATCCACTGGAACGACCAGTTCGCGTCGGATGCGCGCGTCGGCTCGCTCGTCAATCCGGTCGTCGATCCGATCTCCGGCGAGCCCGAGTTCAAGCACACGCCGGTGCGCGTCGATGAGTTCCGCGCCGACTGGCACGGTCTGGCCTACACGCGCGGCGCGCTCGACGCGCAGCGCCTGGCCTGGTGGACGCGCGTGCAGACCCGTTCCGCGCAGCGCTACGAATTCGCCGGGCGCGGCGTGATCGCCGACCGTTCGCAATGGTCGCGTGCCCTGCTCGGCGTCACGGCGGCCCAGGCCGACTGGATCGAGTATCGTGACGACAGCAGCGGCGTCTTCCACGCCGCGCACATCGCGGACGGGCGCTTGCAGGCCTGTCTCTACATCGCCCCGCGGCAGATGCTGCCGGCCCGCGACTGGCTGGCCGGCCTGTTCGAGCGCGCGCGCCTGTCGGCGCGCGACCGCGCCGGCCTGCTCGCCGCCGAACCGTTCACCAACAGCGGGGCCGGCGACGGCGGCCCGCTGGTCTGCTCGTGCTTCCGCGTCGGCCGCAACACCATCGTCAAGGCGATCCGCGAGAAAGACCTCAAGACCCCGAAGGAAGTCACCGCCTGCCTCAAGGCCGGCGGCAACTGCGGCTCCTGCGTGCCGGAGATTCGCGGCCTGATCGCCGAGTGCGCGGCCGACGAGGTGGCGGCCTGAACGCCGGCACCGACGCCGTCATCCTCGCCGGCGGCCGTGCCGCCCGCATGGGCGGCGCCGACAAGGGCCTGCTCGAACTGCGCGGGCGGCCACTCGTCGCGCACCTGCTCGACGCGCTGCGCCCGCAGGTCGGCGCGCTGATCATCAGCGCCAATCGCAACATCGAGGCCTACGCGCGCTTCGGCATGCCGGTCGTCACCGATCTCTGGCCCGATTTCCGCGGGCCGCTGGCGGGCATCGCCGCTGGCTTCGCGGCGAGTACCGCCGACTGGCTGCTCGCCGCGCCGTGCGACACGCCGGGCCTGCCGGCCGACCTGGTCGCGCAGCTGCGGCGAGCCGTGCGGGCGCGGGACGCGAAAGCGGCGTACGCCTTCGTCGGCGGCGATCCGGTGTATCCGCTGTGCCTTCTGCACCGCGATCTGCGGGCGTCGCTGCACGCGATGCTGGAGCAAGGCCATTTCGGCGTCGGCCGCTGGCTGGCGGCGCAGGACGCGGTCGCCGTCGACATTGCCGGCTGGTGCGGTACGCTAGACAACCTGAACACGCCGGAGCGGCTTGCCGCCGCCCAGAATCGCGATCGCTGACGTGAGCGCCGTCCTTTCCAACCTGATCGACCAGCACGGTCGCCGCAAGCGCAAGCTGCGCATCTCGCTGACCGATCGCTGCAACTTCCGTTGCCGCTACTGCATGCCCGAGCATCCGCAGTGGCTGCCGAAGTCGCAGCTGCTGAGCTTCGAGGAGATCGAGCGCGTCGCGCGCCTGATGGTCGCCGACGGCATCCGCCACATCCGCCTGACCGGCGGCGAGCCGCTGCTGCGCCGCGATGTCATCGACTGCGTGCGCCGTCTCGATGCGCTGCGCGCGCGTGGGCTCGAGCGTCTCTCGATGACCAGCAATGCGTCGCTGCTGGCGCCGCTGGCCGGCGCGCTGAAGGCGGCCGGGCTCGACGATCTCAACATCAGCCTCGACAGCGTCGAGCCGGCGACCTTCGCGCGCATGACCGGCCGGCCGCTGGCGCCGGTGATCGAGGGCATCGATGCCGCCGTCGCCGCCGGCCTGCCGGTCAAGCTCAACAGCGTGCTGCTGCGCGACGACAACGGCGGGCAGATCGTCGCGCTCGCCGAATGGGCGCGCACGCGCGGCCTGCCGCTGCGCTTCATCGAATACATGCCGCTCGACGCGCCGGGCCGCTGGCAGCGCGAGCAGGTCGTCAGCGAGCGGGACATCCTCGACGCGCTGCGTGCGCGCTTCGACGTGCGGGCGCTGCCGCGCAACGCCGATCCGGCGACGCGCTACGCGATCGACGGCGGCGGCGAAATCGGCATCATCTCGACGGTCAGCAATCCGTTCTGCGCGAGCTGCGACCGCCTGCGCATCACCGCGACCGGCGAGCTCTACACCTGCCTGTTCGCGCAGACCGGCACGCCGCTGCGCGCGCTGCTGCGCGGCGGCGCCGGCGACGCGACGCTGCTCGAGACGATCCGCGACGCCGTGTGGCGCAAGAAGGCCGGCTACGCCGCCGAGCGCCATCCCGTCGAGCGGCCGATCACCATGCACGCGATGGGCGGCTGAGCGCCTTTCGATCCACCGCCCGATGTCCACCGTGACCTTCGAATTCCACGGCCAGCTGCTGCGCCTCGCCGGCGCCGCCGAACTCGCGCTGCCGCTCGCGGCGCCCGCCACCCTGGCCGACGCGCTCGAACGGCTGTCCGCCACGCGCCCCGAACTGGCGGCGGCGCTGGTCCGCTGCGCCTGCGCGATCGGCGACCGGCTGGTGCTGCGCCGTGAGCCGCTGCGCGGCGGCGAACGCATCGCGCTGCTGCCGCCGGTGGCAGGTGGATGAGCCGGCGGCGCGCCTGCGGTGCGAAGCGTCGCGCGTCGGTGGGCGCCCGGACGCTACCATAGCGCCCCGCATCGTCATTCAGGCCCTTCATGAGCGAAATTCCCCCGTGCCCCCGCTGCCGGTCGACTTACACCTACGTCGACGGCGCGCAATACATCTGCCCGGAGTGCGCGCACGAGTGGCCGGCGGTCGCCGAGGCGGCGCCGGCCGAGGACGTGCTGATCGTCAAGGACGCGAGCGGCAACGTGCTGCAAGACGGCGACAGCGTCACCGTCGTCAAGGACCTCAAACTCAAGGGCTCGTCGCAGGTGATCAAGGTCGGCACCAAGGTGCGCAACATCCGCCTCGCGCACGGTGATCACAACATCGACTGCCGCATCGACGGTATCGGCGAGATGGGCCTGAAGTCCGAGTTCGTGCGCAAGGTGCAGTGAGCGCGGCGTACCATAGGCGCCTCCGGCGTCAGGAGCCGGCGACATGACGAATCCATCCAATCCCGCACGCATCCAGGACCAGCCGCTGCAACTCGCGCCGCTGCTGGCCGAGGGCTTGTATCCGCAGTGCGGCGGGCTTGCGCTGTTCGCGGGCACGGTGCGCGACCATCACGACGAAAAGCGCGTGCTGAGCCTCGCGTACACGGCCTACGCGCCGCTCGCCGAGAAACAGATCCGCGAGATCGAGCAGGCCGTCGCCGCAAAGCACGGTGTGTCGTACCTGCGCGTCGTGCACCGCGTCGGGCCGCTTTCGATCGGCGAGGTCGCGATCTACTGCGTCGCCCGCGCGCCGCACCGCGCCGAGGCCTTCGCGGCGTGCAAGGAGGCGGTCGACCGCACCAAGCACGAGGTGCCGATCTGGAAGGAGGAGTTCTACGCCGACGGCACGAGCGCGTTCGTCGAGGGCTGCTGCATCCGGCCGGACGCCGAATACGACGACGCGCACGCGCATCGCCATCACGAACACCATGACCATCGCGCGCACCGCCACGGTTGAACAGCGTCGCGCGCAGGAACCGCAAGCCATGAAAGACGTGGGCATGAAACCGGACTCGCTGCGCCGCGCGCGCGCGTCCGCCGAGCTGCTGGCGCCGCCGCACTGCATCGAACGACTGCGTTCGGGGGACACCGAGAAGGGCGATCCGCTGAAGACGGCGCGCGTCGCCGGCATCCTCGCCGCCAAGCGCACCGACGAGCTGATCCCGCTGTGCCATCCGCTGCCGATCTATCGCGCCGACGTCGATTTCGAGCTCGGCGACGACCGCGTGCGCGTGATCGCCAGGGTCGAGACCATCGCGCCGACCGGCGTCGAGATGGAAGCGCTCGCCGCCGCCAGCCTCGCCGCGCTGACGATCTACGACATGCTCAAGCCGTACTGCGAGCCGGCCGAGATGGAGATCCGCGCGTTGAAGCTCGACGAGAAGCGCGGCGGCAAGTCGCAGTACCGGCGCCGCCTCGCAACGCCGGTGTCGGCCGCCGTGCTGGTGCTGTCGGATACCGTCGCCGCCGGGCGCAAGCCGGACACTGCGGGCCGCGCCGTCGAGACCGAGCTCGCCGCGGCTGGTTTCGCGCCGATCCGCTATGCGGTGATGGCGGACGATGCGGCACCGCTGCTCGATGCCGTGCAGGCGCTGCGCAAGACGCATGCGCTGATCGTCACCGTCGGCGGCACCGGCATCGGCCGCCGCGACATCACCGTCGACACGTTGAAGCCGCACGTCGAGCGCGAGCTGCCGGGCCTGATGGAAGCGGCGCGCGCGTTCGGCCAGCGCCGCACGCCGTACGCGGCGCTGTCGCGCGGCATCGCCGGCTTCGTCGGCGACACGCTGTTGATCACCCTGCCGGGCAGCCGCGGCGGCGCGAGCGAATCGCTGCTGGCGATCCTGCCGTCGCTGGTGCACGTCTTCGAGGTCAAGCGCGACGTGCCGCACGCCGGCGGTTACGCGTGATGGCACACGGCGACGACACCGGTGCGCACGGCGCGCTGCTGAGTCTCGATGTGGCGCTCGCGCGCTACGCCGTCATCCGCCCGCTCGCATCGGCGCGCCGCGCACCCGAGGCCGCGCTCGGCCATGTGCTCGCGGCGCCCGCGACGGCGGCCGTCGATCTGCCGGGCTTCACGCAGAGCGCGGTCGACGGCTACGCGCTGTGCGTGGCCGATCTCGCGGGCGGCGCGCCGCTGCGGCTCGCGGGCGAGGTGCGCGCGGGCGTCGCGGCCGACGCGCCGCTGCGCGCGGGGCAGGTGATGCGCATCTTCACGGGTGGTCGTCTGCCCGAAGGCGCCGATACCGTCGCGCGGCAGGAGATCGTCACGCGCGACGGCGACACAATCATCGTCGCCGGTGCGCTCGAACGCGGCGCCGACGTGCGCCAGCGCGGCGAGGAACTGCGCGCCGGCGCGTCGCTTGCCGTCGCCGGCCAGCGCCTGCACGCCGGTCTCGTCGCGGCGCTGGCGATGGCCGGCGTGCGCGAGATCGAGGCGATCGCGCCGCCGCGCGTCACGCTGCTGGTGACGGGCGACGAGATCGCGACCGACGGCAAGCCCGCCGCCGCCGGTGTGCACGACGCGAACGGTCCGCTCGTGCGCAGCTGGTTCCGCGAGCGCGGCCTGCCGGCGCCGACGACGCGCTATGTGATCGACGATCGCGCGCGGCTGTGCGACGCGCTCGTGGCGGCGCTCGCCGAAGCCGATCTGGTGCTGACAACGGGTGGTGTGTCGGTCGGCGACCACGACCTCGTGCGGCCGGTCGCGACCGGGCTCGGTGTGCGTGAGGTGTTCTGGCAGGTCGCGCAGAAGCCGGGCAAGCCCTTGTACTTCGGAATGCGCGAAGGGAGCGACGGCGGGCAGAAGCTCGTGCTCGGCCTGCCCGGCAATCCGGCCGCCGTGCTGATCGGCCTGCACGTCCATGTCGCGGCCGTGCTCGCGCGCCTGCAGGGAGAAGCGGCGCCGACCCCGGCGTGGCGGTCCGGCCGGCTCGCCGCGCCGGTACGCGGCGACGCCCGCGAACAACTGCTGCGCATGACGCTGCGCATCGACGAGGCCGGGCAGATCTGGCTCGACCGCCTCGGCCGCCAAGCCTCGCACATGCTCAGCAATCTGTCGACCGCCAGCGCGCTCGCGCGCATCCCGGCCGGCGCCGCGCTCGAGGCGCAGGCGGTCGTGCAGTGGCTGCCGCTGCCCTGAGCCGGACCTGAAATGGCGACGCGCAGGGTCAGGCCCATCCGTCTCGAAGCCGATCTCGGCTTCTCGCTGCAGGGCGGTCTCGCCGCCGGCGCGTCGCGCATCGCGCTGCTCGAAAGCATCGCCGCGACCGGGTCGATCAGCGCGGCGGCGAAGGCGGTCGGTCTCAGCTACAAGGCGGCCTGGGATGCCGTGGCGGCCATGAACAATCTCGCCGACCAGCCGCTCGTCGTGCCCAGCACCGGTGGTCGCAACGGCGGCGGCACCCGGTTGACGAAGCGCGGACATGAACTCGTGCAGAGCTTCCGCGTACTCGAAGCGCGGCATCGCCGTTTCCTCGATGCCCTGAACGAAGCCCATGTGCAGGCCGGCGGCGACCTGCGCGTCCTCGGGAGGCTGGCCATGCAGACGAGTGCCCGCAATCAGTTCGCCGGCCAGGTCGCGCGACGCACGCGCGGTGCCGTCAACGACGAGATCGAAATCACGTTGCACGGCGGCGAGACCATCGTCGCGACCGTCACGTCCGAAAGCGGCGAGGCGCTCCGGCTCGAGCGCGGCAGCGAGGTCGTGGCGTTGGTGAAAGCCTCGTCGGTCATCATCGGCGTCGAGGACGCGGGCGCCGCGCTGCGTCTGTCGGCGCGCAATCAGCTGCGCGGCACGGTGTCGTCGCTGCATCGCGGTGCCGTCAACAGCGAGGTCGTCATCGATCTCGCCGGCGGCAACAGCGTCGCGGCGATCATCACCAACGCCAGCGCCGACGCGCTCGGCCTCGAAGTGGGCGGCGCGGCGACGGCGCTGTTCAAGGCGTCGAGTGTCATCGTCGCGATCACGCCGTAGCGCCTCGCAGCCGGCCGTCCTCCATTTCGATCAGCACGCCGTCGAGCGCGGCGATTTCCTCGCGGGTGTGCGTCACGTAAAGCATCGGAATGCCGGTCTCGTCGCGGATGCGTCTGAGGAACGGTAGGATCTGCGTCTTCAGGCGCAGGTCGAGCGACGACAGCGGTTCGTCGAGCAGCAGCAGGCGCGGCGAATAGAGCAGCGCGCGACCAAGCGCGACGCGCTGGCGCTCGCCACCCGACAGCTGATGGACGCGCCGTTCGAGCAGGGGGGCGATCTCGAGCAGATCGGCGACTGCGTCGAGCGTATAGCGGCGCTGCGGCGGCGCAAGGCCGATCTGGCCATAAAGCAGATTGCTGCGCACCGACAGGTGCGGGAACAGTTGGCCGTCCTGGAAGACGAGCCCGATATGCCGGCGATGCGGCGGCACGAAGATGCCGGCCGCGGCGTCGCTGAGCGTGTCGGCGTCGAGGCGGATGCAGCCGCGCTGCGGGCGGATCAGGCCGGCGACGGCGGCGAGCAGCGTGCTCTTGCCGGTACCGGACGGCCCGCAGATGCCGGTCACGGGCGCCGTCAGTCCGGCGTCGACACGCAAGCTGTACTCGCCGCGCCGGAATTCGAAATCAAGGCTCAGCACGATGACGGTATCCGAGCTTGCGTTCGCTGCGCCGTGCCAGCAGATGGCTGGCGAGCAGGGCGGCGATCGCCAGCGCGACCGACAGCGCCGCGAGGCGCGCCGCGCCGGCTTCGCCGTCCGGCTGGTGCAGATAGGAGTAGATCGCCAGCGGTACCGTGCGCGTCTCGCCGGGAATGTTGCCGACGAAGGCCATTGTCGCGCCGAATTCGCCCAGCGCACGCGAGAAGC
The DNA here is from genome assembly GCA_047605265.1 of Solimonas sp. Taxonomy (GTDB): domain Bacteria; phylum Pseudomonadota; class Gammaproteobacteria; order Nevskiales; family Nevskiaceae; genus Solimonas. The sequence goes on from JASGFY010000064.1 coordinate 15,406, forward strand.
AGAGGATCGCGCCGGCGACGATGCCGGGAATCGCCAGCGGCAGGCTCACGGTGGTGAAGACGCGCCAGGGGTTCGCGCCCAGCGTCGCAGCCGCCTGTTCGAGGCGGCTGTCGATCATCTGGAACGCCAGCCGCACCGGCTGCACCATCAGCGGAAACGCCATCGTCGCCGATGCGAGCACCGCGCCTTTCCAGTTGAACGCGAGTTCGACGCCGAGGCGCTCGTTCAACACATGGCCGATCGGCCCCTGGCTGCCGAACAGCAGCAACAGCAGATAGCCGGGCACCACCGGCGGCAGCACCATCGGCAGCTGCACGAGCACTTCGAGCAGCACGTAGCCCCGGAAGCGGCGGCGTGCCATCAGCCATGCGAGGGCGACACCGCTCGGCAGGCAAAGGAGCATGCAGCACAGGGCGATCTTGGCCGACAGCCACAGTGCTGTCAGTTCATCGGCCGAAAAGGAATGCACGAGGGTAAGGGCGTCGACAGGCTTTGCGTTATGTAGCGTTGTACATAGCGAGCGCGGCTGTCAATGCCGGCGTGGCGGCAAGCCCGCGGCAGGGACATCAGCGGTTCCGGATTCGCGGTGCTCGCGCGGATGCCGTGTCGTCGGCGCTGCGGTACAGCGGGGCCGCCTTCCATGGCGAAGGCGGCCCCCTTGGTTTGCGCGCCGCGAGAGGAGGGAGGATCGCAGCGCGCAGAACGCTTCAGAGCAGCCGGCCGATCGCCTCGGCGAGCGCGGCATGGTGATACAGCGAAATCCAGGCGAGGCAGCCGACCACGCCGGCCGGAATCAGCCAGTCCCGCCAGTCGTGTGACGTGGGCTGCGGGATGGCGGATTGACCGCGACGGCGGACGTGCGCGTAGCGTGCCTCGACGGCCATCGGCGTCGAGCGAGCGGCGCGGCGGCGCGGTGGCTTGTTCGGTTCTGGCTGGCTTGCGGTCTGCGACGGGCTCATATACTGTTCACTCGCTCAGTGCTGTGCAAATGCACAGTACTCGAATCGACCACCCATTGCAAGCGGCATCGAGCAACCATGGCCCTGACTTCGAGACAGCTGGAAATCCTGACGTTCATTCAGGAATGGATTCGCGAACGCGGCTTTCCGCCTTCGCACGGCGACGTCGCCGAGCGCTTCGGATTCAACCGCAACGCGGCGCGCGAGCATCTGCTCGCGCTGGCGCGCAAGGGCGAGATCGAGCTGTCGCCGAACGACGCGCGCGGCATACGTCTGCTGAAGGAAACGCCGCCGCGCCAGTTCGAACTGCCGCTGTTCGGCAACATCGCCGCAGGCGCGCCGCTGACGGCGCCCGAGAACGCGCAGGAGTGGCTGAAGATCGATCCCGCGCTGTTCAGTCCGCGCGCCGACTTCCTGCACCGCGTGAGCGGCGATTCGATGATCGAGGCCGGCATCCTCGACGGCGATCTCGTCGGCATCCACCAGCAGGGCGAGGCCACGAACGGCGAGATCATCGCCGCGTGCCTGCTCGACCGCCGCACCGGCTACGAAAGCATCACGCTCAAGCGCTACCGCCGGCGCGGGCACAAGGTCACGCTCGAGCCCGAGAACGCGCGCTACGAGCCGCTGGTGATCGACCTCGCGCAGGAAAGCGAGGCGCAGGAACTGCCGTCATTCCGCATCGCCGGCATCATGGTCGGCCTGTTTCGGGCTGGACGGCCGAAATGAGCGCTTCTTCCCCGCCATCATCCGATTGGCGCGTGAGGCTGCCTGCGCGGTCCGGACCTGCGGCCTGAACCTCGCCCTGTTGCATGCGGGCCCGCACTTGATCAAAACGCGTCCCAATGAAAAATGTCTGTTGTCAAGCCATCCGCATACAAGATAAGTGGAGAAAAAGGCTATACAGCGCACAAGGTTAGAGAAAATTTCGGGGCGGCGGGCGCTTGGATAATCCGAACGTTAAGGGCCACATAGGTGCATTGTCGTGGCAAGCCTTGGCTCCG
>JASGFY010000065.1:0-17025 GCA_047605265.1 Solimonas sp.
TGCGTCTGGTCTGGACCGACGGCGAGAGCCGGTTGTCGGCGGCGCTGCTGCGCGAGCGCTGTCGCTGCGCCGGCTGCCGCGGCCGCGAGGCACGCGGCATCGCGCCCGGCGCGGCGCCCGCGCTGCGGATCACCACGGTCGAGGCGATGGGCTATGGCCTGCACCTGTGCTTCAGCGACGGCCACGACCGCGGCATCTATCCCTGGGCCTATCTGCGCGAACTGGCGCAGGCCGCGCAACCGTCCTGAGAGCGGACTGGCCGGCGGCGCGCCACGCAGCGCGCCGCTCCATGCCGAACCTTCGCCGTCGTCGCCGCCTCGACGGCGACCGGACTCAGCGCCGCTGCGCCAGCCGCGACACAGAGGTGATCAGCTGATCGATCTCGTCGTGTGTGTTGTAGAACGCGATCGACGGCCGCACCGTGGCCTCGACACCGAAGCGTCGCAGGATCGGCTGCGCGCAGTGGTGGCCGGAGCGCACGGCGATGCCGTCCTGATTCAGCGCCTTGCCGACTTCCTCCGTCTTCCAGCCATCGAGCACGAAGGACATCACGCTCGTGCGCTCGCTCGCGCAGCCGATGAGACGCAGGCCCGGAATGCGCGAGAGACCTTCGAGCCCGTGCACGAGCAGCTCGTGCTCGTAGGCGGCGATGTTCTCGAGACCGAGGCGCTCGACGTAATCGAGCGCGGCGCCAAGGCCGACGGCGTCGGCGATGTTGCCGGTGCCGGCCTCGAAGCGCGCCGGCGGGCCGTGGTAGATCGTCTTCTCGAAGGTCACGTCGGCGATCATGTTGCCGCCGCCCTGGTACGGCGGCATGTCGTCGAGCAGCGCCTTCTTACCGTAGACGACGCCGATGCCGGTCGGCGCGAAAATCTTGTGACCGGAGAACACGAAGAAGTCGGCGTCGAGCGCCTGCACGTTGACGCGGATGTGCGAGACCGACTGCGCGCCGTCGACGAGTGCCTTCGCGCCCGCGCGATGCGCCATGTCGACGATCTGCTTGACCGGCACGATCGTGCCGAGCGCGTTCGAGACCTGCGTAACGGCGACGATCTTCGTGCGGTCGCTGAGCAGCTTCTGGTACTCGTCGAGCCGCACCTGGCCGCTGTCGTCGACCGGAATCACGCGCAGCTTCGCGCCCTTCTCGGCCGCGAGCATCTGCCACGGCACGATGTTGGCGTGATGCTCGAGATGCGAGACGACGATCTCGTCGCCCTCGTGGATATTGGCCCTGCCCCAGGTGTTGGCGACGAGATTGACGCCTTCGGTCGCGCCGCGCACGAAGATGATTTCCTCGGGCGAGGCCGCACCGAGAAACGCCGTGACCTTGTTGCGCGCCGATTCGTAGGCGTCCGTCGCACGCGCCGCCAGCTCGTGCGCGGCGCGGTGGATGTTCGAATTCTCGTGCGCGTAGAAATGCGCGAGGCGGTCGATGACGGCCTGCGGCTTGTGCGTCGTCGCGGCATTGTCGAGCCAGATCAGCGGCCGGCCGTTGACGCGCTCGGCGAGGATCGGGAAATCGCGGCGCACGGCGTGGACGTCGAACACCCTGCGGCGCGAGACGTCGCTCGATGCAGGTGCGGGCTGCGGACCGGCATGCGATGGCGCGGCGGGCTCCGACGGCTCGATGAAATAGAAATCCGCTTTGCCGGGCAATGCGCTCGCAGGCTTCGCAACTTGCGGCGCGGGCGTTTCGACGAACAGGCCTTTGAGCGCGTCGTCGGTCGGGAAGCCGTACGACGGTGTCGCGGCGAGATCGCCCACAGATAGGGTCGGCGCCGAAGAGCTGTACGCGCTGCTCTCGCCGATGAAGTAGTACGGCGACGACGGCGCCGGGTTGTGCGTCGCGGGCAGGCCGGCGTCGGTCGGCGACGGCAGCGGCACCGCGGCGGGCACGCTCGCGGCATGCGCCTCGGGCACGCCGAGCGCGGGGCCGCGCGTCACGAGCGGCGTGATGCCCGATTGCGCGCCATGCAGGTCGGCCGACTGCGCCGGCGTCGGCAGCACGCGCGGTGTGATCAGCGACGGCGGCGCAGCATGGTTGCCGTAGGCGGCCTGCGAGACCGGCAGCGGCGGCGTCGCCGGCAGCGACGTCACGGGCGGCAGCAGGTTGGCCGCACCGAGGGTCGGCACGATCGGCGGCGACGACGGCGGACCGAACGCGACGGGCTTGTTCGGCGTCGCCGCGAGCGGAGAGGTACCCGTCGGCGGCGTCGCGAACAGCTGGTTCGCGAGCTGCGTCAGACCGGCGAGATCGGGCAGCCCCGCGGGCGTCTCACTTGTAGGTGTCGGGGTATTCATGGAACTTGTTGATTTCCACGTTCTCGAGCACGGCGAGCGCATCGTCGGTCAGCACCGCGAGCGAGCAGTACAGCGACAGCAAATACGACGCGTTGGCGTACTCGTCGATGCCCATGAAGCGCACCGACAGGCCCGGATTCTGTTCGCCCGGCAGGCCCGGCTGGAACAAACCGACGATGCCCTGACGCTTCTCGCCGACGCGCAGCAGCAGAATCTTGGTCTTGCCGTCGGCGACCGGTACCTTGTCGGACGGGATCAGCGGGATGCCGCGCCAGGTGATGAACTGCGCGCCGAACAGCGAGACCGTCGGCGGCGGCACGCCGCGCCGCGTACATTCGCGGCCAAAGGCGGCGATCGCCAGCGGATGCGTCAGGAAGAACGCCGGCTCCTTCCAGACCCTGGTCAGCAGCTCGTCGAGATCGTCCGGCGTCGGCGCACCGGTCAGCGGATGGATGATCTGCGAATCGGCGACGTTGGCGAGCAGGCCATAGTCCGGGTTGTTGATCAGCTCGCTTTCCTGATGCTCCTTGATCGTCTCGATCGTCAGGCGCAGCTGCTCCTTGATCTGGTCGTGCGGGCTAGAGAACAAGTCGGAGACGCGCGTGTTGACGTTGAGCTTGGTCGAGACGGCGTTGAGCACGTACTCGCGCGGCTTGTCCTCGTAGTCGACGAAAGAATTCGGCAGCTCGCCGCTGTCCTTCACCGTGCACGCGGTCTTCACGTCGGCCGGGTTCTTGACCTTGTTGACACGGTAGACGCCGGCCTCGACCGGCAGCCACTGCAGCAGGTGCACGAGCCAACGCGGCGTGACGATCTCGTACTGCGCGACCGTCTTGGTTGTGTTCGCAAGCTGGCGCGCAGCGGCTGCGCCCAGGGTTTGCACGGGTTCTGCCATGGAAGACTCCTGCCTGTACGAGGGTTCAACTGACTTTGGAATAAGCTCATAATCAAATGATCTGAGCGGCAGCGCCAGTGGCTATCGCCACCATTCACGAAAAATTCTTAGTCGGCGGCGTCTTTTTCCAGAGCGCCGAACAGGCTCGACGGCGTATGGTCGAGCGCGCCGGCGAGCTTGAAGATCGTCGCCAGCGACGGCGAGACGAGGCCGCGTTCGACCTCGCCCAGATAGCTGCGGTTGAGATCGGCCGCTTCCGCCAGCGTCTCCTGCGACCAGCCCCGCAGTTCCCGCGTGCGGCGGACCACGCGGCCGAAAGCCTTGTGGATCGCGTCACTCAACGGCGGCCTCCCGGCGGCTCGCGGCCTGCGGCGCATCCTGACGGGAATGGGCCTGCGTGATGTTGCTGCCGGCTGGCACGCTGTGCGTGAGCCAGACGTTGCCGCCGATCGTCGAGCCGCGGCCGATCGTGATGCGCCCGAGGATCGTCGCGCCGGCATAGACGACGACGTCGTCCTCGACGATCGGATGGCGCGGCTGACCCTTGGCGAGCGTGCCGTCGTCGGTCTTCTCGAAACGCTTGGCGCCGAGCGTCACGGCCTGGTAAAGCCGCACGCGCTCGCCAAGCTCCGCCGTCTCGCCGATGACCACGCCGGTGCCGTGATCGATGAAGAACGACGGCCCGATGCGCGCGCCCGGATGGATGTCGATGCCGGTTTCCGAATGCGCGAGCTCGGCGATGATGCGTGCGATCAGCGGCGCGCCGAGCGTGTAGAACTGATGCGCGATGCGATGGTGGATCAGCGCGAGGACGCCCGGATAGCACAGCAGCACCTCGTCGACGCTGCGCGCCGCCGGATCGCCGCGATAGGCAGCCTCGACGTCGGTGTCGAGCAGTTCGCGCAGCGCCGGCAGCCGCGCCGCGAACGCGGCGACGATCTCGTCGGCCTGCGCGCGCAGGTCGGCCGTGTCGTCGACGCCGACGATACGGCTGCGATAGCGCAGTTCGAGCAACGCCTGTTCGGCCAGCGCGGTCAGCGCCAGATCGAGCGCGTGGCCGACGTAGAAATCCTCGCCGCCGCGTCGCAGGTCGGCCGGCCCGAGGCGCAGCGGAAACAGCGCACCGCGCAAATGCAGCAGTGCGTCGTGGATCACGTCGCGCGACGGGAATTCGCGCTCGCTGCGGTCACGATGGCGATGCTCGCGCCAGCGCTCGCGGGCGCCGCGCAAGCCGTCGACGATGTCCTTCAGGTTCCACGGGGACGTTTCCCCGGATACGGCGGCGGTTGTGCTCATCGGTGTCGCCGCGTCAGTCCTGGACCCACGGCAGCCCGCGGAAGCGCCAGCCGTCGTGGCGGCCGCGATGCTGCTCGGCGTCGAGTTCGCCCTCGAAGCCCTCGAGCACGTTGAACGCCGCCGTGAAGCCGGCCTTGGTCGCCGCTTCGGCGGCCAGCGCGGAACGCTTGCCGCTGCGGCACAGGAGCAGCACGACGTCCTGCTTGCCGACCTTGGCTTCCAGTTCGCGCACGAAGCGCGGGTTGCGGATCAGCGCCGTGCCGCTGGCCCAGGCGACGTGCACGCTGTCCGGCACATGGCCGACGAACTTGCGCTCCTCGGTGCTGCGCACGTCGACGAGACGGGCCTGTCCGGTGCGCACCAGCTGCCATGCATCGGCCGGCACGATGCCGCCGGCATACGGCAGGCCGTCACGCGCGGCAGCGTCGCGCGCTGTCCGCAGAACCGGCAGTTCGGCTGCGCGGCCGACGCCCACCGAGGCGTCGGCGGCCGGCTCGCCGGCCCGAAGTGGTTGAACCATGTGAAAGCTCCTGCCCTGTGACGGTTCGACGTCGATAGACGTCAACGGAGCACCATCTTGGCGAGCGTTTTTATGTTTCGGAAGGAACTGCTAATACTGGACTTATTCGTTTCTGCACTATGCGGCACCCGACGTCCGCGCGCCATCGAGCGCCAGCAGGCTGTGGCAGGCGGTGATGCCGGAACCGCACATCGTCACCAGCGCGCCCGGTGCCCAGCCGGCGAGCCGGGACGTCCAGCGGCGCGCAGTTCGGCGGCCGGCAGGAAGCGGCCGTCGGCTTCGAGGTTGTCGGCCAGGGGATGGTTGCGCGCGCCGGACCGTAGCTAGCGACCGCATCGAGGGGCCTTGCCCGGCCTGGCCAAGACCTTGGGCGACAACGCGCATCACAACGCTTACGGCGGCTATAAGCTGGCGCGCTGCGTCGTGGAAGGCAGCCGGCGGGCTTCATAACTGAGCCACAGCAGCAATAACATCCTGAGCGTCAGCGCCCTGCTCGGCAGCATCACGATCTCGAGCGTCTACTGCCCAAGCGACGCGACGGAAAGCTCGGACTGCACCGATGTCACGGACTTCAGCGAGAACTATTCGAACCAGTTGACGCTCGGCCTGCTCGGGCTGATCGGCAACCAGAACGCGTATCTCGCCGAAACCGATGCCATCACGGCGGGGACGGACAGCGACGGCAATACCATCGTTCCGAACGGCCTCAGGCTGAACTTCCAGGGCAGCATTGCCGACGTGCTAGCCGAAATCGACATCAACGGCGCCTGCTCGGTGGCACCGTGAGCATCGGCAAGCAGCAGCGGCGAGCCGCCTGAAGAATGGGCACAACGAAGGGCGCTCCGGCGCCCTTCGTTGTTGATGGGGCTTATGCCGTGACGACCAGATTGTCGCGATGCACGAGTTCGGCATCGCCGACATAGCCGAGCCGCGCCGCAAGTTCGTCGCCGCGCGCACCGGCGATCTTTGCCGCTTCCGTGGCCGCGTAATTGCTCAGGCCGCGCGCGACCTCGCGGCCGGCGGGATCGACCAGCGTGACCAGATCGCCACGCGCGAAATCACCCTCGATGCGCCTGACACCGACCGGCAGCAGGCTGCGGCCCTGCTCGCGCAGTACGCGCACGGCGCCGTCGTCGAGCCACAGCTTGCCGCGCAGCTGCAATTGGCCGGCGATCCAGCGCTTGCGCGCGGTCATCACGCCCTGCGCCGGCGTCAGCAGCGTGCCGATCGCCGCGCCGCGCGCGATCTGCAGCAACGCGTCCGGCTTGCGGCCGTGCGCGATGACGGTCGCAGCGCCGGAACGCGCCGCCGTGTAGGCGGCATTGAGCTTGGTGCGCATGCCGCCGCGGCCGAGCGCACCCTTGCTCTCTCCGGCCATGCCGACGAGCTTCGGATCGGTCAGCGATGCTTCGGCGACCAGCCTGGCGTCCGGCTTGATGCGCGGATCGGCCTCGAACAAGCCTTCCTGATCGGTCAGCAGCACGAGCAGGTCGGCGTCGATCAGGTTCACCGTCAGCGCACCGAGCGTGTCGTTGTCGCCGAGGCGGATTTCGTCGGTGGCAACCGTGTCGTTCTCGTTGACGACCGGCACGACGCCGAGCTCGAGCAGCGTGTTCAGCGTGCCGCGCGCGTTGAGGTAACGGCCGCGATCGGCGACGTCCTCGTGCGTCAGCAGGATTTGCGCGGCCTTGATGCCGTGCGTGTTGAACTCGGCCTCGTACGCGCGCACGAGGCCCATCTGGCCGACGGCGGCGGTCGCCTGCAGTTCGTGCAGGTCGCCCGGCCGCTTCTTCATGCCGAGCCGCGCCATGCCTTCAGCGACGGCGCCGGACGACACCAGCACGATCTGCTTGCCGCTCGCGCGCAGCGCGGCGATCTGCGCGCACCAGTCGCGGATCGCGTCGTGGTCGAGGCCCTGGCCCTTGGCGGTAACCAGGGAGCTGCCGACCTTGATGACCCAGCGACGGGTCTCGGGCAGCTTGTGGCGGGCCGCGGTGGTAACGCCGGAGGCAGGTGCGACCGTCATGGGCGGGGCCGTCATCGGATCGTGTGGCGGTTGTCAGTCGAGAGGGCGTTTGGTGCGGCGGCTGTTCGTGCTGCGCACCGCCGTGCGGCCGAGGTCCTTGTTGGGCACGGCTTCGTCTTTCACGCGACGGACCACGCCGCGATTGCGTCTGGCCGCCGGCGCGGCTTCGACCGACGCCTGCTCGGCGCTGATCGTGACCGGCGTGCTCGGCGCATGCGCCTCGACCCATTGCATCGCCGCCTCGCTAAGCTCGTCGCAGCCGGCGTGCGTCGCCGCCGAAATCGCGAACCAGCGACCTTTCCAGCGCAGCTTCTTCAGGGTCTGTTTGACGAGCGCCTGCCACTCGTCTTCGGGCATCACATCGATCTTGTTGAAGACCAGCCACTGCTCGCGCCCGGCGAGCTCTTCGCTGAATGCCTTCAGCTCGGCGTTGATGGTCTTGATGTTGGCGACGATGTCCGAGCCGTCCGGCGGCAGCACGTCGACCAAATGCAGCATCAGGCGCGTGCGCTGCAGATGCTTGAGGAAGCGGATGCCGAGACCGGCGCCCTCGGCCGCGCCTTCGATCAGGCCGGGGATGTCGACCATCACGAACGAGCGCGCGGCGCCGACCGAGACCACGCCCGGCTGCGGATACAGCGTCGTGAACGGATAGTCGGCGATCTTCGGGCGCGCCGCCGAGACCGATGCGAGCAGGGTCGACTTACCGGCGTTCGGCATGCCGAGCAGGCCGACGTCGGCCATCAGCGACAGTTCGAGGCGCAACTCGCGCACGTCGCCCGGCGAGCCCTTGGTCGCCTTGTATGGTGTGCGGTTGACCGACGACTTGAAGTGCGGATTGCCGAGGCCGCGATGACCGCCCTGCGCGACCTTCACGCGCTGGCCGTCGCGCGTGAGCTCGCCGATCAATTCCTCGGTGCCGTCATCGAAAATGCGCGTGCCGAGCGGTACGCGGATGTCGAGATCGGCGCCGGCGGCGCCGGTGCAGTTCGAGCCCTGGCCGTTGATGCCAGGCTGCGCCTTGAACAGGCGCGTGTAGCGGAAGTCGGCGAGGGTATTGAGATTGGCGTCGGCCACGGCCCAGACGCTGCCGCCGTCGCCGCCGTCGCCGCCGTCCGGTCCGCCGAACGGCATGTATTTGAGGCGCAGGAAGCTGATGCAGCCATTGCCGCCCTTGCCGCCTTCGACGCGGATCCTGGCTTCATCTACGAACTTCATGGGCAGTAAGCGTAATGCTTGTTTTGATTGTCGGGGTCATGGATTGCCCTGCTGGCTTGTGCAGGATGTACAGGGCGCTACATACACAAAAAAGCCCCGTTTCCGGGGCTCTTTTGCGCTGGATCCGCGACGTTCAGGCCGGAACGATGTCGACGTGCAGCTTGCCCGCCGGACCGCGCGGACGGAACTGCACCTTGCCGTCGACGAGCGCAAAGATCGTGTGGTCCTTGCCGAGACCGGCGCCGACGCCCGCGTGATACTGGGTGCCGCGCTGGCGGATGATGATGTTGCCGGCGCTGACCGCTTCGCCGCCGAACTTCTTGACGCCGAGTCGCTTGCTTTCCGAGTCGCGGCCGTTGCGGGTAGAGCCGCCTGCCTTTTTGTGTGCCATGTCTGATGCTCCTGGATTCGCTGAAGGGAAGGCGCCGGCTCAGCCGACGATCTCGACGATCTTCACTTCCGTGAAGTTCTGACGATGACCCTGCTCCTTGTGGTAGTGCTTGCGGCGGCGGTGCTTGACGATGCGGATCTTCTCGCCGCGGCCGTGCGCAAGCACTTCGGCCTTGACGGCACCGCCGGCGACGGTCGGCGCACCGACCTTGATCTGTCCGCCTTCGCCCACCATCAGCACTTCGTCGAACGAAACGACGCTGCCGACTTCGGCCGCAAGCGTCTCGATCTTCAGCGTGTCGCCCTGGGCGACCTTGTACTGCTTGCCACCCGTTTTGATCACGGCGTACATCGTTGACTCCAATAATGAAAACGATCTAGTTCTGATTGTAAGCCGCAGCGACAACATGGCTCGGCCCGAATTAAGCGCGTCATTGTAGGGACACCCCCTTGATGCGTCAATAGATTTCCACCATCGACCCCGCCGCCGCCGGCTTTCGCGCACTGTTCGGAAAAATATTTCTAAGTCGTTGACGGGCAAGCCGAACTCCGCCTAGCATCGCGCCGCCCCTATGGACCTCAAAACCATCCTAGCCCCCATCGCCGACGACATGCGGCAGGTGGACGAGACGATACATGCCCGGCTGCGCTCGGAAGTCGCCCTCATCAACGAGATCGGCCACTACATCACGTCGGCGGGTGGCAAGCGCCTGCGTCCGGCGCTGGTACTGATGGCGGCGCGCGCGCTCGGCTGCCGGACCCCGGAGCCGGTGCTGCACGCAGCGATGATCGAATTCATCCATACGTCGACGCTGCTGCATGACGACGTCGTCGACGAATCAGGCCTGCGTCGCGGCCACAAGACGGCGAATGCCGTCTGGGGCAACGCCGGTGCCGTGCTGTCGGGCGATTTCCTTTATTCGCGCGCATTCCAGATGATGGTCGAGTCGCGGCGCCTGCACATCATGGATGTCATGGCAAACGCCACCAATGCGATCGCCGAAGGCGAGGTACTGCAACTGCTGAACTGCGGCGATCCGGATACCGACGAGGCACGCTACATGCGCGTCATCGAACTGAAGACCGCGCGCCTCTTCGAAGCCGGCTGCCGGCTCGGCGCGATCGCGGCCGAGCGGGATGAGGCCATCCAACAGCGCCTGCATGACTACGGCCATCACCTCGGCCTGGCTTTCCAGCTCGTCGACGACGTGCTCGACTACGTCTCGGACGCCGCCGTCAGCGGCAAGAACGTCGGCACCGACCTCGCCGAAGGCAAACCGACACTGCCGCTGATTCATGCGATGAAACATGGCTCGGCAGAACAGAGCGCGCTCATCCGCGACGCCATCACGCACGGCCGCGTCGATCAGCTCAATGAAGTGTTGAAGGCAGTTGAATCCACGGAGGCGATTCCTTACACTCGCGCCCTCGCTGAAAGGCACAGCCTTAAAGCAATCGAATCGCTCGGTGATCTTCCCGATTCACCACACAAAAAAGCGATGATCGAGCTGGCCCGATTCAACACTAATCGCGCCGCCTGATTTCCCTGACGGGGCGTAGCTCAGCTTGGTAGAGCGCTTGCTTCGGGAGCAAGAGGTCGCAGGTTCGAATCCTGTCGCCCCGACCAATCAACCTCTTTGAATTTCAGTTACTTGTCATGTGGCCGAGCTGCGCGGCAATGCGGGCCGGCGGGACCCTGTCCATCAGGACAGTGGTCGCGTCGGTATGTCGCGTGCAATAATCACGGCGTGGCCGAATTCTCAGCCGGCGTAATGTCGGCGGCCATTAGGCCATTAACTACGGCGCCGCGCTCGTTCGTCATGCCACGGCTCACCGGTGATCGGATTGGCGAAGACGTCGAAGCTGGCATCGTCCTCGCCCTTGCGGTCGACCTTGCGCATGCGCGTGAAACTCTAGCAAGCACCTGCGCGGGAATGACGATTCACTGTTCAGGCCTTCACGCCATACATCGCCAGTCAGTTGACGCGCGGCGTGAAAGCCGCTACCCGAAGTCGTCGAACGCCAATTGATCAACACGGGTGTTGAATTGCCGTGCCGATCTGGTGCACATTGCCGGGCTGGAGAGCCCGGGCGATGTCCGGGCGACAGCCCACTGCCACCGGCGACGACTACATGAACGACAAGACCCTCGACTGCTCCGATATCGACCGCTTTCTCGGCAAACCCATCCAGCCGGGGCGCACGCGCGAGCCGATCGCCGGCAATGACATCCGCCGCTGGGTGCAGGGCATGCACTATCCGAATCGCCTGCACTACGACGACGGCTTCGCCGCCGAAGGCCGCTACAGCCGCATCGTCGCGCCGCAGTCGTTCCCGGTGGCCTGCGACGACGGCCACGGCACGGCGCCGTCCTGCGTCGGTCTGATTCCGGGTTCGCATCTGGTGTTCGGCGGCGACGAGTGGTGGTTCCACGGCCCGCGCGTGTTCGCCGGCGACCGCATCACCAATGAGCGCATTCCGCTCGACTACGTGGTCAAGGAAACCAAGTTCGCCGGCCCGACCTGCTTCCAGCGCGGCGACAACTTCTACTACAACGACCGCGGCGACAAGATCGCCACGCAGCGTTCGACGGCGATCCGCTACCGCGCCGACCTCGCGCGCGAGGCGACCGCGAATGACGACCGCACCGAGGATCCGGAATGGACGGACGACGAGCTGAAGGCGCTCGAGGACCGCAAGTTCGAGTGGATCAAGAGCCTGCATGACCTTGGCCACGGCAAGCGCTGGTGGGACGACGTGAACGTGGGCGACAAGCTGCCGGTGCGCGTCATCGGCCCGCACAGCATCGCCAGCTTCACGACCGAATGGCGCGCGTACCTGTTCACGATCTGGTGCGGCGTGATCCGTCGCACCGATCTCGACATGGAAGCACTCGGCTTCACCGACGACTTCGCCGGCAAGGAGCAGGATCCGGTGCACGAGCTGATCAACCCCGAGCAGACCGACGGCGCCTACATCGGCCCGTCGCGCGGCCACCTGTTCCCGCGCTGGGCGCGCCGCATCGGCATGCCGCGCGCGTACGGCTACGGAGCCTCGATGGGCGCGTGGATCCTCGACTACTTCGCCGGCTGGGCGGGCGAGTGGGGTGGCGTCGTGCATTCGAATTGCGCGTATCGCGGCCCGGCGCTGTGCGGCGACATCTCGGCCATGGATGCGACGATCACCGGCAAGGAGATCGACGAACAGGGCCGCCCGATCGTCAAGGCGGACTTCAAGATGAAGAACCAGCTCGGCGTGACGATGGCGACGGCGACGGCGGAGATCCAGCTGCCGAAGCGCGAAGCCGCGTAACGAATCCCGACCGGCGACGGCAATGGTGGAAGCGAAAAGGCCGGCGCACCCCGCGTCGGTTTCTTCGTTCCGGGCAGCGCCGGTTTCGCGCCGAACTCCGCGGCACAGCGCCGCGAACGTCTCCTGATGGTCGACCGGACCAGCAGGCAGTTTTTTGGGAGCCGTCCAATGAATGACTTCAACAGCCTGCGTGCCGTCGTCGACCGCCAGCAGATCACGGATCTGATCTACCGCTACTGCCGCTCGGTGGACCGTCTCGACATCGCGCTCGGCCATTCCGTCTGGCACGAAGGCGGCTACGCCGACTACGGCGCGTCGGTCTACCAGGGTGATGGTCGCGGCGCGATCGATCACATCTGCGCGCAGCACCGCCACACGCTGTGCCACTCGCATCAGATATCGAACATCATCATCGAGCTCGACGGCGACCGCGCCGGCAGCGAGTCCTATGTAACGGCGACGCTGCGCGTGCGCCGTGGCGAGCAGCTGATGCAGATGAGCGTGTGGAGCCGCTACGTCGATCAATGGTCGCGCCGCGATGGCCGCTGGGGGCTCGACAGGCGCGTCGCGATCCGCGACCTCGACGAAGTGCGCGCGGTGACGGCGATGTACGAACACGCCGTCGGCCGCCGCGATCGCGACGATCCTTCATACGCCGTGCTGCGGGGCTGATACCGGTTCCGTCAGCGCCGCCGCCTTCGCAGATGAAGCCCGAAGCTGTCCCCCAACCGCGCTTTCGCGCGGTTTTTTATTGATGCAAGCAGCGCGTCAATCCGCGAACGCCCGCCCGATCAGCGCCGCGAACGGCGCCCGCGCCGGCAGCGTGCCGTAGTTGAGGCCGTGCTCGCCGCCGAGGCGGCTGCCGCACCAGACGGCGGCGACGTCGTCGTTGCCGGCACGCAGCAGGATCGCCCCCTGCAGCGCCAGCGCGAGGCGCTCGACGAGCATGCGCGAACGCAGTTCGAGCGTCGCGCGATCGTCGAAAGCCTGCGTCAGCCAATGGATTTCGCGGTCGAGATCGGTGTGCGCGCCGCGCGCGCCGAGCAGTTCGGCGAACAGCGCCTCGCGTGTCTCCGGCTCCTTGCCCATCGCGCGCAGTACGTCGAGGCACTGGATGTTGCCGCTGCCTTCCCAGATCGAATTCAGCGGCGCCTGCCGGTACAGGCGCGGCATCGGGCCGTCTTCGACGTAGCCGGCGCCGCCGAGGCATTCCTGCGCCTCGTTGGCGAGCGGCGGACAGCGCTTGCAAATCCAGTACTTGCCGATCGCCGTGGCGATGCGCGCGAACGCCGCTTCATCGGGATCTCGCGTCGAGGCATCGACGGCGCGCGCGACGCGCATCGTCAGCGCCGTCGCGCCTTCCGTTTCCAGCGCGAGATCGGCGAGCACGTTCTGCATCAGCGGCTGCTCGATCAGGCGCTTGCCGAAGGCGCGGCGATAGCGCGCATGGTGGATCGCCTGCACCGTCGCCTGCCGCATCAGGCTCGCCGAGCCGATCATGCAGTCGAGCCGCGTCAGCGCGACCATTTCGAGGATCGTCGCCACGCCGCGACCCTCGCCGCCGACGCGCTCGGCATACGCGCCAAGGAACTCGACCTCGCTCGACGCATTGCTCCAGTCGCCGAGCTTGTCCTTGAGGCGCTGGATGCGGATCGCGTTGCGCGAGCCGTCCGGGCGCAGCTTCGGCATCAGGAAGCAGGTCAGGCCGGCGTCCACGTAGGCCAGTACCAGCCAGGCATCGCACATCGGCGCCGAGAAGAACCATTTGTGGCCGACAATTTCGTAGCTGCCGTCGGCCTGCCGATACGCCTTCGTGGTGTTGGCGCGCACGTCCGAGCCGCCCTGCTTCTCGGTCATGCCCATGCCCATCGTGCAGCCCGTCTTCTGCGGCGCCGGCAGCACGCGCGGATCGTATTCATATGAATGAATCCGCGGCAGCCAGCGCGCGGCGATGTCGGGCGAATGCAAGAGCGCCGGCGCCGCCGCATGCGTCATCGTCAGCGGACAGCTGGTGCCCGATTCGGCCTGGTTGTGCAGGTACGAGATCGCCGCGCGCGCGACGTGCGCGCCCGGCCTGTCGGCATTGCGCCAAGCAAACGCATGGACGCCGTACTGCATGCCGAGCTGCATCACGCGGTGATAGGCGGGATGGAACTCGACTTCATCGATGCGGTGGCCGTAGCGGTCGAAGGCCTTGAGCTTCGGCTTATTCTCGTTGGCCGCATAACCAAGCGCGATCATTTCGCCGCCGGCGACGGCGCCGAACGCGGTCAGGTGCGCGTCGGCCCAGGCGCCGCCCTCGCGCGCGACGGCCTCGCGCAAGGCGACGTCGCTCAGATAGCTGTTGTAGTCGACGAGCGGCGGGGCCTGGTTGTCGACGCGATGCGTCAGGAACTGCTCGGCTGGGCGCATGGGCCTTCCTCCTCAGGGCGAGCATAGTCGCGCCGCCGCGCATCCGCATTCGCCCTGTATTGCACCGACTCAGAGCGCATTTCAAATGCTTTCGACGACAGTTACTTGCGAAACGGATGAAAATCATTATCATCTTCTGGTGCCGGGCGCTCCTCCCCCCGGTCGATTCGCCACCCTCGCGGCCCGCTGCGCCGCTGGCAGCCTTCCTTTTCGACGTGGCGCCCGCCACGTCCACGCGCTCGCGCGATGGCTGCCGGAGTCACGTCATGACGATCGTCGACCTCATTGCCTGGATCCTGATGGCCGCCGGACTGCTGCGCGCGTCCGAGGCGCGCGACGAATATGAACGGTCGGTCGCGCTCGAACGATGGCTCGTGACCGTCATGCTCAACGGCACGGCGCTGGCGCTGTGGAACGTCACCGCCGGCCCGATCGCCGCATTCCGGCACTGGCTGCTGGCGCTCGGCGTGCTGACCTGCCTGCGCCTCCTGCTGCGGACGCTGCGCCGGCAGTCCGTGCCGCCGGCCCTGCTCTCCCGCGCCGCGCCGGCAGCCGCAGCGCTGGGGCCGCAGGGGCTTTACGGGCGGAAACCGTGATGCGCCGGCGCGGCGGCCGTCGTCAGCCGTGGCCGAAGCGAACCCGACGGGCGCTCACGGCGCACGGCGCCGGTCGCCAGCTGCGCCTTCCGCTTCGCGCGGCGGCCAGAAAAAATCGCCTGGCCGATTGATGAAGCGGTGGCCCAGCGTGCGCAGCAACGCGCGCCGGTCCTCGAAGCGCACACGCTGCGCGCGCAGCGCGACCCGCAAGGCCAGCGTGAAGCTCACCGTCAGATTGATCAGACCGATGCCGATCACGCCGAGCGCCAGCGCCGCGCCGTAGCGCCAGCCGACGTGCCAGTCGAGTGCGACCAGCGAATAGCCGACGTACGACGACGAGAACGTCACGTGGCGAATGTCGAGCGGCAGGCCGACGATAAAGCCCAGCGTGCCCATCGAGCCGAGCATGCAGCCGAAGAAGAAATTGCCGGCCAGCGCGCCGAGATTGTTCTCCAGATACGCGGCGAGCCGCGCCAGCCGCGCCGGTCCGAGCAGGCGCCGCAGCGCGCGCACCTGCTGCAGCCGCTGCGGGATGCGGTTGTAGACGGCCTTGTTGTCGAAATAGCCGGAGATCAGGCCGACCAGGAACAGACAGACACCGGCGATCGCCGCGTGCGGCCAGGCGAGACTCGCGAACGGATGCTGATCGTGCAGCAGGTGCGCGGCCTTTTCGGGGCGCAGCAGCGGCTCGCCAGTATTCAGCTGCACCGCGGTGGCGAGCGCCACCGGAATCGCGAACGCGAAGACCACGTTGCCGAAGATGGCCACGAACTGCGTGCGCAGCGTGCGCACGATCTGCTCGACGAGCGGCGCCAGACGGTCCCTACCGTCGGCGCTGGCGATGCTCGCGGCGAGGTACGAGGCCGTCATCGCCGGCTGCTTGGTGGCAATCGTGAAATGCAGCAGGTAGATCAGCACGAAGCCGAGGCCGTAATTGAGGCTGTACAGGATCGCCGTGGCCAGCGGCGAATGCGGACTCGCGCCCATGGCGATCTTCAGCAGCGCCATGAACGGCACGATGAAGCCGGCGCCGAGCGCAGCGCGCAGCATGTCGAAGTATTCGCGGCGCGTGGCGGTGACGTAGTGCTCGCCGGTCTTGCTCGCGTTCTCGGTGATGCGGGCGGCGAGCAGTTCGCTGATCTCGCGCCACATCTGGCGCACGCTGTTGCGCTGGTTCTCGGCGCGCACCAGCGCCTTGAAGAAGCCGACGCGCAGGCCGTTCAGCTCGTGCGCGGGCCGCGTCTCGAGCAGGCGCAGCAGCAGGCGCAGGCGCTCGAGATTCTGCGACAGGCGCACCAGCAGCACCGTCAGGCTAATGCTGGCGCCGGTCTGCGCCGCCTGCCGGCGCACCTTGCCGACGATCTCGCCGCACTGTTCGAGCAGCACGAGCAGATGCCGGTCGTCGATCGTCGGGGCGCGCTGCTCGACGGCGGCCTTCTTGCGCTCCTCGAGGAAATCCCGCAGCTCGACGTTCTGCATCAGGAACGGCGACTCGTAGCGTTCGATCGCCGGATGATTGCGCACCAGCTCCGGCTCGAGGCCGATCGCGGCGATGCGGTACGAAACCACTTGCAGCGCTTCGAGGATCGGCAATGTCATCCGCGCACGCTGGCCGCCGACGGCCAAGAAATCGAGCGCATCGAGCAGCGCGATCCACACCGCGTCGTCGACGGCGTCGACCCAGACGTGATCGCGCGTATCGTCGAACAGGTAGTGCAGGCAGTCCTTGAGCTCGGCCGGTCGCCACTCCTCCGGCAGCACGCGGTCGGTAAGGCGCCGCCACAGCGCGGCGAACAGGCTCTCCTGCGCCAGCACGCCGGATTCGGTCAGCAGGCGCAGCGGCTGGCGCGTGCCGAGCAGCCACAGCAACGCTTCGCGCAGCGCGGCGCGCTGCGCCGGATGCTCGCGCATGCGTTGCGTCAGATTCTGCAGCTGGGCCCGCGCGACCTGGGTCAGCTCGGGGCGCGCCGGCCGCACGGCGGCGATCACGGCGCGCAGGGCGGACAGGCGCTGCGCCTCGTCGGCCACGGCCAGCCGCTGCAGCGCGTCGTCGAGCGCC
>JASGFY010000066.1:0-16812 GCA_047605265.1 Solimonas sp.
GAGGCCGCTGACCAGCTCCGGCGCGTCCGGCTGCGCTTTCAGGGCCGCGCGCAGCGTCTGCTCGGCCTGCGGCACCTTGTCGTCGGCGATCAGCGCGTCGGCGTAGGCGCGCGTCACCGATACCGGCGCGCCGCCCGGCGGCGGGGCGGCGAGTGCGGCGGCGTACTCGGCTTCGGCCTGGCGCGCGTCGCCGGCCGCCGCCGCTTTCTCGCCGTTGCGCGCGTGCGTCCAGAAGCTTGCGGTGCGGCGCGCCTCGCGATAGCGCGGTTCGAGGCCGGGCTTGGCGCGGATCGCGGCATCGAACAGCGCGCCGGCGTCGCCGAAGCGCTGCTGGCGCAGGCGCACGAGCCCGAGACCGGCGCGGGCGTCGGCGGCGTTCGCGCCGTTCCGGCCGACCAGGCGTTCGAAGCCCGACTCGGCGGCGTCGAGCTCGCCGTCGTCGAGGTCGCGGAACGCACGCGCCAGTTCGTCGCCAGCGGCCTGGCTGGCCTGCGCGGCGGCGGTGCTGGCGCGCGCGTCCTTCAGCGCTTGGAGCTTGTCGACGATTTGCGCGTCATTGCCGGCGGTGTCGAGCCAGGTCTGGTACAGAGGTTCGTCGGCCGGCGTCGCTTGCAGCCAGATCAGCGCCTGGCGCCAGGCGTTGCGTGCCTCGGTCCCGTATCGGGGCTCGCCGGCCAGCGCTTGCAGCCGCGCGATGGCGTCGCGGCGCGTGGCGGAACGGTAGCTCAGCACGCGCGCGTAGGTCAGCGCGTAGCGCGCGTCGCCGTCGCCGTCGTTGCGCTGCGCGAGCTGGGCGAGGGCGCCGCGCGCTTCGTCGTAGCGGCTTTCGATGCCGGCCATCGTCTCGTAGTACTCGAGCGCGGTCAGATCGTCCGGCGGCGTGTTGCCGCCGAACGCTTGCTCGTAGACCGCGATCGCGTTCGCCGCCTGGCCTTGCCGGGCCAGCTGGCGCGCGCGCGTCAGCGAGGCGCCGCCGTCCTGCAGCGCGGCTTGCGCCTGCTTGATCTGCGGCGAGTCGGGTGCGATCTGGCGCAGCTTGTCGAGATAGTGCCGGGCGTCGGCATCGTTGCCGTTCTGCTGCTCGAGCACGGCAAGGTGCGCCAGCGCCAGGGTATTGTCCGGGTCGATGGCGAGTACCCGCTTCCAGCTGTCGCGGGCGAGGTCGGGACGCTGCCTGGCACCCCAGAATTCGGCCTGCTGCACGAGCTGGGTGACGGCGGCGCTCTGCGCGAACGCGCCGGGAATGGGCAGCAGGCCGACGAGCAGGCCGGATGCCACGCTCAGCGCGACGCCGCAGTGCCGCGCGGCCTTGGCTCTGGCGCCGGGCGTGCCGTCGGATTTCATTGCCATGAAGGAATCACTTTGCCGTTGGCGTCGAAGCGGTAGCGGCCATCGGCGTAGCCTTTACCGAACAGAACGAGGACCTGATCGTAATAACGCGCCGGCTTGCCGTAGAGGCCGTCGGCGCGCGTGCCGTCCAGATGTTGGCGTGCCGCGTCGTAGCTCGCGGTGTCGCCGAGCGCGCGCAGATACGGCAGCAGGGCCGCGTAGAAGCCGGGCGGCGCGTCGCCGCCGATGCCGCTGTTGCCGGTCGTCCATTTCTCGGGCACGCGCTGCAGCTCGGCGACCAGGTCGCGGTAGCCGCGCAGGTTCGTGCGCAGCTGCTGCGCTGGGCCGCTGAGCGTCGGCGCGATGCCGGCCCACAGGTAGGTGCGGATGGCGTCGTAGCTGCCGACGCCGGCCGTCGCCGGATCGACGGCGATGCGGTCGCCGGCCCAGACCGTCCAGTCCGGCAGGCGGCCGAGCGGCGCGATCTGCGGCAGCAGCGCGGCGTAGTCGTCGAGCAGGCGCAGCCACGGGCCCTTGGGATCTTCGGCCTGCAGCGCGATGAGCTGCGCCGGCACGTAGTAGCTCGGATTGAAGCGCACCGAGTTGTCGGTGCCGACGAAGCCCTGCGGCCCCGGCAGCAGCAGGTACGGGCCGGCCGGCATCCGCACGACTTCCTGCGCGGTGATCTGCGCGAGCAGCGCGCGGCCGGTCTCGCGCCAGGCCGGAGTCTTCCACAGGCGCGCCGCCTCGATCAGCGTGTAGGCGAGCCAGAGATCGGCGTCGCTCGCCGGATTGGCGTCGATCACGCCCCAGGTGCCGTCGTTGCGCTCGCCCCAGTGCCAGGCCGGCAGGTTGTGGCGCAGATCGCCGCGCGCGAGGTTTTTCTCAGTCCAGCCGAGAATCTGCGCGAAGCGCGCGCGATCGCCGGCGACCAGCGCGAAGAACAGCGCGTAGGCCTGGCCCTCGGACACGGTGCGGGCGTGATCGGTCCAGTCGATGACGCGGCCCTGCGAGTCGATGAACGCCTCGTCGAACGCCTGCCAGTCGTCCCAGGCGGCCGGCGTGGCCGGGCTCGCCAGCGGGGCGAACAGCAGGGACAACAGCCAGGCCAGCCTGCGCATCGGTCGGATCATGCGTCTTGAGCTTCGGAGCGTGCGTCGTTGGAGTCGCAGGGTTCAGCTCCTGTGTTCGAGGCGGCGCTTCGCGCGGCGGCGCAGCACGGCCTGCACGGCGATGCCGATGATGATGACCAGCAGCAGCGCGATGGGCCAGATCAGATACGGATGCAGGCTCAGCCAGCGGCGGATCGCGAACCACCAGGGCAGATGGCCGACTTCGTAATCGTTGCCGAGGTCGTAGCCGGTGACCTTGTCGCCCTGCACCAGCGTCAGGCCGCCGCGCACGAACTGCACGGTGCTGGGATTGGTCAGCGCCAGCGCCGCGTCGCGCACGTCGCCGTCGCGGCCCGCCGTCAGGAGCACGACGCTGCGGTGGCCGGCCAGCGGCGACTCGAAGCCTTCGAGCGCCGCGAACTTCTGGCCGGCGTCGACGATCACGCGGCTGGCGTGCTCGCGCGCGGCGACCACGTCGCGGTCGAGCAGCCAGCGGTGGTTGAGCGCCCGCAGCAGGCCGATCGGTTCGAGCTCCAGACGCTTGTCGCTGAGGCGCAGCGGCAGGCGGGCGGTCCAGTCGTCCGGCAGCGCGAGGCGATCGAGGCGGCCGACGATCAGCAGATCGCGGTCCTTGACCGCGTCGAGCGTGTCGAGCGTGGCGACCGCCACGCGGCTGGCCGCGTCGCGGGTCCAGCGGCCGATGTGGCCCATGGCGATCAGCGCGGCGGAGACGTCGCTTTCGTTCGGCGCCGACGGCAGCACGATGGCGGTATCGGCCAGGTCGGACAGCCGCGAGAACGGATAGGCGCCGTCGGCGAACTTCTCGAGCGCCGGCATGACCGCGAAGTTCGCGTAATGACGGATTTCCAAGGTCGACGCCGGGTCGATCGAGCCCTGCAGGCTGCTGCTGTCGAAACCCTCGCACGGCGCATTGGTGTTGCGGAGGAAGTGGTACTGCGCGTCGAGGCGGTTGCGCGCGCGCAGGGCCGCCGCCGGCAGCACCAGATCGAGGTCCGAACTGTTTTCGATCCTGGCATCCCGGTTCTTACCGTGGTCGAGCGAGACGCCGCCGACGAACTGGTCGTTGAGCAGGGCGTTGAGCGCCGAATTGACGGCCGAGATCGGCGCCGCGCGATATTTCAGATGCGCGCGCACGCTGTCCTGCGCGAGCGGATAGAGATCGGGCGGCAGCGAGAACTCGAAGCCGATCGGACCGGGCACGAGGCCGGTGACCGACAGCGGGCCGGTGGCGCCGCCGGCGAGCGGGTAGGGTCGCGTCGGATCGATCCAGCGCGGCGAGGTCCACGGCGCGCGCGGCGGCGGCAGTTCGAGCGCGCCGACTTCGACCTGCGCCCCTTGCAGGGTCAGCCGGCCGAGCGCCAGCGCCTGCGCGGCCTGCGTCAGGCCGGCCTCGTCGGCCGCGGCGAGCACCAGCAGCTGGCTGCCGGGCGCGGCCGGATTCTCGATCACGGCGATGGTCGGCGCGCGGCGGTTGACGAAGCGCTCGAAGCCTGGCCAGGGCGCGTTGCCGGTGACGAGCACCACGCCGTGGCCGGGCGGCAGGGTGCCGAACGACACCGGGAAGTCGGCGCCGTGATAGTCGGCTTCGTTGCCGAACCAGGCGGCGACGATCGCCGCAGCGCGCACGATGCCGGCGCTCGGCGCGCCGGCGAAGACGAACGGCAGGCGCAGCTTGCGCGAATCGCCGGCGTCGAACATCGGCGCCGGCAGGCGTTCGAGCGCCGGCGCGACCGGCAGCGGCGACAGCGTCAGATCGATGCGGCTGTCGTTGCTGACGTTGGCCCACAGCGTGGTGTGCGCCAGCTCCTCGCGCTCGTTCGGGCGGGCGTAATGCGCGACCAGCTCGAAGCGGATCTGGTTGTGCGGCAGCAGCAGGCGCGGATCGATCGGGATGTGCGCGGTTGCGCCGGAGGCCGTGTCGGCGCTCAGCGGCATCGTGCGCAGCAATTGATCGTTGACGTAGACGCTGAGGTGGCTGAGGTCGAAGCGCAGCGACGGCGAGTGCGCGTAGCGCAGATCGAGGCTGGCGGCGGTGACGATCTGGTCGGCGCGCAGGTCGAGCGGCAGCGACGCCTGGCCGAACACCGTGCGCAGATTGAGTGGATAGATCTGGCCGAGCTCCTTGAACGTCAGCGAGCGCGACGTCTGCTGGAAGGCAAGGTCAGTGCCGGCGGCCGCGCCTGGCGGCTCGCTGGCCTGCTGGGCCGCTGCGAGGCCGCTGACGGCGGCGACGGCGGCACCGAACAGGGCCGGCAGGATCTTGTTCAAGACAGGCATCGAGGCAGTTCCACTGAGCATCGGATGACGTGTGATGGCGCCTATGCGGCGCGGGAATGGGCAGGGCGGCGAAACAGACGTGCGAATAGCGTGCCGAACGCCCACCGGAAAAAGTTGCGGCTGCCACGGATGCCGTGGCGCGCGACGGCGGCGAGCGCTCGCAGCGGACGGTCGCGATGCTGGCGCTCGCGCCATTGCATCCAGGCGTCGGCGCGGCCGAACAGGGCCTGCACCAGCACGCTTTCCTGGGCGATCGACATGTCCTCGATCCGTACGGCGACGACGCCGTGCCCGACGCGCCGGACCTCGACGTCGAGCCAGGTGTCGTTGCGGCTCGGCGACAGCAGCACTTGGATGCGCTGGTGCGGCGCCGGCGCGAGGCCGTCCGGCAGCTGCAGGGCGATGCCGCCGTAGGAAACGTCGAGCGTGCTGGTCAGCCAGGCGCCGTCGTCCGGCGACAGGCGGATCGCCGCTTCGAGCCTGGTGCGCACGCGCACCGCCTCGCGGACCTGGCGCTTCTCGCTGGCCACGGCCAGCGCGCCGCCGGTGATCATCAGGTTGTACAGCGTCCAGCCGATGTTCAGCGCGATGGTGTCCGGATGCGGGCTGCCGAGCAGCAAGCGCACGATGCCGACCGCGAAGCCGATGAGGTTCAGCGAGAACAGCAGGTAGTACGGCTTGGCGATGTCCTGGTCGAAATAGTCGTGGTCGACGATGCCGCCCTTGGCGGTCACGTTGAACTTGCCGAGCTTCGGATTGATGACGGCGAGCGCCGTCGGCACCAGGATGAAGGTCGCCAGCACCGTCTCGTACAGCTCGGCCCAGAACGAATGGCGGAACGGGCCCTGCACGCGGCTGTTGGTGACCGTCGCCAGGATCACGTGCGGCGCGGCGTAGGCCAGCACCATCCAGCCCTGCGCCTTGATGATGTCGGCGCCGAACAGCAGGTAGGCGAGCGGCGAGGTCAGGAAGATCAGGCGCGGCAGGCCGTAGAAGAAGTGCAGCATCGCGTTCGCGTAGCAGATGCGCTGGCCGAACTTCAGGCCGGGCTTCAGGAACGGATTGTCGACGCGGAAGATCTGCGCCATGCCGCGCGCCCAGCGGATGCGCTGGCCGACGTGCGCCGACAGCGATTCGGTGGCCAGGCCCGCCGCTTGCGGGATGTTGATGTACGCGCTCTTCCAGCCGCGCGCGTGCATGCGCAGCGAGGTGTGCGCGTCCTCGGTGACGGTCTCGGTGGCGATGCCGCCGATCTCTTCGAGCGCCGTGCGGCGCAGCACCGCGCAGGAGCCGCAGAAGAACGAGGCGTCCCAGAAGTCGTTGCCGTCCTGGATCAGGCCGTAGAACAGCTCGCCCTCGTTCGGTACCGTGCGGAAGGTGCTGAGGTTCTTCTCGAACGGATCCGGCGAGAAGAAGTGGTGCGGCGTCTGCACCAGCGACACGGCCGGGTCGGCGATCATCGTGCCCATCGTCATCTGCAGGAACGAGCGCACGGGAATGTGGTCGCAGTCGAAGATGGCGATGTACTCGCCGCGGGTCTTCTTCAGCGCCGCATTGATATTGCCGGCCTTGGCGTGCTGGTTGTCGCCGCGGATCAGATGGGTGACGCCGACCTCCTCGCAGAACAGCCGGAATTCCTCGCGGCGACCGTCGTCGAGTACGTAGATGTTGAGCTTGTCGTGCGGCCAGTCGAGCGCCAGCGCTGCCAGCACCGTGGGCCGCACGACCCTCAGCGGCTCGTTGTAGCTGGGGATGAAGACGTCGACCGTCGGCCACTGCGCCGGATCGGCCGGCAGGCGTTCCGGCCTGCGGTGCAGCGGCCAGATCGTCTGGATGAAGCCGAGCACGAGGATGACGTAGGCGTAGACCTCGGCGCCGGCCAGTCCGAGCGACAGGAGCCGGTCCCAGACGTTGAATTCGGGACCGATCGGCAGCGTTTGCGTCAGGCGCCAGTACAGGTAGCGCGTGCTGGCGATGACCGACAGGCCGATCATCGCCAGCGCCCAGCGGTAGTCGCGCAGCCGCGACAGCACGTTGGCGGCGATCACCATGCCGATCGCCGTGTAGGTCTGCCAGAGCAGCGAGGCCGGAGCAGTGATCAGCGCGTAGGCCGGCACCGCGGCGGCGATGACGGCGAGAGCAACGGTTAACCGCCGCATGCGAGCCCTCCCTGGGCCGGGCCGAGGGCGTTCAGGACGTCTGGCGCTTGACGGTCGCGCGCGGTGTCAGGCTCGAGAACACCTCGGACAGTGCCCGCTGCTGCAGGCGATCCAGGCGCGCCGGCAGTGCGACGCGCGCGCGCGGCGGCAGGTCCAGCGTGATCAGCGGATGGTGCGCACGCTGCGCGATCGCCTGGCGGCGCAGGCGCTCGAACGTGAAGTTCAGCGGGCTTTCGTGCACCGCGGCGCGCGGTGCGGCGACCAGCGTCGGCACGTTCGCCGGAATGGCGACCGGGCGTTGCGGCGGCGAAGCCGGAACCACCGTCGGTATGCTGTTCGTGGCCGGGCTGACGACGAGCGGCGGCACCGCCGGCCATTCGGCGCTCGGCCCGGCTTTCGACGGTACCGCCGCGGCATCGGCCGGCAGGTTGACGGCCGGCGCCTGCGGCTTGCGGCTCGCGAGCTTCAGTTTGGCGGCGTTGGGCGCCGAAAATTCACGATACTGCAGGTCGCCGAGGCTCAAGCCGCTGAGCAGCTGCTGGACGTCGTCGGTCGGTTTCTTCTGCTCACTCATCTCAGGCTCCGAATGCCGATTCGTGCGCGAAGCGCAAGCGGATGACGCCGGGCGCCAGCGTCTTGTCCTCGATCTCGCGGATATCGAGCCGCTCGTCGGCGCCGAGCTGCTGCATCCATTCCGCATACACGCCTTCGAGCAGGCCCGCCGCCCACTTGCCCGACTGCGCGCCGAACCAGCTTTGCAGCGGCGCGCAGCCGTGCAGGAAATCGACGGCGCCGGACACTTCCTCGATCTGTACCCAGCCGAGGTCCAGCGTCGTCAGCGCGCGGGCGGCGAACTGCTCGAATTCGGCGAGCGTTTTCAGGCCCTGGGCCGAATGCTCCCGGGCGATCGTGCGGCCGGCGCGGTATAGCAGTGTGCGCAGAATCGGGACCGGCACCTGCTGGATCAGCTCGGCGCCCAGAGCGCGCAGCAGCAGCGGCGCCGCCGTTGCGCGGGGCAGGTGCTGCCAATAACTTTGCGTTCTCTCGTCCAACGTAAAGCCCCGATGCGCGCGCGTATCGATTCGGTTCAAGATACGGTGATTTTCCCTTTGTCGGTATGGGGAAGCAATTGATTGTTTTGTCTACAGGCCTTGGGAATACTCGGCGGAG
Organism: Solimonas sp.; assembly: GCA_047605265.1. Taxonomy (GTDB): domain Bacteria; phylum Pseudomonadota; class Gammaproteobacteria; order Nevskiales; family Nevskiaceae; genus Solimonas. Next base: position 8,069 of record JASGFY010000066.1, read on the forward strand.
TCCGTTTGTTAGAGTGGCGGCCCCTTTGAAGAAGTGCAAACGATGATGTTTTTTGCGCAATGCCGCCGCGGTGCCGTGGGTTTCACGCTGATGCTGGCCGCCGGCTGCGGGTCGCAGAACGATTCGATCACCACGCCGGTGGTGAGCAGCACCAGCACCGCGCCGGCCGGCGTCTACGAAGGCACCTGGACGTCGGCGTCGACCGGCACGAGCACGGACGTCACCGCCTTCGTCGACAGTGATGACAAGATGATGTTGTTCGACGACACCGGTGCGCTGATCGCCTCCGGTGCCTACAGCACCGTCGAATCGGCGAGCAGCATCAGCTGGACGGCCCGCCTGTTCGAGACCTCGTCGAGTACCACCACCATCACGACGCTGAGCGGAGAGGGCAGCTACGAGAAGGGAAGCACCATCCTGATGACGCTCACGCTCTCGACCGGCGTGACCGGCGTCCTGTCGCTGACCTATGACGAGGATGCCTACGAGACGAAATCGGACGTGACGCTGATCGAAGGCACCTGGGGCATCGAGGACGCCTACGACGCGACGACGCTCAGCCTGACGGTGAGTTCCGACGGGACTTTCTCGGGTACCGACGAAGACGATTGCACCTACAGCGGCACTTTCTCGATCATCGATCAGGCGTACAACCTCTACGAGGTATCGCTGACCACCACCTGCGACAGCAGCTCGACCTCGACGACGACGACCGGTCTGGCGACGCTGCAGGCTGCAACGACGACCGCCGGCGACGATACGCTGGTCATGGTGACGGCATCGACGAGTGCGGCAGAACTGCTGCTGCTGACGCCGCAGTAGTGCGCGGCGCCTCGCCGGCGGATGGCGGGATGGGCGAATCGGCCTGCGCCTTGTATTCTTGCGAGGCTATGAACCATGAGGGCGTGATGATCTGCATCGCGGGTGGCCCGTGAGCCGCCGTCGGCGATCGCCGGCGGCCGTGCGCCACGCCTGGTTCGGAGCGATGGGCACCGCGATCGTCCGGCTGGCGCTGATCCTGCTGGCGACGCTGGCGGCCTATCTGCATCGCGCGCATCCGCTGGACGATCCGGCGGCGATCCGCTCGTTCAGCGCCGGCGCCGACGAGCCGGATCTCAATCACGACGGCACCGAGGCGCGCGACATCGACAACGACGGCGTGCCGGAACTCTAGGGACGCGCTGCCCGCGTCAGCCTTCGAGCTTCGCGCGGTCGCGCACGGCGCCCTTGTCGGCGCTGGTCGCGAACGCGGCGTAGGCCTTCAGGGCGACCGTCACCTTGCGCGCGCGCGGCGCGGCCGGCTTCCAGCCCCTGGCGTCCTGCGCGGCGCGGCGCTTGTCCAGCGTCGCAGCGTCGACGTCGAGATCGATGCGGCGGTTCGGGATGTCGATGGCGATGGCGTCGCCGTCCTCGATCAGGCCGATCGCGCCGCCTTCGGCCGCTTCCGGCGAGACGTGGCCGATCGACAGGCCCGAGGTGCCGCCGGAGAAGCGGCCGTCGGTCAGCAGCGCGCACGATTTTCCGAGGCCCTTCGACTTCAGATAGCTCGTCGGGTAAAGCATCTCCTGCATGCCGGGGCCGCCGCGCGGGCCTTCGTAGCGGATGACGACGACGTCGCCAGCCTTCACGCGATCGCCGAGGATCGCTTCGACCGCGGCGTCCTGGCTCTCGAACACCACGGCGGTGCCCTTGAACTGGAGAATGCTGTCGTCGACGCCGGCGGTTTTGACGATGCAGCCGCGCTCGGCGATGTTGCCGTAGAGCACGGCGAGGCCGCCGTCGGCGCTGTACGGCGTCCGCGCGCTGCGGATGCAGCCCTTGGCGCGATCGAGGTCGAGCGCGTCGTAGCGGCAGGACTGCGAGAACGCCTGCTGCGTCGGGATGCCGGCCGGGCCGGCGCGGAAGAAGGTGTGCACGGCCTCGTCCTGCGTGCGCACGATGTCCCACTGGTCCAGCGCTTCGGCGAGCGTGGCGCCGTGCACGGTCGGCACGTCGGTAGCGAGCAGGCCGGCGCGGTCGAGTTCGCCGAGGATCGCCGTTACGCCGCCGGCGTGGTGCACGTCTTCCATGTGGTAGTGGCTCGACGGCGCGACCTTGCACAGCGTCGGCACGCGGCGCGACAGGCGGTCGATGTCCCGCATCGTGAAGTCGACTTCGCCTTCCTGCGCGGCGGCGAGCAGGTGCAGCACGGTGTTGGTCGAGCCGCCCATGGCGATGTCCAGCGACATCGCGTTCTCGAACGCCGCCTTGGTGGCGATGTTGCGTGGCAGGACGCGCTCGTCGCCGTCCTGGTACCAGCGCTTCGCCAGTTCGACGATGCGCCGGCCGGCGCGGCGGAACAGCTCCTCGCGGTCGGCGTGCGTCGCCACCAGCGAGCCGTTGCCCGGCTGCGACAGGCCGAGCGCCTCGGTCAGGCAGTTCATCGAGTTGGCGGTGAACATGCCCGAGCACGAGCCGCAGGTCGGGCAGGCCGAGCGCTCGATCTGCGCGACGTCGGCGTCGGAGATCTTGCTGTCGGCGGCGGCGACCATCGCGTCGACCAGATCGAGCGGGATCGGCTTGTCGCTGCCGGCGAGTTTGGTCTTGCCGGCCTCCATCGGGCCGCCGGAGACGAAGATCACCGGAATGTTCAGGCGCAGCGCCGCCATCAGCATGCCGGGCGTGATCTTGTCGCAGTTCGAGATGCAGACCAGCGCGTCGGCGGTGTGCGCGTTGCACATGTACTCGACGGCGTCGGCGATCAGCTCGCGCGAGGGCAGCGAGTAGAGCATGCCGTCGTGGCCCATCGCGATGCCGTCGTCGACGGCGATCGTGTTGAACTCCTTGCCGACGCCGCCGGCCTTCTCGATCTCGGAAATGACCAGCTGGCCGAGATCCTTGAGGTGGACGTGGCCGGGCACGAACTGCGTGAACGAGTTGGCGACCGCGATGATTGGCTTGCCGAAGTCGCCTTCCTTCATGCCGGTCGCGCGCCAAAGCGCGCGGGCACCGGCCATGTTGCGGCCGGCGGTGCTGGTGCGGGAGCGGAGGGTCGGCATGGCGTCGGTCCTGGGTCCGGGAGTTTTGGGGAGCCTCGGGGCCGCGGATTCTGCGCGCCGTCCTCTATACTGGCAAATACAAAAATTGGTGGTCCGGTATACGGATTCGCAATAGTGGACATCCGCCAGCTGCGCTACTTCGTCGTCGTCGCCGAGGAGAAGAACTTCTCGCGCGCCGCCGGGCGCCTGCACGTCTCGCAGCCGCCGCTGTCGACGCAGGTCAAGGCGCTCGAGGAAGAGCTTGGCGTGCACCTGTTCCGGCGCAGCAACCGCGGCGTCGCGCTGACCGCCGCCGGGCAGGTGTTCTACGACGAGGTGCGCCTCGTACTGCGCCGGCTCGAACAGGCGTGCCTCAAGGCGCAGAGCGCCGGCCGCGGCGATGTCGGTCTGCTGGCGATCGGTTTCGTGTCGATCGTTGACTATGGCGTGCTGCCGCCGGCGCTGAAGCGCTTCCGCGCGCAGTTTCCCGGCGTCGAGGTCGAACTGCACGAGTTCACGACCGACGCGCAGATCAAGGAGATCCGCGCCGGCCGCCTCGATCTGGGCATCGGCATCGGCCCGGTCGACGAGCCCGATCTCGCGTTCGAGGCGATCTGGCACGAGAAGCTCGTGCTCGCCGCGCCGGCCGGCCACCCGCTGGCGCGCGGCGACGGGCCGGTCCCGCTCGCCGCGTTCGCCAGCGAGCGCTTCATCATCACGCCGCGCGACGTCGCCTCCGGCCTGCACGACCTGATCGTCGAGACCTGCCGCGCGCACGGCTTCGCGCCGCGCATCACGCAGCGTGCGCGGCAGATGCAGACCATCATCAGCCTCGTCGCCAGCGGCATGGGCTTCGCGATCGTGCCGGAATCGGTGCGCCACCTGAAGCGCGGCGGCGTGCAGTACCGCAGCCTGCGCGGCGTCGGCGCGCGCATCGAACTCGGCATCCTGCGGCCGCGCAACGACGCCAACCCGCCAGCCGAACGCTTCGTCGCCGTGCTTAAGGACGCCGCGACCTGACGCTCAGGCGCAGAACCGCATCGCCTACAATGCACGCCATGCGCCCGTAGCTCAGCTGGATAGAGCAACGGCCTAGCCTATGTTCTTTTTTATCTCTTCTTTGCGGATTCGCCTCTGGCGGCGCGAGACTGTGGTCGAATGGCTTAAATCGCATGAGGAGATTCGCGAGCCAATTCGAAAACAGCCGATAGGCGGTGGCCTTGGCGGGCCATCGTTAGCTCCATGCCCTGACGGGCGAACGAGAGATCTTGGAAAGGTGCTGCAACGGTTGTTCGGCTTGGCGGCCGGATGATCGCAGGTCAGTGAATGCAACCATTCAGGACAGTGAAGGAGCTGTCGTTGTTTCTCGAAAACCCTCCCGCTCGTACTTTGGCATGGGCGGGAGGTAGTTCGAGAATGTCTCCGCGCGATAGCCCCCGACGCCCTGTGCAGCCCGGACGATAGGAGATGGTCCGTGGATCGGTTTAGACCTTCATCACGCTAGAGATTGTATGAAGCCATGCCACAGTTGCATCGAGTGATTTATTGGACCAATATTCCAACGGGGTTTTCGCGTTGGGGATAGCAACATGTGCACTGCTTGGGGGCGTGTACGGCTCGGGGCTATAGCTGTAAGGAAGCTTCAGCGGCTAAGCATTGCCGCATCCCTAGTTTTCGGGGCTTCGTTTCCAATATATGCGGCCGAAGATACCGTCCGCATCGATTACAGCATCAACGATCCCGTTGAACTGGGCTATGGCTGGGACATAGAGCGAGCCCAAAAAAAGAGCCAAGTGTGCGTTGTCTTTAACAAGAAGCAGGACGACTACAATGACGTAAGCCTCAACTACGACACTGTTGTCGATAACGAATCTCTGACGCGCACACTCGATGTCTCTGTGTCCGCAAGCTATAAGGCGCTGGCGGGATCAGGAAGCGCGTCGGCGTCATCGTCGAACCAATATAAGTTCTCTACATCTTCTACGTATCTTGCTGTACTTGCAGAAGTGATCCGCGCGCCAATGTTTGCTGCTCCGGTTGGTGCCGAAGCCGTTGCTACCAACGAGAAGACCCAGGCGTACGTTACGGGTGGCATGGTTGAGTTCACATCCAAGGCGCTCAAGCTGGTCAACGAGGGAAAGCTCCAGCAGTTTTACGATCAATGCGGAACCGGCTTCGTCTCTGTCATTGTGCCGGGTGCCCGGCTGCGCGGCGTCCTGGAAGCGCGCGCGACAAGCACCGACGAGCGCAACCAGTTCAATGAGACAGCTTCTGGAGGCGGGGGCGGCGCTTCTCTCAGCGCATCGCTGCAATCCACGCTTGCGAAGTTCAACAGCGAATCACGCCTGAACGTCAACGTTAGTGGGCTCGGCGGCAACGATCAGTCCACCGCTACCACGCTCGATACGCTCAATGCAGCAATCACCAGTCTACCCAAAGACGCTAAGAATCATCCGCGTCCTCTGTACTTCATCGTGCGCGACTACTCGACGCTCCCGCAATGGCAGTCAGGTCCGCTCTCGCAGAATCTGGCGCCGATGGAAAGTATCGTGCGGGCGTGGCAGCGGATGCAGACCATTGTTGGCTATACATACGAGGTGATGGCGCCGGATTCCCCGTACTTGCTGCGCCTCGATGCCAACCGCGTTGCTGTGAAGGTGCTTCACGATCGGATTGTGAACAAAGATCTAAAGGAGTTGACGACGCTTGCTCTGAAGTGTCAGGGCGGAGGAGCGTGCGATCTGGGCCGTTGGGCCACATGGAACGACTACGACTATCGCACTCGGCTGCCCTATAGGGGGTCATGGGCCTCGCTGGGGATGAAGCTCGACGCTAGTGATCTCGTTGATCGGCTCGCCAATGCACGAGCCCAGCAGTGGATAGAACCGATACGTAGCTACAGACGGCTGCGCTACGACGAACTCGTAACCTATGAAGAAATCGACAATCTTGTCACACAGATGAAGGGTCGCATAACCGACTCGCTGAACGCGGCACCTAAGTGAAACTGCAGATGCCAAACAGGAAAGAACTATTGTCATGAAGATTAAGATTTATCTTTGCGCGGTCGTTGGCCTTAGCATCTCTGGGATAGCCATTGGCGCGCCGCCGAGCGTTGACGAAATCAAGAAGTGCGTTGCCGATCGTCTGGAGGCCGTTCGCATTGAATCGGAGCGTGATGTGAGTCTGGGGATCAGCGCGCACTGTGCGCCCGGGCATAATGAATTATTCAAAGGTTGCGTCGGCAGGGAAACGAAAGATGACCGGTTCCCACTTGCCGCCAAGCCGGGATGGAAACTCGTGGTGGGTTCCGGCTCCGTTCAACGAACTGGTGGCGACACTCCTAGTCGTACGGGGGTCGAACTCGCCGCTCAGGATGCCGGTAGCGTTGTAGGCCGTGCGTGGTGTAATGGACATGGATGTGGCGGTGAGGGCGCCGTACATGTCGATGGCTTGGTAAAAGCGCGCGAGCGAAGGATTATGACGGAGAGCGATCAGAACGAGGCCTTGGGTTATTGCCTCGACAAGATGCTCCCGGAAACAAAACTGAAGTAAGCGCACATGAAAATCAGAGCTTGGATCGCGACATGTTTTCTGATTGCGCTGGGGCTTATTCCGTGAGCCAGTTTAGCCAACATCCTCGATCGGTTGTGCATTCAGAGCTTCGGCGTTAAAGCAACACGGCAGATAAGCGTTGGAGGTGAAGCGTTGGCTTGCAGAGACGTGGAGCGCTATAGGGAAACAATCTACGCGCACATTGAAGCCTTGGTCGAATCGCCAGTCGCAACCGCGATGAAGAGCCTCAAGGCCGACATCGCAGCCATGGAGAAGGAGGTTGCACTCCTTGAACAGGGAGAGTCGGAATTCCCTGCCGTCGATGTCAGCGGCGCGTTCCTCGCAACAATTGGTCTATTAGCCGTGTTCCGCATCCGCTGGCGCAGAGTGCGCATTGGCAATTGTCGGGAAGGTCCTCGCCAGCTATGGCCCCATCGGAAATATGTCAGACCAATCAGATCGCAAGAAGCAGATCGTCACGTATCGCTCATGCAAAGAAGACGTTCGCGCAGCTCAACGATGGGACGTTCGGGACCGGGGCCGATAGGACGGTGACGCAGTTCAATCAGTTGTGCGCCACCGTTCGCAAAAAATGCCTCTAACATGGGCTGTTCAACGTCGGTAATTGGCTCACGTTATAGGGGGCATACGACGACATTTCCATAGTCACACCCTGTGCTGACCGAAGCTCCGTCGTAAGCTTCTCCTTCCACAACTGTGAAGGCGGCTATTTCGCCGATAGGATAGTAGGTGAAGGAATTCATGTGTTGACGTCGCGGGAAGATTTCCGTGGCGATCGCCCGACATATTTACATGGGCGGGTGGAAACATGGCGCTTTTTACATCGAGATGGCTGTTTGTCAAGGATTGGCGCGCCCGGAGGGAATCGAACCCCCGACCGGTCGCTTAGAAGGCGACTGCTCTATCCCCTGAGCTACGGGCGCATGCGCTAATCTGGCATTTTATGCGATGTGCTTCGCCAAGTCCTCTGCCCGTAGATGGTATATCGCTTGAGCATCTGGAGCGTTTTATGCCCAGTGATGTGCGAGAGTGCCATCATATCCCCGTTGAGCTTGACGGACAGGCGGCTGATCCCCTCGTGCCGGAGGTCGTGGAAGTGAAAATCTTCGATTCCGGACCGCTCGCACGCCCTTTTGAACGCCTGCGACAGCCCGCGACCGCAGTAGCCGAACACCGATTCGCCCGCGCCAGAGCGCGGCATCGATTCGAGGATGTTGACGGCACGCCTAGACAAGGGAAACGTCCCGCGGTTCATCGTTGCTTTTTGACTAGGCACTACGCTTTTCCAGAAACATAACGCCAGAATTAAGCCGCGCCGCGAAGTGGCGTCGGCTTGAATGAATTGTTAGCCGTCAAATCTCACCAAGCCCCATCTTGACGGCGAGCTTCCGCACGTAGGCAGGGTGGTTGCGGTTGAGTGTCTCGCCAGTCTGCGCGGTCATGAGCTCCCTTGCCTCAGATACTTGGCCGCGCTTGGTAAGAATGATGGCCGAAATGATCCTTGGGACTAAGCAGTACTCCAAGTTCTTTCCGTGGCCTGCAAGGTCTGCCAGAACTTTGTCACGGCTCTCAAATCTGTCCAAGAACAGGAGTCCATAAGTAAGGAGCATGCTTTGGACATCAGCGACAACCTGAGCGTCGTTTCTAGCATGCCACCAGAGATCTTGATTGCTTCCGATCGCCGGGCCTAGGCGGCTGCGGATAGCGCAGTTGTAGTCTTGAACCCACGACTTTGCGGGGCCGCCGCCATGCAAGTCCGCTACTTCCGGGATGTAGATGCCTAGGTTGACAGTAAACAGCCCGTGTAAGTTTTCCCTTAAGCTGGGAATGTAGGTTGTTCCAGGCGGATCGAAGGAGCCCATCTGGAGATTGATCACCTGAGTCAGGCCGTCACTTGTTTCTCGGTTGAACGTTCTACCACGAGACTTGAAGCCATGCTCTTTCAGCGCCCCCTTCAAGACGCGCTGAATTCCATCAACCTCTTTAACAAATGGAGAAACCATCTGAGTTCACGTAAACCATCTGAGTTCACGTCGAGATAGGCCTCGAAGCAATAATGGCGAAGCCCAGGCTTTCCGTTGGGCCCGACGTTACCCCGCTGAGTAGCGGCTTGATTAGAGTCCTTGGGTAGATGTTATCGCTTTGGCGGCA
>JASGFY010000067.1:0-16380 GCA_047605265.1 Solimonas sp.
GGCGCGCAGCTCGTCGCGCGTGACGCTCGCCGTGCCGAGCTTGCCGACGACGATGCCGGCGGCGCTGTTGGCGAGCCGGCAGGCCGTCGCCAGCGCGCTGCCGGCGGCGAGCGCGGCGGCGAGCGTGGCGATCACCGTGTCGCCGGCGCCGGTCACGTCGAAGACCTCGCGCGCCTCGGTCGGAATGTGCAGCGCCGGCGCGCCCGGCTCGATCAGCGTCATGCCGTGCTCACTGCGCGTGATCAGTAGCGCGTCGAGCTCCAGCTCGGCGCGCAGCGCCTCGGCCTTGCGCACCAGTTCGGCCTCGTCGCGGCAATGACCGGCGACGGCCTCGAACTCGGAGAGATTCGGTGTCAGCAGCGTCGCGCCGCGGTAGCGCTGCCAGTCGGTGCCCTTCGGATCGACCAGCACCGCCTTGCCCTGCGCGCGCGCCGTGCGCACGAGCGCGGCGACGTCGCGCAGCGTGCCCTTGCCGTAGTCGGACAGCACGACGCCGCCGCACGCGGCCAGCGCCTCGGCGTAGCGCGCCTGCAGCGCCGCGCCGTCGAAGGCGCCAACCTCGGCCAGCTCTTCCTCGAAGTCGAGGCGGATCAGCTGCTGGTTGCGCGACAGTACGCGCAGCTTGGTGATGGTCGGCGCCCGCGCCGTCGCGACGAAGTGCGTGGCGATGCCGCGCGCCTGCGTTTCCTGCTCGAGCCGCCGCGCCGCTTCGTCGTCGCCGACCACGCCGAGCAGGCCGGCCTGCGCGCCGAGACTGGCGATGTTCAGCGCCACGTTCGCGGCGCCGCCGGGCCGCGTCTCGTCCTTGTGCACGCGCACCACCGGCACCGGCGCCTCCGGCGAGATGCGCGAGGTCGGGCCGACCCAGTAGCGGTCGAGCATGACGTCGCCCGCGACGAGGACGCGAGCGGTCGTGAAATCAGGCAGGGTCGTGCTCATCGGTCAGGCAATGGCTGTAAGGCGTCGAGCATCCAACACTCCAACATAATGAATCCCCTCTCCACCGCAGGCGGGGGAGAGGGAGCATTCCTACATTGCTTTTCTTTGGGGCCTCAAATCTGCGCCAGCCACTCCGGATACGTGCCGCTCTCGCCGTTGACGAGCGCGAGGTAGGCGGCCTGCAGCTTCGCGGTGACCGGGCCGCGGCGGCCTTCACCGATCGGGCGGTTGTCGATCTCGCGGATCGGCGTCACTTCCGCGGCGGTGCCGGTGAAGAAGGCTTCGTCGCTGATGTAGACCTCGTCGCGCGTGATGCGGCGCTCGACGACCTGGTAGCCGAGATCCTGCGCGAGCTGGATCACCGTGCGGCGCGTGATGCCGTCGAGCGCGCTGGTGACGTCCGGCGTGCTGATCACGCCGTTGTTGACCACGAAGATGTTCTCGGCGCTGCCCTCGGCGACGAAGCCTTCGGTGTCGAGCATCAGCGCCTCGTCGTAGCCGTCGCGCAGCACTTCGTTGAGCGCCATCGACGACACGAGGTAGTTGGCGTTGGCCTTGGCGCGGCACAGCGAGGCGTTGACGTGCTGGCGCTGGAACGAGCTGGTCTTGATGCGGATGCCGCGCTCCATGTTGTCGGCGCCGAGGTACGCGCCCCAGGTCCAGGCGGCGACGATCACGTGCGTGTTGAGGCCGGTCGCGCGCAGGCCCATGCCCTCGCTGCCGTAGAACACCATCGGCCGGATGTAGGCCGATTCGAGCTTGTTGGCGCGCAGCACGTCCTTCTGCGCCTCGTTGAGCTGCGCGAGGCTCCACGGCAGCCTCATGCCGAGGATCTTCGCCGAGTTGAGCAGGCGCCGGGTGTGGTCGTCGAGGCGGAAGATCGCCGTGCCCTTCGGCGTCTTGTACGCGCGCACGCCCTCGAAGCAGCCGACGCCGTAGTGCAGCGTGTAGGTCAGCACGTGCGTCTGGCATTCGCGCCAGGGCTTGAGCTCACCGTCGTACCAGATATAGCCGTCGCGGTCGGCAAAGGAAGTCATCGTGGAACCTGCCTCGGGGGTCACTGAAAAACGAGGCGCGCATTATAGGCCGCGCGGCGGCGCTGCCGGCGATGCGGCGATCGCTCTTGCGCGGGGCCGCGCCGGCACCGCAGCATGCGCGCTCGCCGCCAGCCGCCGCACGCCGTGTCCGATCCCGCCGAAGCCGTCCCGCCCCTGCCCGCCGCCGACCCCGACGCGCCGCGCATCCTGATCGTGCGCCTGTCGGCGCTCGGCGACATCGTCTTCGCCAGTTCGATGCTCGACGCGCTGCGCCGCCGCTGGCCGCGCGCGCACATCGCCTGGATCGCGCAGCCGGGCTTCGCCGGCATTCTCGACGGCGATCCGCGCGTCGACGAGCTGATCCGCGCGCCGGCCGGCGTGTTCAGGTCGTTGCCGGCGCTGCTGGCGCTGCGCCGCGAACTGCGCGCGCGCCGCTTCGACTGGGTGTTCGAGGTGCAGGGCCTGTTCAAGTCGCGGCTGCTCGCCTGGCTCGCAGACGGCGCGCGCGTCGGCTTCCGCTCGAAGGAGCCGGGCGGGTTCCTGATGCGGCACCTGCTCGACAAGGGCGGCGACGTTGCCGACATCGCGTCCGAATACCGTTATTTCGCAGAAGCCGTCAGCGGTGAGCGCGCCGGTCCGCCGCATCTCGTCGTCACGGACGCGCAGCGCGATGCCGTGACCGCGAAGTGCGCCGGCCTCGGCATCGCCGACGGCTTCATCGCGCTGTGCCCGTTCACGACGCGGCCGCAGAAGCATTGGATCGAGGCGCACTGGCCGCCGCTCGTGCAGCAGTTGCATGACGCCGGCCTCGGTCCCTGCGTGCTGTTCGGCGGCCCCGGCGACACGCAAGCCGCCGCGCGCATCGCCGCCGCGACGGCCGCTCCGCTGATCGATCTGGCCGGCCGGACCCGGCTCGCCGAGCTGCCGGCCTGGCTGGCGCAGGCGCGCCTGGTCGTCGGCGTCGACACCGGCCTGACGCACATCGGCATCGCCGTGCGCACGCCGACGATCGCGCTGTTCGGCTCGACCTGCCCGTACCTGCGCGGCGCCGAGTCGCCGCTGCGGGTGATGTACGACGCGCTGCCTTGCGCGCCATGCCGCCGCCATCCGACCTGCGAGGGCCGCTACGACTGCATGCGCGGCCTGACGCCGCAGCGCATCGCGGCCGCGGCGCGGCAACTGCTCGGCGTCGCCGCCTGAACCCGGCCGCCGCGCGCCCGCATGCCGGGCCCTTTGCCGGTCGCTGACCCAGGTTTCATCCGCCACGCGCGCCCGCGCCCGGCCCATCGCCCGATTCTTGCTTGCCGATCGCCACCACCATCATCGACGGCGCCCGCGCGTCGCCTCACCGGAGACTCACGCAGTGGATGCCATCATCGGCGCAATCGACAATCTGATCTGGAGCCGCGCGCTGATCGCGCTGTGCCTGGGCGCGGGCCTGTACTTTTCGATCCGCACACGCTTCATGCAGGTGCGTGGGTTCAAGGAGATGCTGCGCCTGACCTTCAAGGGCAAGAAGTCCGAGGCCGGCGTGTCGTCGTTCCAGGCGCTGGCGATGTCGCTGTCGGGGCGCATCGGCATCGGCAACATTGCCGGCGTGGCGACCGCGATCGCCGTCGGCGGTCCGGGCTCGATCTTCTGGATGTGGGTGATGGGCTTTCTCGGCGCGTCGACCTCGTACATCGAATCGACGCTGGCGCAGATCTACAAGACCCGGGACGCCGACGGCCGCTACCGCGGCGGCCCGGCCTACTACATTGAGAAGGCGGTGGGCCTGAAATGGTACGCGCAGGCCTTCGCGGTAGCGACGATCATCGCCACCGGCTTCCTGCTGCCCGGCGTGCAGGCCAACGCGATCGCCGACAGCGCCGCCAACGTCTGCGCACACGGCTGGTGCAACGGTTTCGACGGGCAGTGGCTCGGCCTGCCGGCGCGCGAGGCGTTCAAGCTCGGCGTCGGCATCGGCGTCGGCGGCCTGCTCGCGCTGATCATCTTCGGCGGCGTCAGGCGCATCGCCGGCTTCGCCGAGATCATCGTGCCGTTCAAGGCCGGCGGCTTCATCCTGATGGCGCTGATCGTCATGCTGATGCACATCGACCAGGTGCCGCGCATGTTCTCGATCATCTTCGCCAGCGCCTTCGGTACGCACGCAGCGTTCGGCGCGATGTTCGGCCTCGCCGTCGAATGGGGCGTCAAGCGCGGCATCTACGCCAACGAAGCCGGCCAGGGCACCGGACCGCACGCCGCCGCCGCGGCCGAGGTGACGCACCCGGCCAAGCAGGGCTACGTGCAGGCGTTCTCGATCTACGTCGACACCATGCTGGTCTGCACGGCGACCGCGTTCCTGATCCTCTCCACCGGCAAGTACAACGTCTATTCACCCGATGGCGGCGCGCCCTTGTACAGCGGCGTGCCGGGCGTCGAGGAAGGCGCCGGCTATGCGCAGGCGGCGGTCGAGTCGGTGTTCCCCGGACTCGGCGCGGCGTTCGTCGCGCTGGCGCTGTTCTCGTTCGCGTTCACCACCATCACGGCCTACTACTACATGGCCGAGACCAACCTCACCTACGTCAATCACAACCGCCGCCGGCCGGGGCTGATCCTGCTGCTGCGCCTCGGTATCATCGCCATGGTGATCTACGGCGCCTTCCACAACGCCAGGCAGGCCTGGTCGCTCGGCGACATCGGCGTCGGCCTGATGGCCTGGCTCAACGTCGTCGCCATCCTCATCCTGCAGAAGCCGGCGCTGATCGCGCTGAAGGACTACGAGGCGCAGAAGAAGGCCGGCCACCGGGAGCCAGTGTTCGACGCCGAAGCCGCCGGCGTGCGCAACACGAGCCTGTGGAAGCGCGAGCCATAGCGCCGCCGGCACCCATCTCCCTCAACCCCTCTCCCCGCAAGCGGGCGGCGGGGAGCCGATGACGATGACGCCGACGGACGGCGCCCAGTCCTCTCCGCCCCAGAGCGGAGAGGGTTGGGCAAGGTGGGGACCGGGCGACGCCAGCGCACATCCGGTGCATGCGCGGCTTGGCGACGTACCGGCAACTACGACGCAGCCAGCCAGGCGCCAACGCCCGCCGGTTCCGGCTCCACTGCCGCGGCCTCCCGGCATCCGGAACTGCCGCACACCATACGAAAGACGATGTCGTCGCTGCCCCACCACTGCTCGCGCGGCGGCAGCGTTGCGTGCAAAAGTTCGTCCAGCGCTTCGACGACGTGCTCAGCGCGGATCGCGCGGATCGGATGCTGGACGGGCGCCTTTCCGGTACCGCCGTCGCGCGCCTGCTCGCGCAGCGACAGCAGCACGCGGTGCTGCGGACCGTACGGCGCCCAGGCGGTCAGCGTTTCGTGATTCAGATACCAGCTCACGGTACGCGCGCCGGCGAGCCAGGCCAGATGCAGCGATCCGGTGTCCGGGCCGAGATGCGCGTCGGCGCCGGCCAGCACGGCGGCGAGCCGCGCCAGCGACAGATCGCCCGGATAAAGCTGCACGCGCGCACCGGCGTGCGCCGGCAGCAGGGTGCGGATTTCTTCGACCTCGCGCGGCGCCGCCGAACAGCTGAGCACCAGCAGATGCTCCGGATAGCGCTCCAGCAGAAGCAGGAGCAGGCGCCGCGTCTCCTCCGGCGCAAGCTGCCGCGACACCTTCGAGGCGAACACGCTGACATGGAAATAACGCCGCCCCTGCAGTTCCGGCGGCAGCGACTCGCGGCTCAGGTCGAGCAAGGCCGGCTTCAGCGCCGCGTCGGCGGCGGCGAAACCGGCTTCGTCCAACGCCTCGCAGAGATAACGCCAGCACGGCTGGTTCTGCCAGCGCCGGTCGACGATCGCGTCGTACATCCAGCGCCTCTCGAGACGCCTGCACATGGAACGCACCGCGAACTTGCGGCGCGCGCCTGACAACAGGACATGGACGGCGGTGCTCTCGATCGATTTGAAATTGATGATCGCGTCGTAGCCGGCGCCGCGCACGCGCCAAGCCGTTTTCAGGCGCTGCACGTTCAGCTCCAACCGCGATTTCGGCCGCGGATAGACGGGAACCGAAAACACCTCGTGCACATAGGGCACGGCGGTAAACAGACTCTCCGCGTGCGCCGACGCGAGGAAATCGATCTGCGCATCGGGATAGCTGCGCTTGAGCAGCGCCGCGACCGGCAGAGTGTGGATGATGTCGCCGAGCCCTGCCGGATTGGCGAGCAGAATGCGGCGCGGAGAGACGAGCTGATCCCGGAAAGTCGGCATGGTCGGTATGAGTATCAAGACGCAGCGATCATGCGGCACGCCGCATGGCACATGGAAATGCCGAATATGTCTAGGGAAACGTTGCGAAATTTAAGAAGAACCAAAAGTATGAATCACGGATTGCGCAGATTAAAAATCATGTAAACAGATTCGATACAAAACCACAGCGGATGAGGCGATATCTGCTCTGTTCCACCTGCGGAATCTGCGTTCGGTGATACTGTTTCGGGGTTGCTCCGGGCACGTTCCGGGCCGTCACAGGACTTCCCTTCCCGTCTTCCGGAAAAGGGAATGCGGCGAGCGCACCCTCACTCGAGGGACACTTTTCCCAAGTGCTCCCTCCCTTCGCGCACTCAGTCAGGTGACGAGAGGCCGCCGCGCCAACTTCTCCAGCACGCGCAGCGGCGAGCGCTCGGGATACTGCAGCGCGACGATCGGCACGTAGAACGTCTGTTCAAGCATGAAACGGCCGGCCAGCACGGCGTGCGAAACCTGGTCGGAGTAGACGATCCAGGTCTCGCCCGGCGCGAATGCGGCCGGGGTCTTGGCGACCTGCGACTGGTAGTCGGGATCGGCCTTCATGCCGTCGTGCAGGCGCAGCATGTAGTGGTCGTAGGCCGAGCGCTTCGACTTGGTGATCTTCGTCAGCGCCATCAGCCACGCCTTCAGCGGGCTGTCGGCCGGCAGGCGTGGGAAGAAGCGCGCAGCGACGTCGGCGAACGGCTCGCCGACATGCCAGCGGCGCGGCTCGCCATGCGGATTGACGTTGTTGAAGACGCGCAGCAGACGCTGGCCGTGCACCGGCGTCGCCGGGAAGGCGTCGACGTGCAGCCGCGTGTCGTCATGGCGCCAGGACTTCGGCGCGCGGCCGGCGATCTCCGCCGGGCGGTAGCTGGTGCGGCCGTCGCGCAGCCGGCCGGCGTACGGCGCGAACAGATTCAGCACCAGCGCGCGCGTCACCGCGTGATAGCGGCCCAGCATGCCGCGCAGCAGCGCTTCGAGCGCGGTGTCGCCATCGGCGCCCTTCACCGAAGCATTGGCCGGGTTGTACGAGATGTTCTTGCGCGCGCCGCTGAGCAGCGCGTCCGACAGCAGGACCTGCTCGTCCGCCTGCAGCACGAACGGCAGCGGCAGGCGCAGCACGCAGCCGGCCTCGAGCGCATCGAGCGCGTGCGCGGCGAGATCCGGCGTCGCCGGCGCCTGCCAGTCGTGCACGGCGATGGCTTCGATCGGATTCATGTTTCATGCCCGCGTCGCAGAAATGGCGCTCAGTATAATGGCCGCCGCTTCCCTGCCCGCCGACCGCGCCCGCCCCTCATGCTCAAGATCATGCACGTCGAAGCCGGCGAGAACTTCTACGGCGGCGCGCGCCAGGTGTCGTTCCTCATCGAAGGACTCGCCAGGCGCGGCATCGCCAACGTCGCGGTCTGCCCGCAGGGCTCGCTGACGGCGCGGCGCATCGCGGCGCTGCCGGTCGAGCTGCGCGAGATCCCGATGCGCGGCGACCTCGACCTGCTGCTGACGCCGCGCCTGCTCAAACTGCTGCGTACTGAAAAGCCCGACCTGCTGCACCTGCACAGCCGCCGCGGCCCGGAAATCCTCGGCGCGCTCGCAGGCCGCCTGCATGGCCTGCCGATCGTCTACTCGCGGCGCAACGACCACTACGAATCGCCGTTCGTCACGCGCTTCAAGTACAAGCTCTACGATCGCGTCGTCGCGATTTCGGCGGCGATCGGCGACGTGCTCGCCGATAGCGGCGTGCCGGCTTCAATGATCCGCGTCGTGCGCAGCGCCTTCGACGCGGAAGCCGTGACACCGCTGACGCGCGATGCGCTGCGCGACGAATTCGGCCTGCCGCGCGACGCCTTCGTCGTCGGCATCGTCGCGCAGCTGATCCGCCGCAAGGGCCACGCCGTGCTGCTCGAAGCGATGCCGCGCCTGCTCGACGCGATCCCGAACCTGCACGTGCTGTTCTTCGGCAAGGGCGGCCTGCAGACCGAGCTCGAACAGCAGATCGCGCGCGCGAATCTCGGTGCGCGCGTGCGGCTCGCGGGCTACCGCGAGGACTTGCCGCAGCTGCTCGAAGGGCTCGATCTGCTCGCGCATCCGGCGTTCGCCGAAGGGCTCGGCGTGTCGCTGCTGCAAGCCTCGGCGAACGGCGTAGCCATCGTCGCCTCGCGCGCCGGCGGCATCCCGGAAGCCGTGCGCGACGGCGTCAACGGCGTCCTCGTGCCGCCGCACGACGTGCAGGCGCTCGGCGACGCCATCATCGCCCTCGCCCACGACGACGCGCGCCGCCACGCGCTCGGCGCCGCCGGCCGCCGGCTGATCGCCGAAGAGTTCTCGGTCGACGCGATGGTCGAGGGCAATCTGGCGGTCTATCGCGAGCTGCAGCCCTGAGCTTCGTGCCTCAGGCGCGCCGCAGCGCGCCGCGCAGCAGATCGACATAGGTCGACTCGATCTCGCGCTTGTGAGCGATGAGGCCGGCGCTGCGCGCTTCGAGGCTGTCGCGGACTTCGTCGAACAGCCGCAGGCCCTGCTCGAGCGGCGCACCGGCCGCCAGCAGTTCGGCACCGAAGCCACGCGCGGTCTCGCCGCGCAAATCGTGCGTAATGCAGATGCCGGGAATGCCCTGCGAGGCGGCAATGCCGACGCCGTGCACGCGATGGCCGACGACGAGGTCGTAGCGCGCGTAGATGTCGGCGTAGTCGCGCGAATCGTACGAATAGCGCAGCGGCCATCCGGCGAAGGCGCTGCGCACGAAATGCGGCAATTCGTCGATGTAGTGGGCAACGAATTCGAACTCGATGTCGGCGCCGTGGCGCGCAAGCAGCGCCGCATAGAGCTCGCCGAGGAACGCGAAGGTCGCCGGACTGATGTTGTTCTGACGGATTGCCGTATCGCTGCCGAAGATCAGCGCGACGCGGCGCACGCGCGCATGCACGGCCTCGCACCCGACGGACAGGAAGGCCGGGCACGTGAGCTGGTGCACCGGCAGCGGCGCGAGGCCCTGCACAGTGCGCGCGTCACGGCACGCGATCAGCGGGCTCGCGCGCAGCACCGCACGCTCGTCGTCCGAGAAATGCATAGCATCGAACGCGAACGGCTTGTTCGTGCCGATGCCGAGGAACAGCGCCGGCCTGCCACTCGCGCGCAGCTTCGCGTACAGCGGCCGCAGGCGCCGGCCGCGCCATTCGGGCGAACCCGCGAACACCACGGCATCGGCGAAAGCGATGTCGGTCATGTCCTTGACCGAGTTGTCCATGAACAGCGACTTGTTACGCCGAGGCAGCCACCGGTCGAGCGCGGCGATGCCGTTCGTGCGGCGAATCTGCGGGTGGCGGTTGAACAGTACCGGATTGACGTCGAAGCCCGCGAGCGCGAGTGCGCGCAGGCAGCCGCGCAGGATGAATTCGTCGCCGGGATTCCACTGCCGCGTGGCCGAGAAGATGATGTTCACGCGCGCTCCGCCGCCGGCAGCCTGCGAAGCGCCGCACGCACGGCGTCGACCTCGATCGCGGCCATGCCCTCGCCGCGCACCCCGTGCAGCAGCGGGTCGTCGAGCAGCGGCGGGCTGGCGCCGAACAGGCCGACGCTCGGCGTACCGACGGCGACCGCGAGATTGAGCGCGCCGGTGTCGTTGCCCACGCAAACGTCGCAGAGCCGCAGCACCGCCGCGCTGGCGAGGATCGACGGCTGCGCGACGACGCGCAGGCGCGGCCGCAGCGCTTCCGGCACGCCGGCGACGATCGCCTGCGCAATCTGCGCCTCGGCCGGCCCGCCGACCAGCGCGATGCCGGCGCCGCCAGCCGCGAGCGCGGCGGCCAGTTCCGCATAGCGCGCCTCCGGCCAGCGCTTGGCCGGCAGCGAGGCGCCGATGGCGAAGGCGTAGCGCGGCCGCGGCAGCGCTTCGAGCGTGCGCTGTCCTTCTTCGAGCGCGGCGGCCGGCACGTCGAGGCGCGGCAGCAGCGGCCCGTCGCTGAGGCCGTGCGCCAGCGCGAAGGCGGTGGCCTCCGGATGCACCCAGCTGCCGGCGCCGGCGTGGCGCGCGATGTACGGCGGCGCGTTGAGCAGCAGGCGCTGCGCGCGCGTGTAGCCGTAGCCGGCACGCCACGGAATGCCGGCGAGCCGCGCGAGGGCCGCGTAGCGCGCGCGGCCGGAGAGGATGTAGATGCGCTCGAAGCGCAGCGCGCGCAGCGCGCGCACGAAAGCCCATTGCGCGGCGAGCCCGTCGTGGCGACCGCGGCGGTTTTCGCTGCGGCGCGGCTTGCGGTCGAACTCAATGACGCGCTCCACCCAGTCCTGCGCCGCGAGCAGTTCCGCCGCCTTGCTCGACGGCCGCGCGATGACGCTGACACGGCCGTCGCGGCTGCGCGCGGCGATGGCGCGCAGATACGGAAAGTGGCAGATCAGATCGCCGATGCCACTGTGGTGATGGACGACCGCGGTGCGCGGCGCGGCGTCACCGGCCGCCGTCATGCCCGCAGCGCGTCGAGCGCCGCGATGCCGGCCGCCGCGTAGACCGCCGCCGCATCCGGCCGCACGCTTTTCTGCGAGAGCGAGCGCACCTGCGTGCTGGCGCCGAGGTACTTGAGCGAGATCAGCGCCGTGGTCAGCGTGCCAACCACCAGCACATCGTTGAGTAGCGGCGCCAGTACCTCGACCGGCAGGCGGCGCGGAATCTCCAGCGCGCCGGCCGGCAGCAGCCCGGTGTCGGTGGCCGTCGAGCGCGGATGGCGCTTGAAGGCGACCGGCAGGCCGCGCGCGGCATGCTCGCGCGCCAGCCGGCCGATTTGCCGGGCAATGTCCGGGTTCTCGCGCAGGAAGGCATCATGCGGCAGCAAGAGCAGCAGGCGCAGCTCGCCGATGCGCCGCGCGTCGACGCCGGCAAGCCCGACCGCGTCGGCGCAGACGCGGCGCACGCCCTCGTCGCGGAACCATGCGGCGTCGATGCCGCGCGTGGTCTTGCCGCGCAGGCCCTGATGTACCAGCTCCGGCAGCATGACCCAGGCCTCGCGCGCGGCACGCGAGCCGCCGACGAAAGGCGGATGCTCGGCCGGCAGGCCATACAGCCAGCGCCGCACCGCGTCGTTGCCGGCGCGCAGCGGCGCCGGCGTCTGGCGCGGGAACATCGGCATGTAGCTGAACATGCCGTCGTCGATGTAGGCGCCGACCGCCTCGGGCGTGCCGGCCAGCGCCGCGTAGAACTCGATGCGCCGGTCGTTGCCGACGACGACGTGCGCCGGCTGCAGGCGCCGCGACAGCTCGGCCACTTCGCCGATCACACGGCGCGCGTTGCGCAGCTTGGACGCCACGTTCTTGCCGATGCGC
This sequence comes from Solimonas sp., assembly GCA_047605265.1. Taxonomy (GTDB): domain Bacteria; phylum Pseudomonadota; class Gammaproteobacteria; order Nevskiales; family Nevskiaceae; genus Solimonas. The sequence goes on from JASGFY010000067.1 coordinate 11,547, forward strand.
GGGAAACGCCGCACCTCGCGCACCGGCGTGTCGGAGCGCGCCGCCAGCACCTCGGCGATGAAGTCGCGGTCGCCGTCGCGCTGGTCGATCAGCGCCAGCGCGCAGCGGCCGTCACGGAACGGGCCGTGGGCAAGGCCCAGCGACCAGAAGCTGTGCAGCGGCGTCGAGGCGAGGAACAGGGCGGTGGTCATGGGTCGGGTGCCGGCATCGGGAAAAGTGGCGGTCGGCTCATTATCAATCGGCGCCCCGGCCGGCCGGCCCTTCCTGCGAAAACCTTATATGCAAAGACACCTTGCGCCTGTGCCCCGATACGATGCGCTTCCCTAGCCCGGCGCGCGCAGCCCCATCAGCTCCAGATAGCGGCGCGCGCTGGTCGTCGCCCGGTATTCGTCGACGGCCTGCTTCAGCGTGGCGACCGGCAGCGGATGGGCCAGCGTCGCGCGCATCGCCGCGGCGAGGCCGGCGTGATCGCCGACGGCGACCAGGGGGCCGTAGCGGCCGCGATCGAGAATCTCGATCGGCCCGCTCGGGCAATCGGTCGACACGCTCGGAATGCCGAGCGCCAGCGCCTCGGTCAGCGCGTTCGGCGAGCCTTCCCAGGCCGACGACAGCACGAACAGCTCGGCGCGCGCCAGCCAGGCGTACGGATTGGTCTGGAAGCCGGCGAACAGCACGCGCTCGCCGACGCCGAGCTGCGCGGCGAGCGCCTGCAGCGCGTCGCGGTCCTTGCCGTCGCCGAGCAGCACGAGGCGGCTCGGCACGTGCGCCTGCAGCGCCGCGAACGCGCGCAGCAGCGTCGGAAAATCCTTCTGCTGCGTCAGGCGGCCCATGCCCATGATCAGCGGCGTGGTGCCTTCGGCGAGCCAGGGATGCGGCAGCGGCGCGGCGGCCTGCGCGTCGAGGCGCGCGGTGATGACCGGGTTGCGGATCACGTGCACGCGCGCGTCCGGCAGGCCGGTGACGCGCATCGTGTCGTCCTTGACGCCCTGCGAGACGGCGACGACGCCCGCTGTCTGCGCGTAGATGCGGCGCATCGGTGCCGTGCGCAGCCAGCGGCTCAGCGGGTCCTTGCGTTCGAGCGCGGCCGACAGATTGGTGCCGAGCCGCACCCAGACCGGCGTGCCGCTGCCGGCGATGCGGCGGGCGCGCACCGCGGCGCGGCCGGCGCGATCCTTGGCGACCAGCAGCGCGTCCGGTTTCGCCTCGCGCAGATACCGCGCGATCTCCGGCGGCGACGTCCAGGCGTGGCCGGCCTTGAGCTGGATCAGGTTGACGGCATCCGGAATGCGCGAGGCGTGGCCGCCGGCCGACTTGATGGCCAGCAGGTCGACCCGCACGTCGCGGACGAACTCGGCGCACAGATTGGCGACCATGCGCTCGACGCCGCCGTCGCCGGAAAACGAGATGACAACGCCCAGTCGCTTCATTCAGGCATCCGCGTGCGGCGGCAAGCCCATCGCCGCCAGGTAGTCCGTCGTCGCCGCCTCGATCTCGTGGCGACGCGCCGCCGGCTCGAGGCGCGGCACGGCGCGCACCAGATCGCGCGGCAGCCGCGTGAACGCGGCGAGATCGTCGTGCCCGAGCGCGGCACCAGCCGCGTGCCGGCGCCGGCCAGCGCGCGCGAACACCGCCGCGTGGTTGACCCGGCCCTTGTCGGACAACAACACCGCCGGCCGCGCGCGGCGCAGCAGATGGCGCACGACGCCGGGGAGGCTCGACAGCACGTGCGCGTCGCCGAGGTCGGGACCATGCCCGCGCACCCTGAGCTGGTCGACGGCGTAGCCGCGCCGCGCCACGGCGGGAATCAGATTACGCATCAGGCGGTCGACGCCGCCGGGCCGGACGTCGCGAGGAAGAACGCGACGCGCGGCGGCACTGCTAGAGCCATGCGAGCGGGTCCTCCTCGCTGCCCGGCACGCGGCCGCCGCCGCTAATGAACAGGCGGTGCCAGATCGCGAACTGCAGCAGACTCCAGACCTCGCGCGTCACGTCGCCGCGCGCCTGCTGACGCGCGAGCAGCGCGCGCACGGCGTCCGGCTCGCACCAGGCGTCGATCGCCTCGCTGTCCGGCAGGCGCCGCGCCAGCGCGTCGAGGAACGGCCCGCGCAGCCACTCGCCGACCGGCACGTGGAAGCCGCGCTTGTGCTGCCACAGGTGCTCGCGCGGAATGAACGACTCGGCCCAGCGCTTGACGAAAATCTTGCCGGCGCGCGACGAAATCTTCAGCTCGTCCGGCAGGCCGAGGCCGAACTCGATGACGCGATGGTCGAGGAACGGCACGCGGCCTTCGACGCTGTACGCCATCAGCATGCGGTCGGCCTTGACCAGCAGATCGTCCGGCAGGTTGGTCTGCAGGTCGACGTACTGGCGGCGCTGCAGGTCCGTCCACGACTTCGGCGTTTCCCGCCAGGCGGCGACGACCTGCTCGCGGTGCCGCTTCAGCGCCGCCTGCAGCGCCGGCCGGAACAGGCGCCGTACCCAGCGCGGATCGAGTTCGCCGCGCACGCGGAAGCCGCCGCTGCCCGGATGGCGCAGCGCCTTGAACGTGCGCTCGAAGAAATCGGGGCGATAGCGCCCGTAGCCGGCGAAAGCCTCGTCGCCGCCCTCGCCGCTGAACACGACCTTCAGCTCGCGGCCGGCGGCCTCGGCCAGCGCCAGCGTCGGCAGGCAGGCGTAGTCGCGCATCAGATCGTCCGCCGCCCAGGCCGCGCGCGGCAGGCGGTACAGCACCTCGCGCGAATCGAGGCGGATCACGCGGTGCTCGGCGCCCAACTCGCGCGCGATGCGCGATGCCGGCTCGATCTCGTCGCCTTCCGCCGTATCGCGCCAGCCAATCGAATACGCCTTGATCGGCTGCGGATGCAGGCGCTTGAGCTGCGCCAGCAGCACGGCCGAATCGACGCCGCCGGAGAGGAACACGCCATAGGGCACGTCCGAGCGCATGTGCTCGCGCATCACCTGCTCGAACAGCGGCTCCCATTCGGCGACGGCGTCCTCAAAACAGCGCGCGCGCGGCGCGGCGACGTCGCGCGCCGTCCAGTAGCGATGCGTCTCGATCTTCAGCTCGGCCGTGATCTTCAGCGCCGTGCCCGGCGGCACGCGGCGCACGCCGCGGATCACCGTGTCGGCGCCGGTCGAATACTGGTTCTCGAAAAACTGCGCCAGCGCCGCCGCGTCGAGATCGCGACGCGGCAGCAGCGGCAGCAGCGCCTTCAGCTCGCTGGCATAGAGCACGCGATCGCCGAGCGGCGCGACGTACAGCGGCTTGATGCCGACGCGGTCGCGCACCAGCCACAGCTCGCGCCGCGCGTGGTCGTACAGGGCATACGCGTACATGCCGCGCAGGCGCGCGAAGCTCGCCGGCCCCCACTGCGCGAAACCCTGCAGGGCGACCTCGCTGTCCGAGCCGCTGACGAAGCGCCGGCCGAGCGCCTCGAGCTCGGCCCGCAGTTCGACGAAGTTGTAGATTTCGCCGTTGCAGACCAGCGCGTAGCGCCGCTCGCGGTCGAACAGCGGCTGATGGCCGCCGGCGATGTCGATGATCGCCAGCCGCGTATGCGCGATGCCGAAGCTGCCGGAGACGTACGTACCGCTGTCCTCGGGGCCGCGATGCGCGAGGCGGCCGGCCATGCGCAGCAGCGCCTCGTCCGCGACGGCGCCGTCGCGCCGCACCATGCCGGCGATTCCGCACATGGCCGGCCTCTATTGCGGATCGAAGCGATAGCCGAGCACGTCGACGTCGCGCTTGAAGGTGCGGCCGACCAGTTCGGCGAGATCGTCGCTGTAGTAGCTGCGGTAATCCTGCTCGCGGTCGGTCGCCTGACGCTTGTGCGGCAGCTGCGGCGTCGGCACGCCGATGCGCTTGCAGATCGTGTCAAAGTCGTCCTGCAGGTTCTCATAACGGCCGAGGAAATCCGTCAGCACCCTGCCGTGCAGGTCGACGAGATAATCGGTCTGCACGGTGGTCGCCGTATCCATGTGGTACTGGTACGGCCGCTCGGGGTCGAGCTTCCAGCGCGTGAAGTCCTCGAAGCTCTCATGCCCTTCGAGCAGGTGCGGGCGCTCGCGCTTCAGATGATGGTACGAGCTGACCTGCAGATCCCAGGGATTGCGCACGAAGGCGAACTTGAACAGGCTGTCGAAAAACTCGTACGGCAGCATCTCCCGCGCGGCGATGATCTTGGCGTGGCGCGGCAGCTTGGCGGCGATGCGGTGGTCGGTCAGGTGCGACATCCGCGAGCAGATGAACTGCGCGATGTAGTACGGATCCTTCCACTGCAGCGATTTCAGCGCCGCGCGCACACTGGTGCCGCCGGTCTTGGCGATGTGCACGTACAGGAAGTTGTAGCGGTTCGAGAGAATCATGGCGATGCGGCAGACGGTTATAAGATTATGCCGGATCGGTCCGAACAGGCGACGTCGGCGATCCGCCCCGCGCGGCTCCTCGATTGTGCGAGCGGCGACTTCGCCTTTCGTCACCGAATGGCGTCGCTTCGTACGGGTCCGTTGCCGGGGGACCGGCGACTGAAATCTTGATCCTTCTCCGTTCGCGAGAAGCGCCTGTCCTGAGCTTGACGAAGGATCCCCCGCAAGGGCGGAAGAGGGCGTCCCGGAACCCGAAGGAAACCCATGCACGGCAATCACGGCAATTGGGCCTGAGAAACCCTCAGCCCCCGCCCCTCTCCCGGCGGGAGAGGGGTTCTCCCCGAGGCTTTTTTCCGGACAGCCGCCCGTGTCGAAGGGCCGCCAGTCCTTCGATGCGGCCTATGCGCGCCCCGCCGCGGTCGGCCAGCCGGCGATGCGCGGCGGCACGGCCGCGCCGTCCTGCACCGCA